>CBINBC010000016.1:0-87730 GCA_966248825.1 uncultured Fluviicola sp.
TGAACTGAAAAATATTTCTGCAAAAAGTATAAGGTCAAAATCTGGAATTGTCATGCAGGACGGTTATATTTTTTCTGAAACACTTTACAGAAATATAGTAATGGGTTCTGAAGACGATATGGATAGATTTTATAAATCATTAGAAATATCCAATCTTACAGATTTTGTCGATAATTTGCCTCTACAGGAGAAGACACGTTTAGGGAAATCCGGAGTAGGCATTTCGGGAGGTCAACAGCAAAGAATTTTAATAGCAAGAGCGGTATACAAAAATGCAGATTTTTTCTTTTTGGATGAAGCAACATCGTCTCTTGATTCGGAAAATGAACGCATTATTTATAACAATCTAAGCCATCATTTTGAGAACAAAACAGTCGTAATTGTTGCACACCGATTATCTACGGTGAAAAATGCTGATCAAATAATAGTTCTGGAAAAAGGTGAGATCGTGGAAATTGGTACGCATCAAAGTTTAGTTACCGAGCGTGGGGCTTACTATTCGCTCGTCGAAAACCAATTGGAATTGGGGGTATAATTTTCGTGCTAATTTTTTGTACGAAAATTTTCCTTAGAAATTATAAATCAAATTCGTACAATTCTCTTTCAAACTGATTGTACTTTGAAAGTACCAGTTCGTAAAGTTCAAATCTATTGCCATTTTGCTTGATGCAATACTCAATTAAAAAGCTATTGTTTGATTTGATTAATATTCGCCTAGTTCCTACAAATTTGAAGAACTTGAATTTGTTTTTCCGTGGTATCAAATCGGAGATACAAATGACTTCTATACACGTTTCAATTCGGTCGTAATCGTGAATAAATTTGTAATCTGAATCTTGCAAATTTTTCGCAAACTCAATTTTGAATGCTTCTATTTTTTTGCTCATATTGTGAGTTTTTCCGGTGAATAATTTAGTGTGTTTGTTCCTCTAGGGTGTTCGAATCTAGTTGCGGTAGGTTCACAAAAAGCCACTCAAACGAGTGGCTTTTTTCGTTAATACCCACCAAATTTCAAGCAGGTACTGCGTTTCAAGCTTTTATCGGATCAGTGCATAAATCGGATCAGTGCATAAATCTGTGGTTTAGAAAAAAACTCCGGCATAAATTTGGGTTGTGCTTCTGTTATCAAAGTAATCAGAATCTTTCGGAGAGTATGACGAACTTCTAATAAAGAATGTACTAGTATCAGTTTGAATCCTTTAGATTGCTGATTGGTTTTTAGATTGGGATTCTGTTGAAAAATTATATTTTTAGGGTTAATACACCATTTTAATTTGCAGGATGAAAACACAAACACGCTTTTTAACGATTCTTGGGCTTCTGGTTATTAGTATATCCCAAATAATTGCTCACTATATTAAACTTTCTGATTTTATTTCCGGCACTATCACCGGCATTGGTATTGGTTTAATGATTGTATCCTTTTTACGATCAAAAAAGGTTAAAAAGTCTCGAAACTAATAAAGCCGCCTGTTTGCTCCCCGCCAGAATCTGTTGTCACAACAAAAAAAAAGCGAACTACTACCGTAATTCGCCTTCTTCTGTTTTCAATGGTTAAAATCGGTTAGCCAACTGATTCTAGGAGGCCGGAATCCACCTTCCGATGGTAAGTGTTACATCCTGTCCGGAGCCAACGGAGTAATCGGTTTTGGACGGAACATTATTACTTGCTGACCAGCTTCCCACATTTGGATTTTCATCCAGGCTGAATCCATAAGCCATTCCCAGAGTTTTAGCGGAGTTAGGACCCATAATTATTCCACCATGATTTTTTGCGCAATGGAAAAACTTGGCATAAGCATCATAAACACTCGGTTCCTGGTTGTAAGCATTGTTGTGATTCGTGTACCAGTTTTGAATGTTCGTCCACGCCGTTGAAGTGTAGCTATCGGAAATGGTCCCTCCTTTTGCTACCACTCCGTCCAGTAAAACCCCGCGTGAAATAGCTTGGAAAATGGCCGCTTCTATTTGACTGAAGGCATCGTATTCATTTTGATTCTCGCCCGGATTAATGCCACGTACAGCCTGCATAAATCCTTGATTACCCGCAAAATCACTCGCAGGAATGATTACTGTTAAATTGTTGGGTCCTGTAAGTGTAAACTGTGTACCGTCGCTTGTGCCTGAGTAAGTACCCACCGTAGCGGCATTCAAATACAAATTAAGTTGATTGCCTGCAGTGAAAAAGTCATTGATGGTATTGTCCCAATAACCGTTCAGTCCACTGGCAGTGGTATTAATCGCCAACCAATCTTTGGGTGAAACAATCGCAGAAAACTGTCCCATGATCGAATCGGGATAACCGGTACCTGTCGGACTGGTATACAATAATTGCTTAAATGCACTCCCAAGCGGATCAGAACCGGTAAAGGTTTTAAAAGCTTCTGCAATCTCAGGACGTGAAATAGCCGGAATTGCTCCATAGACCAATGAATCGTTCGCTACTGTAAAGGAAAGATTCAAACCAAAGGAATCTACCGCAGACACATCATACTGAGCATTGGGACCAAATTCAAAAATATCGTAAGGACCCGGAGGACAAACTCCCGGAGCAGCATTAAACGGATAGGCAGTATACCCGGTAGTCGGTGAAAGTGCCGCCGGTGTGGTTGTAGTTTCCGTAACCAGGAACACCAGGCGGTTGTTTCCCAGGTTTGTTACATCCGGTACATTGACTGTAAGTCCGTTATTGATATTGATGTAATTTCCGGCGTCTGCTGTAAAATTCCCATCCGTATTCAGATATAAGAATGCATCTGACTGTTGGATAAATCCTGCAACCCAAACGGTATATTTCGCCGGATCCAGGGCAGTAATGTTCTTGAGTGTAATCGTGTTAAGTGTAGTATTTGACATGACATTATTTTTTTATATACCTACTCATATGGCTTTTCGGTTTACGCCTCCTGATGAATTTAACACAACAGGAACAGTTCTTTAGAAAAAAAGCACCGAACAGGAAATTTTGGTGCTTTTTTTCGAATACATTTTACTCGGGATTTACCTGCGGGTTAATGACACCTGCTGTAATGGTGTATATCCAATTTTGTTCAAAACCGGCAACAGGCGTCCCCTGTTCTGCATAGCCGAAAATCCCGTGTTGGCCTTTTTGCCAGATTTGATTAGTCTTAAGGGGCTCGGAACTATTGATCGGAGGATTCTTCTGAGCCCATCCTATCACCTCCGACAGCGATATCTTAATAGGCGTTTTTTGTGTTGGATCTACATTGTAATCCATGATTTCGACTGTAAAATATGCATCACCTGCATCTCCGTTCACATCTAAAAACCAGGTTGGAGTTGGCGGTGGAGTTCCGAAAGGTGTAGGCGGGATTGGTAAATCAACAGGTTCGGAAGTTGCAAATGAACCTGTCTCCAGTGTGCCGCCTGCATAAGTAACCGTAGCTGTGATTTGTTTTTTGTCGTAATTGTCGTTTTGGCTAAGAGCCGATAACTGAAATCGAATCATACTATTCTTTTTTAATCATTCCTACTCATAAGGCTTTTCGGGTTACGCCTCCTGTTGAGTCGACCGAACAGGAACAGCTTTTATTTCAAGTGGCTTTGTTGTGAAACCGGCCCCGACAAAAAAGTAAGGGCCGGTTCGGCAATTTGTTTCCGATCGATTAGTTATTAACGTTAATGAACGGATCCCAAAGATAGTAGCCGATGACAGCTCCGGTTTGGGTGTCTAATACTGCAAAAGACATGTTGTATTGTGTCGATCCTGCTCCGTTAACCTGGAACAACCATTGTGCACAAATAAATGTATTCGGGTTACCTGCATTCGGATAACCTGAAGGAATTTTATTGGCAAATTGCGGTTGACTTCCTGACCCTCCGGATTGGAGGCAGTAGTTATTCCATTCTGCCGTGTTCGGACCGAAACTTCTTACGTTGGTATTGCTTAATACAGCGTTGTAAAGCACCGGGTAATAATTTTGACCGGCGCCAGGAGCTGAAATAGTAAAGACAATTTCATCTCCGACATTAGCAGAAATAGTTAATTCTGATCCGCCCTGGTCATTGACAACAGCACTTCCCTGTGCCATCATTTCTACATAAACATCAGAAGAACTGTAGCTTCCTAAACTGATTGGAGCATTCCACGAACCTCCAGTTTTACTTTGTGCGAGTGTAATTGCGTCGACTGTAATTGCGACAAAAATTTGTGCCATAATGGGTAGTTTAAATTTCCCTACTCATAAGGCTTTTCGGGTTACGCCTCCTGTTTGAGTTGACCGAACAGGAACAGTCTGTTTTTTGAGTGGACCAGCCCCACTGCTATAAGGCTGCAGCGCTTAACAAGACAAAGTAAGAGCAATTACCCGGGAATTTTTCACTCAGAAATACCGGTTTTTGAAACCAGGTATTTTTATCTGGTTTAGGTTTAGAGGTATCATTATTTTGATAACGTAAAGTTATACTGATAAATTCAGCACAATTTTTATATTTGATGTCAAATACTAAATACACATATTATGAACCCACAACTCCACGATTCAACTGAACATTTCCGTATATCTGTTCCTGAAGCCGATACCAGAATTAATCGCTGGCAAAATGAAAATTACATCCTTGTTCCAAAAAATTTTGAAGGCTCATTCCCGCCGGGATATAAACCCCTGCAAATTGATTCGTTCAGCCTATCGGTAGAGGACCTGCTTCATTTAACAGAACGTATAAAGACTTACAATCTCAATGAATCCGGGAAAGATAACTACCCCATATCCGGATTTGCATGTCGGCTTGGAATAAAGGAGTACATGAATGAAAAGGGAGAACAAGAACCACTTCCGTGCTTATTGATCGAACCGCTTCTCGATTTTGAGCGCAATGATAACCCCGACAATCCGATAGCTATAAACTCCGGTGAGCTGTTGAACAGAATCCCTGAAGAGGTGCATGGCAAGTTAGTAGATTATTCTGCCATCTATGATTTCAGCTATCCTTGTCCTCCTACCTGCCCAACCAAGAAAGAATAGGATTTCAGGTTGAATGGAGCTAAAATCGTTTTTATTCAATTATGGTCCCTGGATTATTATCGCCCCCTTCCTACTGGCAGTTGTCCGATACAATCGCTTAAGCAGGGAATTGAAACTAATTACCTGGTACCTGCTTCTGTCGGTGGTAACACAGGCGGTATCTTTACTGCTATGGAAAAAAAGCATCAACAACCTGCCATTGCTGCACGTGTTTACGGTACTTGAATTTTTGTTATTGTTCTCTTACTATTCTTTTCAAAGCAAACCGTTTCTTCCTCGTTTCTGGTTTTACCTGGTAATAATTTTGTTCCTGTTGTTCTCCCTTTTGGATGCCTTTGTCCTGGAAAACCTGCATAGTTTTAATATTTACACCCGCTCATTGGAGGCTTTTATCTTCATCGGCTGTTCTGTTCATTGGTTTATACGTTCACTGACCATTGAAAGTAAAGTGGTTTCCCCCCAACAAAACGCTTTGAAATACCTAAATGCCGGTTTCTTCATTTATTTTTCAGGGTCTCTGATTTTGTTCGCTTTCAGTAATTACATCAATTACCTGGGACAGCCTTTGCTCATGAATATCTGGACACTGCATACGCTTTTATTAATTATTCTTTACCTATTTATATTCACCGGATTTTGGAAAAACAGCAGGAAATAGACTTTTATTACGGCATAATCATAACAATGGCTGCATTTTTTCTGATAGCTTGCGGAGCCATTTTATTTTTTATCCGTTATCAGAAAAACCTGTTAAAAAAACAGGAAGAATTGTTTCTAATGGAGGCAGAACACCGGAAAGAACTACTGAGCAGTAATATTCAATCGGCCGAGGAAGAACGTCTGCGCATTGCACGGGACGTCCATGATGAACTGGGCGGAATTTTTTCTACCCTCTCTCTTTCCATTCAGCAATTAAATCCGGAAGTTGAAAAAAATAAAGAAACCCTTCAACAGAGCAAGCAGCTCATTCAAACCGGCATAAACAGTGTGCGACGTATTTCACATGGTATTATCCCTTTTGAATTGGAATTACTTGGTTTGGACCAAACCCTGAGCAACTACACGGAATCTGTTTCAACTGCCTCCGGAATTGACATTCACTATGAATTCGAAGATGTACCTGAGGAAATAGACCCAATGGTAGCTTTAGCCGCTTATCGGATCATCCAGGAATTGCTCAACAATACTTTGAAGTATGCAAAAGCAGGATCCGTAACAATCAGTTGCAGCGGTTCAGAACCCCTTTTAAATATGTACTATAGCGATAACGGAGTCGGTGTAGATTTAACTGACAAAAAGATCAAAAGAGGCATTGGTATTAAGAACATTGAAAGCCGTGTTCTAGCGCTTGACGGAAACGTGCGTTTCATTTCTTCTCCCGGCCATGGATTCAAGTGTGAAATAAGTTTACCTTGCAATCAAACAAAAGAATGATGATTAATATCGCCATAGCAGAAGACCAGGTACTTTTCCGAAAAGGAATTATATCATTGTTAAATGCAATAACCGATTTAAGGGTTGTATTGGAATGTAACAACGGAGAAGATTTACTGCAACAGCTTGACACTTACCCGGAAACGATTCATGTAGCTCTTATTGATATTAACATGCCGGTATTGAACGGGTTGGAAACCATGAAGATCATGCGGGAAAGGCATCCGGAAACCAGGAATATTATACTTACCATACACGAAGAAGAAAGATATATTCAAGCCATGGTTGAAGCCGGAGCCAATGCTTACCTGGCCAAGAATGCGGACTTCAGTGAGGTGGAAAAAGCCATTCGGGCGGTTGTGGCAAACGATTACTATTTCAACGAGCAAACCATCAAGGCCATGCATCATTTTATGCACGGAAAAAAACAAAAAGTAGTGCTTGGAGAAATGGATATTACTCGCAGGGAAAGAGAAGTGCTCGAGCTCATCTGCCAGGAAAATACAAGCCTGGAAATCTCACAAAAATTATTTATCAGCGAAAGTACCGTTAACGGCCACCGAAATAATTTACTACTTAAAATCGGCTGCAAAAACACTGCGGGAT
The DNA here is from genome assembly GCA_966248825.1 of uncultured Fluviicola sp. Lineage (GTDB taxonomy): Bacteria > Bacteroidota > Bacteroidia > Flavobacteriales_D > Crocinitomicaceae > Fluviicola. The sequence goes on from CBINBC010000016.1 coordinate 7,026, forward strand.
TGGTACTGTTTGCTATTCGACACAATATTTACCAGATCCATTGAATGCTAAAAGAGATCAGAGAATACTGTTTACAGGCTTATCCGGAATTTTATGGATTTAGCTCTCCATGATTTTTAAAGAATCATAATTTTTTCCAAAATGAAAATTCGTTTTTCCATTTTGAAAACAATTTCCATTTTTGGCACGACTGCTCTTCTTCCGGGATCCCAGTCTCCGCAAAGGCTTTAACATTTGTTTATGGAATACGGTACGAATTTCGAAAGGAATCGAATGTTGAACTGCTAAAACATTCAACCGTGAGGAAATCATAATTGATATAGGTCACTCAGCGCGGAAAATAGATTGAACAGCAGGAAAGCACCCATTTTACAAACAAAAACAAACGTTATGGAAAAGCAGCCATTCTTCGGATTACGCATTCAGGTACTGGACGACAATCCATTTTATACGACACTCTACAAATTACAGCTGGAACGCGAACTGCTGACAGCATACGCCATGCACCAAAATCATTTCAAGATCAGTACATATACGGATTCCAAGGCATTTCTATCCGATTTACCAGGCATCCATTCCATTATATTCCTGGATTACAACCTTGGAGCAAACCTCACCGGGCTTGACATCATGGACAAGATTAAAAAGAAAACTTCCTTAGCGAAAGTCTATATTGTCACCGATGAGAACAATTCATTCATACTGCGCTCCTGCCTGGACGCGGGCGCTGACGGTATCATCTTTAAGAACAATGAACTGATGGAACTTTCCCTGATGGTTATTCAGCAGACATTGAGCAGTTCCGAGTTTCCATACCAGCTGAATATTCCCCGAAACAATTGATCGGGAAATGTATCCATTTCAATAAACAGGTACGACCGTTCAGGTTTTTGTTAAAAATCCGGTTTTCAAAAGAATTAGATTCGATAAACTCTAATCTCAGTTTATGAAAACGCTCGTACCTTTCAGCTTAATGATCTGGGCACTTATGTTAGCCCCTGTTTCGTTCGGTGAAACAGATACTCTTTTAATCAATAACAACATTCCTGCTTGGGTAAAACCCATTTTGGAGAAATCGGAAATGGCACAAAAACACCAGATACTGACGGACTTTAATCCCTTTTATTTTGAGGCGGATTTTTCCGGAGACGGACAAGTTGATATTGCCTTCTTTGTAGAAAACAAGATCGACAAAACAAGAGGTGTTATGATTATCAACAATGTCAAAAACCTCGTTTACGTAATTGGCTGCGGAACAGCTACCGATATGGGAACTTCCCTTTCATGGACAAAACGCTGGTTCATCTACCGCAACAAATACATCATGAATGACGGGAATAAGAAAAAAATCACTTTAAAACTTCCGGCTATTCAGTTGATCCGAACAGATACCAATAGCCTGGTCATTTACTGGACCGGGAAGAAATACAAAACGTTTATGCAGCAGTCATAACAACCTGTAGTGGCGCGATTAATCGCGCCACTACAGGTCAAAAAAGATCCTTCAAATGCGGTCCCATTTCTACCTCGATATCCTTTCGAAGTTCCATGAGGCGTTTAGCATATTGCTGCAGCTGCATCTCACGTTCTGTATTCGGAATCCATTGATTCGTTGGTTTCGGATTCCCCTGTTCATCCACAGAAACGAAAACAATTACACAGTGGGTTGTCTTTTCGAATTTTGCCTCGCTCATTTTGCGTGAAAAAACATCCACACCGATATGAATACTCGATTTTCCGGTGTAAATAACACGTGCCTGGATTTTCACCAAACTCCCGATATGAATGGGTTTAAAGAATCGGATACCACCCACGTAGACCGTTACACAGTAACCTTCCGACCAAGTTGAAGCACAGGCATAAGCAGCCTGATCAATCCATTTCATAACCGCGCCACCGTGCACTTTTCCTCCAAAATTCACATCCGTAGGTTCACTTACGAACTGAAAAGTAATTTTGTCTTGCATAGGGAGCGAAAATAAGGAATAGTTTGTTTTAATTGAATTATCAATTAATTTTGTGTGTTTTTTCACAAAAATACAACCTTTTGATTTTTTTTTCGTTAAAACCATACTGAAAACTAATACTTCGAGGATAATTCGATTTAGCAATCCTGTTATTCGCAAACGAGCGATGCAGATTTGTTAGAAAAATAACTATCTTCGTCTGGTAGAAACTAATACACTTCCGTTACCTTGACTAAACGTATATGAAAAAACTACTTATTCTCCTATCATTCTCCATGATAGCTCTTACGAATTGGTCTCAGGTCTCCAACGCCTGTTTCAGTTCGAGGAACGATATTTCCATTCGTAAAACCTTTTCTGCAAGCCGTGGAATAGCAAAAGGTGATTTTGACAGTGACGGAATCCTGGATATTGTCAGTTCGAATTATGTACCAACAGCCACAGCTCCAACTAAACGCTTTTCATTCCAAAAAGGATTCGGAAATGGAAAATTTGGTCCATCTGTTGGTTATGGAGGTTCGGGAGCCCAAACGCAGGATATACGGACTACCGATTTCAACAACGATGGAAAACTGGATGTTGCGTACATCAATCAAACGGGAATCTATATTTGGCACGGCCAGGGCAATGGGGTTTTTGACAGTATAACTACCATTACGTTCGCAAGCGGAAAATACATGGCTGTTGGAGATTTTAATGAAGACGGTGCGATGGACATCGTTGCTACTTCTGGTACCGCTCAATTTACTTTATTCACCGGAACTCTGGGAAATCCCACATTATTTAATTCTACGGCATTTAATATAACAGGCTCTATTGTAAATATGGAAGTCGCAGATATGAACGGCGATAATCATTTAGATGTTGTTTCATATACGGGAAGCGGAGTCTATATTTCTCGAAATAATAATGGAAGTTTAGGGAATTTTTTTACCGGATCAAATGTTTCTACAGGGAGTTCATTCGGCGCCGATCTTACTTTATGTGATATTGATAACGATAGTGACATTGATGTTGTTACCGTAAATAAGAATACTACTAACACTGTTTCCGTGTTAAAAAATAACGGGTCGGGAACTTTGACTCTTCATGCCACATATCCGACAGAATTAGGTCCGGAAGGAATCGATAATTTTGATATCAACCAGGATGGGTTTAAAGACATTGTAATAGCGAATAATGGGGCAAGTACTGTTTCCATTTTCTTTGGAAGCACCGGTGGCGTATTGAGTTTATATCAAACTATTCAAGCACCCGGAAATCCTAAAGCAGTTATAGTAGATCATTTTACCTCTGACAGTTATCCCGATATTGTTTCGGCACAAACTTTCGGAAGCTATTTTAATTCTTTTATTGGAAATGCGACCAACAATTACCTTCAAACGAACTTAATTGATGTAGGAATTTCCCCTAGTTCGGCTTTTGCAGCTGACTTCAATGGAGATGGAAACCAGGATGTTGCAATTACACAAGCCGGAACAAACAATGCCCAAATTTATTTGGGCAACGGATCGGGAGGTTTCACGGCAGGAGCTATCTTAACTACAGGTACAACACCATTTTACATTACCGGCGCGGATTTGGACAATTCCGGTTCTATGGATTTGGTAGTTGTCAATAACGGAAGCAATAACATTTCTGTTTTTTACGGAACCGGTAGCGGTACTTTCTCCACAGGTACAAACTATACTGTAGGTACCACTCCGGTACAAGCTAAGATTGGTCATTTGAATGGCGATGTTTTTGCAGATATTGTGGTAACCAATTCAGGCAGCACCAATTTTTCCGTCTTGTTAGCAAGCGGCGCGACTTCTTTCAATGCAGCAGTGAATTACACTACAAATGCGACGCCCCATGCTATTCTTATAACAGATTACGACCTGGATGGAATTAACGATGTGGTTGTTGGACACAATCAGGCAACTGCAACCGCACTACTTTTAAAATACAAAGGAACCGGAACCGGAAGTTTCACAGCTAACGGCAATATAGGGGTTTCTAATGCAGCTTTCTTTTCTACAACTGCACTGGAATCTGCAGATTTGGACGGAGATGGAGACGAAGATATTATAGTCGGAAGATCAGGTATCATTGCTAAAATTCATGAACCTACAAATACAAGTTTAAGTGCAGCGGGAGTAAGTACCACTGTCATTAGTACTGCGGTAGGTTCAGGAGCAGTTGCCGGAGTCAAAATAGTGGATATAAACAACGATGGCCAATTAGATGTCATGGGTGTTTACAATAATTCTGTATCAACCGTAGGAACGTTAGGGGCAAGTGTTGCTACCGGATTTGGCACTAATGCATCCTATGTAATGCCGCTTCCAACCACAGGATTTGCTTCAGAATTGGACGCTTCCGGGTTAGCTGTAGCAGATTTCAACAACGACGGAAGGGTTGATGCAATTATTCCGAACAAAGGTTCAAACAGTTTCACACTTCATTTAAATACCACTCCGGTAATTACTGCGGGCGGACCAACAACTTTCTGTAACGGAAACAGTGTTACGCTGACATCTACGACGGCTTCCCAATGGTATGACTGGGATCCGAACCATGAAACTACCCAGGCAATTTCGGCATCTGCAACGGGACCTTACTATGTGGTAACGTCTTCTTCCTGGAGTGACTGGTGCCAGGCAAAATCAGATACCATTACCGTAACTGCAACTCCCGGACCTGCTGCACCAACGGTTACTGCCGGTGGATCGACTACCTTCTGTTCAGGCGGATCCGTTGTTTTGACTTCTTCACAAACTACAGGAAACCAATGGTATAAAGACAATGTCCTTATTTCAGGTGCTGTTAACCAAAACTATACAGCTACAACTCCGGGAGTATACACGGTAACATATACAACCGGTGGGTGTACTTCTGATCAGTCAAGCGGAATCACAGTAACAGCAAGTGAAACTCCGGTAATTACTGCAGATGGACCAACCACTTTCTGTACAGGTGGATCCGTTACATTGACTTCCAGTGTAACTTCCAATCTTTTATGGTCTAACGGAGCTACGACTCCATCCATTACGGTTACAACTTCCGGGACTTATTCCGTGCAAAATATTGTAGGCGGATGTCCAACACTTACATCCAACAGCATTCCGGTTACGGTTGCGGCTTCCTTAAGCACACCTACTATTTCACCTGCCGGACCGATAACTCTTTGTCCAAGCGGATCTGTTACGCTTACTTCATCTTCGCCAACCAACAATATTTGGTCTAATGGCGCAACGACACAATCCATTACAGTTAACACAGCCGGATCTTATTTTGTACATTTGGACAACGGTTCCTGTACTTCTGCAAATTCTGCGGCAGTTAGTGTAACAAACGGATCTACACCTGCTACTCCAACTATTACCGCAGGTGGTTCAACAACATTTTGCACCGGAGGTTCGGTAACATTAACTTCCAGCTCGGGAAGTTCTTACTTGTGGTCTACAGGTGCTACAACACAATCCATTAACGTAACAACTGCAGGCTCTTACACAGTACAAGTAGCAAGCCCGGCAGGATGTCAAAGTGTTTCAAGCGCCCCAACAGTAGTTACAGTAAACCCAATTCCTTCTGCACCGACTATCACTGCAGGCGGACCAACAACTTTCTGCGCAGGCGGGTCTGTGACATTGACTTCCAGTGCCGGAAATTCTTATTTGTGGTCGAACGGAGCAACTACCGCCTCTATCAACGTTACAACCGCAGGTTCTTATACCGTTCAGGTGACGAACCCTTCAGGATGTCAAAGTACGGCAAGCGCTCCAACAGTAGTGACTGTAAATGCTTTACCGACAGCGCCAACGATTACAGCTGGTGGTCCTACTACTTTCTGTGCAGGCGGATCAGTTACATTGACTTCCAGTGCAGGGAATTCTTATTTATGGTCGACCGGAGCTACCACTGCTTCGATCAACGTAACAACTTCGGGTTCTTACACCGTTCAAATTACTGACGCGAACGGTTGTCAAAGCACACCAAGCACACCAACGGTGGTAACTGTAAATGCTTTACCGTCAACGCCAACTATTACAGCTGGCGGGTCTACCACATTCTGTGCAGGCGGATCAGTGACACTGACCTCAAGTGCAGGAAATTCTTATTTGTGGTCGAACGGCGCTACAACTTCTTCGATCAGCGTAACAACCGCAGGTTCTTATACCGTTCAGGTTACAAATCCTTCAGGATGTCAAAGTACAGCAAGTGCTCCAACTGTCATAACTGTCAACCCTAGTCCAACCACACCGACAATCACAGCGGGTGGATCAACAACTTTCTGTGCGGGCGGATCCGTTACATTGACTTCAAGTGCCGGAAATTCCTATTTGTGGTCGACCGGAGCAACTTCTGCTTCTATCAACGTTACAACTTCCGGTTCTTATACGGTTCAAATTACAGATGCAAACGGATGTCAAAGCACGGCTAGCACACCAACTGTAGTAACTGTAAATGCCTTACCGGCTGCACCAACAATTACTGCAGGCGGACCAACAACTTTCTGTAACGGAAACTCGGTGACATTGACTTCAAGCGCAGGTAACTCTTATTTATGGTCAACCGGTGCTACAACGGCTTCTATTAACGTAATAACTTCCGGTTCTTATACGGTTCAGGTAACCAATGCGGCCGGATGCCAGAGTACAGCAAGTACTCCAACGGTGGTTACTGTTAATCCTGGACCACCTGCACCAACGATTACTGCTGGTGGAGCTACAACTTTCTGCGCAGGCGGATCGGTAACACTGACTTCAAGTACAGGAACTTCCTATTTATGGTCGACGGGAGCAACTACTGCTTCTATTAACGCAGCAACATCCGGTTCTTATACCGTACAAATTACAGATGCAGCAGGATGCCAGAGTACAGCCAGTACTCCAACGGTCATAACTGTCAACCCTACTCCAACTGCACCGACAATCACAGCGGGTGGATCAACTACTTTCTGTGCAGGCGGATCCGTTACATTGACTTCAAGTGCCGGGAATTCCTATTTATGGTCGACGGGAGCTACCACTGCTTCTATCAACGTTACAACTTCCGGTTCTTATACGGTTCAAATTACAGACGCAAACGGGTGCCAAAGCACGGCTAGCATACCAACTGTGGTAACCGTAAATGCTTTACCGGGTGTGCCAACAATTACAGCCGGCGGCTCTACCACATTCTGTGCAGGCGGATCTGTAACACTGACTTCCAGTGCCGGGAATTCTTATTTATGGTCGAACGGAGCAACTACTGCCTCCATCAATGTTACAACCGCAGGTTCTTATACGGTTCAGGTGACGAATCCATCAGGATGTCAGAGTACAGCAAGTACCCCAACAGTAGTTACAGTAAACCCAATTCCTTCTGCACCGACTATCACTGCAGGCGGACCAACAACTTTCTGCGCAGGTGGGTCTGTGACATTGACTTCCAGTGCAGGAAATTCCTATTTGTGGTCGACCGGAGCAACTACTGCTTCGATCAACGTGACTACTTCGGGTTCTTATACTGTTCAAATTACGGATGCGAACGGGTGTCAAAGTACTGCCAGTACTCCGACTGTTGTAACAGTAAATGCTTTACCGGCTGCTCCGACAATTACTCCGGGCGGCTCAGTATCAATTTGTGCAGGAGGTTCTGTAACATTAACATCCAGCGCAGGTGCTTCTTATATATGGTCGACGGGTGCTACATCAGCTTCCATTAATGTGTCTAGTTCGGGTTCTTATTCCGTTCAAATTACGGACGCGAACGGATGTACCAGCCCGGTTAGTTCGCCTACAACCGTTACCGTGAATGCTTTACCGGCTTCACCGACGATTACAACAGGCGGACCAACTACTTTCTGTGCGGGAGGATCCGTTACATTAACTTCAAGTGCCGGTAATTCCTATTTATGGTCAACAGGTGCTACATCAGCTTCTATTAATGTGACAAGTTCGGGTTCTTATTCCGTTCAAATTACGGACGCGAATGGATGTACCAGTGCGGCTAGTTCACCTACAACTGTTACAGTAAATGCTTTACCTGCAACACCAACTATTACAGCGGGAAGTTCTACTACATTCTGTTCAGGCGGATCAGTTATTTTAACTTCAAGTACAGGAAACTCTTACTTGTGGTCAACAGGGGAAACAACACAATCAATCACGGTTTCAACTTCCGGATCATATACTGTTCAGGTCACAGATGCTTTGGGATGCCAAAGTGCTGCAAGCGCTCCAACTTCTGTAACGGTAAATGCATTACCTGCAACACCAACAATCAATGCGAGTGGTTCTACGACCTTCTGTTTGGGTAGTTCAATAACTTTAACTTCCAGTGCCGAAACATCTTACTTATGGTCAACCGGTGAAACTACACAATCGATTGTGGTAAACAGTTCCGGATCTTATACTGTTCAGGTAACCAATGCTGCAGGATGTTTAAGTCCGGCCAGCTCTCCAACAATCGTAACAGTAAATGCTCTTCCGGGAGCTCCAACTGCAACAGCCGGTGGACCGACAACATTCTGTGCGGGAGGTTCGGTTGTCTTAACTTCTTCATCAACAAACAACAACCTGTGGTCTACAGGTGAAACAACACAATCTATTACGGTTACTGCTTCAGGAAACTACTCAGTACAAAAAGAAACAGGTGCTACCTGTCTGAGTGCTCCAAGTAACGTGATTACTGTAACCGTAAACCCACTTCCGGCGACTCCAACGATTACTGCTAGTGGTTCTACTACAATTTGTGCCGGAAATTCAGTAACATTAACATCCAGCGCAGGAACTTCCTATTTATGGTCGACGGGTGAAACAACGCAATCAATCACGGTTTCAACTTCCGGTTCTTATTCCGTCCAAATTACCGATGCGAACGGATGTACCAGTCTGACAAGTATCCCAACAACTGTAACCGTTAATCCGATTCCTTCCGTACCGACAATTACAACAGGCGGTCCAACGACATTCTGTGACGGCGGATCTGTTGTATTGACTTCATCTGCTGCAAGTGGAAATCTTTGGTCAACAGGTGAGACTACTCAATCCATTACCGTAACAGCTTCCGGTTCTTATACCGTAGAGGAAATCACAGCAGGATGTCCTTCCGGAAACGCTACTGCTTTAAGTGTAACTGTAAATCCAAATCCGGCTGTGCCAACTATTTCAGCTGGCGGACCAACAACATTCTGCGCTGGCGGATCTGTTGTATTAACTTCTTCTGCTTCTGCTGACAACTTATGGTCGACCGGTGAAACTACCCAATCCATTACTGTTACCACTTCCGGTTCATATTCGGTGGAAGTAGCGAACGGATTCGGATGTACCTCAAATTCAGTTGCTACAAACGTTACTGTTAATCCGATTCCTTCGGTTCCTACAATTACAGCCAGCGGGGCAACAACAATCTGTTCAGGGAATTCAATCGTATTGACTTCTTCTGCTGCCAGCGGGAACTTGTGGTCGACAGGTGAAACCACACAATCGATCACTGTTTCAACAGCAGGTTCATATACGGTAGAGGAAATTCAGTTGGGATGTTCATCCGGTTTATCTGCTCAAACAGATATTATTGTGAACCCTACTCCTGCTACCCCTACAATCACAGCCGGCGGTTTAACAACTTTCTGTCTTGGAGGATCAGTTGTATTGACCTCTTCTTCTTCAACAGGCAATGTTTGGTCGACAGGTGAAACAACACAATCAATTACGGTAACAAATTCTGGTTCTTACTTCGTAAATGTTGTTGACGGATCTTGTACTTCTGCTCAATCAAATACTATTAATGTTACTGCAAATCCTATTCCCGGAGTTCCTAACATTACGGCAAGCGGACCAACCACATTCTGTTCTGGCGGATCTGTCGTCCTGACTTCATCTTTCCTGTTAGGAAACGTTTGGTCAACCGGTGAAACAACGCAATCAATTACAGTAACAACTTCCGGTTCTTACACCGTGGAGCACGTATTACTGGGGTGTTCTTCCGGGTCTTCTGCTGCGACGAACGTAATTGTAAACCCCACTCCGGCAGCTTCAACCATTACAGCTAGCGGACCAACAACATTCTGTGCCGGCGGATCTGTTGTATTGACTTCAACTCCGGGCACTGCTTATTTGTGGTCAACAGGTGAGACTACTCAGTCGATCACCGTGACGGCTTCAGGTTCTTATTCTGTTTCAATTGTTGACGGCGCTTGTTCTTCAGCAGCATCAAACGTAATCGCTGTTACAGTCAACCCGATCCCTGCAGCACCAACCATTACAGCTGGAGGACCAACAACATTCTGTACGGGCGGATCTGTCGTTTTGACTTCTTCTTATGCGACGGGGAATAATTGGTCTACAGGTGCCACTACACAATCGATCACTGTATCTGCAAGCGGTACTTATACGGTAAATGCAACGGTATTGGGTTGTACAAGTCCGGATGCATCTCAAACTATAACCGTTAACCCGATCCCGGCAGCACCTACAGTAACTCCTGGAGGACCAACAACATTCTGCTCCGGTGGTTCTGTCGTTTTGACTTCTTCTGTAAGTGCAGGGAATACCTGGTCTACCACAGAATCAACACAATCCATTTCAGTAAGTGCAAGTGGTTCATACACGGTTACTCAAACAGTATTGGGATGTACCTCTGATCCTTCTGCGCCTATAGCGATCACGGTATCTCCGCTTCCAGCGGTTCCTACTATTACAACTAGCGGACCAACGACATTCTGTGCTGGTGGTTCTGTTACTTTGACATCTTCTTCCGCAACAAATAACTTCTGGTCGAACGGAGCTACAACACAGTCCATTACCGTAAGTAGTTCAGGAACGTTTGTGGTTCAGGTAATTTCAGGGGGATGCAGCTCCGGAACCTCTGCACCTAAAACAGTTACTGTAAATCCACTTCCTCTCGCACCGACCATCGTTACCGGTACTACAGAGTCAATCTGTTCAGGTTCTTCCGTAACATTAACGTCTTCTTCAACGGGTGGAAATCTTTGGTCAACTGGTGAAACGACTCAATCAATTGTTGTTTCAACCGCAGGTTCCTATTTTGTAACAGTAACCGATGGTAATGGCTGTACTTCACCTGCATCAGCTTCAACGGTAGTAACGGTGAATCCGCTACCAGCAGCACCGGTTATTACACCGGACGGACCTACTTCATTCTGTTTCGGAGGATCTGTAGCCCTTACTTCATCTTACAGCTCAAACAACCTTTGGTCAAGCGGTTCTACAGCAAATACAATTACAGTAAGCAGCAACGGAACTTATACTGTTACTCATACAGATGCGAACGGGTGTACCTCCCCTGCTTCTGCTCCGGTAATTGTCACTGTGAATTCAATTCCGGCGGCTCCTGTTATTACCGCAAGCGGGCCAACCTCATTCTGTTCCGGAGGTTCAGTTACGTTGACTTCATCCCAGTCAACTGGAAACTCCTGGTCAACAGCAGCATTAACTCCAAGTATTACTGTAACAACAGGTGGTGTTTACAGTGTAATCTATATTGACGGAAACGGATGTGCGTCACCGGCTTCTGCTCCGGTAGTTGTGAACGTATTCTCAAATCCTGCTCCTCCATCCATTACCGCCGGCGGTGCAACAACAATCTGCCAGGGATCATTCGTAACTCTGACCTCTTCATATACGAGTGGAAATACGTGGTCGATGGGTGGAAATACGCAAAGTATTAATGCAACGGTCAGCGGTGCATACGCCGTTACATATACCAATGCAAACGGATGTTCAAGCACCAGTGCAACAACCAATGTAACAGTTATACCGGTATCTGCAATACCAACTATTTCGGCATCAGGATCAACAACAATTTGTGACGGATCCAACGTTACCCTAACTTCATCCGATCCGAACAGTACCTGGTCAACAGGAGCTACAACGCAATCGATCACTATAACAACTTCCGGTTCATACTCGGTAGTAGGAAACCAGACGGGTTGTCCTTCACAGCCTTCAGCTCCGGTTGTTGTAACTGTGAACCCTGCTCCGGCAGCACCGATCATCACTCCAAGCGGACCGACAACGATATGTGAAGGAGAAGAATTATTCTTATTTACATCCGGAACCGGAACAAATACCTGGTCAACCGGATATACCGGTCAGGTACTTCAGGTAACAGCTACAGGGAACTACTGGGTTTCTGTTCAGAATGCATATGGCTGTTCAGCTTCCTCAACAGTTCTTCCGGTTATTGTAAATCCGACTCCGGCGGTTTCAATTAATCCGTTTGCAGATGTGTGTACATTCACCGCACCGTTTACAATGTCAAACGGATTGCCTGCGGGAGGTACTTATACGGGTGACGGTATTACAACGAATATCTTCTACCCTGCCGCAGCCGGTGAAGGATCTTCCATTGTAACATATACTTATGTGGACGTAAACAATTGTTCGGCTACTGCACAAACAACTATCAGTGTAAATAGTTGTCTTGGAATCGATGAAAAAGAGCAGTCCTACTTCTCTTTGTTCCCGAATCCGAATAACGGGCAATTCCGCGTAGAATCAAGTGGTACTCCAATGGATCACATCATCATTTACGATGCACAGGGAAAAATGGTCTTCAACGAATCTTATCCTGGAATCTTTACCCGGGAATTTGATCTGAACGCTTATTCGAATGGTGTTTATTACATCGAAATAAGCAGCGATCTGGAAATCAGGGAACGAATTCCTTTGGTCATCAATCATTAAATAACAAACCCCGGCATTTATCGTCGGGGTTTTTGTTAACAACTATTTCTGTTACGTATTTTAGTAAAACCAATTATTAGAGATATTTGAATTCCATAATCAAACGAATGAAATACGTTTACATCTTTTTAATCTCATTTGTCTGTTTGACATCCTTCGGACAAGGAACGAGTGATCTGACAGCTGAAGACCGTGCATACCTTTTCCACATTGTAAAGAAAAGCCCTATTTTGGACAACAGTATTGGGCGTTATTTTGAATATTCCGGACCACTTGTCCGGCTGATGAACAAAGAGCTGAATTACGATTCTATAGAGAGTTATATCATCAATAATCCGAATTCACTTTTCATCCGCAAAGGAGAAATTGAAAAATCACCGAAAGGAATTATTGCCGAAGCAGCCAATAAAATGGCTTTATGGGAACTGAATAAAATGCTGCTGGCATCCCGCCAATCGGAAAACGACCTGGAACGTTACAAAACGCAGTACAATCAATTTGAAGCACTTCTAAAATCAAAACTTCCCGCTTCAGCATTGAAAAATGACAACGGGAATATTGAAATTCAAAAAAAGATCCTGGCTGTTCTGAACCCCGGTCTCAGCTTTGATGATAAAGCAGCCATGCTGGCAACTTTCCATTTCCTGACTGTAGAAGACCAACTCGTTGCCATAGAAGCCATGAACTATGCGACCAACGCTTATGTGGAAAAAAGAGCTTATGAGATATTCCTGCAATTGGGCGGAACAGCTACTACTTTTAAGAATATCCTAATTGCTGCCGGTGATGGTTCCGAAACATCAGGTTTGCTGAACGAACGCGAAAAAGATGAAACTGGGAAATGGAACAAAGGACTTCCCAAAGCAATTGGCCTATTCCCCTACGAAGCAAAAATCATCGACCCTTCCAAACGAAACAAAACATCCCTGGAACCGGTTCGAATGCCGGTTATCGATTTTGAAACAGTGGGTGAAAACAAACTGACGCAGCTTCATTTTGATGTTTGGGGATATAATTCAAAAAAACAGACAACGGTAGTCATAGAACGAAATGGTAAGTCTTACCACCTCTTTGGTTCAAACGATACCCGTTTCTTGTCTCCGGATTCAACTTACAGTGACGGAAAAACCTTCCAAACGGTTATCAATGAACTGGAAAAGGATAAAATTGCCAAACTATGGGACAAAATCTATGGCAAAAGAGGTTATGATTATGACATAGAAACAGCGAAAAAGAAAAAGGACGAAACGGAAAAAGAGATCAACAACAACGAACACAAATATTCCAATATGACCCAGGGCACAATCACAACCAGTTCCAGGGTTCCGGGTTCCGTGAAAAGGAAAAAGAAAAAAGCAATGAAGAAATCAACCGGTGGAGAATTCATTGCTCAGCCAAAAACAGATTCAGGTAAAAAAGCACGAAAAAAAGAGCAGGAAGGACTCGTTTACCTCTATGGGGAATACGAACGTTATAAAAAGATCATCGAAGAATTAGAGATCGAGAAAAAGAAGGCTATTGACTTACTGGCAATATTCCAAAGACGTCTGGACAATTACAAATCCGCAATGGGTTATCATTGGGTAGATTTCACTGAAAAGGATGGACTTTACACCTTCGCGGATTCATCTACTTTTGATATTTCCACCCAGGAATTCACCTTTAAAGCCGATACCTTAAAAACACCTTTTGAAGTGCGCTTGATTGCCATTCCGGACGGGCCGCTTTCAGACAATGCGGATGAAGTAATGCTGCATGTCAATTTAATAGATTCAAAACCCGGATTTGATGCGCGCGTACAGTTGAACCTGGTAGACCAGTTCGAATCCAATAAATGGGACCTGGACAAGCCCTTGTTCCAGGCATCCGATAGTGTTTCTGTTCGGCAGTTATTCGAAGCACTTTTGGATAAAAAGCTTCCCTTCAACATCATTGCGCGAGGTCAGGGAGTTGGAAAATGGAACGGGACCAACGTAATAAGAGCAACCGACAGGACGGAATGGAATGCATACATGGGCGGAACAGATGAAGAACGCATGAAAGCAAAAATGGATTCTTCCAACGTGCGTCTGCGGTCCACACAAGTCAACGTTTTCCTCAACAGGGGAATTTTACTGGAGATTAACACATTTACTGATCCTGTTAAAACCAATTTAAAAGCTCCGAACGAATCCATTCAAACGGAACTGAATAAATATCATTTAAGTGGAAATGATTATTTATCTGCTTTGCGCACGGCAGCAGTTATTCAAAAACTAAAGACAGAACTGAATGTACTTGCGGGAACATACTTAAACAGAGAAGAAGCTAAAATCGTCATTGACAAATTAAACAAACAATTGGATGTAGTAAAGGTCAGTTGCGGACCAACTTCCTTTAAATGGCAGGAATTATTAAACATCAAATAAAGTAAAGTGCTGCTGATCCTAACCTACTCGCTCATTTCGCTCTTTATTGCCTGGATCTGGGTAGATTATTTTCGCCTGATTGATATCCATCACAAAAACAGCCTGGGTCATGTGATTGCCGCTTTTTTACTGGGTGGAAGCTCCGTGTTCATTGTTTTTGGTTTTCACGCTTACGTCCTTGATGGCTCCGCACTGGAGATCAATGGAAATATCCTGAATGATTTGGCGTATGCCATTTTCCAGGTAGGAATGCTCGAAGAATTCTCCAAGATTTCGGCGTTCTTTGTGTTCTTCCTTTTATTCCGTTCGCACCTGAAAGAACCAATCGACTATTTGATGTACGTTTCCGTTTGCGCACTGGGATTTTCGGCTGTGGAACACGTGACTTACTTCAGCAGAAGCGGACCTGAGATCATTAACGGGCGGGCAATCCTTTCAACAGTCGGGCACATGTTCGATACTTCCATCATTGCTTACGGATTGATTTTGTTTAGGTTCAAATCAGAAAAACACTCATTCCTGACTATCGTTGTCTGCTTTTTACTGGCTTCACTGGCTCATGGTATCTACGACTTCTTCCTAATGTATCCCCCGCTCCACCAGATCGGATGGTTATTTACCATACTCTATTTCCTGGTCACGATCTCGGTGTTCGCGGTTATTCTTAACAACTCGATTAACAATTCGCCTTACTTCAGCTACAAGGAAATGATCGATTCATCCTTTGTTTTTAAACGTTTGTTCATTTATTACTGCATCATTTTCGGAGCACAGTTCCTGCTTACCCTTTGGGACCACGATCTGGAATGGAGTATTCGGTCGATAGCTTTATCCATTGTTTTTTCAGGAGTTATTATCATTTTGACCATCGGTAGGCTGAGTCGTTTCAACCTTATCAAAGGTCGCTGGGAAAAGATCAAACCGGAATTTCCTTTCAAGTTCAATTCGGATTCTTCCCAATCCAGGAGCCGAATTTCCATTAAAGGTGAAAACTACAATGAAGCACACATCAATCCATTCATGGAGACTTATTTTCACTTAAAGCCAATTTCAAGGCATTCGAATTATCTCCGTGAAAAGAAACTGGCCTACATGGAGCACAAAGTGGTTTCTAAAAAGAATGAAGTATTCTACATCGTTCGGATTTATGAAAGCGATAAAATGAGTCTCTACTCTATTCACTTGCTTCGGGCAAAGCTTACCTATCCGAATATGGCAAACGACAAATACCCGATCGCCGGAGTTCTTCGTGTGGAAAATCCGAATGCAACATCAGAGGCCAGATCGATCAAAAAATACGCTTTCAGGGAATATGCTGTCCTCCTACCGATTACCTGAGTCAAGACTTCCGGAAACAAGAGTCAGGATGAACTACAAGTATTATCAGAAATCAAGAACCTTCACAATTAATCATTGATTACTCAAACTTTTTAGTCCTGTCTCTTGATTCATTTGGTCTTGTCTCTTTTGACTCCTTTTCAATTATCTATTCTCAACCAATTCCTCCATCAAATTCACCGTATACAACTGCTCACTTGCGCGTGTAACAGCGGTATAGAGCCAGCGAAGAAAGGAAAAATCAATCTGCTCGGGTTCCAGGTAACCGTGATCTACAAACACCGCAGCCCATTGTCCGCCCTGAGATTTATGACAGGTTACTGCGTATGCGAACTTGATTTGAAGTGCATTGAAATAAGGTGATTTCATGATTTCCTGGTAGCGTTTCTGTTTGTTCTTCTCATGCATAAAATCTTTTTCGATCTCAAAGAATAATTCTTTCAAAAAACCGCGGTCCAGGTTCGGCTGCTCAATGGTTAGTGTTTCCATAAATGCAATCGCTTCGAAACGGTCCAGGTCCGGGTAATCGATCAGAGAAACCTCCAAACGTGCAAAACGCACCCCATAAACTTCCTCAATCCGTCGGATCCGATGTACTTTCAATAATTCTCCATTGGCTATAAATCCGGCAGAGCTCAAAGGATCCAGCCAGTAATAATTATTTTTCACTACCATGAGCAGATCACCGCCGCACAACTCTTCTTCCATCATTAAAATCCGGTTGCGGATATGCTGGTTATACAAATTGGCACGTTTATTCGAGCGGGTAACTATCATCACCTCATCAGCTCCGAAATGGCTGTAAGAAGATTCTATCTTTTCGATCAGCTCATCTCCCGGAACAGCCTGTATATCTTTAAACGAATGCAGGTCCAATTGAGGAATCGTTTCCTGTACCTGTGACAACCGGATACGTGTTGCATTTTCCAGGATCCCGGAATCCGTGCGCTGTCTAACCACTGAAGTAAGTCCGTAAACCGTAAAATTCACCAATGGGAAATGCTGGTTCAGGTAAGCAGTACTCAACGCCGGACTTTCATCAGATCCAACCGGCGGCAGCTGGCCCTCATCACCCAATAAGATCAACTTGCAATTCTCACCGCTCAATGCATACTGGAAAACATCTTCCAGCAAATTCCGGGAAACGCTTCCATCCGATTGCAGGGAGTAATCCCCGATCATGGAAGCCTCATCAATGATGAATATCGCATTCTTCGATTTATTGGGAGCCAGTTGGAGTTTCATAGATCCGTCCGGTCCGGCATCCGTAAAATAAATGCGTTTGTGAATAGTAGTTGCAGGCATTTTAGACCGCATGGAAAGTACTTTGGCAGCTCTTCCCGTGGGGGCCATCAAGACCGTTTTTCGTTTCAAGACATTCAAAGCCTGGATATAAGCTCCAAGGATGCTTGTTTTCCCTGTTCCTGCATACCCTTTCAAAATAAAACAAGAAGGATTTTCCGTTTCAAATGTAAACCCGGAAAGATGACGTATCAGCAGCTCCTGCTCTTCATTGGGCGTATGTCCAAAAAAAGAACAGATTAATCGGTAACACTCCTCCTGAATAGACGCTGAGTTCATAAACTAAAATTACCCATAATTTGCACGCTGATCTCGCTGATCACGCAGATGTTTATTAAAGTTGTACAAAAGAATCTGCGAAACGCAAGTTCAGCGAAGCTAAATCTATTAATCCACGTGCTAAAACCATCTCGAATATCCCTCATTAACAACTCATATACAATAAATTAAGAATAAAAATCAAAAAAGTCAATAGTGCATTATTTCTATTTTGTAATTAGTTTCAACCTATGACAGAGAACGAAATATCCTATAAAATCAGAGGTGCTATCTTTGAGATTTACAATACGGTTGGTCCGGGGTTATTGGAAAGTGTATATGAAGCAGCTTTATACTATGAGCTTAAGAAAGAGGGTTTGAAAGTTGAACGACAAATTGAAGTTCCCTTTTTATATAAGGATGTAAAACTTGACGTAGCTTATAGACTTGATTTAATTATAGAAGATAAGGTAATTGTTGAACTCAAATCAGTGACTGATTTTTCTTCCCTCCATTTTAAACAGTTGACGACCTATCTTAGGTTGACAAATCTAAAGCTTGGATTATTGGTAAATTTCAACACCTCCAATATGCGAGAAGGTATAGCACGCATAGTAAACAACTTGTAAAAAGAAAATATCTGCGAAATCTATTAATCTGCGTGCTAAAAAAACCTGATTATTAACCAGGACAAACTCACTTCTATTTAGGGAATAACCCAAATGAGTTTTCTTATATTTGTACAAAACGAATTTGTGCAGTTAATACTTGAAATTACTCAGCAAAGCATTACAGCCTTCCAGCTTATTGGGAGTGAAATCCAGCTAGTGGAAAAAGCAACATGTACCAAACGAACAGATGCAGGCTATAAAGAAGTATTGACCCAGGTCATCGAAAAGATCGGAAACCTGGATCGCTTCAATGATTTCTCCTGCTCCTATTTTGGGCATGAATTCTGCCTGGTACCAAACTCGCTGTTTGCAGCCTCAACTCCGGAAACACTGCTTCAATACACGATTCATAAAACCATTTCGAAAGGAGAAATCGATTACAACCGCCTGCCCGAATGGAGTTCCGTAATCATTTACCAGCTTCCCATGTGGGTAAAGTCCGTTCTGATACTCAAAGCACCCAGAATTGTGATTCAGCATGAAATAGCCCATGTTCTCCGCCAGCTTACAACAGGGTCGCTCATTCCGTTGCGAAGCCATTTGGTTGTCCACGAAGAGCAATTTTCATTGGTAGTCCGAAAAGACGGGAATATTGCACATGCAAGTATCCAGGAATATCAAAGCGAAGAAGACATTGTATACCATTTGGCAACTGTGTTTACTCAGCTTAAAATTGATTCTAAAAACGAATTATTTCTTCATGGCACCGGAGAACAGAGTGAAAATACTCAGAAACAGCTGGAATCCCATTTAAAAAAGATCCAGTTATTTCAACATTCTAAAATAGAAATCCAACCGTCCAACCACCTTCAATTCCAGACATTGTGCGTATAGTAAGAGGTATTTATAAAGCCCGGAGATTTAGTCCTCCTAAAAACTTTCCTTCAAGACCCACAACGGATTTTGCAAAAGAAGGTATTTTCAATGTACTGGAAAACAGGTACAGCCTGGTCAATCTCAATATATTGGACCTTTGTGCAGGAACAGGCAATATTTCACTCGAATTCCTCTCCAGGGAAGCGGGAAATGTTACCTCCGTAGACAAGCATCCTGTTTGTATCAAATTCATGTACAAATTGAAAAACGAACTCGGGATCGAAGACGAATGGCTCATTACTAAAAATGAAGTACGGGGTTACCTGGAAAAGTGTGAGGACACGTTTGACCTTATCTTTGCAGATCCTCCATACGACCTCACATTCCACGACAGCATCGTACGTATCATACGTGAACGTAAACTTCTGAACGAGGGAGGAATCTGTTTGATTGAACACGGAAAACAAACAGACCTGAGCCAGGAAGAAGGACATTTAGAAACCAGGAACTTTGGTAATGTTTACTTTAGTTTCTTCCAATTTTAATGACATGAAAAAAAGTGCTTGCTTTCCGGGATCTTTTGATCCGTTTACAAAAGGTCATGAAGATATTATCCGTAAAGGACTCGATTTGTTCGACGAAATCGTTATTGCTGTAGGTATCAATTCTACCAAAAACTATTTGTTCCCGCTGGAAAAGAGATTACAGCACATTCAAAGTTGTTTTGAAGGAGAAGCAAAAATCCGGGTAATCACTTACCAAAAGCTCACGGTAGAAATGTGTAAAGATGAAGGTTGCAATTACATTTTACGCGGATTGAGAGATGTGAAAGACTTTAACTATGAAGTTCCAATAGCTTTGATGAACCGGGATATGACTGAGATAGAAACAGTTTTCCTGATTCCTGATACTTCCTTGTTTGCCATCAATGCAACAATTATTCGCGAGATCTATAAAAATGGCGGGAAAATTGATAAGTATGTAACAAATTTCGATCAGCTCGTTAATTAGACATGAACAGATACACTCTTATCCTTTTTTTCATCTTCATCCTATTCTCTCATGTCCATGGACAATCACTCACAGAGATTAGCGGATTTGCTCCGGCTTACGCAGGAAAAGAAATAGAAGTCTACCAAATTTCAGATTACATTACACTGAGAGAAGAACGCATTGCATCTTCAACAGTAAAAGAAGACAGTACTTTCAGCCTGGTTTTTAACCTCGATGAAACACGTAAGCTGATCTTAAAATGCGGGAACAACAAAGCAAATATGTTTGCCAGTCCCTCAGGAAAGTACGAAGTATTGTTTCCGGAAAAAAGCAAATACGACCCGTATAACCCCTCCGGAAATTTCGTTGAATTGATCTTCTACGGCCTGCCGAAAGATGACATCAACTACAAAATCCTGGAGTTCAATCGATGGAATGATGAGTTTGTAGCACGTTATTATACCAAGAACAATGCTGATTCGAAATATTTTGTTGCAAGGCTCGACACTTTTAAAATGAATGTTGAAAAATACTACAAAGCAGATACGCTCGATAACTATTTCAACTATCACAGAAAATACACTATTGCCAAATTGGATGATCTTCGTTTTATGGGATCACGCAACCAATATGAAAAATACGATTTCTACATCCGACCCACACCTGTTTATTACCAAAATGAAGCATATTTCCAGTACATCAATCATTACTATGAAAAATTGCTGCCACGAATCCATTCTGAAATAAACAACCTAATTTACCTTGGAATACTAAAATCAAGTCCTTCGGCCATTTACAATGCAATGGGAAAAGAATACACCTTGCATGACAATTATAAACTGCGGGAGTTGGTTATGTTAAAAACACTTTCGGAATGCTTTTACGAGAAGGATTATCCACAGACCAATATCCTGACTATCCTGGATAGTGTATCCAAATTCGGTTTGTTCCCGGAAAACAAGATCATTGCACAAAACATTCATTTCAGGCTAACCGAATTAAGTTCGGGATCCAAGGCACCCGATTTCTTACTAAAAGACAACCCCCAGGATCTCACATTGCACAGTTTCCAAAAGAAATACCTGTACCTGTTCTTTACTGATCCGACCAGTACGGACAACATGAAACAAATGAACCTGCTGAAACCGATCTATGAGCGTTACAAAGACAATTTTAGCTTTGTAATGGTCTATAAGGACAAACCGGAAATTGATGCATCGAAACTGAAGAATGAATTACCATGGAAAGTGGTTCCTGCCAAAGAAAGTAACTCGATTTTTAAGAATTACAACGTGGTCAATTACCCGTACTACATACTCATAGACCCGTTCGGATATGTAATCAGCGCGCCGGCACTGGGCCCTGTTCCCAATGGTTCTTATGATACAATCGACAAAATATTCTTCCTGATCCAAAAAGCATTGAAGGAAGGAGGAAATGGTTCGGATCGCTAAATAGTTGGTATGTAATTCGTGAATTCGAAGTACTTTTACAAAAAAAATGAAGGAATGCGTTACAATCTGAGTGAAGTAACAGCGATTATTCGCGATCGAAGAACCATATATCCGGAACAATACAGTACCCGAAAAGTACACAAAGAACAGATAGAGCTTTTGCTAAACAATGCAGTTTGGGCACCAACTCACGGGATGACACAGCCATGGAGATTCATCGTTTTCCAGGAAAATGCGCTAAATGATCTTTCTGAAGCTTTGGGAAGCATTTACTTGTCAGAAACACCTAAAGACAAACAAGTCGACAGTAAACTGGGAAAATTGATGAGCCGCCCTAAAATGGCAAGCGCAGTAATCGCATTGATACTGCACCGCGAGGAAGGGACACGTATTTCCGAAGACGATGATTTTGCAGCCATTTCATCCGCTGTCCAAAATATGCATTTAACAGCTACCGCTCAGGGAATCGGTGCTTTCTGGTCTACGCCCGGGATTATGAAATCCGAACGCTTCCATGAATTCCTTGGTCTAACCAATGAACAACGCTGCGTGGGGCTGTTCTACCTGGGCTATCCTTCTATAGAATGGCCGAAAGGACAGCGCAAACCCATTGAATACCTGACCGAGTGGAAACAATAAGTTTTACAAATCAACGTTAGTTTACCAACGAGTTCAAAACAAAATCCGTTTAAGAGAAAAAGAGAGAAAAGTACAATGCAGAAATTCCTATTAATCCTATTTATTTGTGCTTTTTCGATTGGTTCCTTTGGTCAAAAACGAAAAAAAGAACGTTTTCCCTCCTATTTTGGTGTCGTAGCTTCTCCTGTTATTCCTAACAACTTCATTGGTGCAGTACATACGGAAATGCAAGACAGTACAGGTTCAATGACAACAGATTTTCACAACAAATGGGGATTTACTTTCGGAGCAACTATCCGGATCGGATTAACTAAAACCATTAGTATCGAAACCGGGATTTCACAAGTCAGAAGAGTTTACAATGTGGGTGTTTCCATTCCTGATTCCAATATCTACGACAGTCAGAAGCTCTCTTTCATTAATTATGATATTCCGCTCAATGCACTTTTTTACGTTCCGCTGAGCGAGAAATGGTATGCAGATGCTTCCCTTGGAGTATCCATTACTCATTATCCTTCTGATGTACAGGATTCCATGCTGCCTGAAGCCAAAAAAGCTATTTTTATACAGGGAAGAAGGACCGCAAGCACCTATTTTGCATTCAACGCGGGTGTAGGTTTTGAGTACCGAACTGAAAAAGCAGGAACATTCTATCTGGGTTTTGGAGCCAAAGTTCCATTTAAACCTCCGTTCTTCGGTGTTTCTATTTTGAGACAGAGTGGAACAGCCAAACAATTGTCTGCTTATAAGCCAATATCGGCAGGTTATTTCACTATCGATTTCAGGTATTTCATTCCCACTCCTAAAAAGAAAAAAGACCCGGTCAATAAACCGATTATCGAATAAACATGGAAATTCCGCAGAGAGCAAAGGATCTGATTGAAGCTTTCAATTTGAAAAGCCATCCGGAAGGTGGTTTTTACGCTGAAACCTACCGTTCTTCAGAATCAATCCCGGGAAAAGACAGGCAACTCTTAACAAGCATTTACTTTCTAATTACAGGAAACAGCGTTTCAAGGTTCCACCGCATACAATCGGATGAGTGCTGGTACTTTCACGAAGGTTCTCCCTTGCTGGTCCACAGCATCCTGGAAAACGGCGAACATCAGATTACCGAACTCGGACTCGATTTAACGCAAAATGAAGTTCCTTTTCATGTGGTCCCCGCAAGAACTATTTTTGGCTCTCACCTGAAAAATGACACCGGTTATGCTTTTGTTTCCTGCGCAGTAGCACCCGGTTTCGATTTCGCCGATTTCGAATTGTTCACTACACAAGAACTAACCGGACTTTATCCCGAGCATCAGTCAATTATTGATAAATTGACCTAAATGTCAAAGTGGAAGGTTTATCTCATGGGATTTGTCACTTTATTGATGGCACCTCTCGGCTGGTTCCTTTGCGGAATGCCTGAAATAAGCCAATTCTTACAATTAGACAAAATCGCTTCAATCTGGACAGGAATAGGCATTGAGTACGGCATGGCATTTGGAATTTTCATGCTCATAATGACCAATACGGAAGAAGCCCGCAAGAGCTTTTCAGGTCAGCATCAACTGATCAGGGATATGCGTTTATCGATTGTCGATATCCTTTTCCTTTCACTTTGTGCCGGTTTTGGCGAAGAAATTCTCTTCCGAGTAGCTGTTCAGCAGTGGTTGCATCCTATTTTGGCCTCCGTGGCTTTTGTGGCTATCCACGGCTATATAAACCCGAAGGATTGGGATACAACCAAATACGGCCTCCTGGTTTGTTTATTCATACTGGTATTGAGCTTTGCCATTTCAGGTAAACAAGGATTATGGTTTTGTATAGCTGCGCATACAAGCTATGATTTCGTACTATTCTATTTCTGGGGAAGAAATCACGGCTCGATGTAAATCACCAAACGATTAGTCTGCTGCGATAAAAAACAGATGGGGAACACAATAGACGGATCGGCTTTTATTTTCTCAATAAACCTTAAAGTACATGCTGATTCTGGAACCCGCAACATGGCTCCTGCATATTGAAGGTTCAATTCTCTCAATCCCCGCATGTACTGCATAGAATCCGGGAGCTTATCCAGGTTATTAAAACTCAGGTCCATGAATTGCATCGATGACAAATAGCCCAGGTCCTCAGGAAGATACCTGATGGAATTCCGATTCAGATCGAGCTGCTCCAATTTTTTCAAACTTCCCAAAGAATCAGAAACATATACCAATTTGTTATTGGATAAAAACAAGCGCTCCAGGTTTTGAAGCCTGCAGATACAATCCGGGATCGAATCAATATCATTATACGCCAAACTAAGCACTTTCAGGTTCTTCAGACCGCAAATTGATGTCGGGAATGATTTCATTTTATTGCGACCTAAATAAAGCACCTCTAAGTGCTGAAGATTGACAATATTGCTGTCAATATCAGTAATCTGGTTCCCAAAAAGTGAAATCTTGGTGATGGTGGTGTCGTAATACAACTCAAAAGGAACAGCTCCCAAACGTTTGTGATTCATGAAGACCTCTCTCCCATCCGTTCTGGAAGCCGTTATAACTGAACAAGCTGTTCCTGCAACCGCTGCGAAAAGAATGAAAATG
The DNA here is from genome assembly GCA_966248825.1 of uncultured Fluviicola sp. GTDB lineage: Bacteria > Bacteroidota > Bacteroidia > Flavobacteriales_D > Crocinitomicaceae > Fluviicola. The sequence continues at coordinate 32,127 of CBINBC010000016.1, forward strand.
ATTTTCTGCATATCCCGAAAATACAATAATAAACTGATGTAAATAAAGACTTTGAGACTATAGACCAAAGACAAGAGACCAAATCTCTGTCTGAAGTCTATAGTCTTTTATCTGAAGTCTTTTATCTGAAGTCTTTTATCCGATTAAACCAATTGGCACAATTTCTGTCTTAACGATAAGAAACAAATAAAACAGTTTAATATGAAGACACTTATTTTAGCATTAGTAATGGTAATTGGCGGAACAGCAGTAGCTCAGCAGCCACAACACCAAAAAAGAGAACGTAAACCTGCGGAAGAAAGAGCAACGAACTCAGCTCAGAAGATGAAAACAAAACTGGGCCTCGACGATGCTCAAACAACTAAGATCCACGACATCAACCTGGGAATAGCACAAAAAAATGATGCTATCCGTGACAATACTTCTTTGACCAGAGAACAGAAAATGACTCAATTGAAGGCAAACCAGGATGCGCGAAATGCACAGTACAAAGAGATCCTTACACCTGATCAATACGCAAAGTATGAGGCATGGGAAAAGGAAAAACGTGAAAAGATGCAGCAAAAACGAGCCGAAAAACAAGATGCAAAAGGTGGAAAAGGTGGAAAAGGGAAGCCTGCAAGCCCACCGACTGAAGAAGATGAATTGTAATGATTATAGACTTGAGACTATAGACAAAAGACCAGAGACAAATCTCAGCCTTAAGTCTATAGTCTTTTATCTCAAGTCTTATTTCAATCTGTCAGCAAACACCTTTTTAAATTTCTCGTACTTCGGCCTTACCACTGCCTGACAATAAGCATTTCCCGGATTCAATTCCAAATAATTCTGATGATAATCCTCCGCTGGAAAATAGTTGGAAATCGGCGAAATTTCAGTAACAATCGGACTTTCCCATACACGTTCCTCTGTTAATCTTGCTTTGTAAGCCAATGCTTTCTCCTTTTGTTCTGCATCGTGATAGAATATAACCGAACGATACTGCGTTCCTATGTCATTTCCCTGGCGATTTAACTGCGTCGGATCGTGAACAAACCAAAATACTTCCAATAACTCATCAAAGGAGATCAGTGATTCATCATAAACGACCCGGGCTACTTCTGCATGTCCGGTATCTCCATTACAAATCTGCTTATAGGTCGGATGGTCGACATGCCCGCCGGCATAGCCGGAAGTCACGGAAATAACTCCTTTCAGATCTTTATAACATGCCTCAATGCACCAAAAACATCCGGCTCCCAATGTAGCTTCTTTCATTTTTAAGTTCTTTTTATCAAAAATACGGGAAGTTTTAGAATCCGGATTCCTTTACTAACCAAAAGGTTTGACTACTTTTGAGCTATCTTGAAAACGTATAGTTCCAACTTTTGGAAGTTAAGCTTCTCCATGCTTCTTTTCACAACGAGTTACAATATTGTAATTCCGGAAATGAACGCGTTTCTAACTGATCTTGGTTCTCCGGGTTTAAAAGGATTGATCATCGGATTATTTACCATTTCGGCAGGTTTTTCCAGGCCATTTTCCGGTAAACTTTCAGACATTATCGGGCGCAAAAAAGTTATGTTAATTGGATTGCTGATCTCTGTGGCTGTTTGTTCCTTGTATTCCTTTGCATTTGCAACCTGGTTTTTATTGACTCTTCGTTTCCTGCATGGATTCAGCGTTGGCTTTTACCCTACCGGTGCAACAGCTTTGATTACTGATATCCTACCCGAAGACAAGCGTGGTTTCGGAATGGGACTTTGGGGAACTTTTATATCAATCGGTATGGGACTGGGTCAGGGACTTTCCAGTTTTATTGTAGATATCGGAAACCGGGATGCATTATTTTTTACCGCTGCGTTATTCACTGCTCTTTCTTACATCTTGTATTTCAATGTAAAGGAAACACTTGCAAAACCTGCAAAATTCAAATGGAGCAACCTTCAGATCAAATCGGATGAAATTATTGAACCCAGCGTGATCCCTGTAGCTGTCGTGATGTTTCTTTCTGCCATGTGTTCGGGAATTATTTTGGTGCTTTCCCCGGATATTTCAGATCATTTGCACATTGAGAATAAGGGGGCTTTCTTCATTTTCTACGTAATGGCCACTATTTTAATTCGATTGGTGACCGGAAAAGTGTCGGATACTTACGGAAGAAGACAAACACTGGCAGCAGGGATGGTTATACTATGTATTTCCATGATTCTGATCGGTCTGTCAAAAACGGAAAGCTGGTATTATATTTCTTCGATCATTTTCGGGATAGCGACCGGGATCATTTCTCCGACTATTTTTGCCTGGACAGCTGATCTTTCTCCTAAAAACAGGCGTGGACGCGGAACAGGGACCATGTTTATCGCTTTGGAATTCGGCGTGCTTAGCGGCGCTCTATCTACCAACTTGTGGTACAAAAATAACCTGGAATCGATCTGGAACGTGTTTTTATTTGGTGCAGGAATGGCCTTTTTATGCATTCTTTACCTGCTGTGGCACTTAAGAACAAAGAAAGCAAAACACTAGTTTCGAGGTGCAATTCCCCCGTAATCCAAACGCTTGGACTTTAAATAACGCGGCACATAATACCCGCTGTTGTTGAAGGTATCAATAATGACTCCGCGGGAAGTTGAACTGTGAATGAACTTAATAACGCCGTCTTTTACCTCAACAACCATTGCAACATGCCCTACACCTGCCGAACGCGTACTTCTGCCCTTAAAGAACATCAAATCTCCGGGTTGCAGCTCAGACAATTTAACCGTTTTTCCAAACTCTGCCAATCCGGGACTAGAACGCGAAAGACGCATTCCAAAGTTCCCCATTACGTAGTAAATAAAACCACTGCAGTCAAAACCGGATGGTGTGGAGCCTGCATAATGATAGGGAGTTCCTAAAAATTTCTTCGCGAATTGAATGATTTCTTCTACCTGCTTATTGATTTTTGGAGCAGAATCTACTGCTGATACCGCAGAAGCCGTCGCCTGTTTCGAAAGGGTATCCGAAGAAACCGGACTCTTTTGAGGTAAAGAACCTGTAGCTGTCTGTGCTTGAACCGCACCGCTCGTTAGAATGACAGCTATCGAAAATATGTAAGTTTTTAAGGACATAATATTTCTGACGGTGCAAAATTATCATTATTTTCACAGAATCAAAATAGTTGGTCTTGAGTAAATTAGAAAATATTGTTTTAACCAAGTTATATTACTCCATCGGGGAAGTTGCTGCTATATTTGACGTAAACACTTCGCTGATAAGGTTTTGGGAAAAAGAATTCACGGTCATTCAACCCAAGAAAAATAAAAAAGGAAATCGGTTATTTACTGTAAAAGACATTGAACATTTTAACAAGATTTATCAACTTGTAAAAGAACAGGGATATACACTTGACGGTGCCAAAAAAGCCCTGAAATCTGGCGATAAACATGTTACTGAAGCAAATCATGGACCTCAAAATGAAATCCTGATAGATAAACTGGAAAAGATCAAATCGAAGTTACTGGAATTGAAGAAATAGGATATATGGTGGGCACGCGATTAATCGCGTGCCCACCATATATCAATTTAATTTTTATAATAACATTGGTACAAATAATTAAACGCCGCCTTGATATCATTCTCATCGATTAAATGATTCCAGGAACATTCTCCGATCTTATTCAAAAAACAAGCCCTCACTCCCTGTTGATCATTTTTCTTATCGTTTTTCATCAGTTCAAGCATTATTCCAACCCCCGTCAATAAATCTTCCGGACACGGATACAAAGCCATCATGACCTGCACTATCTCGTTCAGTTCATCCGATGTTAACGTTCCTTTCTGATTCGACAAATATGCTTCGGCAATCATTCCGAGCGCAACACAGTTTCCATGCGACATCGGATTCAGTTCCAGGTAATATCCTTCAATAGCATGGCCGATCGTATGACCGAAATTCAGCGATTTACGGCTTCCTTTTTCCAGTGGGTCTTCTGTCACAATTTTCGCTTTAACACCAATTGATTTTTCCAGGATCTTTTTCACGTTCTCTTCGGAAAATAATTCATCCTGTTTGCTGGATATCAAACGTTCCCATTCTTTTTTGTCAGCAATCAAAGCATGTTTCAATACTTCGGCAAAACCACTTCTCCACTCCTCTTCCGGCAAAGTCGACAGGAAACGCTGATCCACGTATATAGCAACCGGATCATAGAAAGTGCCTATCTGGTTCTTTAAATTCCCCAAATCAATACCGGTTTTCCCGCCGATAGCCGCATCAACCATTCCCATCAACGAGGTGGGAATATGAACACAGGGCAATCCTCTTTTGTAAATAGAAGCAATAAATCCTCCCATATCACTCACAACTCCGCCACCAAGTGTAATTACAAGGTCTGAGCGAACAATTCCATAATCAGAAAGCGCTTCCAATACCTGGAAACAAACTTCCATGACTTTATTCTCCTCACCAGTTGGCAGCAGGATTACTTCAGCATCTTCCAGTGTTGGAAAAGCAGTGAGCAGGTATTCCAGGCAAAAATCATGTGTATTCTCATCCACTACAATTACTTTTCGAACATCCCTGTAGGATTCCTGAAGCATCGCCGGAAAAGAAGAAAGCTCCAGATTACCAACTTCTACGGTGTAAGAATTGCATTTTATTTTTTTCAAAGCGCCAATTTCAATGATGTAACAAATAAATTCAGATTAAAGGTGAACAAAAATACTCGAAAGCGATTAATTTTGCCCCATGATATCTTTTAATAACACAGAAATTGCGTTCAAACACAAGTCCGACAAGGATCTGAAAAGAGCACATTTTCTTTTTTCCGTTATGGCAAGTCCATTCCTCGTTAAATCCGGAAAAGGATTGACCCGTTTTGGTTTGAACATCGGCCTTCCTATCAAGGGAATGATCAAATCTACCATCTTCGCTCAGTTTTGCGGAGGAGAAACTATTGAAGAATGTACATCTACGATCGATTCCATGTGGAAACACCATGTGGGAACTATCCTGGATTATTCTGTGGAAGGAAAAACCAGCGCGGAGGATTTTGAACACACCACAAAAGAAATCATTGCGACTATTCACAAGGCAAAAGGTAATCCGGGAATTCCATTTGCAGTTTTCAAAGTAACCGGTATTTCACGTTTTGGCCTGCTGGAATTGACAAATGGAGGAATTGAGAACATTTCGGAAAGCGATCTGAAAGAATACCACGAAACTGTGGAACGGGTAAACCGTATCTGCAAGGAAGCTTTTGAAGCAGATGTACCGGTTTTTATCGATGCGGAAGAAAGCTGGATCCAGGATGTTATTGACCGGATTACGCATGAAATGATGCTGAAATACAACAAGGAACGCGCAATTGTATTTAACACGGTTCAAATGTACCGTCATGACCGTTTGGCGTTCTTAAAAGCAAGCATTGCATGGGCAAAAGCCGAAAACGTACAATATGGCGTGAAGCTTGTTCGTGGTGCATACATGGAAAAAGAAAGAAAAAGGGCTGTGGAAAACAACTACCCTTCTCCGATTCAGCCGGATAAGAAGACATGTGACACGGATTACGATAATGCACTGGAGTTTTTAACAGAGGCTGAGAACTTCTCTCAAATGGCTTTATGTGCCGGTTCTCACAATGAACATTCCTCCGCTTATTTGGCAGATTTGATTGAAAAGAAAGGAATCGATAAAACAGATAAACGCGTTTATTTTGCACAGTTATTAGGAATGAGTGATCATATTTCCTATACCCTGGCTTCTAAAGGATTCAACGTAGCCAAATATGTTCCTTACGGACCGGTGGAAGAAGTAATTCCTTACCTGTTCCGCAGAGCAGATGAAAACACTTCCGTAAAGGGACAAACCGGAAGAGAATTGAAACTAATCAAAGAAGAACTTAAAAGAAGAAAGGGAGCCTGATTGGACTCCCTTTCTTACTGGGTTTGAATTTTATTAATAACAAATAATCGAATTTGTTAAGCTTTGCAGCAACCTTTAACGCAATAAGTTCACGTGTCCGAATTGCTCCCTTTTTTCATCACTTGATGAAGTCTTGTATTTAATTTTCCATGAATACATTCCTTCTTTGCAAGCAATTCCTTTATAAGTACCATCCCAACCTTCTTCGGTATCCGTTGTACTGAATACAACTTCCCCCCATCGATTGAAAACTTCTAGTTCGTATTGATTTTTATCTACTCCCGAAGTTACGATCGGAAGGAAAACAGGATTGAACTGGTTCCCATCCGGAGTAAATGAATTCGGTGCATACAAAATTACACCTTTTTCCATTAATATCACCTTTGTAATGGAATCTATACAGCCATGTTCGGAAATTGCAACCAATGTTACCGAAAAATTTTGCTCCGGCTCTACTACAAAGGTATGTGTAGGACTGAAGTCATTCGAAATCTCTGTTCCATCACCGAAATCCCAGATATAATTAGTAGCTCCCGTTGAGGAATTAATCAGATCTGCTTCTGGCGAGATCACGGAAATTACTCCCGGGTTTGCTGTAAAGTTCGCACTAGGATTTGGATAAACACAAACAAAACTTGGATAACTTTGCGTCCAAACGCATCCCAAAGCGGTCGTTGAAGTGATGTTCAAATCATAACATCCCTGGTTTTCATAAAGATTCGTAACCGTATCACTGATACTCGACAAAGTGTTTCCGTCTCCGAATGTCCATTGCGTATTGACACTTGGAGTTCCGGTAGAGTTGTTAAAGATCAGGGCCTCATGAGGCTCACACGCAGGTTCCAATCCGGAAGTAATATCGAAAACAACCGGTGCTTCAATACTCACCATTACCTGGTCTGTATTCGTACATCCTGCTGCAGATGTTCCGGTAACCGTATATGTCAGATCACTAAACGGTGAAAAAGGAACATTGTCCGTAACTCCATTATCCCAGGCATAAGTTGCAGCTCCCGAACCGGAAAGTGTCGTGGAAGTTCCCTGGCAGATAATCTGATCCGGGCCTGCATTCACAAGCGGCAATGGATTTACAATCAAAATAACGGTATCCAGGCCGAAGCAATTCGATGCGTCATAACCGGTTACGACAATCTCAAAGGTCCCGACTGCAGGAGTGTAAGCCTGTCCGTCTGTAATTCCATTCGACCAGGTGTAGGTATTTGCTGTTCCAGTTCCTGAGAAAGTAACCGGTGTATTCTCACAAACCGACACATCCGGACCGGCTGAAACAGCAGGTGCCGGTAAAAACGTAACCATCAAAGAATCCTTGTTAACACAGCCGTTCGCATCCGTTCCCGTCACGATGTACTTCCCATCTACAGTAGGAATAAACGGAGTTCCGTCTATTGCATTGTTATTCCAGGTGTAAAATTGTGCTCCCGAACCATTCAAAGTCATTGGAGTGTAAGGACAAAGCTGCTGATCAACTCCTGCTTCTACCGGCGGAAGCGGATATACAGTAATCGTTTTTGTACGCGTATGTGTACATCCATCCTGGTTAGTCGCAACCAATGTGACAGTATACGTTCCTGCATTTTGATAAATATGTGCCGGAGCTGCTCCCGTTTCCAAAGGAGTTCCGTCGCCAAAATCCCAGGAATAGGTCATTGCCTGGTTGATTAAATCCGTTGAAGTATTCGTAGGACTTACCGGAGCCAGCATACACGTATTCGGGATCGTAAAATCTGCCGTAGGAATAGACTTCACGGTCACTTGCTGAATAATCGTGTCTTTACAACCAGCCGTTTCAAAAGTGATCAGACGCACGTTGTAAACACCCGGCGCCGCATATGTGTGACTCGGACTGGATAGCGAAGAAGTCGTATTATCCCCGAAATTCCAAAGATTGGCAACAATGCTATTGTTATTTACCGTGGAAGTATTGGTGAACTGCACATTTAACTGCCCGCAGGGTTGTGTGTAAGTGTAATTGGGGGTAATTACCGTAGGTTCCACAGCAACATCTACGGTTACCGAACAAGACCCCAGATTTGTCTGAGTCGTAAGTATGCATGAATATACTGTTCCGGTAACCGGGCTTGGAATAGTAATTGAGGGGGTTGTTGCCCCATTGCTCCATAAATAAGAACTGAAACCAGTAGGCGCTGTTAAAACAGCATTATTACTCCCCTGGCAGTATTGAACACTTAATCTCAAGGGCTGGCAGCTCATCGTTACATAAGCATATCCAAAATGTCCGGAAAGACTACAATCCCTTGTCGCAAACTCAATTTGAATAGTCTGACCGATAAATGAAGACAAATCCAAAGCAGCTGTAGACCAGTTTAACCAGGTTACATCACCACACACCTGGAAATTTTGTCCGGGTTGTCCACCATAAACATCGTAAACTCCACAAGGACCTCCTATCTCATTTCCTGCCTGGTCCAAAACTTTAATACTCAGACGTGGCTGTTCTGTAGGGCTATGACCTGTAGGATTTTCAAGAACGGCTGCGTACTTATAGATCAACAGGGAATTATCCACAGTGACCGGCATGCTATATCTTACTGCCTCCGCCTCTGCATTGGTTGCATTATTACCTATTCTCGCAACAACAAATGATCCAGTCGGGAGAATTTGTAAACCACCGCAGGTATAGGGATCTACTCCGGGAGTACTGATAATAGTATGTCTACCTGACACAATACCCGGAACTGAAAATGGATTCGTATAATCCCCCGTAAAACCGTTCCAGTTATTAAATCCACCCATGGAAAAATTCGCATTGGGGCAAGCAGGCTGCATCTGAGAATAAGCAGTACCTGTAATAAATGTCAAGCCTATCAGCGCCAGCTTAACAACAATTTTCTTCACAATCATTTAATTATCATTAATTGATACGCTAAAGTTACGGAAGAATGAAGCGATAGTTGCCTTTAAATGAATTTGATTTTGTTAAAAATAACAGGTATTGAAGGAATCTTAAAGATATTTACACGAACTATAAGTTACGGTTAAAAATTGAAAAGAGGCTCTATAAAATTCGAAGGGGGTGTGATTAATCGCATCCTCTTCGAATTTTGAATCAAATATAGAGGTGTTTTTCCTTCAAATAAGCCAGTGTCTTTCCTTCCGGTGATTCCGGGTCAGGCTGGTAATTATATTCCCATTCGGCCACCGGCGGCATACTCATTAAGATTGACTCGGTTCTTCCACCCGAGTACAAACCGAATTTTGTTCCGCGGTCGAAAGCCAGGTTAAATTCTGCATACCGGGCTCTTCGGTAATTCATCCATTGTTTTTCGGATTCGGAGACTTCTTTGTTTTTCCCTAAATGAACCTGTTCTTCATACAGGAAAGGGAAACTTTCTCCCAAATCCACACAGAAACGGAATAATTGTTCTTTGTTCAGCTGGAAATGATTATTCAGGTGATCGAAAAAGATTCCGCCTACTCCACGGGTTTCTCCTCTGTGAGGCAGGTAAAAATATTCGTCTGCCCATTCTTTGAATTTCGGATAGAAGGATTCGTCGTATTTATTGCAGACCGATCTCAGCTTTTGATGGAATGAAACAGCCTGTTCCTGAACAACATAATGCGGCGTCAGATCAATTCCTCCACCGAACCAATGAATACCGTTATCCAATTCGAAATAACGTACGTTCATGTGAATGATCGGTACATGCGGATTATTGGGATGCAAAACGATGGAAACACCCGTTGCATAGAACTGATTTCCTTCCATCTTTAACTGTGATTTCATTTCATCCGAAACGGGGCCGTAAACTTCAGAAAAAGCCACACCTCCCTTTTCAATCACGGAGCCATTGCGAATGGTGCGCGTTTTACCGCCTCCACCTTCTTTACGTTCCCATGCGTCTTCCGAAAACTTCCCGGTTCCGTCAACGCGCTCAAGCTCATTGCAAATAAATAACTGCAGAGCCCGGAATTCCTGTCCAATTGTTTCCTTATTCATAGAAAACTCCTACGCGGATTAGTTCATAATCTTCATGCTTTAAAATGAAGCAGGCATGGTTTTCATATCCGCTTCCCGGCAAAGCAGCCTTCAGGTCGAATGCATTGATCACCTCGCTCTCAACAGCTTCTTTCATCAACAAGGTTTTGACAAAATAATAAACCACATCAAACCCATGCGCTCCCGCTTTATTCATATCTACGCGGAATTTCTTGCGGTACAATCGAAGTAAAGCCTGCGTATCAGGAAGTGAATAGTTCAAATCACTGGAAGAAGTCCAGGTGATCTTGTACCTGGTCTTGTAATATCCTGAAATATCATCAAATCCACCCCATTCTTTCGTTCCGAAAACTGTTACATCTGCATTTGGGGATTTTCCGACTGCTTTGTGCAGGGCATTGATAAAGCTGATCACTTTTCCCTTATCTCTTGAAGGAAAAATAACGACAGATTCGCCGCTTTTACGGATAAACGTAGTGAAATCACTTGTTTTTGCATCGATCAGTTTGATATTCCCGTTCTTCTTGGAAAGCTCCATGAAACGTTTTCTATACGCATCAAACAACTCCTGGTCCTTTGCATTTCCGGGATTTACCAAAATGATCTGAGCAGTTTTGAATTTATCGATTGTGTATTTTGCAAGGACTTCCTGCTGTGTCATATCTGAAGTTACGGATGCATAGATATACGGATTATTCTTCAACAAAGCACTGTTGCATGCTGAAGGACAAACCATGCGGATCTTTTGCTGTCCGCACCATCTTCCCACAACATCTGCACTCTGTGGTACCAAGGGCCCGAATACCAGGTCCATTCCTTTCATCTCAGCCGTATTGAGCACTTTCATGATCCCAACCGAATCCAGCGGAATGTCAATGACTTTAATTGTTGCATCAAATCCAAGCTTTTCCAGTGAATCCGCCGCCAATTCAACTCCCATATAAAACTCGGTCGCTAAATTCTTCAATGCCGTATTTGCTGATTTATCGTTCAATCCGAAGCTCAACAATACTGCGATATTGTATTTTGCCTTGGATTTAAAGATCAGTTCCTCATCTACTTTTCGCACTTCTTCCTTCGGCTGGACTTCGCGGATCTGAACCTGTTTTACATTTTCTTTCTTCAAAGGAATTCTCAAAACATCTCCCGATTTGATTGAAGCAGATTTCAGGTTATTGAATTTTTGAAGATCATTTACAGGGACCATGAAGCGCTTGGAAAGCGTATATAGTGTTTCACCTGCCTTTACTTCGTATACCAAAACAGTATCTGTAAACGTAACGGACGGTGGGGTTACTTTCGGTTTGTCTTCCTGTTTCGGTGGAATATTCTCTGACGTTGGAGCAACGATCACTTTCAATACCTGTCCAATTTTCAATCCTTTGTCAATTCCGGGATTGTATTTCAGAAGGTCGTCTACAGATGAATTATACTTCTTAGCGATCGAAAACGCTGTCTCTCCTTTTTCAACGGTATGCTCACGCACGATTGTTCCGCTTTGTACCTTCATATCGGCTCCGCCAAGTGGAATGAGGTAACGGTATCCTTCCTTCACCCCTTTTTCAATTCCAGGGTTTGCAGCAACGATGTCTTCTACCGGGACATTATAAGTGGTATGGATTCCCCAAAGGGTGTTCCCCGCTTGTGCAATATGAACTGCATATTTCTTCCCGTTGGAATATTCATACACCCAATCTTTTGTGTCGACTTGGGCAAATAATCCTTTGGAAAAAAGGAATAAACAGAGAAAAATGAAATACTTCATAGTTTTAAAAAATGTTCAAGTGTTCAAAAGGTTCAAAAAGTTTAAAAAGGTTTATTAACTCCTTTTAAAAATTTTGAACTCCCATCCCAAGAGTTATGCCAATCTTATTCCCACTCGATGGTAGCAGGTGGTTTGGAACTAATATCGTAAGTTACACGGTTAATTCCTTTCACCTGGTTGATAATCTTATTGGAAATCAACGCCAGGAACTCATAAGGTAAATGGCACCAATCTGCGGTCATGCCGTCCGTGGAACTTACTGCTCTCAATGCCACAGCGTTTTCATAGGTTCTTTCGTCTCCCATTACTCCCACTGACTGGATCGGAAGGAAAATCGCACCTGCCTGCCAAACATCGTTGTACAAACCGTGTTCTTTTAATCCGTCAATAAAAATAGCGTCTACTTCCTGTAAAATACGTACTTTTTCAGCAGTCACTTCACCCAGGATACGGATTCCTAATCCGGGTCCCGGGAAAGGATGTCTGTTCAGGATATTTTCCGGAAGCTCCAAAGATCTTCCGACACGTCTCACCTCATCTTTGAACAACAATCTCAAAGGCTCAACGACTTGTAATTTCATGTAATCGGGCAATCCGCCTACATTGTGGTGTGATTTGATCGTTTGGGAAGGTCCTCCGTTTACCGAAACCGATTCAATAACGTCCGGGTAGATTGTTCCCTGCCCCAGCCATTTTGCATCCGTTACTAATTTGGATTCCGCATCAAAAACGTCCACGAAAACTTTCCCGATTGCTTTACGCTTTAATTCAGGGTCTGTCAATCCCGAAAGTGCCGCATAAAAATCCTGGGAAGCATCTACTCCTTTCACATTCAATCCCAATCCTTTATAGCTTTCCAAAACGGAATTGAACTCATTTTTGCGCAATAATCCGTTATCGACGAAAATACAGTGTAAATTTGATCCGATAGCACGGTGCAGAATCATGGCTGCTACTGACGAATCAACACCTCCGGATAATCCCAGAATAACTTTATCATTACCCAATTTTTCTTTCAATTCGGCAACTGTCGTATCAACGAATGAATCCGGTGTCCAGTTTTGGGAACAGCCACAGATGTCTACTATAAAATTTCTCAGCAGGATTGCGCCTTCCAATGAATGGTATACTTCCGGGTGGAACTGGATACCGTAGGTGGTTTCTCCTTTAATTGCATATCCGGCCACATGCACATCTTTGGTAGATGCGATGATCTGGTAAGAATCCGGAACGTTCTTGATCGTATCTCCGTGACTCATCCAAACCTGTGAACCAATTGACATTCCTGCCACCAATTCGTTCGAGTTATCTACGAAAGATAAATTTGCACGTCCGTATTCACGAATGGTTGAAGGAAGTACTTCTCCACCGAAATTTTGGGCCATGTACTGCGCTCCGAAACAAACTCCAAGTAAAGGGAATTTTCCTTTGATCGCATCCAAATCAGGTTTTGGGGATTCCGGGTCTCTTGTCGAGAAAGGGCTTCCGGACAAAATCACACCTTTGATGTGAGTTCCAAGTTCCGGAATTTTATTCCACGGATGGATTTCACAATAAACATTCAATTCGCGTACGCGGCGCGCAATCAGCTGGGTGTATTGCGAACCGAAATCAAGGATAAGGATCATTTCTTGCATGCGCAAAGATATAACTTTTGCGCCAAACCAAGTGCGCCCGAAATAGAATTCAGTGTGGTTCAGGGCTTAAAAAACAAAAAATGCCGGCCATCCAAACGACAGACCGGCATAAGTATTCAGATTTTTAGTATTTTACTTTGAAAGATTGCATGAATACTCGTAAGTATCCATTTCATCCTGTCCTTTAACGGTTGCTTCATTACAAGCCGCTACCGCCTGGGTTTTAGTTGCACCTTCTACCTGATAAGTATAAGTATCTGAATAAGGATGCGCTTCATCATCACCATCAAAATCAGAGTCGTAATAATTGACCCCAGAGTCAGTACATGTACAAGAATAGTCTTTTTTACAAGAAACTAAAGCCGTTCCGATAAGTGCAAAAGCAAAGATTGATTTTTTCATAGATTATAAATAAAATAGGTAATAAATTTCGACCGAAAATAGAGATCTCAGAATAATTCACCAAATAAAATGGTAATAAAAGAGTGACAGATGGTCAGAAAGTGTCTTTACTCAAGCAGTTCATAACAATTCTTACCTTGTACCGGGCTGTAAATGAACATCCCGAATACTTCCGCATGACAATTTGTCCGCTTAAGAATTTTTGGAATAATTTATGACGAACAGCCCTCAATAACTAAAGAAGCATCGGGGAATTTCATTATTTTTGGCTTCGATTTATAATAAACACCATGTTAGGAGGAATTTTAAAGAAAATCTTAGGCGATAAGTCAGCGACTGATCAAAAAAAATACCAACCTGTTATCCAGCAAGTTGGAGAAATATTCAATACATTACAGAACGAGTCTGACGACGCTTTACGTGGTAGAACAGCCAAGTTTAAACAGAAAGTTCGGGATGCTATCTCAGGTTTGGAAGCGGAAATTGCTGATCTGACCCAAAAAGCGAACAATCCGAATATGCCTTTGCATCAAAAGGAAGCGATCTATGAAAGTATTGATTCAAAAGAGAAAGAGGTAAACGAAATCATTGAGAAAGTATTGGAAGAAATTCTTCCGGAAGCATTCGCCGTAGTTAAGGAGACAGCAAGACGCTGGGCAGTAAACGGCCAGTTGTCAGTAACCGCTACAGAACTGGACAAAACGCTTGCTACTCAAAAAGACGGTATTACCATCGAAGGAGACAAAGCAATCTGGAGCAACAAATGGACAGCTGCGGGAGCTTCCGTTGAATGGGTAATGGTCCATTATGACGTTCAGCTGATGGGTGGAGCCGTATTGCACCGCGGAAACATTGCTGAGATGCAGACCGGGGAAGGTAAAACATTGGTTGCAACACTTCCGGTTTACTTAAATGCACTTTCAGGAAAAGGTGTTCACGTAGTAACCGTGAATGACTACCTGGCAAAACGTGACTCCGAGTGGATGGGACCTTTGTACCAATTCCACGGATTAACGGTAGATTGTATCGACAAACACCAACCGAACTCAGAAGCACGCAGATCCGCTTACATGGCTGATATTACTTTCGGAACGAACAACGAATTCGGGTTCGATTACCTGCGTGACAACATGGCAAGTGCCGTGGAAGATCTGGTTCAGAGAAAACATCATTTTGCAATTGTCGATGAGGTTGACTCCGTATTGATCGATGATGCACGTACACCTTTGATCATTTCAGGACCAACTCCGAAAGGTGACCAGCACGAATTCTATGAATTGAAACCACGTGTTGAATTGATCGTTGAAGCACAACGTAAATATGTGAACCAGGCTTTAGCTGATGCAAAAAGAATGCTGACGGTAATCAACGGCGGAACCGTTGAAGGAATGGACCAGAAGACAGCTTTGGAACAAGGAGGAATTGCCTTGCTTCGCGCTCACAGAGGTTTGCCTAAAAACAAAGCATTGCACAAATTCCTGTCTGAACCGGGTATCAAGTCTCACTTGCAGAAAGTAGAGAACCAATACATGGCTGAGCAGGGAAAACAAATGAAAAAAATCGACGTGGAATTGTTCTTCGTAATCGATGAAAAACAAAACACCGTTGAATTGACTGAAAAAGGAATTGACCTGATCTCCGGGAACGAAGACCGCAATTTCTTCGTGATGCCGGATATTTCATCCGAAATCGCTCAATTACAAAAACAAAACCTTCCTAAGGAAGAGTTCAGTGATAAAAAAGAAGTCCTGATCCGTGACTACACGGTAAAATCGGAACGTATCCACTCTGTTTCTCAATTATTGAAAGCATACGCCCTTTTTGAAAAAGAAGTGGAATATGTGATCATGGACGGAAAGATTAAGATCGTTGACGAATCAACAGGCCGTATCATGGAAGGTCGTCGTTATTCCGACGGATTGCACCAGGCGATCGAAGCAAAAGAAAATGTAACGGTAGAAGCTGCAACACAAACGTATGCAACTGTTACGCTTCAGAATTACTTCCGTATGTACCACAAACTGGCTGGTATGACCGGAACTGCTGAAACAGAGGCAAAAGAATTCTGGGATATTTACAAATTAGACGTAGTGGTAATTCCTACCAACCGTCCGATTTCACGTAAAGATGACAACGATTTGGTTTTCAAAACTGCCCGTGAAAAATATGCGGCAGTGATTGAAGAAGTCAACAAACTGGTTCAGGCCGGAAGACCGGTATTGGTTGGTACAACAACCGTAGAGATTTCCGAGTTATTGAGCCGTATGTTGAAAATGCGCAACATTCCGCACCAGGTATTGAACGCGAAGTATCACCAGCGGGAAGCTGAGATCGTAGCTGATGCAGGTAAAGCCGGAGCAGTAACGATTGCAACTAACATGGCCGGTCGTGGTACCGATATCAAATTGGGAGAAGGCGTTAAAGAAGCCGGAGGTTTGGCAATTATCGGTACGGAAAGACACGATTCCCGCCGGGTTGACAGACAGCTTCGTGGTCGTTCGGGACGTCAGGGAGATCCGGGATCTTCTACTTTCTTCGTTTCATTGGAAGATGATTTGATGCGTAAGTTCGGTTCCGAGCGTATTGCCAGAATCATGGACCGCCTTGGTCTGAAAGAAGGAGAAGTAATCCAGCACAGCATGGTTTCCAAATCCATTGAACGCGCTCAGAAAAAAGTAGAAGAAAACAACTTCGGAATCCGTAAGCGTTTATTGGAATACGATGACGTGATGAATGCACAGCGTAAAGCAATTTATAAAAAGCGCCGTAATGCCTTGTTCGGGGACCGCTTAAGCGTAGACGTTTCCAATATGTTCTACGATGTGATCGAAGGATTGGTAAATACGCATCAGGGTGGTTCTTTCGAAAACTTCAACATCGACATGATCCGTATCATCGGTATGGAATCACCGGTATCAGAGGAACAATTCAAAACAGCAAAATACGATGATTTGGTAAACGATCTGTATGACGGTGTGATGGAACATTACAACAGAAAAAATGCTCGTTTGGCTGAAATTTCGATGCCTCAGATCAAGCACGTATATGAAACGATGTCCCAATACCAAAATATCCAGTTCCTGATTACAGACGGAGTGAAGACAATGCCATTGGTTGTGAGCCTGAAAGAAGCTTATGAATCAAACGGAGCATCTGTTCCGAATGCATTGGAACGCAATATTGTTTTGGGAATGATCGACAACGAGTGGAAAGAGCACCTGCGCGAAATGGATGATTTACGAAGCTCTGTTCAGCAAGCCGTTTACGAGCAAAAAGATCCGTTGCTGATCTACAAATTAGAATCTTTCGAATTGTTCAAAGCAATGAATGCACGTTTGAGTAATGAAACAGTCGAATTCTTAGTAAAAGCAGATGTTCCGAGAGACCAGCTGGATGATATCCAGACAACGAACAGAGAAGTGACTCAAAACAATTACGCACAAGCGCAGATCGAGTCGACTTCAACAAGCAGTACTGAAATGCCTCGTTTCAGCGGAAGCGAAGGGTATGAAGAAGCGATGCGTAATTCGGCACCACAACGCGAGAAACAACAACCGATCGTTTCGACGGAACCAAAAATCGGTCGAAATGATCCTTGTCCTTGCGGAAGCGGAAAGAAATACAAACAATGTCACGGAAAATAATACAAATGGCGGTTCAGTTGAACCGCCATTTTCTTGTTATGTAGGGACGCGAGGCATCGCGTCCCTACATTGTTTCCAAATAAATAATACCTTTGAAGCATGAACCAAAAATTGAAAATTGGAATTGTGGGAATGGGAAATGTGGGAATCCATTTTCTACAGCGTCTCCTTGAATTGGAACAAACAAACCTGACGGTTTACTCGCGTTCAGGGAATAATTTGCCCGTTTCGATACCTGCAAAAGATGTTCAGTTCACCAATGATTTTAAAGAGTTTATTGATTTCGACATCGTTTTTTGCGCGGTGAATGACAATACCATGGTGGAAATGGTTCGGCTTGTTTCGAAATTTGCACCGGTTGTTTCAGTTTCGGGAACGGTAAATCTGAACCACTTAAAAACCAAACACCCGGTTGGTACTTTTTATCCGCTCCAAAGCTTTAAAGCAGATCAAAGCATTCAATGGAAAGGACTTCCGCTTTTTATTGAGGCTTCCGATGAGAAATTCAAGACATTCCTGATGACACTCGCTCAAGAATTCAGCGGAAATGCCATCGAACTATCCGAAGAAAAACGCCAGTACCTGCATGTTGCGGCCGTATTTGCCAATAACTTTACCAATCACATCATTGATCTTGCTGCACATTACTGCCGGGAACACGGTATTGAATTCGACTGGCTGAAACCCCTCATCAATCAAACGATAGAGAAAATCCAAACAAACGATCCCCACGATATATTGACGGGGCCTGCCGTACGTAATGACCAGAGCACGATCAAAAAGCACCTGCAATTGTTAGAGTCCGATCAAAAAAACATCTACCAGACATTAACCAAAAGCATTATCAAACACTACCAATAAGATGATTAGCTACAAAGAGCGTTTAAACAATATTTCCACATTTATTTTTGATATTGATGGTGTTTTAACAGACGGAACTGTTTATCCCTACCACGGAGAGCTACTGCGCGGATTGAATTCCAAAGACGGTTACGCGATCCAATATGCCGTAAAGAAAGGCTACAAGATTTTCATTATCACCGGAGGAAACTCCGAAGATGTAAAAACCAGCCTCATTCATTTGGGCGTCACGGAAGTACACCTGCGTTCATCCCACAAAGTGCAGGTTTACCAGCAGCTGAAAGAAAAACACGGTTTCAAAGATGAAGAAGTTCTTTATATGGGAGATGATCTTCCGGATTACCAGGTGATGCAGATAGCAGGAATGGCTGCTTGTCCGCAAGACGCAGCGATGGAAATCAAACACATTTCGCATTATCAGTCTCCATATTTTGGTGGCAAAGGATGTGTGAGAGATGTCATCGAACAGACGCTCCGAGTACACGGTGATTGGTTTAAAGAGGATGCTTTCGTTTGGTAATTGCAGCCACGAATTCACGAATTTTTGGCTCGGTTAACACGCTCGCTTACTTTCTCTACAAAACGAATCTTTTATACTTCAAGCTGTCTTCATTAAAATTTACTAATAATCCCAATGGTAAATCAGAAACAGCCAGGTAATTAATAACTTGTGCAAAGTGAGATCTCGTAAGTTGGCTAACCGATTTCAATTCTAAAACAATCGAATCAAGAACTACAAAATCAGCATAAAAATGATGAGGAAGGACAATATCCTTATAGTGAACTTTAAACTCCTTTTCTCTTTCAAATTGAATATTATTTCGTTTAAATTCATATTCTAAGGCATCCTTGTAAACAATTTCTGAAAAAACATGCCCTAAATTTCGGTGGACTTCCATACAAAAGCCTATAATCTCATAAGCTTCTTTTTCTAATATTTAATGCTTCATTTACTTTTAGATAAGCAAAAAGTTCATTTAAAACAAGTCCAAAAATTAAAAAATTGCAAGCGTGGTAACCGAGCTAAATTCGTGAATTCGTGGTATCACTCCCCTTCTTTTCGAGCTTCGCGTTTTTCCAAACGGGCTTCTTTTTTATCTTCTCGCTTTTCCTTACGTTGTTCCTTATTCTTTTCTTTCTCGCGTTTCTTTTCCGCTTTCTTTTTTTCTTCGTTTACCAATTCCATTTTCCCAGATGCAAAGATTACCGTAGGAATGCGTTTCATTTTCCCCGCATCGAGGTATCCGCTGAGTTTTATCCGAAAAGGAAGCCTGTCTTTATCACCCATAACCTTAAAAATAGTTTCCAACGGGTGGTTCATTTTTATATTCATGGGGAGCTTCAACACTTGTGAGGACTGCGGCCGGATAGAAACATCCCTCGGGAATTTGCCTTTCGAAGCCAGATCATCACCTATTATAATTTCATATTGAAGGTCATGAAGATCCAGCGACAAGTTCTTCCCTTCATTGATGATACTCAGGAAAAGTTGTGCTTCGATGTCTTTCTTAAACAATTTAACCTTTTTATCGGTCTTCAATATCTTGAATTTTGGCGGAACAGGAACTTCGATCTTTTTACTTTTTATAAACGGGACCTTCATCCCTGAGTAAACGATAACCGCAGAAATACTTAACCCGGTAGAGTCCTGTCCCTGCAGGCTCATGATCTTATTACGCGTATGGCTGATAGGTACCTTCACTGAAAAGGTTACTGAATCCGATTGACCGCTTTGCTGGTGTAATCCTACGTAGTTACTGGTCGAAACCAAAAGCGTTCCACCGACAGCCAAATCACAGACCACACTATCGATATTCATTTCGTAAGGCGCCTTGTTAGTCACAATGGTGTTGACTTCGATGTAAGCGGTATCCTGGTGAATATTCGCCTTTATCAAAGTTATTTCCGTGACCTCCGGAACCAACAGGTTCAACATTTTATGTTTCTGAATGAAATAGTATACCAGGTAGCCTCCTCCACCAAGAAACAAAATCAGGATTACTGGCCAAAGCCGCAGTTTAAGTGTCATCATTATTTTTTCCGTTCGTTTCTGCGCTCTTCACGCGTTTCTTTCCGGGCTTCGCGTTTTTCTTTACGAGCCTCTTTCTTTTCAGGGTTACCGCCAAAGACCTTTTCCAGGAATGTTTTCTTCCCACCCTCATTTAAGTTATTAATATTGATCGAATTATCCACAGAAGGTTTCAAAGCCTGTAAAAATGCATTCCGCAAAACAAAGCTGATTGCCCGCCAGGTATTCGGTTTAGCGTTATCAAACGTACCGTTGATATTGACCTTAGTTGCCAATTGATCTTTTTTCTGATTTTGAAGAACCTCCGCCGTACTTGCCACCAAGGTTTCCCAAAGAATCTGTTTGAAATCTCCTTCTTCTTTATTCCATTGAACAATATCCAGGTCTTTCAGGAACGGTTTTACATATCCTCCGAATTTCCCTTCTTTAGCAGCGAACTCGCCATACATATTGAATATTCCTTTCTTGACATCAAAATTTCCGTATTCCCGGAGCATATCGTTCAGCAATACCAGGTTCAGGCTTTTCATGGAAGCATTCATGTCGAAAGTTGGCTTTTTAGCCAATCCGTCGAATTTTGCATTGAGTGCGAACTTTCCTTCATACGCCTCCGCACTGGCAGTGAGCGTTGCCGGAAGTAGTTCTTTACTATCCGTCACATTCGTGAGATTGGTTGCCGTAATATTGATATTCTTCATAGCAACGTCCAGTTTGGGTTTAGCCTCGAGATCGATGTAATGGACCTGCCCGTTGTGGATATCGAAGCGGTTGATTGTTACCGGCATCAAATCATCTACCAACTGTGCGAAATCGGCTGTATCTGCTTTCACATCCTCGCCTTTGTGACGATCCTTCACGAAATTAAGAACGGGTTCTTCCACACTGATCTCACCCACAATGGAACCATGGAAAATAGCACTCCATTCAATAGAAAGATCGATGGTAGGTGATTTGAAAAAAGGAATCGTATCTTTTTCTGCCGTTCCGGTCTTGCCTTTTTTCTCCACACGCTTCAGAAGCTTGATATCTTTGATCACATAAGCACCGCGGTACAAATGGATGTCAATATCATCCACATGGCCGTAGTATTCTTCCAGGTTCTCAAGCTTCCCGTTGACATACTTCAAAACGATATATGGCAGAAGAAGCCGGAAAATGACCAATACTACAATGATTGATCCCCAAACGATACGGCGCTTTCTTTTTCTTTTCTTTCGTTCTTCCGGAGTCATGGCTTTTTTGCGCTCTCTCCGGCTCATCTTTGGCGTTTGTTTCTGTTCCATGGCAATCTGTTTTAAATTGTGATGGTAAGTGGCACAAACCCGGCTAGTAATGGAGTGGTTTCATTTATTGAAAGAAAAGATAGGAATTGTTTTTTTACACAAAAAGTTAATTAATTCTAATTACGAGTTCTTAGCCTCGGCTGACCGAATTACGACAATCCTTGTATTTCGGGAGAATTCACCTTGATTCCGGAAGATTTCGCATTGGTTCCGGGGAGTTCCAGATCGAAATGGGTTTGTCGGAGATTGAGTGAAGTTTCCGGGAGATGAACTTAGGTCCGTTGTCCACGAGCTTAAGTTTTCGGGAGATTGACGCAGGTTAGTGATTTATTAACAAAGGTTCGCGGGAGATTGATATGAGTCTTTTGTTGATTAACATTTGTTCGTTCGTTATTAACACATGTTTGCGCGAGATTGACTTCGGTTCCTTGAAGATTAGTGTTGGTTTGTTGGAGATTACCAGGACTTCCCTACTCTTCGGCACCATGGTTTTTGCAACATCCATCAAGCGGTATTGATGAGAAAACCTCCCCCTTTGCACCTGCGCTGACCGCATGTCGCCAAAGCTTTAGCGGCGGCACAAGCTTCGGCGTAAGCGTTATCCCCCTCCAAAGGGCGATTGACTAGTAAACAGCACAAGCTCATTTACTTGATCAATCTTACTTTTTGGCATCGCCCCAAAAAGTAACAAAAAGGTCTAGGCCTGTACTAAAGAATCTGCAAACTACGGGTCTTTGCACGAAAGCATTCGAAACTTGTCCGACCGCTAAGGCAGTTCGGACTTCAAACAAAGAATGCTTTTTTTCGCTCCATTCCCTTGTTTGCTACGATTCTTCGCGTAAGGGCCCTTTATTTTGATCCTCTTTCAATTGTGAAAACAAGTGTGCCTTATAATAGGAAATCGCTCTCCAAAGGGGGAATATTAAATTACTCTTGTGCGCCGTGGCTTTTGGCGATTTCGATCCAGTGTTCGGAAAGGCCTTGGGTGTCGGCACCGATGGCATGCGATAAAAACAGGGCTAACGCCATCATGAGAACAGCAGCTTCACGGACGGCATCCAAAGTTGAAAGGGTTTCGGACAGTTCCTGAATTTTGGTATTCAGTAGTTCCTGGTGCCCCTGAACGAAGTTAAGAACATCTTCCGATTGTACTTGCAGGTCGGGGATTACGAGAATATCCAGCCATTCAGCTGGGATTTGTTTACCCAAAGTAACAGCATCCATCGTTCCCAATCTCCGCCAGGAAGCGAGTGTTTGGGTATCCCCCGATTCTGCCAAACCGGTATCGAGCAGTAATTCGAAGGCAATATCTGCCAGGTTCTGCATGATTTCCAGGTAGGCATCCTGGGCTTGCTCGAACGCGCTTATCTCCTGCCCTATGAGGTATTCTTCAACCGTCAGTTTTGGCAGGCCGAGTACTTCCGGGCATTCTTTCAGACAGGGAAATTCCGAACCCTCGTGCATGTATTGAGCCGTTCCATTTTGGATTTGCCGTCCCAAAGGAAACAAGCGGCAAGCTAATGGCCTAAATGGATGCACACTGCATCCTAAGCCGTCTGCATACAAACTACAGGAAAGTTTCCCCGTGTGATTAGGATTTCCGTTGAAAAGCAAAACAGTTCCGGCTGACCGGGTATGTTGCCTACGGAACTCTTCCGGGGAAATTCCCTTTGCCTGCGCCAAACGCATCAATTCCCAGGGATTGAGCCTTACCAGATTCCCATGGCAGCAGGTGCCCGAGCGCGAGCAGGTTAAGGGGAGGGAATCCGAGCGATTTAACAGGGTATTTTTCACGGGAGGAATAAAGGGTAAAGGTAGGGAAAAGGATGCTTCAATCTATAAGATCCCGATTGTAAGGTAAAATGAAGTGAATAAGAAATTCAACGGTATCAGAATATCCCTGGAAGCAGGAATTCCAGATAAATTAACTCCAAAAATAGATCTTCACCACGGCCAACAGCATTGCGACTGATTTGGAATAACAAATCGTTCTGCGATTTAATCTTTTCAGATGGGTTCTTAAATTCAGATTTTTGCGTTCGATGTGATTGATTCCACGATTTTTGGTTGAATGGATCTGAACCGGAATGAGTTCTTTGTAGATATTCAGCTTGTCTGTTGTGATTTGCTTTGCATCAGATAAGAGCAAGGTTGAAATAATTCTTTTCAGATTGGTCTTGTTTCTTCTACCAACTACTAAATCAATAACCTCTTTTGTTTTAGCATTCAAGGAGTAGGCAACGCAAACCCGGTTGTTCTTATTTCCGATATAAGTAAACAACTCATCTACTTGATAGGTTTGGCCGAATGAAACAGTAGGTGACCGTTTTATTGATCTTCCAATCTTCAATATTCTTCGCAGAACCGTTGAATTGGAAATAGTCAAAACTCTTGCAATACTTCTAATTCCACCCTTCTTTAACCAGTTGAATTAACTGCTGATCTTCAATTAGTTTTGATCGGTATTTATAGTCCTGGCGTTGGTATTTCAGGCAACTTTTACATTGATAGATCTGAACAGTTTTTTGCTTTCCTTTTCGAATACACGTTTCATGACAATAGTGGCAATTCATACTGGTGATTTTTGATAACATGTAGAACGATCTTATGGAGTTTTAAGTATCTAAGAACGAAAAAAAGAACAAGTGAAGGGGAATCCTCACTTGTCATTTTTGTCCTAACAACTTATTTACCACTGATAATTAGACCATTAACTTCTTCAAATTCTAAAAAGTGATTATTGAGAACACTACCAAATCCTGCGCAGCAGAAAACACTTTACATTTGTATCTTTGAATTCATTTAACAAACATTCATGAAAACTCATTTTGTACTTTTAATATTTTCAATTTCACTTTGGGGGGTTGCGATTTCCCTTACACTTTTAGGAATGTTTGATAAAACTTTTTCTATTCATCGAAATTTGAAGCTTCTAATGCATTTTCTTATAATATGCATATGTACAATCGCAGCTATTTTAGCTTCAAGGAAAAAAGAAGTAGTCGAAAATACGTCCGATGATTTTTATGGAATCTCGTTACGACCATTCTTTACTAACTATTCAAAAATTGCAATGACCCCATTTATAATCAGCACATTGATTATCATATCGCTATTTCTTACTGGATTTACCGATCATATTATTATCTCTGTTTCCTGGATGATTTTTACCAGTATCTCAATCCTAATCTTTTCAAAATTGAGGGTTTTACAGTAGTTTAAATGATTTCTAATCCGTGGATTTTTGGATTTTCAGACTCAAATAAGAAAGATATTTGTATGTATTTGGAACCATTTGAAACTTTGAAAGTGATAAATTTTTTTCCATTAAAGTCAGACAAAATGAATCCATCATAATCCTTATAAGTTCTTAACACTAAACTGTTAAAATTCTTACTAAACTCTTCATAACTTCCAACTGAGCTTATAAGGCTTTCATCAATACTTTCGTAAACTTTTTTGTAATTACTTGTAATAAAAAAATGAATCATTAAGTCTAAGTCACTTTTCTTCTTTTTTAATAAATCCCAATCCTCATTTGAAATTTCGAATAATTTTTGCCCCGATTGAGATATTCTATAATTGGAAACTTCAACATGATCTCTTTCGAGAAGATTATGTACGTCTTTTAATATCATACCATAAGCGAATTCATTTTTCAAATCCGATTTTACATTTATGTGTAAATTGTTTTCAGTCCCTGAAGTTTCAAACTCAAAAGACAAATTACAATCGTATTTTTTTGACACACTTTTTGTTGCTCCCTCAACCTTTTCTATTGATTTTTTGAAATTACACGATGAAAAGAGAAAAATACAAACAACCAGATTTACATAGATAATTACTTTCATATTAAAAATTTGCTTTATATAACGTAGTTTCCGATGTAGCTTTAAATTTGAATTTTGCTTCAGTTTTCTTTGTTGAAATCCCAAAGCCAATACTATATTTACGTTCACCATTAGTATTCGCTTGATAACCAGCTTGATAAATACCATACTGAGCTTTTGCTCCCGCGGTAAGACTTGGTTTTTTAGGATCACCAACTGCAGTATACATATTAAATCCTCCAAATGCAGAGATACTTGGTGTTTCAGTCCAGGAATCTTTATCGTTATTGTAGGTCAGTTTAAAGCTCCCTCCCCCTTTTAGTGAACTTTCCCCCCCTCCTTCAGAGAGAGAAAAACTAAGTGATGCTTTTAATGGCCCTGCTTGAGCATCTATCTTTATCTCTACTTCTCCCTTTTTAAAAGGTCCTGCACCATCATCATACCAATGATTATAAGTTGATTTTCCTTCTAGGATAGCTATACCTGCATTCACACTTGATGCAGTTTCTTCCTGTTTGTAGGAATGAATCTGCATGTAGAGTATTGAATGATCAACACCATTAGGACCATAATGTGTACTTTGCCTTTCTCCCTTTCCAGCCCAAGACTTATAAACAGTTTTCTTGTTTGTCCCATTCGGATTTCTGTAAATATACTTATTTACATTTTCTCTAAGGTTTTTATCTATTTCCTTACCTGTTACTTCAAATTTTTTAGTTTTCTCATTAAATTCATGAACTAATATAACTTCCAGCCCTTCTAACTCTATACCATCAATAACTCTGTTTTCACTAAATGCATATGGGCTATTCCAAGGATAATCACTTGTTAATAGATCAATGGCAAAGAACCTACCCAATCTCGGATCGTGCATTCTGTATGCGTAATTCAATGAATTCCCTTCTCCTTTGATCTCATCATCCATTTCCTGGTTTTGGAATCCATATCGCAAAAGCTTCACCGGGTTTCCACTTACCGGATCCAATAATTTAAGATTCCTTTTTTCTAAAGTGACTCCAAATGGAGAATAATCGGTGCTTTGACGAATATCAGCCAGGAAGTAAACTGATGGCGTAGGACCACTCAAATCTTCCACCGGGATGACTTTATCACTGATCACGCTGAGTACATTCCCCAGGTGATTGTTCAATTCGTAGTTCCTGTTCCCGATTTCGTGAACAACAGACCCCATTGGGTAAGGCACATATTCGGAAGCCAATACTTCAACCGGCTCCGTTAAAATTCCCAAGCGGGAAGAACCGTAGATGTGTTTTTCTACTTGCTCGTAACTAACACTCTGCTGAGACTCATCTATTATCCGTTCATAGATGCTTAAGGTATTTCCCTGGGCGTCTAAGATATAATAAGTCGATTTTTGAAGTACGTCATACGAACTGTACAAGTGTTTTGCAATGCGGTGCCCCATGGCATCGTAGTCAAAACGGATGTTTTGGTTTGCATTGTCCGTACGGGTAATTTTCTTCACCTTCCCGTCTACTCTCCATGCAATACTCAGATCTTCCTGTTCGTCGAAGATCAAACGTCCTTCCTGGTCGTAACGGTAGTTATTGACATCGTTGATGGTTGACGGAGTATTGTCAAAAGACATATCGTCAATGTCATCCGGGAATGCATTATCATTGGTTTGGTTGTCCCTTACCGCATACAATCGGTTTCTCAAACGCTTATTGGTTACAATATCATTGTGATACTTGTAATCTAAATCGTCGATGAGTGTTCCATCCTGGTTGTAACGGGTTTGATCGGTTATATTCCCGTTTGCATCGTAAACAAAAGTATTCAGGTATTTTTCAGTCTGCCCGCTTCCCCAAAGATTGTAGTCCAAATCGATATTGTCGAAACTTTTTGCCTGAACCAAACGGTTCAACTGATCGTACCTGTAAGCATTCCCCAATGGATAAACCCTTCGGCTATTCGGATCCGTAATGGTGGTAATCATCCGTGGAATATTCCCATTGTAGAGATCGGAACTGTTTGCGATCAGGTCGCTTCCGCTTTGATCGGCAATAAAATTCTCATTGCCGCTTACAGCACCGCGGAAATCCCCGGTAAAATAATGCAAGCTGTAGCCATATACGTCTCTCGCTACAGTGTGGTGAATACCTAATGGCACACCGTCTCTCCCCGGATCACGCTGAATATCCAGCGTGTTGCTGTTCACACCCTTGATCCATCCCTGTAAGGTATATACGTGATCTATTCCCTGCACTTTTTGTTCTCCCAATTCGGTTCTTGCCAGCGGACCATGCTCATAATACTCATAAGCCGCTTCGCCCTCCCACAAGGTATTGAATTCCGGTTCATTTTCCAAAGATCCCAGTGAAGAGTTTTCATTCATCAATGGTGTCGTCGTGGTACTGTAGGCATCCGTAATGCGGTTGTCTGCATCGTAATTGTATGCCTGGTGCCATTGATCGTTCATACCTGTTTGGTAATCTACGCGGTGAACGTTTCCTGAAATCAGATCATAGATATAATCGGTCCTTTTAACCCGGTGCTGACTGATCCCCGTCAAGTCCCTCAATAAACGGTTATCCTGGTAAAGCGTTTTCACATTTCCGTGAATGTCGTAGTTGTAATGCGTCGCATGGTCATAACGGTGCGGTGCAGAACTGTAGATTTCCTGGTAAGTCACATGAACAATCCGTTTACGCTGGGTATTTACATCAAAAGCTGTTGTTGGAAACCCTGCATCCAGGCGAATATCTTCGTTTGTAACATCGTAGAAACTGCGGGTTACCTCTTTACGTGTTTCTTCCGGATTCACATCCAGCCAGGATAATAACAAGTCATCATTTACCACTCCCGGAACCATCACTCCACCTACTTCAGCACCAAAAATGCCGGCAAACTGGATATCCTCTGCATTCTCTGTTTTCTCTCCGGCTTCTACTACACGCCCTAACTTATCATACAAGGTGTAGGAATATTTATTCTCCTTATTATCCGCAGCTTGCCGGGAGTTCTGGCTCACTACAATTCTTCCCAAGCGGTCGTAGTAGAAACGTGATGTGAACAAGTTCCCGTCGTGTTTGAAGGTACGCACCATGGCCGGTCTTCCGGTTACATCTGTTGAGATTGTATAAGTCCCTCCGTAAATTCCGGTGGTACGGCTTGAGAAGGCAATTGCCTGAATGTTGTAATCTGTTCCCCCTCCTAAAATCGGATCGATGATTGATGCCACGTCCGGGGTCAGGGATTGAATCTCCCTGGTCACCGGATCAATGGACGTTGAGTTCAGGTAAACCAATAAGCCTGCATCCCCAACTGCATATCCAACCGTATTGTCGTGGAAGTAAATATCCCGGAAAGAAGCGGAAGGGACTGTTGTTAATACATTGATGCTTCCTCCTGTAGGACTGAAGTACTCAATCTTTCCACCGTCACAAGCCATGATTACACTTTTGTTCTCAAAGACATGGATGGCACGGATATCCTGTGATGCGCTTGTAAACGTTGTAGAACCAATACTTGTTGTATAAGTTGACGAAGACGGTGTTAAAGTAAGATCCGCAAGTTTAGTTCCAAAAGAAATGTATCCTTCCAGGGGGTGATTATCCCGGAACTGAATGTCCGAAACATCTCCGGTAAAAGATTGCTCATCAACCAATCCTGCACTCACAGTTGAAAGGTAATTATCTCCTCCAATCACCGCAAAATGCGTCCCTGTAGATGAAACACCCGTCCATACTTTTTTAAGTATATGATGATTAGCAGAAGATACTGTTGCCGGAAGGTTGACTTTCCAGTTTGTATTTCCGGTTACCGTTGAGCGCACAAAGTAATGATCCCCGATTACGGTTCCCATCTGCGCGTTGGTAAAGTGTACGTCGTTGTATGCCGCAGAGAAAATCTGGTTCATGCGCGTTCCGAAAGAAGTACTGAAACGTGCCATGAAATTACCGGATCCTACAGCAATAGCCTGGTCTTCGGTTCCGTCCAAAAAGGAAATACTGTACATATTGTCCAGTGAAACCGGAGTTGACGGAACAAACAAGTTGGTCTGCATGTTCGGCGTAAAATAGGCTGTTCCATGATCTCCGACTACAAAAATGCTTGAATGGAAAACCTGGACATCTCTCAGTGCGTACGAAGTGTGCTCCGAAATCGGAATGGAAGAGGTAGTCATCAACGGAGTTGTTCCCGCAACCCAGTTAGCAGTTGTGGTGTTGAAATCCTTCAAATAACCGTGATCTCCTGCAAAAATGTAGGTTGCGTTAGGTGTATAATAATCGTCAACGGCATTGATCTGCTCCAATGTACCCAATGGCTTCACTACACACAAATCAGCTGAAGTAGAGATAGGGCGTGTTAACACCAAACCGTTTTCTCCGTATGCAACCAATTCATTATCCAACTGGCGAATCCCAACCAGACTGGTCAATCGGTGATGCTGACGAGCTGTGAAACTAATTGCTGTACTGTTGGAAGCCGGCAAAGAAGCAATCACCGAACTGGTGAAAATCCCTCCTTTTGTTCCGACCAAAGTTACCTGGCTGCCATGCACGGCAAGCTGGGTGATCACTGATCCGCTTAAAGTTACGGCAGCAGAAGACGAATACAATGCGCTTCCGGTAGATAATGAACTATAGATTTTCGCATCGCTGCTCTTGTATCCGATCATATAGTCCGAACCGGATACTGTCATTTTATCCAGGGAAACAAATGAGGTTGCTCCTGAAATCGCTGTCAATACAGAGTAAGAAGTATTATTCGTGGGGTCAGAAGCATAGGTCCTGTAAACTGCTCCGCTGGATAATAACACATAGATTGCAACTCCCGTTCCTGCTTTCACTGCCAGAACCTGTTTCGGAGCCGAAGGTAAAGCTGTTAATCCTATCGGTAAATAACTAACCTGTGAACCAATGGTTGTAAAGCTGTTGGAACGACATAACTGATTGCTTGCGTTAATTCCGAAATACATCACGTTTCCTGAGCCATAGGTATAGGAGGTCACCGCTTTCAGATCCAATAACTGGTGAATGTTCGGTGTTTGATCCAATACACTAATTGCTCCGGTAGCGGTCATCAATACCGTTTTACTGTAGGATTCCATATTAGCTCCTACCAATTCTGCTCCCTGTATCAACACTTCCATGGAAGCAGCGCTTCTCCTGGTAAGTGCCAGTTTCGCATCTGTGAAGCCGGTCTGCAATACTTCCCAGTTTGTACCCCCGTTTATCGTAGTGCGGATATTTGTAACTCCATTTTCAATCACACGAGCCACTCCTACTTCATTGTTCAGCATAAATAGCTGATCAATAGTTCCAACTGTTCCGGAAAGGTGCAAAGCCTGAATATAATTTCCGGAAGTTCCGCTTAGACGTGAAACATTTCCATCTATTCCGGCAATAACTCCTTCTGTAGCACCAAAGAATGATGCGGTATTCAAATCTGCCACCTGAACTCTTTCAAGAGCGGTATTTGCACCTGTACGAAGCAGGATTCCGTCGAAATTATCAGAACCATTTGAAAGGTTAGCAACATAAACAAATCCGGTAGCATTTGATCCGACAGAAGCAGGAATACTAAAATCTTTGAACACATTAAAGGTATGCCCACTCGGTGGATTCGGAATGACATCAAAAGCCGAGATAGGATCTCCAACTGATCCACCTACCGGATACGTATAAATCTGTCCGGTTTTAGTAAGCAGGAACATATTGTGCAAATCCGTTTCCATAGCCACGAAGTCTGCAGAAATCCCGATTGAATAAGTATCCACCAAATCCCAGGAGTTACCTCCATCATTAGATACGAAGAACATTCCGCTCTGTGCAATCGCAAATCCCTGGTGTGAATCGACCATTCGTATCTCCTTGAAGTCTGCACCAAGTGTATTGTTTACACGTGTCCAGTTTTGTCCGCCATTCATGGTCGTATATAGATATCCCCTCGTTCCCATCGGAACCGCATCGTTTTCAATGTAACCGGTCAAATATCCCTGGTTGCTATTCACCATCTGGATTGCAGTTGTTTTCAGACGAACCGGTAATCCGTTCGGCATAGCAGCCTCGAATTTATTCATTGCATCCTGATCGGGCATGTTTTGAGCAACCAGCTGATTCAACGAGTTGTAAGTATATGTAGTGGCCAATCGGTGACTGGTCACTATTTTATGGGTATTATTCAGGCGATCTTCTTTAATAGCTTTACCAACGGTTACAGGTGTACCAGCGGTCAGATCTAAAATCTCCACTCCTTCCGGCGGTACGGTTTTCACCAAATTTCCAGCCTGATCGTAATAATAAAGTGTGAAATGATGCTCCAACTCTGCATATTTCATCGTCATATTTTCCAGCGCTCCCAAACAGTGTTTGATATAGCGATCCGTAATATCCGTTTGAAGAGCCTGGTTTTGCTGTTCGAAAGCAAGCGTTGCATTTACATTATTATTTGTTTCGAAAAATTCGGTACAAGGATCGTTGTAGTCGTATTCAAATCCTTCGAAGCTATCCATCGGTTCTTCAGGAGCACAAGGTTGCGGTGGTGGATTTCCAATACAATATTTACCCAAATCAATGAAAGATGCAATTTGTCTTACCCGGTCTCGCATTAAATTCAGCTCAGCCAGGTACCTGTCGACACAATTACACAGCCCCATCTCGTTGAAGACTTCATTGGAGATGACCGAAACAGCATATTGAGACCCCCAGGTTGCGGTAACGTATGTGTTATATTCTGTCATATAAGCCACATACTCATTGTACTTATCCCTACAGGATACTTCCGGTTCACCGGTAACACCTTCACAAAATTCCTTACTGGTTAAAGGATAAGCCAATTGCTCACGCGGGTCTGCAGTAATGTATTCCAATAAATAGATGATGTATTTTCGATTACACTCACAATCACTTGAACCGGTCGAGTTATCGAGTGTAATACCGTTAGTCACTGCCCAATCACTTTGATTAAAAGCTATTACCATATTTCCAGATGAAGCAATAACATCCTGGCAATAATAGTGAGTATCCTGAATGATAGCAAGACTCGAACATAGAACAGGCGAACCTGCTACTGCGAAGGTCGGGCAAGCCGAATAATTACCCGATCCCCACATTCTTAAATTATTTGCGAATCCTAACCAGTTCCAGCTGTATGTCGCACAACAAATTCCTTTATCTACAAACTGCTGATAGGTCAATTTCGGATAATTCATATCGTAATTTGCACACGTTGGGTTACTGGCCTGTGCTAAAACAAATGCATCGTATCCGGAAACATAGTGACTGTATAACTCCTGGCATTCCAACTCATCAATTTCACTTTGTGAGAGCAATTCCGGAACTCCACCGTTTTCGGTTGGCTGAATATCATTTCCTACAGGGCTACCAAGTGACGGATCATATTGAGTTTCGTAAGTAATACATTGCTCACAAGCCATCAGTTTCAGGCAGGAAGTCCCGAAAATCGTATCCTGGTAATTGGTTCCCGAATAGGAATAAGTCACTCCTAACTTGAAGTTGTAGAAAGAACCGGTATAGTTGGTTGGGCCGACTAATTTGATTCCGTCAACAGAAACAATGTTATTGAAGTTAAAATTGGTGTTTCCAGGTGTGTATGTCAATACCAGGTCACAGCCTCCCGGCATGGTGAAGGTCAGCAATTTATTTGATCCGCTTGTAGTTGCATTTCCAACAATACTCGTCGGAGGATCTGCAAACAATCCATCCAAAGTTGAAGTCCATTCACTGTTCTGAACCAGTTCAAATGGTGCATTTTGAGTTTCCAGGACTTTTTTCAAGACCTTAAACAAGTCTTTTTTTGTTTCAAACTCCAGGCCTTCACACAACAAAGGCTCAGCTAAACCACAAGTTCCGAGAGGAATCGCTGTAAGATCCGAACGCACTGCGTCGCAGTAAAGTGTTGCCAGGTAGTTTCCATTGATGTCATTACAAACAATCTGGAACGTATTGTTGTATCCCGATCTTATCTGTTGAATCTGTCGGATAGAACCGATAGAAGAACTCAATGAAAATGTGGATGGTGTTACGTTATTCACTCCCAAAACAAGTTCAGAACTTCCATCTGTAAATTTAAAGGACGGTGGACTTGCGACGTATTTCCAGGTTACTGTTCCTGTAGAAGCAGGATTCACAGAATATTTAAGCGGATCGGTTAGGAACGGGCTATAAACAGCGGTTGTTAAATTCACACCTCCGGTACTTGAAAACGCATTCGCCATTGCAAGTACCTGGAGCATTTGCTCCATGTCTTCACCCACTTCATTCAATTCACAGGTTTCTTCAAACTGGCAATTCCCGATTTTTAAAGTGGTGTTTCCGGTAAGATTAAAACTCTCAATTACTCCTCCGATGTTTACCTGTGCCTTGATGGTGAAATTATAGACAGATCCGGCAGTGTTAGTAAAATGCAGTTCACTGAAAGAAACAACATCCGACCAGGTCCATGATGACGGACATATTGCGGTTGGTTTTTCGATGTGGAAAGTAGCAAACGGCAGGGAACTTACATCCATAAAAGAGACTTCCAATACACAAGGCAAAACGGACACCGGCTGCCAGGTAAGTGAAGGCATTGCAGGCGGGATTTCGAAATTATTCATGGTAAGTACCAATGCGCTCAAGCTTGAAAGCTGGTCCATTGAAAAAGTACCTGTACTTGCCAACAAATCAAGGTTTGCAGCCTGGGTCAATACATTCTCGAAGGAAACAGCAATCGGACATTTACCCGTTAGTAAATACTGCTGGTAAGCAATTTGTGAAGGATCACTCTCTTCAATGTAATCTGCCGGAGCACCGAAACGTAAATCTTTATGCTGATACAATGCTGCACGCCATAAATAGCAAGGCTGATTCACATTAAAATACTCGCCTCCTATAAAAGGGAATGATCCTGTTAAACCTACAAATCCATTCTCAAACGGGTAGAAATTATCATTCCCGATACACCCATTATAACCGCGATAATTCGGGTCATTGATTGAAAGATCTATGGCATTTTCATGTTGAAGCTCCTGCTTAGCTGCCAGGTACATACTTCGGAACATCATCCATTCCGAGTTTCTGATATCAATATTCTGAGATGGTATCGATCCATAATCTGCTCCCCAGTTTGTGCATCCTGCAGCAGGTATCGAACCAATATTACCGGTTTGACAACGAGTAGCCATTGCAGCTACTTCCATCATGGAGTAAGATGTTGCGCCAACTGTCAGGTAATTGTAGACCTTATTCTGCATTCCTATGTGATCAAAATAAACCCCATAAGGGTCCCACGGATGAGATCCGCTTGGTGCAAGCGGGTAATTTAAGCGTGCATTGACAGGAGAACCCGGAACAGTATAAGAAGAATTAATGAAACCTGCAGCTTCCGCTTCCGCCCATGTATTTACACTCATCATCGCAGCATCGAATGATTCGGACGTGTAAGCATCCGATGGATTATTAGGTGTAATATATCTTTTGTAGATCTGTAAGATCGGGTATTCCGGATGGTAATAAACCAGGGAATTCGCCCATTGCGGGTTTTCTCCGAAATAAGTGATGAAATCCGTTACAGAAGATAAGTTCTGCGGATAGGTATAATATTTGTCAAGAGCAACATCTAAAAATACGTTTGTACCAATCGTTCCGGATACAACAGATGGAGATGAAGCACTTACAGTACTACCGGAAACAGTTACGTTTTCAAGGTAAATACGCGATTTGGTGACCCCATCTTCGTCAAAATAAAAAGGAAGAATTGCGCTTTCCAAATCGTATTTAGGGTTTCTCCAATGAGAGCTACTGGAAATCGGAGTGGTAACGCTCTTTGGCAATTTATTACTTTCATTCAAAACCGACAAAGGATAAATTCCCGTCTGTATCTGAGCCTGGTTGTTAGTGTACTCAGCATACTGTCCACCTGGAGTAACATCTGTCAATAGCATCTCACGCATATTTTTGTAGAACGAAACAGGTTCACAAGGCGCATTGCATGCGTCCAGTTCAGCGTAGTATGCTTCTTCCGTCCCTCCGGCTTCCAAATAAGCTAGCAAAGTTCCCAGGTTAGTTACACAATCCGCACAGCTGAAGTCTTCCAAACAACCATCAATTCCTGAACCTGCTTCAATTTCTTCGTGAATTTGGTCATAAGTATCCACACATTTGTTTACATCAGGATCCAGGTACATCTTCATATATGCCTCAATAGCATCTGCATTTACCGTTAGTTTTTTAGTGATCTGGTAAGATCCAACAGGCAGGTTCTCCAGGAGGAAATCTACATTAGTCGAAAATGATTCACAAAGCGTCTTATAAGTAACTTTTGTCCCGTCCAATGCAAAATGACCCGTAAGTACGGAAGCATATTGTTCCGGACTGATCAACTCGTTACACTCATTTCTTACCTCAATTTCCAAATCATACACACAATCAAAACAGATATTGTTCAAACAATTATCCTCAAAAGCTGGTACTTCCAGGTAGTATTTCAAATCAAGGTCCGTTACAGAAGTAAGAAGAACGGTTTGATTTACGATCAATGATCTACCGTCAGTTCCCAAAATATTGGAAGTGGATTTACCCAAAGCATCTTTTGCCATCAGATCCACGGTCAAATCTTGTTTCTCGCCTGCAGAAGGCAGCGGTTCCAGGTTCAACGGAACATCTCCCGCAAGGGATGTTGCTATCACTCTTCCTTCCTGGTCCAAATAAGAAACACTCACCTGTTTATTGGGATCTATTACCATGTTTTTTTGGTAGTGGGAGGCATTCCCCACTTCCGAACCAAACAAACGGTCTAATTGCTCCTGGAAAGGATGTCCGTAGAAATATTGGGTCTCGTGTCCACTTCCTAATTGAAAATCTTCACCTACTCCGCCCTGTCTGCGGATTCGTCCGGTGTTATCAGGCATATATTCCACCTGGCTAAAAGGGAAGCCTTCTGCATCCGGTAAATACCCCTGGCTTTCCACCAAATTCGAATTTACAGACGAATAATATTTAGATGCTCCTTCTCCGGTTCCCATTTCGGGAGTACCGGTAACGCAATTGTTGTCAGTGTCATAATCAAAATCTACTTTTGAATATGGATCTCCTGAAACATTCTGATTGAATTTATCATAATATTTTAAAGAAGCCTGCTTATCCTGAATTTCGCACTCAGTACCCGGATCTGTAACCGGAACAGGCAATACCTGAACAACGGGCCTTCCCATGTGATCATAGATCGTCTCACCTACAATTACATTCTTATCCGAATTGATCTTTGTAACCATCTGACGGTTTCTCAAAGACCCGTCAAAGAAGGAAACCACTTCTTTTTTCTTTCCCTGCTCGGCATAAGTAGTACTGTACTGCCAGTTTTTATGAATATCGAATGGCGTTGATACAAAGTAGGATGAACCATACATGGCAGGAATGTTGAATGTTCCGTCGGGCGTGGTCCATTCAGAGAAAATAAATTTGGAAGGATCTGTCATAGAACGCCCAACAGCGCGTACACGGTAACAAATAAATCCTTCATCGAATACCAGGGAAATTTTGTAATTCGGATCGGAGGTACTAACGCGGGTGGAGCTCGATTTGAAATTAACGTACAAGTCTGCAGGAGCCATGTCCAAATTATTGATATAAGTCCACTCCAGCTGGTACTCTTCCGCACCGATAATAGGATTCCATGCAATGGTAATTTGATCAACCGCTCCATCACAGTCCATATCCTGCTCCGAAGGCAAGGAGTAAACAAAAGACGGAATAGTAGTTGCTTCCGGTGTAAAATCGTAAATACGATCCACAATTACATCTCCTTGTAAATACAAGTTTTGCGGCAAGTAATTCTGAGCAACCCCATCTACCTTGATATCCGTGATTTGTGCTTCTATTCTCACATATCCGTCAAAAGTCAGGGTTTGTTTATCATTGAATGCAAGCATACTTTGCGGAAGGTTTGAAACCGTCATCGTTACAGTCTGCAGTATGGGGGATCCGGAAATCGGAAACAACTTTACATCCACAGTGATTTCTGTAGTGCTTTCTGAAAAATAGCGTCCATAATGATGATCTACTCCGAAAGTAAGCAGTGCTTTTTGGGAAACATCCACAAAGCTCAAGCTGGTAGATGGAGGAACAATGTAAGATTCCAGGAAACTCGATGCAGTGTTCTTTACAATCAATGGAGAACCAGAAACCGGGGTTGTAAGCAGCCCTTGTTCATGAGGAAGTTTAACCGCTTTGGAACTAAAGGCGATTAAAACAAATCCTAAAATCGGTAAAAGTTTTCTAAGTGACATAAGTGAGATTTATTCGTTGGTTGGTCTATAGCGTGAATCGTGCAACTGGTAAGCTGAAAAAGCTGGTGTCAGCTCGTATTTACCCGATTGATTTTTTAGAATATAAGGTTGATAGGTAATCATTGCATCCGCATTTTTGATCGTTTGGAGCGGTTCATACACAATGGTTACATAAGGCGATTCCAGCGTCTCATCAGATAGTGATTCTGAGAAATAATTGGCCGGCTGCATGGTTACTACCAGTTTATACAATGCTTTATCTTTGTTATTGATAAACATTTCCATAATGGCATCGTCTGCGTTTTTAGGACTTGCTTTCAACACAAAATGATTCGGATAAGTGGTCTTTTCCAACTCGTAATTGTCAAGCATATTGAGCGGCAGGTCTCCTAAAAAGTCTATGGATTTCAGTTCACTTTCCACTTCTCCAAGCTGAATGAGCATATTTACCGAGTCCACTATAACTTTCAATTCATCTGTTTGAACAACAACTAATCCGTCATTCATCATTTTATAGTTAATGTCCTTTCCCCTGCAAACCATTCCTGTGCTGGATTCCAGCAGTACTTTTGAGTTTACATCCTCAAATATTTCTTTCTTGAACCGAATGGAAATGTTCTCCCGGTTCATGAGTGCACGACTTGGCGCAATCTCTTTATTGAATTCCGCAGAAGTCAATTTTACACTGTTTTGAGCCTGGATTGATCCTGCTGCAACAAGGGATATAATAATCCAAAGACTAGATAGTACTTTTCCCATGATCAATAATTTCTGGATGAGTTTTCGCGATTTTCCTGGATGGTCATGACTCCTTTTTCGGTTTCTTTCTTCACCCGGATCAGCTTTCCTTCTTCATCGTATTCATAAATCTTGGCATAATTCCGTTCGTCCAGTTCGGCAGCAAGTCTCAGAGTAGCCGGATCGTATACATAGGTAACCATTGATCCGTCGTACGGAAATACGCGGATATCATCAAAATAGGAAACTCCATGAGCTACCAGGAATTCCATTTTGATGTTTCCTACGGCATCTGTTTCCACGATTCCTTCCATGCGCTGCCAGCCGTCTATGATCTGCCCGGAAGGAGTAAAGACATAAGTATTCAATGTAGTTCCGGAACCGGTAGTTACTTTTAAAGAGGAATTGGTATAAGTAATTGAACCATCCCCACTTCCATCTTCTTCCTTCACCCAGGCAGAAACGACGTATTTCCCGGTCACAGGCTGAAACTTGGGTATACAGCTTTCACATTCGATGGCCTTGCCGGAACAAGGGAAATCAAGTGTTTGACTTCTAAAATCCATCTTTCCGGTACAGGCATTCGCTACGATCTCTACTATATAAAATTTATCTGCAATAATATTTCCTGTAAGAT
The DNA here is from genome assembly GCA_966248825.1 of uncultured Fluviicola sp. Taxonomy (GTDB): domain Bacteria; phylum Bacteroidota; class Bacteroidia; order Flavobacteriales_D; family Crocinitomicaceae; genus Fluviicola. Next base: position 71,072 of record CBINBC010000016.1, read on the forward strand.
ATACTTGTCCGGTTGCAGGTGGAGCCGGTGTTGAAATAATAGGAGCATTGTTTGTGTTGATCATCGTTACATAATCATCTCCCATATCAAATGGTCCATAAACAGTAACTGTTGAACTAACCGTTGGAAGTCCAGAAACAACATCAGTAATAATATAATATATACCGAACCACGTTGGAGAACTACCCGGAGGTCCCAATGTGTGATCATTATTGGGAGAAAATGAATAATACAATTTTGTCTGACCACCTATACAGGTGGTGCCGTTATTATTTTCAAAAACTCCTATCAGACCAGTTCCATATACTCCGCAAACATTTTTGTGAGTTAACACAGAACCATTATCCAGGTATTGCGCTGAAGAATAAAATACTGACAAGAAAGTCAGAATATTCAATGTTAATTTTACAATTTTCATAGTCTTCATAATTAATTTCCTAGTAGACTTAAACCAAGTATCCCGTTATTAACACCAGCTTCCAATCTTATTTTACATCCTCTGGCATCAACGATATTAATTAGCATAGAATTCAAATCAGAATCTGTACTTAAATCATAGTAGACCACTCCGGGTGATACTAAATAAGCAGTTCCCTCTCCCGATACAGGAATTACTTCCAAATGATATGGAGCTGTTCCCTGCTCAAACAAAATTTCATGAGGATTAACCAATTCGTGAGGAAGAATCAAATCACAGGTAGAAGTTTCTGTACAAGTCGTAATCACATTCTCAAATACTACAGGACTCCCTGCTTCTACCCTCAAACTGTTTTTTCCGGTATGTGAATGCTGTGTTGAAATCGAAGAAGGTTGTAGTGCTTCAACCTGCCCGGTTCCCACCTTTGCCTTGCTGAAATATCCTTCTTCCGAGCAATTGGTGTATTTGTAATCCTCGAAGCTACCGCTAGTGATTTGCTGCAATTTGGAATTGGCAGCTACTGCAGCGGTTTTCGTATGATTGAAACCAAATAACGAGGATGAATAGCGACCCAAAGCATCTCTAGTTTCCAGGGTCATTCCGTTCGTTGAAAACTCGGTTACTTCCGAAACAAAGGTCCAGTTTTGCTGGTCTTTGTCCCACTGTCCCTGAGTGACTTTATAGAACGGAGTATAGCTTGTAAATACCCCGTCTTTGCGGATATTGGTATTATTATCAAAATTCGACTGGGTGCGGCCGCTTAAATGTGTAAATGAGCGGATAGGACGCCAATTCCCCTTAATGCCCTGTACGTATGGATTTTTCGAGCTTGTAGAATCATCCGGGAAACAGTTACAATAAGTTCTCCAGTCCTGTCCAAATTCAACTGCACCGGCATTCAGGACATTCGTGAACTGGTTATTCCCGATTCCGTCAAGCGGGTTATTCAGAGCAGTCATACTTGCCATCGAAGTGCTTTGCTTGTTTCTGTAACCAGAGCGGATAATCTTAATATCAGCAGCACCTCCTGCAATCGGAGTTCCTGATTTATCAACTAATTTAATTCCGGAATCATTACGAATAACCACCCATGCTCTGGTGACAGACGAACCGGACTTCACAGATACCTCATCCCCTTCTTTGAAATGGTTCAAAGACATCGGTACATTTACAAATCCATTGGTAATGGCACTTGCTCTGTAGGTATACATGATATTTTGAGATGCCTGGCCCAATGCATCGTATTTCCAGTAAGCCGGGTAATTCAACGAATATATTTTATCATTGAAGTTGGTTGTGGTCTGAGTAACCAGAACTTCACCCGTTTTGGAATCGTAAGCCAGGTTGTTTGTTTCTACAATACTTCCGTCCTGATTGGCAATGGTTTTTTCCAATACCCCGAATTTTTGGATTGTCTTGTTCAGAGTAGCACTTCTAAATCGGTTCGTAGTACGGTCAAACCCAGGGAATATCGGAGGCACGGCAACAAAAAACGCACTGATCAGCATGCTATTGGTGTTGATACTCATCTTTGTGGTATTGGAAACCGTTTTACTTTCGCGGAAGTCTGCCACGGCATCGTAACGCACCCCGATTGTTCTTTCAGAGATCGTTCCATCCGGATTAATCACCTTCACCTGGTTTTTCAAACGGGAACTCTCCTGCCCGTTCAAATACAGGTTTTCCTTCTGATAAATATATTCGACCATAGAAAGCGGATTCGTAGCACCTTCTGCATAAACACTTTCCTTTTTCGGTTTTCCGTGCATATCGTTCAATTCGATACTGAATCCCTGGTTGGCTGTCAGGTATTGGAACTTCGGTCCGATAGGAAGCAGTTTATTCTTCGGAAGAATATCCAGGTGGGTTGCTTTTACGATAGTCGGGAAATCTTTAGCCGTGTAAAATTCCTTGACTACTTTTCCAGTGGCATGGCGTGTTACATTTTTGTATTTAAAATCCTCAATAACAACACGTGAATAACCCACGGAAGGGTTCGGGAACTGCGACTCCATAATCGGGTTCTCGATATACATCTTATCATCCATTGCTAATGGTTTTTCAATGGTTTTCGCGTAAGCGGTATGCCAGGAATTTTCATCACCTCCCAATTGTGGTTCGTAAGAAGCTACTCCCGAAGAAGTTTTTCCATCCTCCAGCACGTATTTAAATGTTTGGCCGTATGAACTGTCATAAGAACCTCCCATTTCAGCTTTCCAATTATCATTGATCTTTATAGACTTCACGCGGCTTCCGCCTCCCAGCTTTCTTCCGTTTGGTGATTTCAGGCGGATCCAGGACTTATTGACAACCAGTTTTTGTCCTTTCTCCATATCGTAAATCCGTTTGTTTGGACCGCTGACAAGTTCCTTGAAACTTGCAATTGCATCGACCATTGAATTCGCCAAATCCGAAACGGCCTGCTCACCTTCCGGAGCATCTGCAGGTGGTGAAAGATCAGGAGAACTACTGATAGTTCTTGGCAATTGAGTTCGCCCGAATAAAATAGCCTGCTTCGTGATCGGATTATAAGGTGGCGGACTATCGCTATCCTTTAATTTTTCCCCTTCCAGGGATATTACACCATAATAAACTCCATTGTTATCAATATCAACTTTCGTAATATCCTTGATGGTAGCATATCCGGAAACATACTCTGCACGTTCTTTTAACTTCCCTCCAGCCGGATCCAAAACGACCAATGCTCTGAAATAGATTTGCTCGCCTTGCACGGCATATTGTGAAACATTGTCTGTTTGATTCTGCAATTTGAAAACCAGGTGCATATTCTTGTCACTGGAGTTAGAGATAGCCTGCTCTTCAACAGTTCCATCAAAACCGGTTTTATCGTAGCTATTCTGACTAGGATTATAAATCCCGACAATCTTGAACATTTGTGAAGCTTTCAAATGCTGTACATAAGCATAATCATCCGATTCGTAATCCACTTCAATAGAACCTCCGGAAGGCAGGTGGATGGTTTTCAAATTCCATGCTTTCGCATAAACATCCGTAAGTGCTGGATTTTGATCTGTGTATGGGAAGTCCGAATTACTTAAAGGGCTACTTATGCCATCTTCTCCCGAGCTGGCAGGAACAGGTTTGTAAGTTCCCCAACGGTCCGTACCTTTCAAAGCAAACGTTGGATTCTCTTCCGGATTGTCCTGGTGATAATCGAACTTGTAGCTTCTGTATTTCATTTTTTTGGAATTCTGATACGTAAAAGTGATTTCCAAAAGAGTCAGTTTTCCTCCTTTAGTCGGATCAGAAGAGTTGTATTCATGATTCCCAGGATATCTCCTGCATAGGCTCTCGTCGTACCTGAATACGACCTGTTGCACGGGAACTGCATTCGGATTATTGATGTATTCACTTTTCACATACATGGTAATGCTGTGCAATGCTTTCATGGCACCAACATCATTCCCGCTTAATCCACCTTGTCTTCCCTGTGCAGCTCTTCCATCTTTTCTTTGAGGTTCGAAATCGAAAAGCACGATGTAATTTTTAGTCTCAATTTTCTTGACATAATGCAAATCCTTGACTCCGTATGTAAAGCTTGCTTTGTCATCTGTTTTATTGGTTTTCAATCCCTCGCTGTAATAAGCAGAGTTAGGGTTATTCGTCATCGGGGTACGCCATTTATGGTCAGATACAACCTCGTAATCAAACTTTACATAAGATCCCATATCTCCGTCTGACGGGCCTTTTGGCAGTTCCGAATCAATGTAGTCATCACTTAAAACAGCTGACAACATATAGGAATGTGCGTAAGGCGGAATAGTAGTACTATTGTAAAAATGGTCTATTCCTTCCTCGTTATTTTTACTGGCATGCGTTGAAAAACTACTTCCGCAGTCAAGCAAACCGGAGTAGTCTTCGCTGTAAGGTATACCTCCACCCCCATACATTCCTTCTCCGGTAGCAAATGATACGTCTTCCTGTAATTTATTGTAAACAGGAATTCCGAACACATATCTTCGTCCGTCTGTTCCAAGCTGAGTAATTTCAGCAATGTGATAATCGCGATTGGGATTATATGCACCGGTATTGGGTTCGAACAAACCCATTCCATCTGCCACTTCTTTGCGGTTTAGAAAGTAAAACTGGTTGTTGGTTAATTCTCTTTTCTGACTGGCATTCTTTGAAATATTTTTCATCTGACTACCCTGATTCAAACTTCCTCGTAATTGCGGAAAAATGGCACTTCCTCCCAATTCGATTCTCTCGGGTTGATCCCCTAAGAACTGGTTGTTCATGAATTCATCCTGGAGAACCGACCGTTCATTTGCTTCCACGAAAGAGTAACTGCCTACAATCCGGTTTACACCTCCGCTTCTAAAGCGCAGTTTATTCAGGGCGGCGTTCCCATCTTCCCAGCGGCCGCTTCTTGTAGAAGTAATAGGTACCTGGATATCGACCCCCACATCCGATAAGTTCCCGAAACCGAGCTCAAGTCCTCCCTGTCCTCCAATGTCCAGACAGAATGTGGATGGGTCGGTAACATATCCCACATCATTTCGGATTGGCCTGAAACTTCCTCCGACTCCCTGTGCACTTACACTGAAAATATCATAAGTCTGGAAAGTTGACGGCAGGTTGACACTGTATTTTGAAAATGCCTGGTCGTTATCACGATTGAAATCCAGTTGTCCTTTCTCATTTGACTGCCCGTTCTCAGAAAACAAATAACCATATGATTTGGTGTATTGTGTCTTTAAGTCTTCAGGTATCCAATTTTTGGAAAAACGAACACCTATATTTCCTTGTCCGTCCGTGAAAAAGAAAGACCCGGTAACATTTAAGTTGAACGCCAAACTGGCTCCCCACATGGAGTGCTGGGAAGTCGGGAAATATTCATTCAACCCGAAATCATAGCTTCCACCGGCATCTCCTCCGTGTTTTCCGTCTTTTTCGATGGACGTAACATCTTCCATCAAACCGGTTTCTTTATTTTTAACAGATTCAGTGACAGATTTATATTTTTGGCGAGAAGCGCTCATACTGTAAGTAATTGCTTGTAATCCCGAACGGGAGTTGAATGCAGAACCTATAGTAGAAGTCTTTGAAAGAATTGCTTTATCCTTGGTTTCTTTATCCCGGCTTAAACTAACACTTGGAGCAAAAGAAGCACCGTTCTCACTGCTTCCTGATAAGGAAAATCCTGCTGTAGCATTTGCCCCCATGAATTTTCCCAGGTCAAATGATGGCCCGATACTTATACTTGAGTTGAATCCGTGATAATTATTAAATCCTAAACCGGCACTTAATTTCAATCCTCCGCCTCCGTTGCTGTTTTTAGAGAGATTGAATCCGGCTATTTCCACTTTGATTCCTGCATCCAATGCCATATTGATCATTGGCTTGACATTGTGTTCTGTCTTCACTTCCTCCCCGTTAAAATCATCCGGTAAACCACGCAGAGCACGGGTGATTGCTCCGGTGTTCAGGTTCCATCCCAAACCAACCCAGGAAGCTTCCTGATCCATTGAAACCCCAGAATTATAAGCAATATTGATCGGATAGCCATCCACATCCATTAATGGAATGTTGTAGGTGAAATCACCTGTAAACGGATCTACCATGTCTGAAACTCCAATCGGAGTAAAGCTGTTAGTCTCAGGCTGCGTAGGTCCGCCCCCGCCTGCAAAAACTATTGCCGGTTCAAAAACACTCCAGGTAAAAATGATTAAAAGAAGCCAGGCAATATTCCTGGTCTCTCTTAAGGTGGTTTTGTTTTTCATACTTTTTAGTTCAATGTTGAAATTCTATTTGGTGGTTCAGACAATCAATTTGTCCGGAAATTAAATGTGAAATCTTTTTTAGTACGAGGCGTCCAAACGACACTGTAATAACCGGTATCAAGGTCTAATTCTTTTAAATCCAAAACAAAGAAACGCTTGCTGTTTTCAGTCTTACTCACTTCTTCTTTCTTCTCACTTGCTACTCCTCCAATAAACTCGGTTAATAATGCTTTTTTAACGGGAAGTCCGTTTTGATAAATTTGTACTGTCAGTTTCAAATCACCGATTTCATCAGATACCAAGCCAATTTTTTGATTTGTTACAGCGAATGTCTGTCCATCATTTTTAAAAACAACCGGGTAATAATGCTGTATGGGTTCTTCCGGTTTCAAAATCGTAAACTGATACGGTTCTGATTGGTCCACAATCAAATTATTGAAAAGAACGGACACTTGCCAAACGTAGGTATGCCCCTGTTCAAGTGGTGTAGTTGTGGAAGAATACGAATACATGGTGTTTTGATAATCTTCCAGTACCAAAATCGGGATATTGGCACTGATTGCTTCTCCTTTCAATTGATTTTCTTCCAATTCACAAAGCACGTAGCGCTGCGAATAACGCGGATCTGTTTGAAGCGCAGTAATGTTGGTCTGCCAGATAAAATTGGGCTCTGTTTCAATGATGGTATCGTAATCCATGGGATTGGATAAGGTGACCGGAAAAGCACTTTGAGCGCTCATGTTATTAAAAGCAAAAAGCATCAATAACATCAAATAGCTGGTTAACTTCACTTTTTTCAATTTAGCAGTTCAATACTTCATTAAAAACCGTGCTTTCAGTGCATAATAGTTCACATAACAATTGATCCGGTATGGATATTCAATTGAAATTCCGTAAACGCACTTTAAATTTGATTGAAGATTTGGGTGGAAATTCAATGAAATTTGGAAAAGTCGGTTCTATAACTATGAACCAAATGTAGCAGAAAAAAAGTAATACACAAACATTTGTGAATAGCTTTTTTTTAAAATATTTTAACAACTAAACAGACAGTTCACTATAGTAGCTAATGAATTCTTAAGATGTGATAGATATAAACTAAAACATTCGTCAAGAAAAAGATGTTCATCTTTAACAATTAGAACTTTACCAGCTTCTTTGAGCGCCAAACTCCGTTTGACTGGCAACGGATAATATACGTTCCTTTCTCCCAGGAAGCTGTTTCGATAGAAGAAACAGTTACGGAAGATGCAAACACCTTTTTCCCGGTCAGATCGAATACCTCAACAGATTCAAGTGATATTGTATTTTCGATTTGAATGGATTCTGTAAAAGGATTCGGGTAGACAGCAACGTCCGGATGATTTTCTAAATTTTCTATGTTCAAAATACTGTAAATCGTTGGAGCGGTGTTTGCCGGGAAAGCGTTGTCGTTCCCCAATTTCACAATGAACATGGAAGTTCCACCGGTACTGAAGCCAGGATCTGAATGGTAGCCGACCAATGCAGCATAACCGTCATTGGTTTGAATGATTTCGTTCATTTGGTCCTGACCCAGCGCATTGTAGCCTGACCCGTAGCCAGCCCAGAAAAATGCAGGGTAATAACAGTTAATTACAAAATCTTCTCCGCCTGCATAGGAATACTGTGGATCATTCCCTTGCGTAACAACGAAATACTTGTCACCCGGAGGCGCCGTATAGTTCACAAATCCGGTGTAACGGCTCGGATGGGGCATGTAATTGTCATCGTTGGTAACAAAATTTCCGGCCTGTGTAAAGAATATGTGGTAATTGTCGGAATCCGTTTTGCCTACTTTTGTAGCTTCACCTACGCATTTAACCTGGTTGGAGACCCATTGAACGTCATTCAGAATATATTCTCCGTTGCTTCCGGTCAAAGTATCCCAAATCAACGAACCATTGATGTGATAATATCCGGTATAAGCTTTGGATTTGAGTGAATCTGCTAAATATCCGGTTCCGACAGCAGCGAATGTGGTATCTGTTACCATCACCGCTTTATTGAAATAATCCACTCCAACACCACCCTGCTGGTGATTCCAAACTTCATCACCGTTTTTGTCAATTCGAACGAAGTACTGATCCGGGGTTTGCTCCGGATTGGCATCTGTTTCACCCAGCATCACGATACTTGTATCCGATAATAAAATAGCGTCATGGAAACGTTCCCAACCTCCGTTGTCGTACCACTTTTCCCATTGCTTGTTGCCTGCAAGGTCTGTAAACACCACATATCCGTCAAAACCATTCGTACCGTTACTGGAAGATGTTCCAACGATGTAATACCCGTAATTCGGAACGAAAAGTACTCTTCTTCCTTCTTCAAACTCCGCTCCCCCGTATTGTTTTGACCAAACATGAAAACCGTACTTATCCAGTTTCATTAAAAAAGCCTGTGAAGGTGCGTCCTCAAAACTGGAAGAAGAACCTGTAACAATGTAACTGCTGTCTGGCAGCTCGGCAATACCCTCTGCTTTATCATACCCGCTTCCGCTAAAAACATGGTAAAATGCGATCTGCGCTCTCGATCCGGAAGCGAAAACAAGCAAACATGAGGCGATAATATATCTTAAAATAACCATGACAAACGAATTACTGCTGATTGACCAAATCCTTTTTTAGACACCAAACCATAGATGTCGTCCGTACCTAATTGAATACCTACTTTATTCCCGTGATATCCCAGCATCAAGCCTCCGCGAACTGTTGAAGAACCTCCGAAGGCAATATTGGCAGATGCTGAAACACGAGGTACAAAGCGGTAGAATAATCCTGCAAACCCTGTCGGTACAATACCAATTGTAGGGTAAAACCGGATTCCAAAGAAGCTTTGTAATTTTTTAGCTGATGAAACATCTACCAATTTCATGACCTGGATATAAGCAGGCACCATCACCCAGCGTTTCACTGATTTCTTTTCTACATTCAGGGAATCCAGCAGGGAGAAATTATCTCCGAACAGGTTTCCGCTGTTCTTGATCTGATCTAAAGTAAATCCACTGTAACGGTAAGTTGAGTCCGGCGAATAACTGGTTTGCGGTTCGAACATATACGCCGCTCCCAGGTTCTGTACTGTAAACTGGAAAGTGGCCGAATCTTTCAACCAGGGAACTTTCAGGTAAAAATCAAAATCAACAGCGAACCCAATCCCTTTGCTAAATTGTTTCCCGGATGAATACCTCACATCTCCGTTCAAATGAAGAGTGATGGAATCCATGTTCGGGTCCTGGGAGAGTTCTCCTTTCCGGATATATCCGCCCACCTGATTTTGAACATTGATCGCATTCAAAGTCAAAGAGCTTCCTGTTTTCTTGTGATAGAACCCAAAACCTGCTTTCTGGAACTGCATTCCCGAAATACGTGTCCCGGTTAAAGTTGCGGTATCTGCTCCCAGGTAACTATTGCCGTAAAAGGTCATTTTGAACGCATCTTTGGTGTAATTGATATTTCCAACAGCATAATAACCTGCCTTTACCAGCCAGGAATATTTTCCGGATTTAAATAAGTTCGAAGCGCCGGAAACGTAGGTAATTTCTCCCGATCCGAAAACCCCGAAACGGTTGTTCCCCCTGGTCGATTTCATAGTTCGGTCCTTCATTTCAGGATCAATATAACCGCCAAAAACGAGGGTGTTCACGAATTCTTTCCGCATGGAAGTTCCTGTAATGTCTAGATTTCCATTTATCAGGAGTCGATTTTTCGTTAAAAGACTATCTCTGAAAACCGGGAAAGTCGATTGACCGAACATGGAATTACCTGTTAAAAGAAAAGTCGTCAGTCCAAAAATTAGTTTCTTCATTAAAGGTGGTTTTCAACGGTTAGATTCGCTCCCAATTTAAACTTGAAGAATGCATTTGCCGGGATCGGCACTTGCACATTTGCTCCGTTTGCATCGTAAGTATTCAGTTTCAATTTGATCATGCAATGTTTAACAGCTCCGATTTTGTCGCAAACGGATTCCGAAACCGGGAAAAAGACTTCACTTTTCTTTTGCATGATTCCATTGATTACCGAACCAAAAACACTGGATTGGATGTTACTTGTTCCCGAAACAACTGCTATCGTCTGGTAATTTGCATCGAGCAGGTAAAGCTGTAAAGTTCCTTCAAAAGGGAAAGCATTCATCGCGTTAACCCAAATTTGACCGGATTTCACATTTGTTTTAGCCGGATCATTTACCAGGTTGAGATCAAACGTATCCTGGAAAATAAGGTCTGAAAGACCTACATTCAGCGGAAACATTCCGTTCAGTTTCACACGAAGCGGATGCGAATCATAAATTTCATCCCAACCTCCGGAGACGTTTCCCCAGGGATTCATCTGCAATTGAAAACTCAATTCATTCTTTGAGCCGTGATTCTCTATAAACTGTTCAAAATTGCTGTTTCCGGGGGTAAAATTCAGAGTTGTGTAGCTTGGAGCAATTGAGTTCTCACCGGAACCAGTAGCTGCATTAATGGTATTCCACGTACCGATATTCGGATGATTTAAAGAAACCGCATTCCCCGACGCATTGATATTTTTAAGGGAATTAATCTTGAATTTCCCGGTTACTTTTAATCCGTTTTCAATTGCCAGGTCAAAAGTCATGGCGTCCACATCCAGGATCCCGTCCGAAATATTGTTCATTGCATCGATATTGGCATATACCGTATCAGAAACCAATTCACTGCCGAAATAACCGCGTGCGTATGCTAATTGGACATCTTTCATGGAGAACTTAAACTTGATGATATCCGATGTTGTCACATTCACCGTAGGTCCGTTTGGGTCAGAAGTAACTGTCAGCAAAGACTGAAGCCTATTGTATGAGAGTCCGTTCTGACCTGTCAGATCCAATTCATAACCGCTCAAATCAACCATTCCGGTAACTACTCCTGGGTTACTTTGTGTTCCGGCAGGGGCTTCAAAATTTTGAGTTAATACAACTCCGTTTTTGGTTACACCCGGCAATTTGATCGTAAAAAAAGTTTTAGTGGCTATCGGATTGAATACTTTGAGTTCTATTCCACCGCCCTTAACACGGATTCTCTTTAGCTGCACATCACCGATGTTCATCGGGTGCTCTTCTATGGTACCATTTGTAAAACTTGTTCCGGGTGCTGCCGCAAAATTCAAAGCAATCGGGAAATCATTCTCAATGGTAGTATCCGGGAGCGCTACAAAATCGCTCAACTTGAATTCGAACAAAGAAGAATTGATATCCAAGACATAATTTCCTCCGACAACGGTTAAAAGCGAATCTGCGACCAGATCGGATAAGGTAAGGCTATCGTGAACAAGCGGAACCTGCCAATCCGTATCCCAAATTGCTTTCTCACGCTTTTTACAAGAAGCGAAAACAAGCCCGATACAAAGTATAAACAAGAGTTTTTTCATGGTACAGTAGAGATGCAAAAATAAAAGATAGGTTGGAATTAAACCCTTTCGATAATGGTGGCATAGCCTTGTCCGACTCCGATACACATCGTAACCAATGCATATTTTCCTCCTGTTCGCTGCAATTGATTGGCTGCAGCGAGTAAAATACGCGATCCGGACATTCCAAGCGGGTGACCGAGTGCAATGGCCCCTCCATTCGGGTTAATCCTCGGATCACGGTCGTCTAAGCCCATCGTTCTGGTACATGCCAGCACCTGAGCGGCAAAAGCTTCATTCAATTCCAACACGTCCATTTGGTCAAGGGTTAAACATGCTCTTTCCAATGCTTTACGGGAAGCTTCCACAGGTCCAATTCCCATGATTCGCGGTTCAACACCTGAAATAGCCGCAGAAACGATCCGTGCAATCGGTTTTAGTCCGTGGTTTTTCAACCCCTGATCGGAAGCCAGCAATAAAGCTGCAGCACCGTCATTCAATCCGGAAGCATTTCCTGCTGTCACCGAGCCATCCTTTTTAAATGCCGGCTTAAGTGCACCCAATGTTTCAGTAGTTGTTCCCGGTCTCATAAATTCATCTTTATCGAAAACCAAAGGATCCTGTTTTTTTCTCGGGATAGATAATCCTGCAATTTCCTCAGCCAAAATACCGGCATTTTGAGCAATCGCAGCCTTTTCCTGTGACCAGGCTGCAAATTTATCCTGGTCTTCTCTTGAAATGTTGTGCAATTCAGCCAGGTTCTCAGCAGTCATTCCCATCGGATCGGTTCCGTATAACTCATCCAGTTTCGGGTTGATAAAACGCCATCCGAAGGAAGAATCATACAATTGCTGATCCCTTCCGAAGGGAGTTGATGATTTGGACAATACCCAAGGTCCTCGGGTCATGTGTTCTACTCCACCTGCCACATAAATATCACCTGCGCCAACCTGGATTGCTCTGGCAGCATTTACAGCAGCCGACATTCCGGACGCACACAACCTGTTTACAGTTTCTCCACCTACTGAAATCGGGTATCCGGCCAAAAGCAATGCCATGCGGGCAACATTGCGGTTATCTTCTCCTGCCTGGTTTGCACATCCCAAAATCACATCTTCGATAGCACCCGGATCAAGGCCCGGTACTTTTTTCAACAATTCTGCCAAAACGTGTGCAGCCAAATCATCTGCTCTTACAGGAGCTAAAGTTCCTCCAAAATTTCCAATGGCTGTTCTTACACCAGCCACGATATATGCGTTGTTTGTCGTCATTAAGTTCTTAGTTTAACTTCCATTCATTTATTCCTTTACGAAATTACGGAATATTCTTTGTCATTCGGTTTCTGTTAAAAGGTTCTGTGCACTGTTGATAAGTATTGATTTCGGAGGGGAGATATTTTATTAAATTCGATACCCTAAACCAAATTACAATCTATGAAAAAACCCGTCTCCATGATGGCCGGAATGCTATTGTGCAGTTTTATCTCTTTCTCACAGATAGAAAGCATGACTCCGGCAGAAATTAGGTATCGTGATTCAATTACAAAATTGAACCAAAGTAACGCAGCTATTGCTGCAAGTCAGGAAGCTTATAACAAAGGAATTGAGCTTTTCAACCAAAAAAAATTCAAGGAAGCTATTGCTTCGTTTAGCAAATCCATTACTTCGGACCCGAACTTCACAGCCGCTTATTACAATAAAGGAGTTGCTGAAAACGAAGCTGAAATGTACCAGGATGCCGTTACGACATTCACCACATTGATCGGAAAACAAAAAGGGTACTCCAAAGCTTACTTCCAACGTGGTCGCGGATACCAGGGATTATCGGATTATTTAAAAGCCGAAAAGGACTATGAAGAATCCATCAAATTAGATGCAAATAACCCAAAGGCGTACTACAACTACGGAACTTTAAAATTCTTGCAACAAGATTACAATGCTGCTATCAAGTACTTTACAAAAAGTATCGAACTGGACCCAAACAGTCCAATGGCTTACAATGACCGTGGAAGCTGTTACCGCATGCAGGAAAATTACCCGAAAGCAATCGAGGATTATGAAGCTGCTCTGCGCAAAAACCCGAATCTGGCATTTGTTCTGAACAATGTTGGTACTACCAAAAAGAAAATGAAGGACTATGCCGGAGCATTGATCGCATTTAACCGCGCAATTTCCGTAGACGTAAACTTCTTCCTGGCATATAACAATCGCGGAGTAACACTGATTGAGAAAGGAAGTTTTGAGGACGCAATCAAAGACTTTGAAAAGGCCTTGCAGATTAATCCGAAATATGCACCAGCAGCTTCCAACTTATCCGGGATCTATTTCAAAAAGAAGGATTTTAAAAAAGCAGAAGATTTGGCAACCAAAGCGATCAATATTGATCCGAACTACGCATCTGCCTATGTAAACAGAGGAATGGCCCGGGAAATGCTCCGCAAAATGGAGGAAGCTTGCAGTGATTGGAAAAAAGCAAGCGACTTAGGATCAACAGAAGGAAAAACATGTCATTCAGGAAACTGCAGCAATTAAAATCAAAACGATGAAAAAAATATTAACATTAGTCGTTATTGGTTTAGCGACAAATCTATTCGGACAAAACGTAGATTTTAAATCTGCAAACTTTAAGGACGACAAGGAAGGTTTAAAAGCAGCAACTACTGCCATTGAAAAAGGAGATGAATTTTACAAAGTGGGTATGGAAGCGGTTTTCGCGGTCCAGGATTTCGGCACGAACTTCAAAAGTGCTTTGAAAGAATACGAAAAAGCTCAAAAATACAATCCGAATAATGCTTTGCTCAATTACAAAATCGGTGTTTGTCATGCAAACTCAACCGATCCGGTTAAATCTATAAGTTACATCAAAACGGCACAAAAACTGGATCCGAAATGTGATCCATTCCTGAACTTCTACCTGGGATACACCTCTCAACTGGAAGGAAAATACGATGAGGCTTCTAAGTATTATACTGCATTTGAAACGGAATACAAGAAGGCTGATAATTTCATGAAATTTGTAAACCAGCGCAAAAAGCAATGTGTTACAGCTAAGAAATTTGAAGCTTCGCCTGTTCGCTGCTGGGTAGATAATATTCCATCCTTAAATTCGGATTGTGATGAAATCGCCCCTTCTATTTCGACAGACGGATCCGAAATGATCTTAAGCTCAAACAGGCCCAACAGCCATGATGCGAATGCACTTGGGATTTATGATTATGAGATCTATTCTTCCACCCTGTTGGAAAACTGGTCTACTCCTACCAAATTGCAAGGACCGATCAACTCGAACAACGACGATATCTCCAACTGTCTTTCTTATGATGGTACTAAAATGCTTTTGCATAGAGATGCCGGCGGACAAACGGATATCTTCGAATCCAAATTGAAAGGAAATGAGTGGTCAGACCCTAAAATCCTGAGTATTTTCATCAGTACAGACAAAAACAACGAGCGTTATGCCTGTTACAACGAAGACGGATGGAAGATCTATTTTTGCCGGGACAATGATGTACGCGAAACCGGTTCCGAAGTCATGTTCTCCGGAATGCAGAATAAAATGAAACAGGATTACATGATCGCGACTATGCTTACGGGTGTAAACTCCAAGTTCAACGACGGACCGATCTATATCCACATTGACGGAGAAAGTATGTACATCGCGTCTGAAGGACATGAGGGAATGGGAGGATACGATATTTTCCTCTCCAAAAAAGTACAGGGTCAGTGGACAACTCCTGTAAATATGGGGTATCCGATCAACAGTCCGTACGATGACTTCTTCTTTGCTTCTACTGCGAATGGGAAATTTGCTTACATCTCATCCAACAGATCCGGTGGAAAAGGTGGTTATGACATCTACAAAGTGACTTTCTGGGGACCGGAGAAAAAACCGATCTCAGAGACCGAAGACTACTTGCTTGCGAGTATTGTAATGCCGGTAAAGGATCACACGATTGAAAAATCCGTAGAGGTTAAGAAAAAGAGTCTGACCGTATTTAAAGGGATTACTATTGATGCAATCTCCAGAAAACCGGTTGAAGCGCAGATCGAAATCACAGACAACGCAACCGGAAAAGTGATTGAAACATTTACAACTAACTCCGCAACAGGAAAGTTTATTATTACCCTGAACTCCGGTAAAAACTATGGGATTGCCGTAAAAGCTCCGGGATACCTGTTCCACTCCGAGAATTTTGACATTCCGGAGGGATCAGCTGATAACCTGGTAAATAAAGTGATCGAATTGAAGAATATCGCAATCGGTTCCAAAATTGCACTTCGCAACATTTTCTTTGATGTGAATAAGGCAACACTTCGTTCGGAATCAAATGCCGAGTTGGAGCGATTGGTGCAATTAATGAAGGATGTTCCAGGATTGAAGATCGAGATTTCAGGACACACGGACAATACCGGTTCTGCCACTTTGAACGAAACCCTTTCCCAGCAGCGTGCGGAAGCGGTTGTTGCTTATTTGTCCCAAAAAGGGATTTCTGCCAGCAGAATGACGGCTAAGGGCTACGGTTCTTCCCAACCTATTGCATCAAACAATACGGAAGATGGAAAACAACAGAACCGCAGAACGGAATTTGAGATTAAAGGGAATTAATTGAAAAATTAAATCCATTTAATACCATTCAAATTATTGACTATGTGTTTTATGTTTACTATGTGGTTCAATTAAAAAACCACATAGATGCATAGAGCACATAGTTTTTTTGTTTTTTCTAATCCATCGGTGTGCAGATCTCGATCAGGAATCCTTCCAAATCGCGGACATAAGCAACCATTTGTCCCCAGGGTTTTTCTTTCGGTTCTTCCAGCAGTGTAGCTCCGTTTGCAAGGGCCTTCTCAACCAAAGCCGGAACATCCACGGTTGTAAATCCAAGCTCCATTCCGAAAGGTTTAGCTGTTAAACTACTTTCCTGGAAGCCGTCTTTCAAGTTGGATTTTGCCAAAGGCAGCGCTGCAAAAGACAAGGTTGTGGTTCCTGAATTTAATTCCGCGTACTCATCACCGGGCGCTATGAAACGTACTTCAAAACCAAAGGATTTGGAATAAAATTCAGCTGTACGTTTTACGTCTGAAACATACAAAATAGAGTAAGCGAATTTGATCAT
>CBINBC010000017.1:0-86652 GCA_966248825.1 uncultured Fluviicola sp.
CGTAGCTTTTTTTCATATCAAGCGGCAGCGCAGATTTGGAAGACTAAATTATTCATACTTTAGAGCGGAAATAATTAGGGAACATCGTAGCTTTTTTTCGTATCAAGCGGTAGCGCAGATTTGGAAGACTAAATTATTCAAACCTTAGTGCGGAAATAATTTGGGAACAGCGTAGCTTTTTTTCGTATCAAGCGGCAGCGCAGATTTGGAAGACTAAATTATTCAGACTTTAGAGCGGAAATAATTCGGGAACAACGTAGCTTTTTTTCGTATCAAGCGAGAGTGCTGATTTAGAAACAGATTTAGAATATATTTAAGACAAAAAGTATGCTCACGGCAAAGGGAATTCGAAAAAAGTACGGTCAATTAGATGTATTGAAAGGCATTGACCTGGAAATCCAATCCGGGGAAATCGTTTCCATTGTGGGTTCTTCAGGGGCCGGTAAAACGACATTGCTACAAATTTTGGGAACCCTTGACAAACCCGACTCCGGAAGCTTAACACTGAACGGAGTCAATCCGTTCTCTCTGAATTCAAAAGGTTTGGCTGAATTCCGCAACCAAAAGATCGGTTTCATCTTCCAGTTCCACCAGTTGCTGCCAGAATTTACGGCTTTGGAAAACGTGGTTATGCCTGCACTGATCGGTGGAAAAGGAATGACAGAATCCAAAGAACGTGCAAAGCAATTACTGGATAAACTGGGACTTGGTCAGCGCGAAAATCACCAGCCCTCTGCCCTGTCGGGCGGAGAACAGCAGCGTGTGGCGGTTGCAAGAGCATTGATGAACGAACCGGATATTATCTTTGCAGATGAGCCTTCCGGAAACCTGGATTCTAAGAATGCGGCAGAATTACACCAGCTGTTTTTTGATTTGCGCAAAGAATTCGGTCAAACATTCGTAATCGTAACACACAACAACTTGCTGGCAGAAATGGCCGACAGAAGTATTGTAATGTCGGACGGATCCCTGGGATAAACTATTTTAATTTACAGTCTCCGGCAAAAGCCTGGGCATTGTTGTCAATTACCTTACAGGAATCTTCCTGTTCATTTCTGGGTAAAGCAGAAAGATCGTAATGGGTTCTGTCGCCGCTATAGAATTTGCAGTAACAATTTCCTTTTTCTTTTTTCCTGCACGATGTAGAAAACAAACCCACAGACACACTCGTAAAGATCACCGATAAATACACTATTGTTTTCATAACTACCCTTTATAACTAGTAATTTAGGAATGAAAAACAGGAGATAAAATTATTTTTGAATTTTTTAAGAAAGTATGAACCAGGCGCAATTAATTGAATATCTGGATAAAAAGGTCGTTGAATATAACAAACCGGATTTCATTCACTCAGACCCGATCCAGATCCCGAAGCAGTTCACCCGGAAGGAAGATATTGAAATCAGCGCATTCCTGATTTCCACTTTGGCATGGGGAAACAGAACAGCGATTATTAAAAGCGGACAACGCTTGTTGGAAATCATGAATTTCAAGCCGTATGAATACGTATTGAACTACGAAGAGCAGAAACATCAATTCGTACACCGGACTTTCAACAGCGACGACCTGAATGCATTTTTTGTATCCCTGCAACGCATTTACCTGCAAGGCGGATTGGAACAGGCTTTCAAACTTCACCCGGAAATTCAGGGAATCCAGGGACGAATTATCTCGTTCAGGAATGCATTTACACAGGAACCTTTCCCGGACAGAACACACAAGCACCTGGCAAATCCGCTGAAGGGCTCTTCTGCCAAACGCATCAATATGTTTTTACGCTGGATGGTACGAAAAGATGAATCCGGAGTGGATTTCGGAATTTGGAACAGCATCCCAATGTCGGAACTACACCTGCCTTTGGATGTTCACACCGGAAATGTGGCCCGCAAACTGGGAATTCTCACCCGCACACAAAACGATTGGAAAAGCGTAGCGGAAATTCAGGAACAATTGGTCCAATTCGACCCGGAAGACCCTTGCAAATACGACTTTGCCTTGTTCGGACTGGGAGTCTTTGAGGGAATCAAATAATAATTACGAATTGCGAGGTCCGAATTACGAATGATTGGATCTGAGCCAAGGCAAATGCTTAACGAGTTCTAAACGTTCAAATCATCAAACCTGAAACCGATTTCCATTCGGAATTCGTAATTCGGCATTCGTAATTAGTCAGGATTGTTCAAAAATCCTTGAAAAACGCTCATCATTCGTAACTCGTAATTCGGAATTAGGAATTATTTTAGCGTTATGAAATGGGTCTATCCTGAATTTTTATTTGCCCTACTGGTTTTGGTAATCCCAATACTGATTCACCTGTTCCATTTCCGCAAATACAAAACCATCTATTTTTCCAGCATTGCATTCGTTAAATCGGTTGAACAGCAGCAGAAAAACCCGCGCAAGATCAAGCATTTACTGGTCTTAATTTCCCGCGTCCTTGCTTTTACCTGTTTGGTCATTGCTTTCGCCCAGCCTTATTTCCCCAATTCGGATTCAACTAAAAAAGATATTCAATTAATCGGTGTTTACATCGACAATTCCTTTTCCATGTCGCGCATAGGCGGACAGGGCGAGCTATTGGCACAAGCCAAAGAATTGGCGGGTTCGATTGTAGATAAAGCACCCCGAAACACCCAGTACGTTCTTTTTACCAACGAATTGAGCGGAAACGAAAAACAAACTTTAACGAAGGTGAAGTTCGCGGACCAGGTAACGAAAGTCAACTACTCTCCTATTTACCGATCCCGGGAAGAAATCCTTTCCTACTGGAACCAATGGGTAGAAGATGCCCAAAAGGAAGGGAATATCAAATCAAAACCTTCACTGGTTTACATTTCTGATTTTCAAAAAGATAAATCCATTAATCTAAATAAAAAATTTAAGTCAATCAAAAGTGTTTCACCACTCGTATTGGCTCCCCAAAACACGGGGAATCTTTATGTAGATACCATTTGGTTTGAAACTCCGATCCAAAAATTAGGAGCTGCACAAACGCTTTCTATTCGTGTGGTGAACACCGGGAAAGAGGCCGTTGAGTCAGCGGTAGTAAGCGTCCGGATCGGGAAACTGAATCGTGATTTATTTGCAGAATTACCCGCCAACGGAGCAGACACAGTGCATTTGAACTATTTCAACCAGGATGCCGGAATTGCAAAAGGAAGAATAGCTATCAACGACAAGCAAATGACACAAGACGACTCTTTCTTCTTCAATTACGAGGTCAAGAAAAGCAGTTCTGTTTTGATCATAAACGGTGAGGATGCCGTTGAGAACGTTGGCGTTGTCTACAGACTGGATGATTTTTACCGGATCAAAGAAGTTTCGACCAACCTGGCATCCCAGGAAAACCTGGAAGCGGTTGATTTAATCGTATTGAACGGTTTAAACCAGATCCCAAGCAATCTTAGCAATGAATTAGCTGCTTATTACGAAGAACAGGGCTCAGTTTTACTCATTCCGGGTACAAATGTCTCGCCTTCAGGATGGAATGCTTTGCTGAATAAATTAAACCTGCCTGCAATCAACGGAACACAAACCGTTGGACTCGGAATTCAAAAACTGAACATCAAAGATCCTTTCTTCCGGGGAGTTTTTGAGGGAAAACCGGAAAACATCTCTTTGCCTGCAGTTGCGAAGGCTTACCGTTTACTGAATAATTCCAAAACACTTTCGAGCAGCCTGATCAACTACCAGAACGGAACACCATTCTTTGTAAAAAGTATCGGAAAGAACAATGCCTACCTGTTTTCCACTTCTCTAAAACCCGAATTCAGCACATTTACCAGCAACCAATTGTTTTCAACACTTTTGCTGCATGCCGGAAACCTGAGCCAGCGCCAAAATCCGTATTATCTGATTATCGGTTCGGACGGAAGTTATCCGCTCTCAATGAATACTTCGAGTGAAAATCCGGTTCATCTGAAACAGGGAACTATCGATTTTATCCCGGTAACTTTCACGAAAAACAAACGTCCGTACCTTTCCATTCAGGGACTGGAAGCTATCCGAATACTGGAAGCGGGGAACTACAGCATTTCCCAGGATGGAAAAGTAAAAGGAACGCTTTCAACCAACTACAACCGACTGGAATCCCAAACACAGGAATCTTCCCCGGAAGAAATCAAAAAATCATTCGAACATGCCGGAATACGTGTTAATTCCATGCAGGACGGATCCAATTGGAACAGCGCTTCACTCTTAGAAATCGGCGAGAGTTATGATAGTTGGAAATGGTTTGTTTTCTTTGCAGGAATATTCGTCCTGTGCGAAATGGCTTTACTAATTTTCTACAAGAAATAGACATATGAAATTATTGATCCGGCAAGCAACGATTATAGACAAAAGCTCCAAATGGAATGGCAAAAAGGTTGATATTTACCTTGAAGACGGTAAAATTCATGAGATCTCAGCCAAAATCGAGCGTTCTTGTGAATTAGAGATCCGGGAAGAAAACCTGCACGTTTCAAAAGGCTGGGTCGATCTGAAAGCCCATTTTGCAGACCCGGGAGAAGAACATAAATCAACCATTCAAAGCGGATTGGATGCTGCTGCTTACGGTGGATTTACACACGTTGCTGTTTTACCGTCCACTCAGCCCGTTCTGGACAACAAAACGAGTGTGGAATATGTATTGAGAAGAAGTGAAAATGCCGTGACTTCCCTGCATCCGATGGGCTGCATCACCAAAAAGAACCAGGGAGAGGCTTTGGCAGAAATGTACGACATGTTCCAATCCGGAGTGCGGCTATTCTCAGATGACCTGGTTCCGGTAAACGGCGGAATTATGTACCGCGCCCTGCTCTACTCGAAGAATTTTGACGGAATCGTAGTTGGTTTTGCTCACGACAAATCCATTTCAGGAGGCGGAATGGTCAACGAAGGTGAAGCTTCCACAAAAACAGGCTTAAAAGCAGATCCGGCAATCAGCGAGATCATTCAATTGGAACGCAATTTAAGATTACTCGAATACACGGGCGGAAACCTTCATGCAACGGGCATTTCAACAGCAGAATCCGTTGATCTGATCCGGAAAGCGAAAGCAAAAGGATTGAATATCACGGCAGACGTTCACGCTCAGCATTTGATTTATAATGAAACTGCGGTACTGGATTTCGACGTGAACTTCAAGTTAATGCCGCCACTTCGTCCCGAAACTGACCGCAAAGCACTTTGGGCCGGTTTAAAAGACGGTACGATCGACTGTATTGTTTCCGATCACCGTCCGAACGACACGGAAGAAACCGATTTGGAATTTGACCATGCGAACTTCGGGAACAGCACAATCCAAACGCTATTCGGCGAATTGGGAGCCTGCCCGGACTTTGACCTGGAATTGGTTGTGAACGGACTGACTGAAAAATCCAGAGCGCTATTATCGCTGAATACTG
This sequence comes from uncultured Fluviicola sp., assembly GCA_966248825.1. Taxonomy (GTDB): domain Bacteria; phylum Bacteroidota; class Bacteroidia; order Flavobacteriales_D; family Crocinitomicaceae; genus Fluviicola. Next base: position 5,388 of record CBINBC010000017.1, read on the forward strand.
CGCCGATTGAAGACCAGTCAATCGCTGATTTATCGTTGTTTATCCCCGGAAAACCGTGGACATTCACCCAAGAGGATTTAGTGATCCCTTGCACCAACACACCTGCATTGAATAAAGAATTAAGCGGATTTGTATATGGAATTATCAATAATGGTAAATTCGCACTGAAAGAAACAAGAGAAAATGTCTGATAAGCGTTCGTTTTTACGTAATTTCTGGAAAGAACGTAAAATGGTTGGGGCAATGGCTCCAAGCTCCAAGTATTTAGCGAAAAAAATGTTGCAGAAAATTGATTTCTCAACTGCTAAAGTTATTGTAGAACTAGGTCCCGGAACCGGTGTTTTCACCAGAAAGATTTTACAAAAACTGAGCCCTGACGGCATTTTACTGGTATTTGAACTGAATGACAGTTTCATGAACCAATTGAAGAAAGAGTTCAAAGACCCGCGTGTCATTTTGATCCACGATTCTGCCGAAAAAATTGGTGAATACCTGGAGAAAAATGGTTATTCGCAGGCTGATGCTGTGGTTTCATCACTTCCGCTGGCCAATTTCCCAAGTGAACTAAAGAACCGGATACTAAAAGAGAGTCATCGCGTAATGCATGCAAATTCACTGTATATCCAGTTCCAATATTCCCTGAACGCCAAGAAAAATATCAAGCAGTTCTTTAAGCACATGGAAATTGCATTTACTCCTGCCAACTTCCCTCCTGCTTTTATTTATTACTGCAGAAAATAAACTTGGATTCCTAATAATTCTGCTTGCTTCCCAAGGTATTACCGGAAGGAAAGAAAATTCTAATTTTATAGATCTAAAAGAAGCACTGCTTTGACAAATTATCCGCCACAACGGATCAAAACATAAATTAAACATAAAACAAAACATGAGCGCTGAAAGAATAAAATGCCTGATCATCGGTTCAGGTCCTGCCGGATATACTGCTGCAATCTACGCTGCCAGAGCAGAAATGAAACCTGTCATGTACCAGGGAATGCAACCGGGCGGACAATTAACCACAACCAACGAAGTGGAGAACTTCCCGGGATATCCTGATGGAATTTCGGGTCCGGATATGATGATTCAATTAGAAGCTCAGGCTAAGCGTTTTGAAACAGATGTGCGTTTTGGTTTTATCACAAAAGTAGATTTTACCGGACCTATTCATAAATGCTGGACTGAAGACGGACATGAAATTCATGCTGACACGGTGATTATTTCTACCGGAGCAGCCGCAAAATACTTAGGATTACCTTCCGAACAGCATTACCTTTCAATCGGCGGCGGTGTTTCTGCATGTGCCGTTTGTGACGGATTCTTCTACCGCGGACAAGAAACAGTAATAGTTGGAGCCGGGGATTCAGCTTGTGAAGAAGCACATTACCTTTCCAAATTATGTAAGAAAGTAACCATGCTGGTTCGTACGGATAAATTCCGCGCTTCCAAGATCATGGCAGACCGTGTTCGCAACACACCAAACATTGAGATCCTTCACAATACGGAAACCGTTGAAGTATTGGGTGACGGAAACGGAGTTACGGCTGTAAAAGTGAAAAACAACATTACCGGAGAAGAAAAAGAAATTCCGGCTACAGGGTTCTTCGTAGCAATCGGACACAAGCCTAACACGGATGTTTTCAAAGATTGGATCAACCTGGATGAAACCGGATATATCAAATACGAAAAACCGGGAACTTCCTTAACAAATGTTCCGGGAGTATTTGTTGCAGGTGATGCTGCTGACAAAACATACCGTCAGGCAATTACTGCGGCCGGAACGGGATGTATGGCAGCTTTGGATGCGGAGCGTTATTTGGCGAGCTTAGAACATTAATTATCCAAATTATATACGTAAAAAAGCCCCCGACTCTCCTTCGGGGGCTTTTTCGTCAGCCGTTGCTGACTCTTTACTCTACTTAGGTTATAAACTAACTTGCCTTGTTACAGCTTCTTTTGTTTCGGCAGGAAAACTTTCCTTTATCTATTTTAATGTCATTTCTTTTTAACGGTTGCACTCCCGCTTGTTTCTATATCAATGGAAACATTAGCGGAGGTTCCTTCAACTTTATAGTAAGTCACGCTTGCACCGGATCCGTCTGCCTTCAGATTTTCAGAAACCGAAATTTCCAAATGTCCTGCACCACTATTGTCTATTTTTGCTTTTTTCACCGACAAATCAGCTAATTGTGCTTGTGCGGCTCCTGAAACATCCAAATCAACTGATTCACATGTTCCGGCAATTTCAACATTGCTTGCACCTGAAAAATCACCTTTTAATTTAGATACTTTCAAATTTAAACTTGCATTGCTTGCGCCTGCCATATCCAATGATAATTGATCCAATCCCAATTGATGCGGACTCATTAAGCTTGTGGCTCCGCTCATGTGCAGTTCGTCTAAATCCTTTACACATACCCGAATCACTACCTTTTCCTTTCGATCTTTCTTTTCCGGTGTATTTTTCAGGTAAAGCGTGCCATTCTGGATTTCAACCTGAACCAGGTCTTTCGCGCTTTCCGGTTCAACGAGTATGCTGCAAGCTTTTCCCTGCGTTAATTCTACATACAAGGCACCGGAAACATGCACTTTCGTAAAGGATTCTGTTGTCTGCGGTTTTCTGTAAGCTGGGATTTCATAACGGGTATCGTATCTCGGGTATTTTACAAGAACAGGAGCTCCCATATCCTCGGGCAAATTGGGTGTTTCGTATTTCGTTTCTCCGATCGGTTCGTCCAGCTTGGGAGACTCCGTTTCTACCGGTTCCACTATTTTTTCTTCTTTCAAATCCCTGGCCGGAGCTGCAGTATAAGAAACGATTTCTTTCTTTACCGGCTCCTCTTTTACTTCCGGCTTGCTGAAAATCAGTACTGCACCCAGTGAAGCTCCACCTGTTACAGTTAATAATGTTGTCCACATAATCAAAGGTTTTTTAATGAGTATTAATTTCAATGTTGCTAAGAGTCCAACTGTTGCACCGGCAGCTACCGCGGCATCAATCCATTGATCCACCTCTGAAATAGAAGTCTGAGCCGATTCATTCCGAATCTCATCAAACAAACCTGAAAGTTTATCTTCTGTCATAACTCAAATTATTTAATGCTGCTTCTTTTTTTTCAGTCATCAATTCAACCAATTTTTTTCTGCTTCTGACCAATCGTTGTTTTACGGCATCTTCCGAAGACTGTTGTAATGCTGCAATTTCTTTGATTGAAAATCCGGAGATCTCAAACAGGATAATGCTTTCTTTTTGCAGGTCCGGTAATTGAGAAATCGCTTCATACAGGGAATTGATTTCCAATAATCTTTCCGTCCGGTCACTTTCTACCGCATAATTGTAGACTTGTGAATGATCGGAGAAACGTTCCGTACTGATTTTGCGGTTTTCATTCGCTAATAAGCGGATGGCAATTCCAAACAGAAAATGCAAAAATGCTTCTTCATTCTTCAAAGTATCGAAACGTTCATACGCGACCACCAACGCATCATGCATCAAATCCTTGAAATTGAAATTCCCGTACGCTCTTGCCTTACAAAACTTTTCAAACCTCACATGTATCGGTTCGTAAAGCTCCATAAAACGCTTTTTCTTCGTGGCCGTCATCTTGCTAAATTGGTCTCTTGATAAAGTTAGTGTAACGAGTTCCGGAAAAGTGACACGGAAGTGGAAATTATTTTAAAGAAAGTGTAAAACGATGTAAAACACACATGTTAAACGGTTGATTTATAGAACATTACACTTAATAAAAGAGGTCAACTAAAAGGCTTACAAATCCGTAATTACCACCCGGTCATCCAATAATTGATTATCGCTAATGTCACTACTCATAAGATTTAACTTCTGCAGCATCCTTTTAAATTCCTGGTAATAGAACAAATAAATCAGAGAAGTACTTAAAAAATAGCTATCTGTTATCAACCATGAAAACCGGCCCCAGTAATAAGAAACTTCCGAAACAGCTTCGGGCGAACTTAAATACATCATTAGCAGTGGTGCTATAAGTGAAGACAAAACAAAAATGATTATCAATACCCAGGCCGTAATTAATTTCCTGTCAGACGTTTTTCCACTTATTCCGGAACATTCAAAAAGTTGTTTGTTCAATTTCCTTTTGAGCATAAAAAACAGGAAACAATTTGCCAATGGCAGAAAAGAGAGCAAAACGATTAAAACATGGTACCCTTTTCCGATTCTGTTCTTCCTTACAAAACGGTTCAAAATAAGCATGAAAACGATTTCCAGGAGGTAGACGGAAACATATACCGCTAAATGGAATTTCCCCGCATAATTTTGGAATTTTATCGGAGGACTTAACTCTTCGTAATTAAAATGGAATGCAAAATTCCAAGCTCCCTTCAGGAAATTCATCAGTGTAAATAACATATAGGCGATCAAAAGAATAAGTGTAATTCTTCTCAGAGAGTTTAAGCCGTTCTTTTTTTCCATCTGAGCAAAAGTAAGATTTCTACCACAGTTTCATTCACCAATATTTGTTACTTTGGGATTTTTAAGCCTTATAGATTAGAACACCTCTTTATGATGCTATTTCTTCCGCTCTCCTTTGAACCTGTAGCCGATTTACCGGATTGGCTGGTGATCTTGTTATTCGGAATTCCATTTGTAGGCGGAATTAGCTTGTATGTTTACAAAACCCGTCATGCACGATCCTGGAGAAAGGGAATTTTCCCGCAAAGCCTGAAACCCACGGAAGATAATTACCTGGAAGCATACCTGGCGCTGGGAGCAAAGCTGATGCTTATGAATTACCAGGAATCCAAAGAGAAAATCCAGTTCATCAACCACTATTTCAACCGGTATTTTCCAAAAGCGACTTACAACTTCGGTGATTCACTTCTTTTTTCACTGAAATACCCCATCCGAACAGAAACCATTACGGATTGGATGAAAATGCACCTGAAAGACGAAGGAACCCGGTCACAAGTCATTTATTTCCTGACAGGTTTGGCATTGATCAACGGAAAAATGAGTACTCCGGAGCTAAATTTCCTGAAAAAGATCAATGCTGATCTGGATTTAACGGCTGACAACCTCACCAAGATCATCGCAATTTATGCCGCTTACAGCGAACACCGGAAAGAAACAGCGGACCAAAAACAAAAAACCGCCCCGAAATCGAAAAACTACGCCCATGAAATCCTGGGAGTTTCCAAAAATGCCAGTCCCGAAGAAATCAAGAAAGCATACCGAAAACTGGTCAAAATCCATCATCCGGACAAATTTGCCACCGGAACAGAATCCCAGCGAAAAATGGCAGCAGAGAAGTTTGTGGAGATACAGAATGCTTACGAAAGCTTGCTTTCGTAATTCAAAAGGATGAATTCAAAATTCAAAACTTTTACATTTCGAATTATTCCGGGTGTTTGTTTTTTCCTACGAAATAAGTAATTCCAATAGCAATTTCAGGTTCGAATCCATAAAATCCGTCCTTCCTGTAAGCGGGATCGAAATGCCCCTTATCCAATGAGAAATAAACAGGAAAACGCAGACCGTAGTAAAAGGTCAGTTTTTGCCTTTGACGCAGCGTATGATAAATTTCCGGGCTGACAGCGGTTACCAAATGGTTCCGGCTATACTTAACAGGGACAATCGTATCATTTATCTGTCCGGAATAGTGATATGTTCCGGTATTTTCTGCCACGCCGATCCGTCCGTTTAAATTCACCCGGATTCCGTGAACAGTGCCAAATTCATGAAAAAAACCTGTATTTAAAGTAAGCATGAAGGCTTTGGACTTTGTCCGGTAACCCTGAACCACATATTTTTCGCCATTCCGGTCAAACGAAACCGGTATATTTCTGATTGCAGTAGTCAAAGGCGCAGATGTCTCGTCCGAAAAAGCTTCTCCCAGCCTTCTGTTGATCCATACAAAACCACCGCCAACGATGAATTTTGATCTAATTACTTTTTGAAAATGCGTACCCAGTGACAAATCATCAAAGTGACTGAATACTTCCAAGCCAACACGCTGCTGAGAAAATCCGGAAAAAACACTTAAAACGAAAGCAACGAAAAGTAGTCTATTCATGCGTCCAATTAACGAATAAATAAAATACTTATTACGATTGAGCATGTGAAATTGAAAAGTCTTTGAACATTCTAATCTTTTCAATTATCCATCCTAAACTATCAATTATCGAACGGTTTTCTCCAACATTGGAACAAAGCTAAAATTCCCGAACACTTCTTCTTTGTATTCCGTTTCTGAGATTTTAGTAATCCGGTGCATTTCCTGGGAGTCCAAGTCTCCCACAGGAATCACCATCATTCCTCCTACTTTCAGCTGTTTAACCAGTTTTTCAGGAATAAACGGAGCTCCACACGTCACCAGGATTTTGTCAAACGGTGCAAAAGTTTCTTTCCCTTCATAGCCGTCACCGAAGAATAACTTGGGTGTAAACCGGAAGTGATCGATGATCTTTTTGGCTTTGATATGCAATTCTTTCTGACGTTCTATCGAAAATACTTTCATTCCCATTGCACACAAAATACAGGTTTGGAATCCTGATCCCGTACCGATTTCCAGCACCTTCTCCCCTTTTTTCAATTCCAGTATAGAAGTCTGGAAAGCAACCGTGTAGGGATGAGAGATGGTTTGTCCGGCACCAATCTGGAAAGCAACGTTCGAATACGCCTGCTGCTCAAACACCAAATCCAGGAAGAAATGCCGGGGAATTGCATCAAATGCCGTTAACACGCGTTCATCCGTAATTCCTTTTTGACGCAATTGATCAATCAACTGCTTTCTCATTCCCTTGTGCTTGTAAGTATCTTGCATCCCACAAAAGTAATTTAGAAATCGGTCATTCTTTCCGATTGTCCAGGAAAGTTTCTACAGTGAATTGTGTATATTTGGAACGCTAATAAACGAAGAAACATGGCAATTGATTCAAAAGAATTGGAATTCAATAAGAACGACGATGAAATGAGGCTAAAAATCTCCCGAATGGAGTCGGAACTAGCTTCTATTATGAAAGGTGGCGGTGAAAAACGGATCGCCGCACATCATGAAAAGGGAAAAATGACTGCCCGTGAGCGAATTGACATGCTGCTTGATGCGAATACCCCGCGCTTTGAAGTAGGTGCTTTCGCCGGAATGGGAATGTATAAAGAACACGGCGGCTGCCCTTCTGCCGGAGTGGTTATGGTCATCGGAAAAGTTTCCGGAAAACAGTGTATTGTAGTTGCCAATGATGCAACGGTAAAAGCCGGAGCCTGGTTCCCGATTACCGGGAAGAAAAACCTGCGCGCTCAGGAAATTGCCATGGAAAATAAGCTTCCGATCATCTATTTGGTGGACTCTGCCGGAGTTTATCTTCCGATGCAGGACGAGATTTTCCCGGATAAAGAACATTTCGGACGTATTTTCAGAAACAACGCCGTAATGAGTTCCATGGGAATCACACAAATTGCTGCCGTAATGGGAAGTTGTGTTGCCGGTGGCGCTTACCTTCCGATCATGTCGGACGAATCTTTGATCGTTGACAAAACGGGAACTATCTTCCTGGCTGGTTCTTACCTGGTAAAAGCTGCTATCGGTGAAAACATCGATAATGAAACACTTGGTGGGGCAACGACTCACACGGAAATCTCGGGAGTTTGTGATTATAAAGTAGCAAACGACGAGGAATGCCTGAAAACGATCCGCAAAATGATGAGCCAGATCGGAGCTCCTGAATCTGCAGGGTTTGACCGCATTGAGCCGGTTGCACCGAAAGAGGAAGCAAAAAAAGTATACGGAATTCTGCCCTCAGAAAGAGCAAAACCTTATAATGTCCACCATATCCTGGACTGTATTTTTGACGAAGGAAGTCTCACAGAATATAAAAGTGACTACGGAAAAACAATCGTTTGTGCTTATGCCCGCTTGGATGGCTGGAGTGTCGGCATTGTAGCCAATCAGCGCGAGTTGTCCAAAAATGCAAAGGGTGAAATGCAGTTCGGCGGTGTCATTTACAACGATTCAGCCGATAAAGCCGCGCGTTTCATTATGAACTGCAATCAAAAGAATATTCCGTTAATCTTCTTCCAGGATGTTTCCGGGTTCATGGTTGGTTCCAAATCAGAACACGCAGGAATCATCAAAGACGGGGCTAAAATGGTGAATGCCATGGCGAACTCGGTGGTTCCGAAGTTTACTGTTGTAGTAGGAAACTCATACGGGGCCGGGAATTATGCCATGTGCGGAAAAGCTTATGATCCGCGTTTGATCGTTGGCTGGCCTACTGCCGAAGTTGCTGTAATGAGCGGAGCTTCAGCTGCTAAGACCTTGCTTCAGATCGAAGTTGCTTCTTTGAAAGCACGCGGTGAAGAAATTACACCCGAAAGAGAATCTGAGCTTTACAATACGATCAAAGCGCGTTACGACGAACAAATTTCCCCGTATTATGCTGCTTCCCGTTTGTGGCTGGATGCAATCATCGATCCTGCAAAAACAAGAGAATTCTTGTCGATCGGAATTGAAATGGCAAACCACAAAAAAGCAGAAAAACCTTATAATGTTGGAGTAATCCAAACCTGATTAATTCAAAATGAAAGATGCAAAATTCAAAACCTTTTGCATTTTGAATTCATAATTTTTAATTAAATAGTATGCATTTAGACTGGCAATTCAAACCTTACAAAGAACTGACACTGAATGAGTTTCACGACATTATTGCCTTGAGACTGAAAGCTTTTGTAGTGGAGCAAAACTGTTCTTACCTGGACCTCGACGGAAAAGATAAGAAAGCCTATCACCTGCTTCTGCGCGACGGAAAAGGAGATGTGATCGCCACTGCGCGTATCCTCCACCCCGGAATTTCCTACCCGGAAGTTGCAATAGGTCGTGTGGTCCTGACCAACGAGTGTCGCGGAAACGGTATCGGTTATGAATTGATGGAAAAATGTGTCGAGTTTGTCCACGAAGAATTCGGGAAAGTTCCGATTCGTATTTCGGCACAAAAACACCTGGAAAAATTCTACAATAAATCCGGATTTGTATCTACAGGTAAAGAATACTTTGAAGATGAAATCCCGCATGTTGAAATGCTTTTAAACCCTGAAAACAATGGTTAACAAAATTTTACCGCTGGCAGTTCTTTCAACTTCACTGGTTGCCTGCTCGCCAAAAACGCATACAGAAACTCCGGAAAAAGTAGTTGCTTCTACAACGGATATTTCTTCGAAACCAACGAGCATTGATATTTCTTACATGGATCTTTCCGTGAAACCACAGGATGATTTCTTCCAATTCGCGAACGGAACATGGTGTAAGAACAACCCGGTACCAAATACCGAATCCCGCTGGGGAAGTTTCAATGAACTGGATAAACGAAACAAAGCTACTCTGAAGGAGATCCTTCAATCTGCTGCGGCTTCCACTGCAAAAACTTCCGGAAGCCAGGACCAATTGCTGGGAGATTATTATACTTCCTATACCAATATGACTATCCGCAATGCCGCAGGTTCAAAACCTTTAACAGATCGTCTGGCTAAGATCTCCGAAATGAAATCGAAAGACGAATTTGTTGGTTTGATAGCACAACAACATCAATACGGAATTGAATCCGTTTTCAGTTTCGGGGTCGGACAAGATCTCAAAGACGTTAACAAGAACGTTGCTTACTGGGGACAGGGCGGAATCGGACTTCCGAACCGGGATTACTATTTCCAGGATAACAAGCAGGCAATTCGTGATGCTTACATCCTGCACATTCAAAACTCGTTTCAAATATTGGGTGAATCGGAAGAAGCTGCGAAAAAGAAAGCAACCGATATCTTCAATTTTGAGAAAGAATTGGCTGGCGCTATGATGACCCCGGCCGAATCCCGACTTCCGGAAAAGACTTACAACAAAATGTCGTTGGACCAGGTTGTGAAAGCAATGCCGAAATTTGACTTTGAAGCTTACCTTACAAAAATCGGATGCGAACATTTTGATTCACTGATTGTTGGGCAACCTGACTTCATGAAACAAATTAACACCATGATGGACAAAGTTTCTTTCCAATCATGGACTAACTACCTGTCCTGGTGTACAATTAATGCTTATGCAGGAAGACTGGATGAGAAGTGGGTACAACACAATTTTGATTTCTACGGTAGAGTTTTAAGCGGTACAAGCACTATGAAACCAATCGAGGAACGCTGCATTGAAGAAATCACCGGTTCAACTTTATCCGAACTACTTGGAAAAGCATTTGTAGAGAAAAGCTTTTCCGTAAATGCCAAAAACAGGGTGAACACCATGGTAGACAACCTGTTGGCAAGCTTCAGAATGCGTATCAACGGTTTGGACTGGATGTCCGACAATACCAAAAAAGAAGCTCTGGCAAAATTAAATGCTATCGGAAGAAAACTGGGTTTCCCGGATGAATGGAAAAGCTACAAAGGATTGGTGATCAGTCCGGTTGATTATGTTGCAAACACGGATAACAGCCGAAACTTTGCTTTCAAAGAAAACCTGGAAAAACTGCACAAACCCGTTAACCGTAAAGAATGGGAAATGCCTGCGCACTTAGTGAACGCCTATTATCATCCGCTTTTGAACGAGATTGCATTCCCTGCGGGAATCATGCAGCCGCCTTTCTTTGATGAAAATGCAGAAGATGCGGTAAATTACGGAAGAATCGGAATGGTAATCGGACATGAGTTCACACACGGATTCGATGATAACGGTTCCAAATTCGCAGCTGACGGAAGTTTCAACGACTGGTGGCAGGATACCGACAAACAGAAATTTGTTTCCAAAACTGAAATCCTGGGAAAAACATTCAGTTCGTTCTGCCCTATTTCGGACAACTGTGTGAATCCGGAATTGACCATGGGAGAGAACATTGCTGACCTTGGAGGATTGACAATGGCTTACTATGCCTACACAATGACCGATGATTTCAAGAAAAATGTGATGATCGACGGATACACTCCGGCTCAGCGTTTCTTTATTTCTTACGCACAATTGTGGAAGATCAATTACACGGAAGCAGAATTGAAAAAGAGAATTGCAACAGATCCGCATTCACCTGGAATGTACCGCGTGAACGGGCCTTTGATGAACTGCCCGGAATTCTTTGCGGCGTTCAATGTGAAACCGGGAGATAAAATGCGCAACTCGGACGAAAAGGTTGCTAAGATCTGGTGATCCGGAATAAAAATAATTGAAGCATCATTCAGAAATGGATGGTGCTTTTTGTTTTAACACGAGGCGCACAAAGCTCACGAGGTTGTTTTAAAAATATTGTTTGCGAGATTGACGGGTTGGGCAAATAAATCTTCGTGTGCCTTGTGTGCTTGGTGGTAAACAAAAAAAGGTCCGTTTAAGGACCCTTCTTTTCTAGTTTAAATTCAAAAGCACTTTTTTGCGCTTTAATTTCTTTACTTCCAATGATTTGCTGTAGTTCAGAATCTGGCTGATAACAGCTGCGGATGGATTCGCAATCTCAGTAACTTCCTGTGTTTGCATGTTTGTCAAGTATTTATTTACCATAGGCTTATTAAAGGGGCGTTTTTTACTCTAACGCATTTCTTTTCAGTTTATTTTATAACAGGGAAAAACTTTTTTCGAAAAATCCTAAACAAGTTTAAACAGTTCAAAAAGTTCAAGTGTTCAAACGTTTGTTTGATTGAACAAATTAAACATTTGAACGATTCAAATTTTGAATTTTGAATTTTACCTTTTGAATTATAGTTATGTTTGCTTCAAATCACTTTTTATGGTAGTAGAAATCAAATACATTCTAATCGGAGTTGCTGTGCTCCTTCTCTTCTTCAGCTTTGTAACCGTTCAGCAGGGAACCATCGCTGTTGTAACCATGTTCGGTAAGTACCGCAGAATCATGCATCCGGGATTAAACTTCCGCATTCCGTTCTTCGAGCGCCTGAATAACCGCGTTTCCATCCAAAACCGGGCTATTGAAATGGAATTCCAGGCAATTACGCAGGATCAGGCAAATGTTTATTTCAAAGCAATGCTCGTTTATTCGGTGTTGGACAACCGGGAAGAAACCATCAAGAACGTGGCTTTTAAATTTGTCGATCAGAGAAGTTTCATTCAGGCTTTGATCCGCACCATTGAAGGGTCCGTGCGCGGATTCGTTGCTACTAAAAAACAGGCAGAAATCCTGTTGTTACGTGGTGAAATCGTTGCGGATGTGAAGGAAAGCCTGGACCACACCCTGGAAACATGGGGATTCCACCTGATTGATCTTCAGTTGAATGACATCACATTTGATGCCGAGATCACGACTTCCATGGCAAAAGTAGTGGCTTCCAACAACTTAAAAGCCGCTGCGGAAAACGAGGGTCAGGCTTTATTGATCACCAAAACAAAAGCAGCAGAAGCAGACGGAAACGCGATCAAAATTGCCGCCCAGGCAGAAAAAGAAGCTGCTCAGTTGAAAGGACAAGGGATTGCCTTATTCCGTGAGGAAGTGGCACAAGGTATGACAGAAGCTGCCGAAAAAATGAAAGCTGCCGATCTGGATACTTCCCTGATCTTGTTCTCGATGTGGACAGAAGCTGTGAAAGAATTCGCCGAAAAAGGAAAAGGAAATGTGATCTTCCTGGACGGTTCTGTGGACGGAATGGAAAAAACCGTGAAGCAGATGATGGCTGCAAATATGACCCCTCAGAAAAAATAATTAATTGGTAAAAACGTAGGGGCTTCCCGGCTAAGCCAGGACGCCCCTATGTTTTGAATGCAACATTTTGAATTAATACGATCCCCACCACCTTCTCAGGAACCACTCCGCAGAAAGCAACGCGATGATTAGCGCAAAGATCCATTTCCAGTCAATCAATTCCTGATAGCCTGTATCTTCATACTGAATCGTTGTAATATCCCCACGGGACTTAATTTCGTTAATTAATACTTTGTATTGGTCCAAAGTCTTGTACGATCCGTTTGATTGAACAGCGAGTTGGTTCAGCGTTGAGAAATTGGCACGTGTATCCTGGTCTTCCAGTGAAATTTCATCGACCGCAAAAGATCCTGCTTTCGTATATTTCTTCCCATTATTATCAGCAACCACTTTCCAATCGTATGTCCCGGACTCTAATTGTCCCACATTCAACTGGTAGAAATTGGCTGTTGGGGAAAATAACTGCCTGAATGGTTTTCCTCCACGTTTCGTAATGGCCATCTCCAGGTTTGGAGTTGTAATTAACTCCATTGCTTCGTTATAGAACTCCGCTTTAAAGATGATATCTTCGATCGTGTTAAATCGCTTGGGAAGTGTTACGCGCAAAGGTTCACGGTTCTGTTTTACCGAAATATACTGGGTCAATTTCTGAACAAACTCTTCAAAACCGGCAGTTGTTTTCTTCTGCATGAATTCCTTCATTTTCCAGCGCCAAAGACCTTCTCCCAGGATGAAACCTATTTTGGATTTCTGGGTTTGTGAAACCGCAATCAAAGGGTTGTCTTTCGAAATATTCCCTATACGCTGATTCAGAATTACCACGCTATTTGCAGGAAGTTTATACATCCCGAATTTGGTGCGCAAAGGAGTCAAAACCGGAACAACAGAGGTAAAATCCGCCGATAAGCCAAACGTATTAAATCCTTTGGCAACCGAAGGATAAACATCCTCAAACTGATTCCCGTTCGGAGCCTTCATAGCCAAACCATAAGTCTGAAGCAAGCTTGTTGTAACATTCGGTCCTAAGATCATTAAAACCGGGATTCCTTTTTCCTGCAATTGTTTGAACAAAGAAGCATTCGGCCGTAAACCGTTTTCGTACCAAACTACAAAATCAGGTGTTTTCGCCCCCAGGGAATAATTGGTGATCAATTCGGAAGTAATCACAGCTTCCTGATCCAGTTCAAATACGGAGCGTAACGCCTGGATATCCGGATGCGGTGCACTTGCCAAAAGCAATACATTGCTCTTCGAATCGATAACTTCTACGAAACAAGTCTGCTGGTTATTGTCTTTTGTAAACTCACCTCCTATTCGTTCTACGGAAACTGTAAAACGCTGGTACCCCTTGGTTTTAGCCAATACCGTAAACAAAAACTCTTTCTGGTCCAGATTGGAATTACTCACCACGGCCCGCTGCGACTGAATCACTTTTCCATTCTGAAGGAGATTCACCTGATAGGAACCAGGCGGAACGCGCTGAAAATCGACCAATGCCTGGATAGGGAATTCATTGTTCAGAAAAGCTACTTCATTGGAATTAACCGACCTTACGACAATATCACGCTTTAAAGTCGTATCACCGACCGCCAGCGAAAAAACCGGTGTTAATTCAATGCGTTCAGCTTCATACATCGGATGAACTCCCTGGTTGTAATTTCCATCCGAGATCAAAATAATAGCACCGATATTCCGGTTGAAGAACCGGTCCTTGATTTGTTTGAATCCTGCTGAAAGATCACTGGATTTGTCTTTCAGTGCCAATTTATCCAAATCGCGGACATTCGTTCCTACGGCAAGCTCCAAATACTCATAACCATCTCCCAATACCTTAGGAAGCTCTTGCCTGAAATTCCCGATTTGTTTCTTTACATTTCCACTGTCTTTGTAATTCATCATGGAAGAAGACGAATCGACCATCGTAATAATCAACGGTTTTTCAGGACGGTAAGTGATCGTTTCCCAAACTAACCCAAGGAGCAGCAATCCTATTAGGAAAAGGCTCAGCGTACGCAGTGAAAACAATACGCGAAGCTGGTTTTTCATCCAGACCGACTTTTGTTCCGTCCGGAAATAATAGTAAAACGAGAAGCCTGCAGCAAGTATAGATATAGGCAGCAACCACCATAATGAATGATCGGAAAAGTAATTCATGGAACGAAAATACGCTTTTTACTTTTTCACATTCGTTAAAGTGTATGAAATTCCGAGTCCCAATACTGATTTAAATTGAGTTCTCGGGCCTATTTTCCCTTTTGAATCACGAATATCGATATCATCATCATAGATCAGGTTCCATTGCAAGGATGCCTGCAGCCATTTGTTTACCTTAAATGTGAAGATATTCTCAAAGTTCACGTCGATATTTTGGGGATTATCTGCATAATTGCTAAACAATTCCAAACGTGTTTTCATTTCAACGTTCTTGAACAATTCCTTTTGGAAGCGAAGCCTGAAATAAGCTCCGATCTCATTTCTGAAACGCAGACCTCTTTTCAATACATTTCCGCTGGTATCCAGTTCCGCCGCCTGTACACCGAAAGCTCCCGCATCTGCCAGGCGCTGATCATTTACAATCGTCATTTTAGACGCTATCGGAGATAAATAAACATTGAAGTAATCTACCGGAGCATATTCAATACCCAAAGAGAAATTAGCATATCCGGGAGCCATAAAACGGGAAATCGGAACGGAATCATTCGGGAAACTGAAACCATCGAGGAATTGTGTTCTAAATCCGCCGATTGCGGTTGCGAACCAATGTTTTTTAAACTCATAACCAAATGAAGTTGCTATATCAATTCGGTCATCTGTTTTCTGGAGTCCCTGTACTTTTCCGGCAGAGTCTGTGTAATACATCCCACCTAATGCCAGCTTTACATCGTTCGACCATTTAATTCTTCGGTGCTGATAAGTCGCGGAGAAATCAATAAACCCAAGTACCGCAACATTATTTCTACCTCCGGCTGCCCAGTTTACAAATGCTGTTTGAGAACCGTTTAAACCAAACAAACTGGTATAGGTCCACCTTTTCGGCATTAATGAATCATGAAGTGCGTCGAGTTTTTTAATGTCATCACGAAGTTTTTCTGCATCGGTTTGAGAAAAGGCAATAGATCCGGCCAATAATGTTACTACAAGAATAATGATCTTCATACACAATTTGTTTTTTATGGTATAAAATTAGTGAAATCGGTATCATAAATTAACACTCCTTCTCTTAGATTCCAACTTTGGAAAGTGAATAAATCAAGAAAATGAGTAAATTTGGGTTCGAAAATTTAAAATTGCTATGTCGAAAGAAGTATACATTATTGCCGCTGTCCGCACTCCGATGGGAGCGTTTATGGGTGGATTATCATCTATCCCGGCTACTCAGTTAGGATCAGTTGCTATTAAAGGTGCATTGGACAAATCAGGATTAAAACCTGAGTTGGTCGATGAAGTATTCATGGGAAATGTATTGCAAGCCGGTGTGGGACAAGCTCCTGCTCGTCAGGCTGCCCTGGGTGCAGGATTGCCAAACACGGTTCCTTGTACGACTGTAAATAAAGTGTGTGCTTCAGGAATGAAGTCCATCATGTTGGGTGCTCAGACGATTTTAGCAGGTGACAATGAGATCGTTGTTGCAGGTGGAATGGAAAACATGAGCCAGGCCCCTCATTATTTGGACGGAAGAAATGGTATGAAGTTCGGGAACATCCAAATGCTGGATGGAATCACTAAAGACGGATTATTGGATGTTTACAGCAAAGTTCCGATGGGAACATGTGCTGAGAAAACAGCTCAAAAATACAACATCACTCGTGAAGACCAGGATCATTTTGCTATTACTTCATACAAGCGCGCAGCTGCAGCATGGGAATCCGGAAAATTCAAGGACGAAGTGGTTGGAGTTTCTGTTCCGCAGCGCAAAGGCGATCCGATCTTAGTAGTTGAAGACGAAGAATACAAAAACGTATTTTTAGATAAAATCCCTTCCCTGAAACCGGCTTTCGATAAAGAAGGAACAATTACGGCAGCAAATGCTTCTACTTTGAACGACGGGGCTTCCGCATTGATCCTTGCTTCCAAAGAAGCAGTTGAAAAACACGGCTTGAAGCCAATTGCAAAAATCGTAAGTTATGCAGACGCAGCTCACGAACCTGAGTTCTTCACAACAGCACCTTCGAAAGCAGTTCCGAAAGCATTGGCAAAAGCTGGCTTAACAACCGACCAGGTTGATTTCTGGGAATTGAACCAGGCATTCGCTGTTGTCGGATTGGCAAACACCCAAATTTTAGGATTGGATCCTTCAAAAGTGGACGTGAACGGTGGAGCTGTTGCTTTGGGTCACCCGCTTGGAAACTCCGGATCACGTGTGATTGTTACATTGATCCACGTATTGAAACAAAACGGAGGAAAGATCGGTGGTGCCGGAATCTGTAACGGAGGCGGTGGTGCTTCTGCTATGATTATTGAGAATATTTAAGAGATAGATACAACACCATAAATGAATGCCATTCCTTTTCGGGTGGCATTTTTTTGTTTTCATATTTCCCGCAGATTGCGCAGAGGAACGCAGAAGTTATTTATTAGAATTCACTATTATTAGACAAAATCTATATTAGCTGCGGGTAAATGGCTTAAGGCATTCCCTACTATAATAGATCCACTGAGATATTCCATGCTTTTATCTTCATATTGAATTTTAGACATTGCTTGATTTAATTTCTCAAAAAGCACGATTCGGAAAACCATTTAAATAAAGTGTTATCGCAGCAGAAATTGCTTCTGTAAGAAAGTTAAATGAATTAATAAACTTTTCTCTTTCCAATTTAATATATCCACTATCTATATTTTTCAGAATCAAAAAGCTCTATTGACTCATTAACTAAAACTTGATATTCATCTAAAATATTATTTATATAACCTTCAAAATCCTCATTATTAGGTCTAACTAAAGGAAAATACTTTTTTGTGAATCTTAAAATTTCGAATGCATTATAGTGATTAAGTATTACTCTGTTAATTTCGGAAGTAAATTTAAACATTGTGAATAAACATCCAAACTTCTGCGTTCCTCTGCGCGATCTGCGGGAAACAAAAAAAGCACCGCCACAATCGACGATGCTTTGATGTTTTTATCCTGTAATGGATTAAGCCTGTGCGCCTAAGTTATCAGCTACTGCCGTAGAAATTGCAGATTTTTCAAAACGCAATTTAGTACCTTCAGAATTGATCAAAACAGTTGTATCTGTGATCTCCAGGATTTTACCGTGAATCCCACCGATAGTTACTACTTTATCCCCTTGTTTCAAATTCTCACGAAACGCTTTAAGCTCTTTTTGTTTTTTCTGTTGCGGTCGAATTAAAAAGAAGTAAAACACCACTAACATCAACACGAGCATTATAATTTGCATAACTCTATTTTTTATTTAACTATTACTAACTGATTGTTCAATGTGTTCAAAGAGTTAAAAAAGTTCAATGGTTTGAACTGTTCAACATTTGAACTTTTAAACCTATTTAATTATCGTAGCCTCAACCACCACTTTGGTAGTTGGAGGCGTTGTATTTGAAAGGATAGTTACACTTCTGGTAACCGGTCCTTCCGAAAAAGATTCCGTTTTAACATTTGCTTTCACAAACCCTTTTTCTCCCGGTGCGATCGGTTCTTTGCTCCAATCGGCAACCGTACAGGAACAAGACCCTGAAACATCAGACAATACCAATGGGTATTCACCTGTATTCTCAACTACAAAGTTAGCGTGAATTACTTCACCTCTTGCAATTTTTCCCGCATTAAAAACACTTGCAACTTTCATTGTTGTCTTGTAACCAACGATTTCCGAAGGAGAATCCGATCCACAAGCACTCAAAAACGATAAGGCAAGGCCCAAAAACAAAACTTTTCTCATAACATTAATCCATTAAACCTCTTCCGAGCTTAGAAATTTTTCCATCTTTTACCAATCTATCAACGGCCTTATCCAGGATTCCGTTGATAAATCCATGACTTTTCGGAGTGGAGTAGAATTTTGAGATTTCAATGTATTCGTTCAAAGTCACCTTTTTAGGAATACTTTTGAATACCTGAAGCTCCGTAATTGCCATTTTCAACAAGAGAATATCCATTTTAGCAATTCGCTCCAACTCCCAATTATCTGTCAGCTCATCAATCAACGACAAATTCTCCGAGTCCATTGAAATAGTCTTGCGAAGCAAAGTACGGATAAATTCCTGCTCGTCTTCCTTGTCTTTATACAAAGGCATAGCAATGAATTTCTCACCTTCCTCCATTCCTTTGATCGATTTGATTGCCATTTGACAAGCCAAATCAATATCGTCCAGCCAGTGAATGCTTTTTTCTTCGAAGAAGTGATAAATCAACGGCGAATTTGCGATCTCTGCTTTAAACAGGTTGATCATGAATGTTTTATCTTCTTCAAAATCCCTTGCCTCGTTATTCATGTGGGCAAACCAGGTTTCCCCTTCTCTCATTTGAAGATAGATCTTTCGGAACATTTCATGGTGCTCATCACCGATCCAGTTTACCGAACGGTCCTCCGAAGCCTCGCGCAATGAATAACTGTCCTGCAATGCCTGGATAACCAAAGAATCCACAAACTTCCGGTTCGGATTCAAATCTTCCTCCGTAGGACGGATCTTCTTTTTATTTTCTTCAATACGATGTTCCGCAATGTCTTTCAATTCACCGAAACTCAGCAATAAATACAAGTAAAGATCGTAAATGCGATCCACAGCCTGCATCAGTTCGTTCTCGGTTTTCTTGATGCTTTCCTCATCTCCCTGGAAATAAGCGTAAAGCGCCTGCAAAACTTTAATTCGTAAATGTCTTCTATTCAGCATTATAAACTACTCTCCTATCTTTTTATAGTGGTAATTTTACTTTACCGATTGACTCAATACGCTCTTCAGCGATCTTGTTTGCAATTTGGTAAGTAGGAACGCCTTCTGCACTTGAACGGGAAACAATGTTTCCGATTGTCGTGTAAATTTCTTCTGCTTTAGCCATTGACCATTGCGGGGACAAACCTGCTACTTCCGAATAACAATTGATCACCCCACCTGCGTTCAACGTAAAGTCAGGAGCATAAATAATTCCTTTGTCTTTTACCAATTGACCGTGGATTTTCTCGTTTGCCAACTGGTTGTTTGCAGCTCCGGCAATAATGGAACACTTCAAACGGTTGATCGTGTCATCGTTTACTGTTGCTCCCAAAGCACACGGCGCATAAATATCCATCGGTACGTCATAGATCTCATCCAATCCAACCACTTTCACTCCGTATTCATTCGCTACACGTTTCAAAGTATCCTGATGAATATCTGTGATTGTAACATCAGCTCCTTCAGAAACCAGGTGTTTCACCAGGTATTCACCAACGTGACCAACTCCCTGAACAGCTACTTTTTTACCAGCCAAAGAATCAGAACCGAACTGCTGGCTTGCACATGCTTTCATTCCCATGTAAACACCGTAAGCAGTTACAGGCGAAGGATCACCGCTTTTTCCAGGCAAACCAACTACATGATCTGTTTCCATAGAAACCCAAACCATATCCACCGGAGAAATACCCACATCTTCTGCAGTGATATATTTTCCCGCCAAAGAATTTACAAACTTCCCGAAACGACGGAATAAAGCTTCCGACTTCATGGAACGCGAGTCTCCGATAATCACCGCTTTTCCACCTCCCAAATTCAATCCTGAAATTGAATTCTTGTATGTCATACCTCTTGAAAGACGCAATACGTCATTCAAAGCCTCCATTTCATTGTTGTACATCCACATGCGGGTTCCTCCCAAAGCAGGTCCTAAAACGGTGTTATGTACAGCAATAATTGCTTTCAGACCAGTTGCAGTATCGTTACAGAATAACAATTGCTCATGGTTATACATACTCATTTGAGAAATAACGGGGTTTTCAGCCAGATTTAGATCTTTGACTTCTTTTACTTCAAACATACGCGACTTTTAATCTTTTATTTCAATGCGAATGGCTAATTTTGTAATTCGAACAAAATCGCATTAGCGCTCGCAAAAATAGGAAATTTATCGAATGAAGTCTCTAAGCTATTTAAACAAATATTTATACAAATACCGCTGGCGATTGCTGCTCGGCATCCTGTTTATTATCGCCGGTAATTACTTCGGAGCCAAAATCCCTGTCTTTGTAGGTGAATCCATGAACTTCCTTTCCGGAAAGAATCGATTGAGTGAAGGCCAAACACTATTTTGGACAGTACTCGGACTTGCCGGGCTCATCATACTTTTTAACATAATTAAGGGATTCTTCCTTTTCCTGACCCGCCAAACGCTGATCGTGATGTCGCGGTACATTGAATTCGATCTGAAAAACGAGATCTTTGAAAAATACCAGCAGTTGGATTACGGCTTTTACAAAAGACAATCGACCGGCGATTTAATGAATCGCATTTCCGAGGATGTTTCACAAGTCAGACAATATTTGGGACCGGGAATCATGTATACTGTCAACCTGATCGCATTATTCCCTTTCAGCTTGTATGAAATGTTGAAAATCAACCCGGAACTGGCACTTTATGCACTTGCCCCGCTTCCTTTAATGGCCACTTTGATTTACCTGGTTTCAAACCGGATGAACAAACTAAGTAAAGAAGTACAACAGGAACAATCGCGGCTGAGCACTTTAGGACAGGAAACATTCTCCGGAATCCGGGTAATCAAGGCTTATATCCAGGAAAAACATGCAAAAACAAACTTTGAAACAAGCTCAAAGTCCTATCTGAAGAAAACCATGCGCCTGGTAAGAACGAACGCATTGTTTATGCCGACTATTTCCTTATTGATCGGGACAAGCACCCTGTTAAGTATTTACATGGGCGGGCTTCTCACTTTTGACGGAACCATCAAAACAGGGAATATTGTTTCAATCATTCTGTTGATCTACAATTTAACATGGCCTTTTGCCAGCATCGGCTGGGTAACAAGTATCAATCAACGGGCAGCGGCTTCCCAGGAACGCATCAATGAATTCCTGAAAACTGAACCGGCAATCAAAAACCAGTCGGAAGCTCCACTGGAAGCATTCAAAGAACTTCAGTTCAAAAACATGTCATTCCGTTACAGACCAGATCTGCCGGATGTACTCTCGAATATAAATTTCACACTAAAACGCGGAGAAACACTTGGAATAATCGGTAAAACTGGTTCCGGAAAATCGACCCTGCTGCAGATGATCGTACGTCAACTGGATCCAACACAAGGAGAAATCAATTATAATGGCCAAAAACTAGCTTCGCTCAACCTCACTGAATACCGCAGACACCTTTCCGTTGTGCCACAGGACGTATTCTTATTTTCCGACACCATTTACAACAACATTGCCTTCGGAGCATTGAATTTTGAAGCCGTAACCAACGACGAGATCACAAACGCCGCGAAGAATTCACACGTACTGC
Source organism: uncultured Fluviicola sp. (assembly GCA_966248825.1). GTDB lineage: Bacteria > Bacteroidota > Bacteroidia > Flavobacteriales_D > Crocinitomicaceae > Fluviicola. Next base: position 27,471 of record CBINBC010000017.1, read on the forward strand.
ATAACATCGAAGCATTTCCGGACAAATTCGAAACCATTCTCGGTGAGCGCGGCGTAAACCTTTCAGGCGGACAAAAACAACGCGTAAGCATTGCTCGTGCACTCATCCGTAAACCCGACATTTTACTTTTAGACGATTGTTTATCGGCCGTTGATACGGAAACCGAAGAAATCATCCTTCGAAACCTGAAGCAGCTGAACAAGGAAAACCAAACGACTTCGGTTATCGTAAGCCATCGTATTTCCAGCCTTCGAAATGCTGATTACATCCTGGTACTGGAAGAAGGAAAAATCATAGAAGAAGGAAAACCCGCAGATCTATTGCAGACCAACAGCCAATACAGAGAATTGTACGACAAACAATTAATGGAAGAACCGGAGGTGTTCGAAGATTAAGACAATTATGAATGATCAATTTCACAATTATCAAGAAGATGTCGACTCAAAAATTCTTGATAATTGATAATTTACTCATTGATCATTCTTTTTCCGGGTGCAGCAATAAATAATGCTCCAGTTTATCCTTTATAAACGTAATCAGCTCGATATCCGTAGCAGTCTTCAGGAAATTATCATCCATATTCATAAAACGGATAAAATCGATAAAATCCTCCTTATTTAACTTGATGATATCGTAAGAAACATACAATCGCAACAACTCCTGCACAACTTCCTCTTTCGAATCTTCGTATTGTTTTTTAGCCACAATAGCCTTCGATTGTTCCTTCTTGGAAAAACGCTGATACAAAGCAGTTATGGGACTCTGGAAAGCCTCCAACCCGGTAATCGTACGCGTTTCTCTCAAAGCCAGTGCCGCACGCTCCTCCTTGATCTCCTGGATCGATTTCAGAGGCTTAATGACCACTTCATCGATTTGACGCGCCTTTCTTTCAACCGCCGCATATACCTCAAAATGACAGGAAGAATCGCCTTTTACACGAAACCCATAACGTTCATATCCTTTAATAGACAAAATGATCGAATCATTATTATTTACATACACCCCGAAAGTTCCGTCGGGCTGACCAAAAACACCTTTACCATTGGAAGTATTCACCACCATCAGATTTAAAAAGGCGTGTTTAACCAAAGTATCTTCCACTTTTCCGGTCAGCCAAACCTTCGTACAAGGCTCCTGGGAAAACGCAGTTCCGCAAAACAACAATAAGATTCCAGTAATCAGTTTCATGAAACTAAAGTATCACTTTTTTCGGCGCATTCATTTCCGTTAACGATTATTTAGAGTTTCAAATAGTTCAATAGTTCAATAGCTTAAATAAAACTTTTCATGTGATTTACTTTTAAACTTTTTGAACATGTTTGAACTTTTTGAACAGTCAGGAACGGAATAAGGAGTCGAATTTTTATACTTCCCGCATTTCGACACAAGAACAAATGTAACAATCAAATATTCACTTTTGTAATTTGTTAATTTTTCGAAAGAACCTGAAATTTCAAAAACACGCTTTAAAAGTTCGTAAATTTGCAGCATGAAAAGAGTGGTTGTCGGGTTATCCGGCGGTGTAGATTCAAGCGTTACAGCACATTTACTGCAACAAGAAGGTTACGAAGTAATCGGATTATTCATGCGCAACTGGCACGATGAAACCGTTACACTTTCCAACGACTGTCCGTGGATCGACGACAGTAACGATGCTCTTTTGGTAGCCGAACACCTTGGAATTCCCTTCCAGGTATTAGACTTAAGCAAAGAATACAAAGAACGCATAGTCGATTACATGTTTGCCGAATATGAAGCCGGCAGAACACCCAATCCGGATGTACTTTGCAACCGTGAAATCAAATTCGACGTGTTCTTAAAAGCAGCCATGGAACTGGGCGCAGATTATGTTGCAACCGGACATTACTGCCGAAAAACAACCACAGAAGACGGAATTCACCATTTATTGGCCGGACTGGACCCGAACAAAGATCAATCTTATTTTCTGTGCCAGTTATCACAGGAACAACTTTCCAAAGCACTCTTCCCGATCGGAAATCTTCAAAAATCAGAAGTGAGAGCTATTGCCAAGGAAATCGGACTGGTAACTGCTGAGAAAAAAGACTCACAAGGATTGTGTTTCGTAGGAAAGATTTCCCTGCCGGAGTTTCTTCAACAAAAACTACAGGTAAAACACGGTAAAATTATTGAAATCAATGAATTGGAAAATCAGTTTATTGAATACTCCAACATTCCCGTAAACCTGGAGCACGTTGTTGAACTAAGCAAAGAATTCATCTACGCACCCAACATGGGGCTTGAAGTTGAAAAACACATCGGTGCACATTACTACACCATCGGACAACGAAAAGGACTTCACATCGGCGGAAGACCCAACCCTTCCTTTGTAATTGGTATCGACACCGAAACAAATACCGTTTACTCCGGTCAGAAAGACAACCATCCGGGACTCAATAAATGGGCATTAAAGATTGAAACCAAAGAAATGCACTGGATTAATCCGAACTTTGTCATGAATATTGGAGATGCGAAGGAATTTGAAATCCGCATCAGATACCGTCAGGCATTGCAAAAAGGAACATTAACCCGCCTGGAAGACGGATACTACATCCTATTCGACAAAAAACAACGTGGAATTGCTCCCGGACAATTTGCAGCTCTCTACCTGCAGGAAGAACTAATCGGTTCCGGAATTATTTCTCATTAGGAAGAAAGACATCAAAGGTAAAATCCTCGTAAAAAACGAGGGTTTTGACTATTTTTTTGCTAGTTTCCGAAGACTTAATTTCTCTTCCCGTATCACCGGACATTTTCATTGGCTCAGCATCAATCAGTAAATCAGAAACAACAGCCTTCTCCGACTGCCTGCCTGTAAAAAGCCATTCCGCTGAAACACGTGGAAAAGCATGCAGCAACTTCTCTACAAAGTCGAAGCTGGGCTTGTTTCGTCCGCTCAACACATGACTCACATTCGAACGCTGTACTCCGATCTTATCCGCAAAAGATCCCGCATTCAACTTATGTGATTCCATGATCATTCTTAAACGATCTTTTATTTCCATGATACAAATGTATCATTAAATGATTACAAAACTAAATCCTAATCAATTCACATTTGTAACAATTGAAAACAAAAAAAGCCCTGACGATAAATGTCAGGGCTCTTTCAATGTATATTTTGAACGTATTAATTTATACCGTACCCAAAGAAAAGCATGCTGTTTTTAACCTGTGGCATATTCGGTCCAAATGTAACCAAATCCATTAATTGAGCAACTTCAACAATACTCAAGTTACTATTCTTTCCCATTGCCTTGTGACGTTCTAATTTTGTTTTTGCAAGGCTCACTGCGTTATTAATCATTGTGCTTTCCATATTATATAAAACTTTAAATGCGATGCTGTTTTGACCCATTTACGCCACAGTTGTATATTAGGTTACAAATCCAATGAAAAAAAATTGAAATTGATTCAATAAGACATTTTAAATACCTACAATAAAACACTTAAAATCAGGTAGATAATCTAAAAATACATTTGTACTATATTTTTTGAAAATTAATTTGAAATTAATTCTTCGTAAGCATCCTGTATTTCCAAAAATCGCTGAGCATGGACTTCCCTTTCTGCTTCATTCAGCTCCGGATTACTGTCCGGATGGTATTTTTTTGCAAGCCTGCGGTAACTCTTTTTAATATCCCCCTCTGTTGCCGTCGGACCTAAATCCAGGATTGCAAGCGCCATATTCTTCCTGGTCCGAGAATTAGCAATCGTATGCAAGCGTTCATTTCCGGCTGGAGAACCAAAAATTCGCTTGCGGTATTCAATAACTCTTTTTTCAATATACCCCGACCGTACACCAATCAACTCTCCCAAACGAACCAAGGCCGTAAATTCCCGATCAATCATGTCTTCATCCACAAACACCAATTCCACAAGAAAATCAATCAAATCAGCACGCTCCCGGGCCAGGTGCATTTTCTGAACAACCCAGTTTGCTACACTTCGAACGTGAATGGATGTTTCCTCAACCAATTCCAATTCATTCGCAACTATCAACGACTCTATATTAAACTTTTTATTTACATAAACAACTATAAAAGACTGTTTTTCAAAAGATTTAACTGCGTTTTTCCGCATCATCCAGGCAGCCAGGAGCACATAAATCTGGAAGATCATTTTTTCTGTTTTTTTCCCCGAAGGAGGCTGAAAGCTGCGTTTAAGTACCAATTCCGAACTCATTTTCCGCTCACTGGAATCTTTCACCTGGCGCTTGACCAGCACCAAAATAAACACACTGAAAACTACCGCGAATATGACTCCTAATATTAGCATATCACAAATTTACAATAGATTCATAAGCCTCCTGAATTGCACGGAATTTTTCGCTCATCTGCTTTTGAACTTCGGGAGATTCGTTCATGAACCGATCCGGATGAGTCAGTTTCACCAACCTACGGTAAGTCGCTTTCACCTCTTCCATTGAAGCGCTTTTTTCAAGTCCTAAAACACGATAAAGTGAATCCTTACTATAGGAAGTCGCTGAAGATTGATAACTGCGCTCATTTTTCTGCGTCAGCTTCTCCTGGTAAATTGTTTCAAAATCGGTAATTTCAAGGTTCAACTTACGCATTAAAGTTAGTAAGTAGCGTTGCTCAGTATCATTGATCCCTCCGTCATACAAAGCAATTCCCGCCAGAAAGTTGATCAGTTTCACTTTCCAGACTTTCTTCAGGTTCCTGTTAGACCAATCAGCAAGTGAATCAATCTTCACCACATGCCTCATGGAATAGGCATACGATTCTTCTGCATAGTAATATTCGTGTTTGAAATTCTTCTTCAGGTAGTTATCGATATACGGAAACTTCATGTAGTAATTATCCAAATCCCGAACAACGACAGCACATGCAGAAGCTATAAAAATCTCGTATATATTCTCTGTAGTCGGGAGAAAATTTAATGGAATAATGCCCCTATCCCATTCTGTTCCGGTTTCATAATCTCCTTTTTCACCTTTATCAGTCAGGTTCTTATAGATCACATAACCAAAACATCCGACAAACAAAGCAATTACAAAAACAGCTGTCCACAAACGTTCCTGATCAGACATCTGAGTATTTCCCACGTGAACTCTCGGAAACAAAAGAAACAATAGAACCTGCGACATGTTAGTAATTGGATTTAGGCATTAACGGATAGATCAGGTGCTCCAGTCCATTCATCTTGATTTCGTAGACCAATTCCAATTGCTGTCCTAATTTTCCGGGAGGAAAACCGTTTTGCTTGAACCAAACCAGGTAATTTTCAGGCAAATGAATCAAATACCGGTCTTTGTATTTCCCAAAAGGCATTTTGGTCTTAGCCAGCACCACTAACTGATGTTCATCCATGCAGTGAATTTAGTTCAAATTCACCAGATCAAAAACATATTCCTAACGAAATTACACTACAACAACTTGAGCAATTCCTCGTAATGCAATTGCAGCTCCTGGAATTTCACCTCCAATTCTTTTCGTTTTTCAGCATCAGCATCCGGATGACGGTCCGGATGGTATTCTTTTACCAGTTTCCGGTATTTTAAACGGAGCTCTTCCTCATCCAAAGCGTCTTTTTGCAATTCAAAATATTCCAGGGCACTTTCTACCAGATTATCGCGATAACGAGAGGAACCAGCTGTTTCACTCCTGCGTTCATGCCTTCTTCTAAAAGCATGATTGATATCCTCCATCAAAACCAGCCATTCCTGGTGCAGCAAAGCAAATCCATCAATTATCCGGATTAATTCGGCTTTTTCACGAGATCCGATCACTCCATCCTGAGCAGCCATGTGAATCAGAAAACGAACAATGTCCTTTCGCTGCTCTTCTTGCTGAAAACGACTGAGCCATCTGACAATCGATTCCGAACGATAAACATCCGTATATGCCATTTTGAGAGATTCATGAAATGAACTCTTGTTTTCCGGGTACAGGTAAATGATGTATTCTTTCAGGTAGATGCATTTTTCTTTAAAACAATCCGGATTTGTTCTCAGGACATTCATACTCAGCAGCACCAGTGCATCAATGTGGTTATAGGCATTGAATTTTGTCTTAAAACGGAACTCCTTTCGCAATTTGGAAAACACGTAGCGGAACAGCCAATATGTTGGTGCGGCCACTATGATTGCAGTGATTGACAGACCAACAATGGTCTCGATCATTTTCTGCCTGTAAAACTCTTCCTCTGCCAATCTTTGTGCTTCCGCAGACGAAATTTCCAGTATTAAGAAAAAACTCATGTCGTTTTCATCGATTTAGGTATTAAACGGATTTTCTACCATGTAAATTTAGCTCAAATTAGCCAGATCAAAGACATATTTTGTCCCAAAACCACTTGTATCCAATGTAAATGTTCCTTCCAGCTGTTCCGACATAGCCTGGATAATCTCCGTACCAAATGACGCAACCGAATTATCCGTCCAGGATCCGTTATCGCTGTAATGCAGGAAGAATCGATTGGATTTATGCTCGTCATTCTCAAGAAGACTAATCGAAATTTCTGGGTTTTCCTGTTCCGAAAAAGCATGTTTCAAGGAATTCAACAACAATTCGTTGATCAAAAGTGCCAGGGGAACAATACTTTTCGACTTCATATCGACCACTTCTACACGGATAAAAAAAGCCGGTTTCTTATCTATTGTATAATTCAATAAAAGACTATCAACCAATGATCTCAGGTATTTTTCCAGATCAAATTTAGACAAAGACCCAGACTGGTACATCTTTTCGTGGATGATAGCCATGGCCGTAACGCGATCAATAGCTTCCTGGTAAGAACTGCTGTTTTCTCCGTTCAGGTTATTTGATTGCAGACGAAGCAAGCTGGTAATGATTTGCAGATTATTTTTTACCCGGTGGTGAATTTCACGCAGCATTACCTCCATTTCCGAATTCTGTTTGGAGATCAGTTTATTCTGGCTGGAAAGTTTCTCGTTATTCTCAATCAACTCAGCCCGGGAATAATTGGTTGTCAGGATGTAAAGATTTAAAATGTAAGCAATTGCAAATCCAACGATAGAATATTCCAGGATAAAGGTCGTCACATCATTTCCCGAAAAAGACTCCACCGCAACAATGTTTCGTTCATGCAGATAGATTAGGTAATAGAATAAAACCAGGAAATGTGCCACCAGGACCGGAATCCCCCATTTCTTTCCAAGTACGAAAAACGTAAACATAATATTAACAATCATCCACATCGGCGTGAGATAATGCGTAGCATGCAACCAAAGAAAAGCTCCCGAAACAATGAAAAAAGTGAGAATGGAACAAATAGCTCCGACCAAGCGGTAATTTTTGGTCCAATAAATCACAACAAGCCCCAGCACACACATTCCGACTGCAAAAAAATTGGGAGTTGCACTAAAATGCTCGTTGGAAAGATTAACGACCGTAACTATGGACATCAGGCCGGCAAAAAAGTACAGCAAATGCAATACAAGCCGGAATTTCATTTTTTCATGAAACTCTAACCAATTCGTGTTCAGTTTGTCCATTATTTAGATTTCAAGAACAAATAAACATCAAATTCTTGATTTTAAGCTTGAATGACTAAAAAACTTATTGACGACTATTGATCCCTGAAGTTAGAATCTCATACGCCTGTTGGATTTCCAGGAATTTGGCAACGTGTTCCTTTCTCTCCATTTCATTCAGCTCACCATGATTGTCCGGATGATGGATCTTTACCAATTTTCTGTAAGCGCTTTTCAACTCTTTCAAGCCAGCATTTCTTTCTACACCAAGAACCTCCAAATAATACGACTGCATTTTCAGAATGCTATCTTCAGATTTGGTATTCTTCGGAATCAAGATATCCCGGATTACATCATCTAAATCATCCAAACGCAAATTTAAACGCTTCAGAAGATAAAAGATAAGCTCAGATTCCTGTGGATTAATACTGTCATTTGTATTTCCAAGCAGGATAAGAAATTCCATTAAATGAATCTTTTGGCGCTCAGAAAGCCGTTGATTCATCAAATCTGTGTACTTTGTAAGATCTACTCCATTTCCAACTACATCCTGATAGATTTGAACCACATTGAAAGCAGCATTTGAAAAACGTTTTCTCAAATAACGATCAATCCAGAACAGTTTTTCCCTGACAGAACGTTCATTTTCCCGAAAAATAAGCAAACTCCCAAGTACAACGGCGGCACTTATGAAATCATCGGAATAATTAGCTGAATCCCGCTTACTGTATTTCCTGATAGTAAAAAAAAGTGCTATCAAAACAATAACAATCGGAATGGAATAATAGAAGAAAAACTCCGTATGAGTCATTCCTCCAATTCTTCCCACTAATAAAAACTGCATCTGCCCCGGTTAAGCCGGAATCTGTTTCAAAACATCCAGCAAATAATCCCAGAACTTCTGAACCGATGAAATCTGCACACATTCGTCCGGAGAATGTGCTCCGCGAATATTCGGTCCGAAAGAGATCATGTCCATTCCCGGGAAATGTTTTCCTAAGATCCCACATTCCAAACCGGCGTGACACGCTTTGATATTCGGTTCCGCATTGAATTTCTGACGGTACATATCTGCCATCAGCTTCAAAATTGCAGAATCTGCATTTGGTTCCCAGCCCGGATATTCTCCACCCTGAACAACTTCCACTCCCACGCTTTCAAATGCCGCTCGAATCGTATTCGCCACATCTGCTTTGGATGATTCCACCGAACTACGCTGTAAAGACTGTGTTGTAAAGACCCCATCTGCAACAGTTACTTTTGCCAAACTGGAAGATGCCTCCACCAATCCTTCAATAGCCGGACTCATGCGGTAAACTCCATTGTGAACAGCATAAATAGAATTCATAATTCGTTCAAAATCAGAACTTTTTACAACTCTATTTAAATCTCCACTTTCAGAAATAGTCCAGCTTGCATCTTTCTCAATCGACTGGTATTCCGTTTTGATTTGAGCAATAATTTCGTCAACTGCTTCATGGAATTTTGTTCTTTCATCTTTAGCAACAGCAACAACAGCTGTACTTTCACGTGGAATAGCATTTCTCAAACTTCCACCGTCCAGGCTGCACAATTTCAAATCTACAGCTGATCTTACGTGTTTGAACAAGCGGTTCATCCATTTATTGGCATTTCCTCTTCCCAAATGAATGTCCATTCCGGAATGTCCACCGAGCAATCCGCGAAGCTTGATATCGAAACAAACATAGTTGCTCGGAAGATCTTCGTATGTAATCGCTGTACTTGTATTGGTATCGATTCCACCGGCACACCCGATAGATAATTCATCATCATCTTCCGTATCCAGATTCAATAAGATCGTTCCGGAAATATTGGAAGCATCAACTTGTAAAGCTCCGGTCATACCCGTTTCTTCATCAATGGTGAATAACGCTTCAATGGCCGGGTGGGCAATATCTGTTGATTTCAGGACCGCCATGATCGCCGCAACACCAATTCCATTGTCAGCTCCAAGAGTAGTTCCGTTTGCGCGCACCCAATCTCCGTCTACCAGCATTTCAATTCCCTGGGAATCAAAATCAAAGATCGTATCGGAGTTTTTCTGGTGCACCATATCCAAATGCGATTGCATAACAATAGTTTGTCTGCCTTCCATCCCGGATGTTGCCGGTTTTTTGATAATCACATTCCCGATATGATCCTGAATAGTCTCCAAACCGAGCGACTTTCCAAAGTTCATCATGAATTCGATCACACGCGCTTCTTTTTTAGACGGACGCGGTACTGCATTCAAATCAGCAAAATGGTTCCACAATGCTTTTGGTTCTAAATCTCTTACTTCCATATTTTTTAAAATTATGAATTATCAATTCTACAATTATCAAGCTTGATAATTTCTCCATTCATAATTGACAATTACATATTAGCTATTTCGAATATTTACGATCCTGTTGATGTATAAATCTTCCACTTTTGCTCTTGCCCACGGTGTTTTACGCAGGAATTTCAGGCTGGATTTGATACTCGGCTCATGGATAAAACAATTGATCGGGATTAGTTTTCCCAAACGTTCAAAACCAAACTCTTCAACCAGTTCAGTTACCATTCGTTCCAATGTTATTCCGTGTAGAGGATCCATTTTTTTTCAAATTATGAATTCAAAATGCAAAATTCAAAAGAAAATCTGTTTTTGAATTTTGCATTCATCATTTTGAATTATACCAACTTACGGTATTTAATACGCTTCGGAGCAGCATCTCCCAGGCGTTTGCGCTTGTTCTCTTCGTACTCCGAATAAGAACCTTCGAACCAAACAACCTGCGAATCACCTTCAAAAGCCAGGATATGCGTACAAATTCGGTCCAGGAACCAGCGGTCGTGGGAAATAACCACCGCACAACCTGCGAAGCTTTCAATTCCTTCTTCCAAAGCCCGTAATGTGTTCACATCGATATCGTTGGTAGGTTCATCCAGCAAAAGCACGTTTGCCTCAGTCATCAATGTCATTGCCAAATGCAGGCGGTTTCGCTCACCACCGGACAACACTCCCACTTTCTTACTTTGGTCAGAACCTGCGAAATTGAATTTCGACAAGTAAGCACGCGCATTGAATTTCTGGTTTCCGATCTCGATAAACTCATTTCCGCCTCCAATCACTTCAAATACAGTTTTTTCAGGAGAAATGTCTTTATGCGTCTGATCCACGTAACCGATCTTCACCGTTTCACCGATTGCAAATGTTCCTTTATCCGGCTTCAATTCATCCATGATCATTTTGAAAATCGTAGTTTTACCGGCACCATTCGGCCCGATAATCCCAACAATTCCTGCCGGCGGTAATTTGAAGTTCAAATCTTCGTAAAGTACTTTATCACCGAATGCTTTCATCACATGCTCTGCGTCGATCACGTTGTTACCAAGACGCGGACCATTTGGAATCGGAATCTCCAATTTCACCTCCTTGTCCTTCATTTCTTCCGACATCATTTTGTCGTAATTCTGAATACGCGCCTTGTTCTTTGCGTGACGTCCCTTCGGATTCATGCGCACCCATTCCAACTCACGTGCAAGCATTTTCTGACGCTTGGATTCTGTTTTTTCTTCTTCTTTCAGGCGGTTTCCTTTCTGCTCCAGCCAGGAAGAATAGTTTCCTTTCCACGGAATACCTTCTCCGCGATCTAACTCCAGAATCCATCCTGCAACATTATCCAGGAAATAACGGTCGTGCGTTACAGCGATCACCGTTCCTTTGTATTGCTGCAAATGCTGCTCCAGCCAGTCAATAGATTCTGCATCCAAGTGGTTGGTAGGCTCATCCAGTAACAAGATATCCGGGTTTTGAAGCAATAAACGGCACAAAGCAACACGGCGTTTCTCACCTCCGGAAAGTGTTTCGATCAGCTGATCATCCGGCGGACAACGCAAAGCGTCCATTGCGCGTTCAAGCTTATTGTCCAGTTCCCATGCATCCACTGCGTCAATCTTATCCTGTACAACTCCCTGACGGGCAATCAGTTTATCCATTTTATCCGGATCATTCAAGACTTCTTCGTCCATGAAAGCGGCATTGATTTCCTCGTATTCTTTTAGAATATCCACGATATCCTGCACCCCTTCCATAACGACTTCTTTAACAGTCTTTTTCAGGTCCAGTTCAGGTTCCTGCGGCAAATAACCCACAGAATATCCCGGAGAAAACACCACATCTCCCTGGTAAGATTTATCCAAACCGGCAATAATCTTCATTACGGTGGATTTTCCGGAACCGTTCAAACCGATGATCCCGATCTTCGCACCGTAGAAAAATGAGAGGTAAATATTTTTAATGATTTGCTTTCCCTGCGGAGTCACTTTGGAAACTCCCACCATGGAAAATATGATTTTCTTATCGTCAGACATATTGAATTTTTAGGAAAACAAAGATAACATTCTGGCTGAAAAACTGCGGTTAAATTCAGAGTTTGTACAACAAAAAAGAGTCCTGACGATTCTATCAGGACTCTCTCAATAAATATAAAGTTAGTTCGCTCAGAAAACCCTGTTGAAACCGACTTGTGCAAGCGCAAAAATGTAAACAATGTAAAGCACAATCACAACGATGGTATAGATGCCTGTGAATTTAAACAGCGATTTGAGGTTTTGGATTCCATAATCAAATTCTCCCTGTTTGCTGGAGTTCAGCCCTTTCTCGGTAGAACTCGCAAAACGGATCAGGTATAAAGCCGGAAAAATCATTACAACTGTCAAGCCGATATATACCACTGCCATAAACATGAGCATTCCAATTCCGCTGGCCATTGCTGTTACCAGCAAAAATAAGGATGCAATTCCCATAAAACCGGTAAAAACAAAACCGATAATAGCCAGGAAACGCGCCCATTTTGCAGCTGTCGTTAAATTTTCTTTGATGGAATTATTGATCTTTAACTGATCAGCATCCAACTCGATGTGTTGATCTAAAGTATCCATTCGTATAAATTTTAATCCAGTAAATCCGGGTTATCAGAGAATCTAACCCCACTATCCCCTTTAGGAAGAGCACGTAGCTTGTTCTTCATTTCTGCAGCTTTTACCCAGTAAATAATAAATATAACAAGACCACCTAATCCCAGAAGAGCTTTAGTTAAAGGAATAGGAAGTAATCCGGCCACATTCAGAGACGGCATTAAAATTCCCAATACCTTTAAATAATCTCCCGATTGTGGCGCATTCCTATATTCAAACTCCCGTTTAAGTGTTTCACTAATCTTAAGATAAAGAATAAAGCCATAAACGTAATTAAACACCGGAATAAACATTAACCAAACATTCCCCGGAGGAACCTGACGATTTTTTGGATCGCATTCTCTCAAAAGGTCTTGTAAATTCTTTAAGTAAAAAACAACAAGAACAATTAACCCTCCACAGAGAACTAAAATGAGCAAAGCTTCAGTAGCACCAAATCTCATAAAATAACTTATTAATATTATTAATCCAGCAAATCTGTGTTGCTTGAAATACGAACTCCTTCACCTGATTTTGGAAGAGCACGCAGCTTGTTCTTCATTTCTGCAGCTTTTACCCAGTAAATGATCATCACAGCAATACATCCAAGACCAATCAATCCTCTGATACTTTGAGGAAGAATAATATTCACTGCATTTGCAATAGACAAGGTCAGTCCCAATCCTTTCAGGTAATCTCCCTGCTGAGGCACTCCTCTTGATTCAAATTCTAGTCTAAGCGTCTCTGAAACCTTCGGATACATGATGAAACGATAAACGATATTGAACAAAGGAATAAACATCAGCCAAACATTTGCCGGAGGCAGCTGTTGATTGGAAGGGTCACACTCCTTTAGTAAATCCTGAAGGTTCTTAAAAAAGAATACCGCAACAACAATTACTCCTGCAAGAGCAATCATACCGATGATGAAAATGATAGCCAGAGCTTCTCCGTACATACTTTTAAATTTTAAAAATTAATCCAACAAATCAGAATTGCTTGAAATTCGAACTCCGCTAGTCTTTGGGATCGAACGCAGCATTCCTTTGTACTGGGCCATTTTAACCCAGTAAATAATACCGATTACTATAAACCCTAAGATTGCAAGAATATTCAGGAACGGAATGATCATACAGCAAAGTAAAATCGGCAACACGATCCCTAATGATTTCCCGTAATCTCCAGGTTGTGGGTGATTGCGCTCATCAAACTCTTTTCTCAGACTTTCTGCGATTCTCGGATAAAGCATAAATGGAAAAATAACCGCTCCATAAAAAGGAATGTAAAGCATCCAGACAAATCCGGGATGGACCAAACGGTTTTTAGGATCCACCTGCTTTAATAAATCCTGTAAATTCTTGATGTAAAGGATACTTGCTGTAATACTTCCTCCGAGAATCAGCAAATACAGCAAAACGATCATCATTATGACACCTCCATTCATAAGTAAACTAGTATTAAATAATTAAGCAAGCTAAAATAGAAATTAAAAATCAGTTGAAATCGGTTTGCGGGACAATTTATTCATCTCCACGGCGTAAACAACGATAAAGGCAATGGAGAGGCAATTCCAAAGCAATCCGAAAAACATGCCCGACCCCAGGCTTTTGGTCAGTCCAATGATATGAAACACGGAATAAACAACCGGAGGAATTTGTCCCAGGCAATAGATCCAGAATCCCCAGCGCTTCAACCGGAACATAAAAATTGCTCCCAAAGCACACATTGCCGGAAAAATGAACCAATCCAGGAAAAACCAAATCCCGGAATATTTATTAGTTCCTATAAATGCTTTCGTAAGATCTGTACTAAAAAACGCCAGGGTATTCATTGTGAAAGGAATACCGCAGCCCACCCATGTTAAAATACAAACAACGGTCAAGGCTATAGAGCGCCTGTTTTTCAAGGAGACTTCCAAACTATCTACTGCTTCTTCTGTTCGCCAACTTTCCATCCGGAATCAAATTTCTCTAAAATAAAAAAAATCCCCGTCTCGGATCAGCCGAGACGGGGATTTAAACATATTCGTTTCAAAAAAAACGAATCACATGTTATTACATGTCATTCAATTCTTTTTGCATACCGTCTTTGAATGCGTCACGCATTTCGTTTGACATATCGCTTGACATAGAAGCAGCTGCTCCTAATCCTAAAGTAAGGATCAAAGCGTAAACTGTTGCAACGATACCAACGATCATTCCAGCAATTCCAATACCTCTTTTACCTCCTGTTTTTTTCAATTTGGACATTCCCATAACGGAAAGAATGATACTTACGATACATAATACCAACCATAAGTACATAATCCATGGACTTCCACCTAAGATGATCGCTGCTACAGCGATAGCTGCAATCCAAGAAGAAAAGATTAATCCTACTACTGCAAGTACAAATCCTGTAATTGCCATTCCTTTTCCTTGAGGAGCTGTTGTTGTTGCGTCTAAATTTTCTGACATAATTATAAATTTTGAGTTACTCGGCGAAAATAATATCTTTATTTTTAGATTCAGCACTATTGTTAAAAAAAGTGAATATTTTTTTATTCAATGTTTTTAGTTAATAACGTCAGGAAAGACTTTATCCATCAGTGTTTCAGGTTATAAATAGAACTAAAAAAGAATTTACTAAAAAGTTCACCCAAAAGGTTGTTAACAATCCGACTGCCTGGAAAAACGTTTTAATTTCAGTATTTGAACACTGTTTTTGTTAAAATTTAATATTATGAAGCATTTAACCCTGTACTTTGGAGCTCTTTTAATGGTCCTTAGTTTTTCCTGTAAAAAGAAAGATCTGAAATATGTGATTAAAGGAACGATTATGGACAAATCTTACAGTTCTCCGCTTGCAGGCGCGAAAGTTATTATTTCTGTTACTACCACTTCCAGCTCTGCACTTGTACAAAAAACAACCATTACAACGGACGCTAGCGGGAGTTATTCGTACGAACTGGACCGGGAAAAACTTCAAAGTGTGGTCATTTCGGTTGAAAAAGACAATTATTTCAGCGATTCAAGAACAACTACCCTGGACAATTTATCCCTTGACTTCGACAACACTATCAATTTTGGGATCTACGCCAAATCATGGGCCAGACTCCATTTTGTAAGTGACGGAACGAAAACCATCAAATACTTCAAACAGGCCGGGAAAAATGGCTGTGCCGAATGCTGCCCGGGTGGTGAAACCCAATTAAACAACATCACGGATTATAGTGTTTACTGTATTAATGACGGGAATACTTCTTACCAGATATTTTATGATGTACAGGGAACTACCAATAACGGAACATTGTCTGTGACTACGGTTCCGTTTGATACTACGGAGATCCTGATCAGCTATTAAAAGCAGGGCGAAATCGTGTACTTACGGGACCACCCATGCTTTTATTTTAATTATTTTCCGCTTCCGCCTCAATCTCATCAAACTTCATCCGGATTTCCTGTCGAAGCTGACGGTTGTAAGTTTCCATCAAATATTTAAAGTAATTCGGTGTACTCTTGGCGATACACTTGGTATACGTTTTCAAACGGTGCTCAATGTGATCCTGAAGCGCATCTACAATTCCAATGGCATCATCCAGATCCTTTGTCTTTCTAACAATTCCTTCGCAATGGTTTGACAGTGAAAGATCCACGGCTAGTTTTCCCTTCTCTCCCTTATCCAGGCATTCGTAATAAACATCACGAATACTGAACTCTTCCAGGAAATTAGTATCCACCAATTGCTCCATGTGACGCGGAAACTCAAATTCCACCTCAAATTCAAGATCATCATCCTCGCTCAAACGCGATTCCAGGAACCTGTCCGGAAAACGGAAAGCATCCTGCCAGTTGATATAATCCTGCCAC
Source organism: uncultured Fluviicola sp. (assembly GCA_966248825.1). Classification (GTDB taxonomy): domain Bacteria; phylum Bacteroidota; class Bacteroidia; order Flavobacteriales_D; family Crocinitomicaceae; genus Fluviicola. Next base: position 43,740 of record CBINBC010000017.1, read on the forward strand.
AAACCAAAACGACGGACGTTGTTTCCTAAGTCGATCAGTTTAAAGTTGGATTTATTAGGCAAGCGGCGTGAACCACGGCCAATCATCTGGTGATACAAAGTCAATGAGCGCGTTGCACGATTCAAAATAATCGTTTCAACAGTCGGTTCATCAAAACCGGTTGTCAAAATTCCTACAGATGTCAAAATGGCATCTTTGGTGGTTTTAAACCACGAAAGGACATCCTTCCGGTCTTTGTCAGAGAAAGTAGAATCCAGGTGACGGATCTTGTACCCTCTTTTCTTGAACGTTTCTTCTACACGCAGCGATGTTTCGATACCCGAGTTGAAGATCAGGGTTTTATCACCAACAGCAACTTCTTCATACGCAAATAATAATTTTTCCTGCATGAAATAGTTTCCATATACCGTTTCGGAAGAACTTACGGTAAAATCTCCGTTCGTCCCGATTTTCAAACCATGTAGGTTTACGTCATAAGTAAACGTTTCCGCATCCGACAAATAACCACCCTGGATCAGCGAAGCAATGCTTTCACCAACCAATAGTTTGTTGTAATGGTCGTTTAGCGGCAAAGCTTTATTGGAGCTCAACGGTGTTGCCGTTACCCCTAAAATATTCGCTCCCGAATAGTACTGGAAGATTTTACGGAAACTGTTGTAATGCGCCTCATCAACAATCACCAATCCTACCCCATCCACGAAATTCTCGTTTTCCTGCAAACGGTTATTCAGGGTTTCAACCATAGCAATATAGCAAGGATGATGTTCTTCATCGATCAGGTTCTTTACATCACTGGAAATAACTTTGTTGGAAATTCCGATTGCATTCAGCTGTTTGGAAGTTTGAACGGAAAGTTCAATGCGGTGAGTGAGGATCAATACCTTTTTCTGATAACGCTCGATATAACTCTTAGCTACTTCGGAAAAGATCACAGTCTTTCCTCCTCCTGTAGGAAGCTGGAATAGTAGATTGTAATCCGCACCATTTTTGTCCAGTTCATCTATAATTGCATTTACAGTCTTTTCCTGGAATGGGTATAATTTCTTTGCTTGGAACAGCTCTTCGTCGATCATTTGTTAAAAAAAGGGCTTACAAAAGTACGGTTCTTTTAAGGATTTACAACAGCCCGGCTTAAATATTCTCATAATTTTATTTAAATGGTCCATTTTTCAGTGCGTGAAGAAATCCATTCTTTACTCTAACACGTTTTTTGTTTAATTATTATGTTGCACAATAAAATCACTTGTTAAGACATTTTAATAAATGAAGCCCTATGCTGGCATATTAATTGCTTAAGTTTAAGAAAAACAAGCGTCATGAAAACGATTAAAGATAAAAAGCAAAGCTATTCAAAGAGTTTTGATAAAGCCTTGATCCATTTGGGAATCCATTACCCGGTTCAGCCGGTTGTGATCAAAAAAGCTTAGAAATCAAAACCTCCGCCTCCATTGTTTTCATTGGAGCGTTTGTCCTCTTTGAAGTCAGTTTTCCCGAATTTATAGCGAATACTGACAAGAATCCTTCTGGTTTCCCACTTGAATCTGGAAGATTGAGAGACTGTTGGCTGATCTACTTCAAAACTAAAACCTTGTGTGTTGAAGATATCAGTGACACGTAAACCTATGCCCCACTTGTTATTCCACAACGATTTATCAGCAGAAAAATCAACGGCCCCTCTTGGGTTCATCTTCCCCTGGGCTGTAATCGACGGAGCATTGTACCTTCCATTTACCTGAAGCGTTAATGTTTTCTTCATCAGTTCTACTGTTGAACTGACTTTCATTCCGAACACAAAGCCTTCCCTGTTCCAGTTCGCACTCGGATTATCATCTGTATAGGTGATGTAATTCCCATTGAAAGACAGCATATTCTTCCAAATCGGGAAAGGTCTCAACTGCACCACGATTTCTCCGCCTGAGCTTACGGAATTGTCAATATTCGCAAAAGTACCATTTGAAGTTCCGTTCTCGTAAAACACCTTCACCCGCTGGATCACGGAATTTGTGTATCGTTGGTATAATGCAAAAGCCAAAGTAATTTTTTTGGAATTGAAATCCAGTCCCAAATCAACGGAATGGATATATTCCGGTCTTAACGCAGGATTTCCGCTGCGCAGGTTGTAAGGGTCCGCATAGGAAGTAAACGGATTCAAATTCCCGGAATTGGGACGATTAATACGCCGGCTGTATCCCAGGGAAAATTCCAGTCCTTTTTTCACTTCATAACGCACTGTTGCCGAAGGAAATAAATTGAAATACTCGTTCTTGAAACTTTGGTTCGTGGAGATTAAATTAGGGTTCTGGATACTGTATTCAGCACGCAAACCTGCCTGGTAACGGAATTTTTTCAACTGACCGCCAATAATCCCGTAAGCCGAGTATATGCTTTCCAAATATTTGTAATTGTAATTCGAAAGGGTATCCGGAACATATACTCCTGAAACGTCTTTTGCTTCTGACGAAGACCGCAGAGTCATATTCCGCTGGATCATCTTCAAACCGCTTTCTATTCGCAGCTTATTCTTCAACAAACGAATAAAATCCAGGGAAAGCGTTGTGAAATCATTTGCTTCACGACTGAAAAGATGCTGATCGGTTGACGGAAGGCTCGCAGGAAGAGCATAAGACTGCTGATAAAAACCTTCGTCTGTGCCTTTTGAGAGTGATTGATAAGCATTGGCATCCAGAGAACCTTTATCGTCCTTGAAATCCCATTTGTACCCAAGGGAAAAGTCGATGTTCTGAGAAGTGCTGGGATCACTGGAATTCCTGGTCCAGACATCACTTGTATCTCCAAAATTCGTGTAACGCGTATTAACCTGGTTTCCCAAACGTGTTCGGTCTCCGGCATTTCCGGCGATACTCCAGGATAATGTATTCCGGTCTTTCATATAAACATCCATCCCTACTTTTGCCGTATGTGTGATATTCAGATCAGCACCGTATCTTACCTGGTTGAGGGTGACTGTTGTGTCTCCCGAATACTGGTTCAGGTCCGAAAAATTGTTCCGGTAGCCATCCCGGTAGGAAAATGCATAATTCCCGTAAAGATTGAAGCGCGTATTTCGCAGGTTCAGTCCTAAAGATCCGGTATATAAATTCCCGGTTCCGGCCGTTAATGAAACATTTCCGTTTATTCCTTTTCTGGCATTTTTCTTCAAGACGATATTGATAATCCCGGAAGTTCCGTCGGGATCGTATTTTGCAGAAGGATTCGTTACAACTTCAATGCGCTCAATACTGCTTGCAGGGATTCCATCGAGCACACTTTTTCCATTTCCTCCCGACATGTTGCTGGGCTTCCCATCAATAAGTATCGTTACATTGCCGTCACCACGAAGGGAAATTGATCCGTCCTGGTCCACTTCAACCGAGGGAACGTTGTTTAGAACATCCGTCACATTTCCTCCCGAAGTAGCAATATCGTCGCCTACGTTATAGACTTTCTTATCCAATCCAAGCTGCAAAGGTGTTTTTTCCTGCTGAATAACCACTTCGTCTAATTCCCTTCCGGAATTTACCAGTGCAATATTGCCTAGTTTTCGCAGATTCTTATCCGCGGAGAGTGAAATATTCGGGATTGTTTTATTCCGGTAATCGGGATTGGAAATAACGATGTAATACTTTCCGTACTTAATCTCCTCCAATACGAAATATCCGTTCTCGTCGGTGTAAATACCTGTTACAACTAATGAGTCTTTCACGCTGAATATGCGGACCATCGTGTATTCCAGAGGAGTTTTAGAAATGGAGTCCAGTACTTTTCCATCAATGGATCCAGTACCTTCAGGAGCCTGTGAAAATGCAATAATACTTGTCAGTAAAAAGAATGTAGAAAGCGTAAAGCGCATAGAACGGGAAGAAATTTGGGCAAAAGTAATTAATCCGAAGAGACATTAACGGCAAAGAATGTAAGGGGGCAAAGACTTTTAACAAAACTTTACCTTCTCAAAGAGTGCTTTTGCAGTAAAAATTAACCACGTAATTTATCCAGCAAGTTGCTCAGAATTTCTGCTTCCTCTTCGGTCAAATTTCCGCTGAAATCAAGTTCAGACTGCTTATCATCGTCTATCTGTTTCAGGATTTTCAAACCTGCTTCAGTAATGGAAACATAAACAACCCGACGATCGGATTCACAGCGTACGCGCTCCATTAAACCTTTATCGATTAATTTGTCCATCAATCGCGTAGTGTTCGGAGACTTTTCAACCATTCTTTCTTTTACGGAATTTACGCTTATTGCATCGTTTGCCCCGCGAAGGATTCTCAAAATGTTGAATTGAGGCATGGACAAATCAAATTTTGCCATGTAGTTATTCTGAATGTTCCCCAGATAATTGGAGGTATAGCGAAGATTTACCACAGCCTTGTGCTTGGAGTTTTTAAATTTTGATTGGATGACTTTTCCTATTTCCATGACGCAAAATTAATTACCGTGGTATTATTTACAAAATTTATCTCGTTAAAAATACTTATTAATTTGAGTTAACGATAAAACCAAAAAAAAGAATCTTTTGTCAGTTTTCCTTCGAAAATAAACTCAAGGCGGTGCTTACCGGGAAGCAAATGCACAAAATTTTGGTCCATCACTACTTTACCTTCCCTGGACGTAAACCAAAAATCTTTCAGAATAGATTGGTTCTCAATAATCACCACTCCTGTTCCTGTCTCCGGATCAAGTGATTCAATCGTTACCAAAGGCTCCATAAACGGAACTTGTTTCTCCGGCAATAATTCATGAATAAACAAGCGTTCGCAGGTCTTCCCTGTTTCATCTTTCCATTTAAAGTTGACTGCAAAATCCTTTCCCCGGAATGCACTCAGCTCCTGCGGAAATAATTCCACAGAGTGCGGATAAGCAATGGTCTGACGGCATTTTAATGTATCCAGAACCTTTCCCTGGAAATCGTAGATCTCTGCTACTATTTCGCATAAAAAACCGGTCGGGATATCCGAGATCAACACATATTTTTCTTTACCCAAAGTATCTATTCGCGCAGCAACCGTTACATCTTTAAAATCCTGCTTCACCTGGTACTGCAGTGCTTTCCATCTTCCGAAATAGTCGATACTGCTCCAGGTTGGGGCCGGCCAGCAATCGTTAAACTGCCAGTAAAGTGTTCCGGCGCATCTTGGAAAAGTAGTCCGGTGAGCAACCACTGCAATGCCCACTGCTTTCGCTTGCGTAAGCTGTGAAAAATACACGAAACGCTGGAAATCGGCTGTTTTACCATAAAGCAAATCCGAATGTTTGGCAATCATGTTATTTCCAACATAGCTTTTCTGACGCAGTTTCATCAACGGACTGTCCAGTTTCCAATCCACAGGCTTGCTGAATGAAGACAAAGTTGCTAATTCGGGGAATGACTGAAATCCGTACTCTGCATTGAAACGCCCTGATTTTCGCCCGAAATCCTCGATCGGATCTGTTCCGTGCCAAACTCCCCAGTAATGCTGGGTCCCGTCGTTGTAAAATTGATCATCCCCCCAGTTGCTCAAAGGAGAAGTATGCTCGTATGGTATTCCGGAGTAAGCTTTGATCGTCTGTGGTATCAGTTCTTTGAATAATTTCCGGTAAAAGGAATTAATCACGGCTTCATCTTTCTTCGATAAATTGTAATCTTTTTGGAATCCCCAGTTTTTCCAGGCTACATCCACTTCATTGTTCCCGTTAAACAAAGTCAAAGAAGCGTGAGAAGCCAGTCTCGGAATCTGCTGGTCCAACTCCGATTTTACATTCGCCAGGAAATCCTCCGTTCCGGGATACATGGCACAGGCAAACATAAAATCTTCCCAAACCATTAATCCGCCTTCATCACAGGCTTCCAGGAACGATTCTCTCGGATAAAATCCACCTCCCCAGATACGCACCATGTTAAAATTGCAATCCAGCATGGTTTTGACCGCGTTTCTCAGTTTTTCATCCGTAATGCGTGCCGGGAAAATATCATCCGGGATGTAATCCGCACCTTTACAGAAAACCGGACGGTTGTTTACTTTTATCTGAAAAGATGTTCCCCACTGGTCTTTTTCCTGGACCAATTCCACTTTTTTCAATCCGAAACGGACGTTTTTTTCCAAAATGACATCTCCTTTTTCATTTTGCAAAATCCAATGATCCTCATATAAATAGGCTTCTCCCTGTCCTCTTGGCCACCATAATTTCGGATTTGAAATGATTTCGGTACGTTTTAACCGTTTATTTTCACATGTAAGAACCTCATCACCGAACAAGGTACTTTTCCAGGTAAATGATTCCGTGCTTTCCTTCGCCAGCAGCAGCGTAAATTCGGAAACAGCCTGCTCATCACTCACCTCTAGTGTATTGGAATAATTTGCCAGCACCCGATTGGAGGAATAAACAATCACTTTCGCCGGCTCATTGAACCCCATCGTCAGCATTCTTAAAGACCAGTCCCAGCCAAATTGGTATTGCGGTTTTCTGCAGTGAGGCGCTACTTTTGTCCTGCCGACGTCATTTGGAGCGGGAAGTGTTACCCCAACCTTTGCCATTCGCGGTTTTTGGTACATGATTGGCGGTGTAAAAACTACTTTCAGCTTGTTCTTACCTGCAACAACCTTATCCAACACATCAAAACGATAGTGGACAAATGCATTATTGGTTTCAGCAACCGGTTTCCCGTTCAAAAAAATGGACGCATAAGTATCTACGCTTGGGAAATCGAGCTCAACAAAGTGTTTGAGGTCTGATTCTGTCAGGAAAAACTCCGATTCAAGCGTCCATTGATGGTCCTCAATCCACATAAACTTATCTTCATTCATCCCCACAAAAGGGTCCGGAAGCTCTTTAGCCGCAATTAAGGCTTCCTGAACAGATCCTTTTTCACCAAGCCGGATCCATGCTTTGGAAACCGGATGCTGAACTTTCCAGGATAAATTGGTTTGTCCTATCATGTGGCTTGTCCAAAAAATCAAGACAGCTAAAAGGGCGGTTCTTACCATTTTCGATCAAAAGGAGTATCAATTAATTCGTCGCGGTCATTTGTTTTCAAAGCATAATTGAATCCATTGTACACCGAAAAACCACCGACTTCGCCTTTGGTATTTATCGCAATAAATGCGCATTGTAAACCGGTCATATCTTTGTGTTTACGGATCAAGCGCTGAACCGTTTCTTTACATGCCTGTTCGGGACTTTTCCCCTGGCGCATCAACTCCACAACGGTATGCGCTCCGGCGATACGTATAATGGATTCTCCCAAACCGGTTGCTACAGCTCCTCCTACTTCCTGGTCCACGAATAATCCGGAACCAATGATCGGGGAATCTCCCAAACGTCCCGGGAGTTTATACGCCCAGCCTGAAGTTGTACAAGCTCCGCTGATCCTTCCCAATTTATCAATTGCCAACAAACCGATCGTATCGTGGTTCTCGTGATTAATTTCCGGTTTTTTGGAGATTGCCGCTTGTTCCTTCTTCCATTTCTCCCACTCTTTCTTCACTTCCGGAAGCGGAGTTTTGATCGTTTCAAATTGATGCTTTAGCGCATATTGTTTTGCTCCGGCTCCAACCAGCATTACGTGCGGAGTATTTTGCATAATATGCTTTGCAACGGAAATCGGATGGGCAATTCCTTCCAGGCAGCCTACAGATCCGCAATTCGATTCCCAATCCATGATACAGGCATCAAGAGTCACGTGACCTTCACGGTCTGGCATTCCACCGATCCCAACACTGCGATTCGTTACATCACTCTCTGTTTGTCTTGCACCTTCTTCTACTGCATCCAGTGAACTTCCGCCCGCTTCAAGCTTTTTCCAGCCAGCCTGGTTGGCCGGCTGACCATGACTCCAGGTAGCAATCATTTTCGCTCCGCCATTGTATTCGGAAGTTTCTGTTTCCAAAAAGCTCTCTTCCCTTGAAAATACGGGAGATACAACTGAGGCCGCTAATCCGACAGCACCCAGTTTGACAAAAGATCTGCGTTCCATAATTTATTGATTGGCAATTTCGGATGCTAACCACTTTTGGAATTCAGCAGCATATTTTGCGTGATCTGCATAATCCTTCGCAAAATTGTGCAGTCCATCATAATTGGGTTGAGCACACATGTATAAATAATCGTTGTTATCCGGGTTCAAAACCGCTTCCACTACTCCAGTCGGCGGCATGGAAATTGGTCCCGGCGGAAGTCCTGCATATAAATACGTATTGTAAGGACAATCTTTATTTCTGTGTTCGTATGTCAAACGCTGTACACCTTCCAGTTGATCTCCCCAGCAGAACTTAAAGGTAGGGTCTGACTGTAATTTCATTCCTGTATTCAGTCGGTTCAGGTACAAACGTGCAATAATCGGCCATTCGGATTCATTTTTGGATTGTTCTCCATAGACAATAGACGCCAGGGTAACTGCCTGAGACGGAGATTTCAACCCCACAGCTTTCAATTGCGCCATACGCTCCGGAGTCCAGAAATTCTTAAACTCTTTCGCCATGCGATCCAAAAACGCTTCTTTGTCGGTATCGTAGTACATGCGGTAGGAATTCGGCATAAATAAAGCCGGCACCTGCTCCAATGTGAATCCGTATTTGTTCAGTGTTTTCGGATCTGTGATATAGTTTTCCAGCTCGGTACTGTCGACCATAATAGCTTCCGAAACTTTCACACACAAATCATGAATGGTTTTACAATTATTGAATGTAACCACCACTTCCACTTCAAAATTTCCGCTTCTCAGGGAGTTTAATAAATCGCGGTAGGACGTACCTGCAGGAAAATCGTACATTCCGGGCTCAACTTTATCAATAGTCAGCTCTTTAGACTTTGCCATGGAAAGAAACTCATCCGTATCATTGATTACTCCGGCTTTTTTCAAATCAGCCGCAATATCTTCCAGTGAACCGCGGTTATCGATGATCACGCGCGCCTCCTTATCCGTTTTTTTCAGATAGGTCATCAAGGGCGTCCACCCGAAAACCAGTCCCACACCTATCAACATAACAGCAACCGCTGTAACTACTAGCTTTTTGTTTCTTTTCTTTCCAGACATTTTTGATATAAAATTTCATCCAACCAAATACCTTTCTCCAGGTACCATTCTTTTCTTACTCCCACTCTTACAAATCCTGCTTTTTCAAACAAACCCACACTCGCCAGGTTGTCGCTGTGAATGGAACAATGCAGGTTGTGCAGTGCCAAAATCTGAGAAGCGTATTTTTCGAGAAGTGTTAATGCTTCAAAAGCATAACCGTGTTTCTTGTTGTCTTCATCAGCAATTAAAATCCCAACTGCAGCACGAAGGTGTTTAAAATCGACCTGGTACAGGTCAATTGCCCCGACCGGTTCTTTGGTCCCATTCACACAAATCATCAAACGCAATTGTCCGTGGGTACGGATATGCTGTGCCTGATCAATGTATTCCAAAATGGACGAAAAAGAAAAAGGGACTTCGGTGCCGGTAATCTTCCAATGTTTGGGATTATTCTCCCAAAGCATCAGCTTAGTTGCATCCTCTTTTTCAACAGCACGCAGGAAAACAGACTTACCGGTTAAACTCATCACGATTGTTTTAAGAGCTTATAAAAGCGTTCAAATGTAATTGAAAAACCGGTTAAATAGAAAAGGCCTTTTGAATTCTTTCAACAAATTGATCCACAACGGTAGGGGTGAAAAATTTTTCACCCCTACCGTAATTTATTTTCTATTCAATACTTGAATCCTTTTCAAAATATCTTCCATCGAATAATCGGGAATTCCTTTATAATCTTCCGGTAAATTAAAACCGCTCACCTGAAGCATCAGGTCTTCGGAATCCAGGTAAGTCAGCAAATTTGCCAACTGGTTCACTCCTTCCAGCTGCATCACCTCACGAATCGGGTAAATACATGTTATATCACCGCTTGCACGCTCGAATTTCGAAAAAACAGAGGCAATTTCCTCCCGGATCAATTCCCCGGGAATTTCCACCAAAACCAAAGGCACGGCAGAACGTTTTGCTTTTTTCAGCATGGAAGCCGTTAGCAGCTGCTCTGATTTCCGGTAAGTTAAACTGTAATAATCTTTTCCTGCCGAAATCCCGATGTGCGGCGGAACTTTATCGGCATTCCAAATCCAAATAAACGTTTTTTGAAGCAATTGGTCCGGGAATACCCGTTGAATGCTTTTAAAGGTAAATTCAGACATTCACTTCCCCTTTAAAAACGGATTCTGCAGGACCGATCAGCCAAATATCGGTGAAACCGGTTCCTGTATTCCTAAACTTAACGGAAAGATCTCCTCCCTGTGATTTAACCTCGTATTCAAAATCTCCGGTTATTTCATTTTTCTTCCCCAGAGCGAGTGCCGCAGCAGTAACTCCTGTTCCACAGCTCAGCGTTTCGTCTTCTACTCCGCGTTCATAGGTTCTGATCTCAAAAGAATGAGCATCAAGCTGGTGAATGGCATTCACATTGATTCCTTCCTGTTTGTATTTATCCGAATAACGGATCTGTTTTCCATACGCCAGGATATCAAAATCACGTACATTTTCAGTAAAATGAATAAAATGAGGGGATCCTGTATTTAAAACAAATTCCTTTTGAGAATCGTCAATTTCTGCTACATCATTCATTTTCAAATGGACCAAACCATTTTTTTTCAGAGCTTCATGTGTCCCGTCGATAGCCATGAAAGAAACGGAATCCGATGTAAAACCCAACTCATGGGCAAATGTCACTGAGCAACGTGCCCCATTTCCGCAAAAGCTTTTCGAACCATCCGAATTGTAATAATCCACTTCAAAATCGTATCCTTCGATAACATTTATCTTGATCAAGCCGTCCGCACCAATTCCAAACCGACGATCACATAATTTCCGTATCGTAGAAATGGATAAATCATCCCACTCACCAGAACGATTATCGATCATGATAAAATCATTGCCCGTGCCCTGGTATTTTACAAACCGTAAATTCATATATCCTTTGCTGTGATTGAGTTACAAGCTATTCAGGCTTAACAATCTTTAACAGCACAAAAGTAACAATCATCCTCCGATTACTGTTATAATTGCGTAGAAATTTAGCATAAACTAATTTAATGTCATGAACAACTCATTGAAATACCTAGGACTTGGAATTGTTGGTGGAATGGTTCCATTTGCTTTCGGTTTCCTGTTATCTCACAGCTACGATGCTCCTCTTTCCGAACAGGTAATTGATGGTAATCGTTTAGCAAGAACAGTATCTTATAATGGAATGCCCCCTGTAGAAGGTGCGTCTTTCGTAGATGCTTCTGAAAACACGATCAACTCAGTAGTTCACGTAACTACCAAAGTAGTACGCACACAAGTTCAGCGCGATCCGTTCTATGAATTCTTTTACGGACCGGGAACAGGCGGACGTGAATACAAGCAATACGGAAGTGGTTCCGGTTCGGGAGTAATTGTCTCCAGTGAAGGATACATTGTAACCAACAATCACGTAATCCAGGATGCTTCTGAGATAGAAGTTATTCTGAACGACAATTCGAAATACACGGCAACTGTGATCGGAACAGATCCCTCAACAGATATCGCCGTATTGAAGATCGATGCTCCGGGATTAAAACCAATTGCTATCGGGAACAGTGATGACCTTCGCGTTGGTGAATGGGTACTGGCAGTTGGAAACCCGTTCAACCTTACATCAACGGTTACAGCGGGAATTGTAAGTGCCAAAGCAAGAAATATCAATTTGCTTTCCGACAGAACCAGCAACTCCAATGTTCCTATCGAATCGTTCATCCAGACGGATGCGGCAGTGAATCCCGGAAACTCAGGAGGAGCACTGGTAAATACAAGAGGTGAATTGATAGGTATTAACACAGCTATTGCTTCCCAAACCGGTTCTTATACAGGTTACAGCTTTGCGGTTCCGGTGAACCTGGTAAACAAAGTCATGCGCGACATTATCGACTTCGGGATCGTACAGCGCGCTTACCTGGGAGTTCAGATCTCAGATATCAGCCAGGAAATCAAGGAAAAGAACAAATTACCATCTACCAGAGGGGTTTTTGTTTCATCTGTTACAGAGGATGGCGGAGCTGACAAAGCCGGAGTAAAGAAAAACTGGGTCATCCTGAAAGTCGGATCCAGAGATGTAAACTCTGTTGCTTCGCTGCAGGAAGAGATCGGAAAAAGAAGACCTGGTGACAAAGTTAATTTGACTTTACGCACAGAAGACGGCACGGAAGTGATCAAAGAAATTTTACTGCGTTCTGCAGATGGTGAAACTGTTTTGAAATCAAAAGAAGAAATGAGCAAAACAACCGCTCTTGGCGGTACATTTGCAGAGCTTACCGCCAAAGAAAAAAAGGAACTGAACATCAATTACGGAGTGAAGTTAAAAACGCTGGAACCGGGAAAACTCAAATCAAGCGGACTTACGGAAGGGGATATCGTAACAAAAATCAATCAGACACAGATTGAATCGGTGGAACAGCTTACACGACTTTTGAACACCAGCAAAGGCGGAGTGCTGTTGGAGATTGTATCCGAAAGCGGTAAAAAAGAATATGTGGGATTCGGCTTGTAGCCGAATCCGTTCAAATGTTAAAAGGGTTCAAAAAGTTCAAACTTTTGCTGTATTTAAAATTTCAATTTGAACATTTCAACTCATTGAATTATTTGAACTTCCTTGTGAAATAAGGGTTGAATATAAAAAAATTGTTAAGGCATGGTTTTTGAGAGATGAAAATCTCTTGAAAATCTGCCTTTTTTATTTGGAAATCACTTCCATTTCGTCGTAACTTTGCACCCTGATTTTCATTAATCGTTATAAAACGAAGTTCATTACATGAGACAACTTAAGATTACAAAATCGATTACCAATCGTGAGAGCCAGTCGTTAGACAAGTATCTTCAGGACATTGGTAAAGAAGAGCTAATCACCGCTGAGGAAGAAGTAGAATTGGCGCGAAAAATCAAACAAGGCGATCAACGAGCACTAGAGAAATTGACCCGTGCAAATTTACGTTTCGTCGTATCTGTAGCAAAACAGTATCAAAATCAAGGATTGACATTACCCGATTTAATTAACGAAGGGAATTTAGGTTTGATCAAAGCTGCACAGAAGTTTGACGAAACGCGTGGATTTAAGTTCATTTCTTATGCTGTATGGTGGATTCGTCAATCTATCCTGCAGGCCTTGGCAGAACAAGCGCGTATTGTTCGTCTACCCTTAAACCAGGTTGGTTCCTTAAACAAGATCAACAAAGCATTTTCAAGACTGGAACAAGAATTCGAAAGACCTCCTTCAGCGGAAGAATTAGCAGAGGCTTTAGAAGTTCCGGAAGATAAAATTAAAGAAAGCTTAAACGTTTCCGGTCGTCACGTATCTATGGATGCACCTCTTTCTTCTTCTGAAGATGGCGGTACATTGATGGACGTTATGGCAAACACGGATTCTCCGAAAGCTGACCATGCATTGATGGCTGAGTCCCTTCAAAGAGAGATTGAGCGTTCATTGAGCACTTTGACAGACAAAGAGCGTGAGATCATCCGTTTATTCTTCGGAATCGGTATGAACCACGGTTTGACACTGGAAGAGATCGGTGCTAAATTTAACCTGACGCGTGAGCGTGTAAGGCAAATCAAAGAGAAGGCGATCAGACGTCTTCGACACACGTCTCGAAATAAGTTATTGAAAGCATATTTAGGATAAGAAAAAAGGCTGTCTGCTAACGCGGGCGGCCTTTTTTGCTTTATACACATGCTATTGGATAGAAACAAATACAAATAAATATACCCGTTAAGAATGGAAGCTGCATTAGGCTATGAAAAAGAGTTAAACATGCACGTTCAAAAAGAACGCGCTGCTGTTAAATTGTCAAGTCACGTTGGTGAATTGCTTTATGACAAAGGAATCGAATTGGTTTTGTTCCGTAATCACCTTACGGATATTACTATTTCTGAAATCCTGAACTTGCATGAGTATGCGAAGAACGTTGTAAAGAAACCTATCGACATTGAAACAACAGCTGCTTTGGCAGAAGAATTGTTGAAAATGGATTTGGCTCCGGCTAAGATCGATATCGGTAAATTATCCAGCGAATGGATTGCTGAAGGAAGTGCTTACGATTCAAAAGCGGCTTTCCTTGCTGATAAATTGGGGAAATTCTCCAGTGCTTCCGGTTCTGTTGAACCAAGAGATGTTGTTTTGTACGGTTTCGGTCGTATCGGTCGTTTGGCTGCCCGCGAATTGATCAAACAAGCCGGTAAAGGTCAGCAATTGCGTCTGCGTGCGATCGTTACACGTGGTGCAAGTGACAAAGACATCATTAAACGCGCTGCTTTGTTGCGTTCCGATTCTGTTCACGGTGCTTTCAAAGGAAGTGTTGTAGAAGATTTGGAAAACAAAACATTAATCATCAACGGACAAATCGTTCACATGATCGACGCTTCCAATCCGGAAGAAGTTGATTACACGAAATACGGTATCAACAATGCCCTGGTTATCGATAACACAGGTGTTTATACAAACCGTGAAGCTTTATCAAAACACATGGCTTCCAAAGGGGTTTCCAAAGTGCTTTTGACTGCTCCCGGTAAAGAAATCCCAAATGTTGTTTATGGTATTAACCAGGGAACTTTAGATGTTGAGAACGAAACAATTTACTCTGCGGCTTCCTGTACAACGAATGCAATCTCTCCTATTTTGAAAGTAGTAAACGATGCTTTCGGAATTGTAAAAGGTCACATCGAAACAGTTCACGCTTATACGAACGACCAAAACTTGCTGGATAACATGCACAAATCATCCCGTCGCGGACGTTCTGCTGCTATCAACATGGTCATCACTTCAACAGGTGCCGGTGCAGCAGTAACAAAAGTAATTCCTGATTTGAAAGACAAATTGACTGCTAACGCGGTTCGTGTACCAACCCCAAACGGTTCATTGGCAATCCTTTCTTTGGAATTGAAAAACGGAACAACTGTAGAAGACGTTAACAACGTGGTAAGAACAGCTTCTCTGGAAGGTGATTTGGTAAACCAGATCTTCTATTCATACGATCCGGAATTGGTATCCAGCGATATCATCGGAAACACATGCTGTTCGGTTTACGATTCTCATGCTACAATCGTTTCTCCTGACGGAAAAAATGTAGTTCTTTATACGTGGTACGATAATGAGTTCGGATACACAAAACAAGTGATCCGCTTAGCAAAACACATTACAAAAGTACAGCGTTTGATTTATTATTAATAGATAATCAAATCCGAAATAAAACAGTAGGGGCGCGATTAATCGCGCCCCTACTGTTTTTATACATTTATTGAATCACTGTATGGAAATTCAATTCGATATCCGTTTCCCCCACATCACACTGACCATTCTTCACTCCCGGCTGATGTCTCAATCGAATGGTTGAAGTTCCCGTTGAAGCATTCCCTAAAGCCCATTGACTGGTAATTCCAATCGGAAGGTTATTTGCATCCAGATCCGTTCTTGAAACAACTACATTCAGCCCATTGGTTATGTCAAAACAAAACAAATGGTCCACCCCTTCTTCTTCTACTTCTTGCGTAATATTCTGAGCTGGTATTGCAGCTTCATTCAATAAAGTAATTGTGGCGTTATAAGTTGCATTTGCAGCCAGGCGGATCGTATCAAAAATAGTCGGATTATTTCCCCCGGGACCATCAATATCCACAAACTGAGCTTCCACATTCGGTAAAATACCAGCCGTATCCGTAAATACGATCTTAAACGTAGTAATCAATTCCTGTTCGTTCGGATTAGTTGGATTCTCTACTTCTTTCTTCTTTTCTTTTTTACAAGCTGTCGCCGTCAATGCGAATACACTTAAAATCAATACGATATTTTTCATTTTTCTTTCGTTTTTTTAATAACTGTAAATGGAATCAGGACTTTCAATGTCCAGTTCCGTCCTAATTCATCCGTGAAATACCTGAAACGGTTCATGTAATCACGGTAACTTAAATTGGTGATATTGGAGCATCCCAGAACAACCTGGAAATTCTCTCCATTGTTCATTTTTTTGGTAATCCCTGCTTGTGCACTCAACAGATCATACCCTTTTGGCGGTGCTACGTAGTCAGAATTCGGGACATAACGCTTTTGCTTGAACACATCCAACAACTCTACTTCTACAAAGCAATTCAGTTTTGTTCCCGTTCTGACTGTAGAAAAACGCAAACGCTGAGTAATCCGATTGGAAGGCATTCCGTACAAATACTGATCGGTTCGTAAATCAGTACCCAGCAGGAGATTCCCCTGGAATTGGTAGGAAACATATTTTCCGATAGGAATTTCCAATCTCCCGTTCAAACCTGTGATCTGCACATCAGACTGAACATAATGAAACACCGGGAAAGCGCCGATAATTGTTAACATCGGAGGAAGCGAAGGCTGCAGGTTGATATACCCGTCGAAATAATTGTAAAACACAGACAGGTCTACCTTGGCAATGTGCGATTTGTACTGCACTCCCAATTGAGAATTGTAAACGATCTCCTTGTTTAATTGCGCATCACCCACTTCAATCGATGCTGCTCCATGGTGAAGTCCATTGCTGTACAATTCATTGATTGACGGCGGACGCCAGGCTGTTCCCATATTCAATCTTACAATCCAGTGATGTCCCAACAAACGAGATACTCCGGCCGAAGCACTCGGATTTTGGAATTGTTTAACCGGTTTTGTTAACACATCTTCCTCATACACAAAGACCTGTAGTCTCGAATAGTCATACCGAACACCGAAATCAAACAGCCATTTTTCATTTTCGTAAATTCCTAAGTAATAAGCTCCTAACTGAAGCTTCTTAAAGTTAGGAATAAAGAATCTTCCCGAATAAGCATTGCTTTGTTCCAGTCCGGAAACACCAAAAACACTTTTAAAACGATCGGTATGCTTCATCTCTGTTTTCACTTCCAGTGAATTGGTCCAAAGATTCAATTCGAAAGCCGGGAGGTTCAACGCAGCAATACTATCGTTATAAGCTTTGTGCAGGTCATACTCCTGTCTTAAATTGAACTGGTATCCATAAACCAGACTGGTACGAATCTTCTTGTTCCAATTGTAAGCCAGATGCACCTTGCTCAAGTCGTGCTGCACCAATTGTTTCGGGTTTTCCAGCTGATACGTAAAATACCCGGAATCTTTCGGGACGGAAGCCTCGAAGGCTGCTTTCAGATCCGATAAGTTCCCGATGTGTGAACCCGTAAAAATTCCCAGGTTTGTGGAATACTTCGTATAAAATGCGTCCATTTCAAACTTTTCTCCTTTATATCCGAATGC
The DNA here is from genome assembly GCA_966248825.1 of uncultured Fluviicola sp. Taxonomy (GTDB): domain Bacteria; phylum Bacteroidota; class Bacteroidia; order Flavobacteriales_D; family Crocinitomicaceae; genus Fluviicola. The sequence goes on from CBINBC010000017.1 coordinate 60,980, forward strand.
CGCGCTGTAACTGTATTCGTTGGAAGCTGTGTTTTTTATCCAGTAATCCGGAGTTTTTTGTGTTCCCGAGATTCTTCCTGTTCCATGAACACGATACGCCCATTTCCCCGATTTGGTTAACGAACCTGCAACTAATCCGGAAATTCCTCCTCCCCGGCCATTACTGTTCCCGTTCAGCTTCACCCATCCAGCTGTATTTTTATGATAACGCAGTTCATCCGGAGAAACAAGAATGACTCCACCGATTGCATCCGTTCCGTATTGCAGACCGGAGGCTCCCTGGATGACAGTCAAATTTCCGGCGAGGTTCGGATCGATTTCCGGTGCATGCTCACTTCCCCACTGTTGTCCTTCCTGGCGGATCCCGTTGTTCACAACCACTAATCGATTGCTGTGCATTCCGTTAATAACAGGCTTTACAATGGAAGACCCTGTACTCAAGCTTGTTACTCCCGGAAAACGGATTAGTTGTTCCCCCAGTGTATTCCCTTTTATTTGAGAAATGTCGCTGGTTTTCAAGGTCATTGTCTCCTGAGATTCCCTCGGAAAACGATAAGCTTCGATCAGCAACTCATCCAACTCCATTTGATGCGTTTCCACCTTAAAAATGACCAGATCATTGGATGGTATATCTATGACCAAATCTACCGGTTCACACCCAAAATGGGGAACACAGCGCAGGACCAGCTTTCCGGGACAAAGCTTATCAAATCTGAAAAAACCCAGCGAATCCGTTTGAAGGGTTTTCGTAGCGATGGAAATACGAGCATCCGCAATAACCTGATCGGTATGTATATCCCTCACCTGTCCGGTTATAGAATAAGTATCCGTACAATTTTGTGAATACGTCAAAAAGGAGCAGTAAATAAATACTCCCAGCAAATAAAATTTCATGAAAATTGAATGATGTTAAGAAACTTCGAGTTATCAGCACCAAATGCCGATTCTTAGCTTAACTCATTAACAGGCGGACCACGCAGGAATAAATGTGTGTCTTTTACCGGTAACTCACAACATGTATAGTCAATAAAGAGAAAATCAAAAGAATCTACCAGACGAATTTCAATACTTTCTGCTTCATGAAATAAAAGCGGAAGCTGCAAATCACACATTCCACATTTTTCAAGTCCTTGTTTGAAGGTAAGCGTTTTGGAATGTTCTGCCTGGTGTGTGGTTTTGTGATCATGAGAAAGGGTATGCCAAATGTTTATCGGAACCAGGAATCCCAGGAAACCGATCAGCAAAATGGAAGAAATAATCCGCATCACTGACTTACTCATGAGGCAAAAATAAACTAAATGCAATTAAATTGCAATAAGAGTTTTAAAAAATCAGGATAATTATAAATACAGTGGGGACGCAATGCCCTGCGTCCCCACATTTTGAATATTTTTATCTGATTAAAGATCTATTTCTTCAACCCGTTCTGCTTCAAACACTTCATCACCTTCTTATCGTGTTTGGCACGTTCTTCCGGGGTAGTGTTCGGGGTTGTCAATAACTCTTTGCACTTATTATCCACATATTCCCAGCGGGCCATGAGTTTTTCCTCCTGTTTCGGAGTCATATTCCCCTTTTCAAAAGCATCATTGATGGAATCGTTTGCAACAACACATGTACAAAAATCCCATTGTTCTCCATACTTCTTTACAATCTTTTCGTGATTTTCCTTATTCTCTATCGCAACAGATTTTTTTTCTGTAACAGTATCTTTCAAGGCTGCTTTTAAATCATCGACCTCTTCAATAGTGTCTTTCTTGTTTTCTGCTTCGCAGTCTTTGCACGTTTCATTAGAACCACAGGAAACAACAAACAAACTGAGGAATAAAAATTGAAAATATACTCTTTTTTTCATAAGGTTGAGTTACAGGCAAATATAGAAAGAATGTCTTGATGCACAAGATTTATCCATTCACTCAAATTGACATATCAAACGCCCAAATCTAATATTCAGGAAATGGGATCAACACAATCGTATATTTATAGGAATTATTTTTAGGTTTTAGAACCATCTTTGTCCGTGACATACTTACGATCTCAAAAACGATATTCTTTTTGGTACCTACAAACCCGAATTCATTTTTGGATTCATCCAGCCAGTAAGATCTCTTAATACCGGGTTTTGTTCCCAGTGTTTTCAAAGTATGAAAATAAGCATTCCGCGATTCGTGAAAAACGATGATTTCTTTGTACTCGATCTGAAGCGGCGTATAATCTTTATCGCCATCCAACTGTTTGTCTACCAGCCAAACTTTCGAAGAATTGTCGTGAACTAAAATATAATGATCAATCGGTTCAATGTGAGTGTCACCGCAAGCACTCAGGATTAAAAGCAGAAATACAAACACGAAACTTTTCACTTCAATTTATTTTCAATCCACTACCATGGATCGGTTATCAGAAGCAGTGCTTCTTCTTATTTTTAATTAAAAGATCATGTCATTCCGGTCAAGGATTTTCTTAATCTCAATACCCATTGAATCGATAAACTCAGCCCTCACTCTTCTCGGAACATCTTCATCGATTACTTCACAATTCACATATTCGTATTTGCCTTCTTTCCACCGGAACAAGCAGTTATAATAAGTGATATTTCCCTGAATATTATCCGGAAAGCGGATTACCAAATCATTATATCCTGAAGCCGACTCGCGTTCTTCTATCAAATTCCCGTTAAAACCGTTTAATTTGACAAGTATGTCATTTTCACGCTCGAAAATCAATAGTCTTCTTAATGGAAAACCATTTACTCCGGCTTTGATTAGCAGCTTAAACCCATCTTTCAAAGGTGTTTGTTTGTTCAATTTGAAGAAACGGAAGTAATTTGGGCTGCAAGTCGGATGTTCCGGGTCGTCATCAGATGTGGCTTTCGGATCACAGAGATGCAGCTCCTTCAACAACTCAGCTTCTACTTTCGATGAGAATGCATTTGCGCTAAAGTCCGTACTAATCGTGTTGTCGGTAGTTTCTTTACCTGCAGCATGTCTTTTTTCGATCGTAATTTCATCGTCCGAATCATCATCGCAAGACAATGTCAGGAGTAAAACCGGAAGAATGTAAATAAATCTGAATCTCATGAGAACTTTAACCAATTAATGAAAGATTTTAGAAGAGGTTACAAATGCTTCTGAAAAACGAGCTTCATCAACTCCTGTCTCAATTCCTTTTTCCTTGAACCAATCCAGCATACGTTCCGTAGGCATATTTCCCGTCAATTCGTCTTTGGCCATCGGACAGCCTCCATAACCTTTAACAGCACCTTCGAAATAACGGCAACCTGCTTCATAAGCAGCCTGTGTCAATTTGGAGGCATTTTCCTTTAAAGTATGGAGATGAGCAGAGATCTGAATATTTGAAAATTCGGTAGAAACCGTTGAGAAAACCTGTTTTACCAGCTCAGGAGTTGCTATACCAATGGTATCTGCCAGTGAAAGACGAGAAACTTCAAACAATTGTGTCAGCCGCTCTGCCCATGTTACAATCAGGTCAGGGGACCAGGCATCTCCGTATGGATTTCCAAATCCCATTGACAGGTAAAGCATCAGCTCTTTGTTTTCTTTATGACAAATATTAGCAATTGCTTCTACCCTTCTCAAAGATTCCTCAATGGTAGCATTGGTGTTTCTTAATTGAAATGTTTCCGAAATACTAAAAGGATATGCTAAAAAATGGATCCGTTCAAATCTAGCGGCATCTTCAGCACCTCTTTCATTGGGGATGACTGCAAGTAATTTGGTTTCACTTTCATCCAGTCCTTCCAGGACCGATGAAGTATCTCGCATTTGAGGAGTAGCTTTAGGGGAAACAAAACTTCCGAAATCAAGCGTATCAAAACCGCATTTCAGCAGGTAATTCAAATAATAAATTTTATCTGCAGTATCAATCCATTCCTTGATTCCCTGCATGGCATCTCTGGGACACTCCGTAATAAAAACGCGACTATTATCCATGTGCAATTTCCTTTCTTTTTTTCAAAACCGCTTTATTGATTCGCTTTACCAGAGCTGGTCCTTCATAGATAAATCCTGAATAAACCTGTACCAGGCTTGCTCCTGCTAGTAATTTTTCGACTGCATCTTCTCCCGAATAAATCCCACCAACACCAATGATCGGAAAAGAGCCATTTGATTTTTGGAACAAATAGCTAATTACTTGAGTAGATCTTTGCGCCAGGGGTTTACCGGAAACTCCGCCTGCACCGATTGATTCGATTTTGCTGTCTGAAGTTAGTAAATTTCCACGTTCAATAGTTGTATTTGTTGCGATAACTCCGGCAATTTTTGTATCATGCACAATGTTCACAATATCATCTAACTGAGAATCAGTAAGGTCCGGAGCAATTTTTAAAAAGATTGGTTTTGAAGAATTGATCTTCGTGCGTTCATCCATTAAGGTTTGAAGAAGCCGGGTCAGTGGTTCTTTATCCTGAAGCTCTCGCAAATTGGGGGTGTTTGGTGAAGAAACATTCACTACAAAGTAATCCACATACTGCTCTAAAGCATGGTAGCACTTTAAATAATCAGAAGTTGCCTCTTCATTCGGAGTTACTTTGTTCTTCCCGATATTTCCACCGATAATGCATTCGGGATTCAGCTTCTTCAGGCGCTCAACAATTACTTCAGCACCGTCGTTATTGAACCCCATGCGATTAATAATCGCCTGGTCCTCCAGCAAGCGGAACAAACGCGGCTTGGGATTTCCTTCCTGGCCAACAGGTGTTACCGTTCCGATCTCAACAAAGCCAAAACCACAAGCTGCCAATTCATTTATTCGCAGTGCATTCTTATCGAATCCGGCAGCCAGTCCAACCGGGTTCGGAAAGGTTATTCCGGCAACGGTCGTTTCCAACAACGGATTCTTCATACAATAAATGGACTTCCAGATCGGTCTTACAAGGGGCACTTTGAGCCAGAAGCCAAGTAGTCGGAAGGTAAAATAGTGAACTTTTTCGGGGTCAAACTTAAAGAGAAACCATCTCAACAAAGGGTACATTTCGATTAATTTGTACCAAAGTTAAAAACACAAAACGAGCTTATCAATAGACAAGCCCGTTTTGTTAAAAGAATTTTAAAAATCGATTTAGAACTTCGCTCTGTAATGGCGTTTTCCAAATTTCATAGGTCCGCCTCTGGATGCAGACTTATAGGTAATATTTCGTGTCACCATGATGTTTACGTAAAGGAAAGCATCTTTCTGCTTGTCTCCTCTTTGACTGCCCGGTTCAAATGCAGAAGGATTATTAGACGGATTTGACAAATACGCTGCCTGTGGTCCATAACTTGCTCCGATGATTGCAGGATCGTAATAAGTTCCGTGAACATCGTCAATATAATCAGAGAATGTTTTTACATAACATGCTTCCAAACCAACTCTCCACATGCGGTTAATTCCCATTCTGAATCCGATTCCCAGCGGAACTGTAGCCGTAATTCGCTTATATTCCTCAGGGCCTCCCGGAAGTCCTTGTCCTTCAGTATGCATTTTTTGTAAAGCCACCCAGCTTCCCTGGTACAATGATTTCGGATTGTAATACATCAAACCGATACCTCCGATAAAATATAACTGTTCATTATGATCTGTAAAACCTCTCAACCCTGGAATATTGTATCTGCGCCCAATCTTTTCATTCGCCAGAACGATGATTTCAAATCTTTGGCTTAACATCGCGAAAAACGAACGGAAATTCAGGTTACGCATATTACGGATTGGTTCAGCAGTCAATGCATCATTACCACGAAGCATCCCAAGGTTAACCATCGTAGATGTTGCGTAATAAGGATGAAAGCGGTATCTGAAAGATAAGGAACCTCCGATATGCGTTGAGTTGAAATCAATATCTTTCAAACTGTAATCCGTACCAATTTGATTAGCCCCACCAAGGTCTCCTAAGAAACTGGTTGCGCCAAGACCAATAGAAATTTCTTTCTTGTTCATTGCCCAATTTCGCTGTGTATTGAAATTGGAACTCTGCGCAAGGGAAATTGTTGAAACTATAGATAAAATAGTTAGAGTTATGTATTTCATTCTAAAAATTTATGTTGTAGTAGATTCCACGACGCTAAAGTAGCTTTTTAAATAACAGCCACCTAAAAATTTTGTTGCTTTTTTTTAAAAGGTAATTGTTAATGAACAAGTCACCGGTTTTGTTGAATGATTTTTTCACAAATACAAAAAAAATGTAAACAATTTCCACGTAACTAAAAAATGGAATACTTCCTCTTAAACTATATCTGTTTAATTAATAGATTGTTAACGCAAATCGGGTTTCGCACTCTTAAAACCTGTTTGACCTGGATTTATAGGTAATGTTCCTGGTCAGCATAATATTGGCATAAAAAAACGCATCTTTTTGCTTTCCTCCACGCTGACTGCCAGGATTAAAGGCTTCCGGAGCTTCGGAAGGATTCGACAAATAAGCCGCATCCGGACCATAGGCAGCTTCAATAATTACCGGATCATAATATTCACCACTCACATCATCGACATAATCAGAAAACGTTTTGACGTAAGTTATTTCCAGCCCGATTCTCCACAACTGACCAATTCCCATTCTGAAACCAACACCAAGGGGAACGGTTGCCGTAATTCGCTTGTAGGGCGCAGGACCTCCGGATAGCCCCTGCCCTTCCGTATGCTTATCATGCAGTGTAACCCAGCTTCCCTGGTACCTGGTTTTCGGATTGAAATACATCCCACCGATACCACCGACAAGATAAAGCTGTTCGTTGTGATCAATATACCTTCCTGACCTGCGGTTTCGACCGACCCGCTCATTAGCCAATAAAATAATTTCAATCCGCTGACTTATCATGGTAAAAAACGACCGGAAATTCAGATTCCGCATATTGCGGATAGGTTCTGCCGTAAAAACATCGCTTCCTTGCAGCATTCCAGCATTGATCATTGTAGAGGTAGCAAAATTCCGGTGAAAACGGTACCTGTAGGAAAAAGAGCCTCCCAGGTGTGAGGAATTGAAATCGATGTCTTTCAGACTATAATCAGAAACGGCTTGGTCAGCACCTCCCAAATCCCCTAAAAAACCCGTTGCGCCGAACCCTAATGAAAGCTCATGCTTATTTACAGACCAATTTTGCTGCGTATTTAAATGTTGCGCACGAAAAATGGGTGAAACCATCGTAAACATGGCAAGAAGCGGATACCGGATCCTAAAGATCAGTGAATGAATGGCTTTCATGTCAATAAGTTAGGTCTTTCAAAATTAAATTCCAAAAAACAGCGCTTTTTTAACTTATTGCATTTTCATCCGGGAACTAGTCAATAAAAAAACCCTGATCCCGGCTTAGCCGGGATCAGGGTCTCATTTTTTTAAGCTGCGTACCTGCCTAAGAAGTATTCTCTCAACTTCTCCAATGCTCTGAAGGTCTTCACTTTCGCATTGTTTTCTGTGATACCGATCGATTCTCCGATTTCTTTAAAACTTAGCTGTTCAAAGAACCGCATTTCAATCAGCTTCAATTGTTCTTCTTTTAATTTTTGCATTGCCGATAAAAGCAACGATTGGTTGTGCTCAAATTCTTGATTATCAAAAAACAAAGTATCGAAAATTGGAATCTGAACATGCTCCACAGAAACAGTTCTTTTCGATTGCATTTCTCGATAGGACTGGTACAGTTCACTTTTGGCTATTCTGTAAAGCCAGGAACCGAACGGCACTCCTCGGTCTTCATACTTCGATAGATTCTTGATCGCCTTGATAAAGACCTGAGAAGCAACATCGTGGGCTTGCTCCGGGTCTTCCATGCGTTGTTTCAAATAACGAAGTATCGCATCATAATACTTACGGTACAAAGGTTCGAATCTTGCCGGATCCTCCTTTGCCTGCATCACCCATACTTGCTCCTCCTGGAGAAGTTCCGGTGACTGGTGGAAATAGACATTAATTGCCATGGTATATTTGGATTTTGGGTTTGCATAATTTTTTGCTTGGGTATATCTAATATAACGGGATATTTTTCAATTTATTATCAAATAAGAAAATTACGTCCGCTTTTTTAACAGTTTTTCGACGAATAACACAATTAGTTCTATCAATTAAGTAGGATTATATGCTAATACCCTCCAGAAGTATCTGTCAACGCCTCAAGAAAAGACTCCAACTGACTGATTTCCAAATTATTTAATTTGAAAGGTTTTATGATTTCGGATTTATTGGAATGAGCAACTCCTCCTTTTGAATAATGCAAAATCACTTTTTTTAATGTGCTAATACTGCCATCATGCATATATGGAGCCGTCAATGATACATTCCGGAGGCTTGGAATTTTAAATGTTCCTTTTTCTCTTTCCAAACCGTTGATCCGGTACCTTCCCTGATCAGACCCGTAATCTTTATAAAGCCCGTTGCTCACAACGGCATAATTTGTAAAATCCGGACCGGAATGGCATTTGATGCAATAGAGTTTTTCAGAAAACAATTTCCAGCCTGCAATCTCGTTTGAATTCAACACATACTTCTCGCCTTTTTGATATCTGTCAAACCTGCTGTTCCTACTGATAAGTGTTCTTTCATAAGTACTTATAGCCCGGGTAATAACGTATGCATCCAGTTCACGTTTAAAGATTGTTCTTGCCAGACGTTTGTATTCCCGGTCCTTTGAAAGTTTTTGAAGCACTTCCTTCATGGAGCTTCCCATTTCAAGGTGGTCCTGGATAGGAACAAGCACCTGTTGTTCAAGCGTTTTCACTTCCCCGTCATACATGTAACTTTTAGAATAAGCGGCATTGAGCAGACTCGGAGCATTACGCATAGCTACTGATCCGTTAGTTCCGATACTTTTAGTCAGTCCATCTGTAAAAGCTTTATCGGGGCGATGGCATGTTGCGCAAGACAAATCATTATTCTTCGACAGGCGTTTATCAAAGAACAGACGTTTTCCAAAAGCAATTTTATCAGCTGTAATGGGATTGTCTTTCGGGAAAGGAATTCCCGAAACAATCGGTTTTTCCACCGGCCCGGAGCATTTCCAACCGATGGATAAGATCAGAAGACCCAAAAAAAAGAAGTTCTTATTAAATTTCATAACACCTTAGCTTCTAAGTTACTATGAAAAAATAAATGACTTTTATTTTTTTCTGACAATATAAAGTATCTCAGTCTTCGCCAAACGGAAGCGTTCAATTTCTTCATCAGAAATGGGATTGTTCTCAAAAGCAATTTCCACTTCAAAACCTGCCTTTTCCAGCCATTGCGGGTAATCCATTCCAAACAAACGCACGTGGTCTTTCTGCCAGAAGTGCTTTTCGCGTTCTTCCGGTGAAGTAATGGTCCAATCTTCGTAAGTTTCTGCGCGTGTTATATCCTGCGGAACCTGCATGATCCCCCATGCTCCCGGAGCCATTACACGGTGCAGTTCCTTCATACATTTCAAAGCATCGTCTACGTGCTCCATCACGTGATTACAAAAAACCACATCGAAGCGGTTGTCTTCCAATGGGATCTGGTGCAGGTCAAAATGCATGTCTGCAATCGGTGAAAGCAAATCGCCGGTCAGGTAATCCAGGTTCTTTTGTTGCTTAAATTTCTTGTGAAAACATTGTTCAGGTGCAATATGCAGCACCTTTAATTTATCAGCGGTGAAAAAATTGCTCTCTCTCTTCAGGTAAAGCCACATTAAGCGGTGTCTTTCCAAAGTCAGGTCGTACGGGCAAAGTACATTTTCGCGATGCGAGACATTCGAACCATACGATAGAAACTTTCTGAATTTTTGTTCACATACCGGACATTCCACCTTATTTCCCTTATAAATTAAAGGAGCAAAGAATTTAAAAACGTAGCTTAATCGAATTAAAAGTGGCCTTGGTAATTTATTCAGAAGAAACTTGTATACTTTTTTCATAAAACAAAGTTAATAAACTCACGCAACCGACCCACAATTCTAAAAAGAGTTCTCGTAAATTTGTCAGTATGAAGAATTTTCTCCGATTACTTTCATTATTTTCATTTACTCCATTTATCGTGAATTCACAAAGCCAGTCTCATATTCCAGTAGCCAGGGAAATCCCAAAAGAACTTGTAAAACACAATAATGTGCGGATTGATCCTTATTTCTGGATGAATGAACGCGATTCGAAACCCGTCCTGGATTACATCGCCGAAGAGAACAATTATTCCAAAGCATTTTTTGATCAAAAGCAGAACCTGGTTAATACTTTTCTTACAGAATTTGACAAGCGCATAAATCCGGAAGAAACCAGTGCTCCCTTCGAAATACAGGGACAAACTTTTCAATGGCGCCAAATAAAAGACGCTGATTACCGGCAGCTCATCCTGATTGAAGGAAAAACGGAAACCATTTTCTTCGATGAGAATGTACAGGCCTTAGGTCATGAGTATTATTCTCTTGGAGATTTCTCTATTTCGCCAAACAATGAACTCGTTGCTTTTTCCCAGGATAAGATCGGAAGACGCAATTACACCGTTTCATTCAGAGAAAATAAGAGCGGCAAGATCCTTAAAGAGCAAATTCCGGGAACCGACGGCAGTATTGTTTGGGCAAACGACAATAAGACTGTTTTCTACGTCAAAAAAGATCCAACCACACTGCGGGAATTCCAGGTATACAGACACGTTTTGGGAACCAGCAGTTCGAAAGATGAATTGGTCTTTGAAGAAAAGGACGAACGTTTTTACGTTTACATTACTAAGACATTGGATAAAAAATTCATTCTGATCCATACAGTAAGCAGCACCAGTTCGGAAACCCGGATGATTGAAGCCGACAAACCGGACGAAAAGGCAAGCTGTTTCCTGAAACGGGAAAAAGATCATTTATACGAAGTATATCACCATGAGACCGGTTTTTATATTTTAACGAATCAAAATAGTCCGAACAGGAAACTGGTTTTCTCAAGATCTATTCCGGCTTCTATTGAAAACTGTGAGGTACTGATCGCACACAGCAATGATGTATACCTCGAAGAAGTGGAAGTCTTCAAAAATTTCCTGGCTGTTCAGTCGCGAAAAATGGGAAGAACAGAGATTTCGGTTGGAAGTTTAAATGCAACGAACTTCGCTGTGATCTCCATGCCGGAAGATGTTTACGAATTGAATTTCAGCTTCAATGAGAACTATGAGTCCAAAACGGTGAATTATCATTATACCTCATTGACAACTCCCGGTTCGATCTACAAGTATAACGTTGAAAGCAAAACTTCCGAATTGTTTTTCCAAAAAACACTGATCGACCAAAAGTTCAATCCTGCAAATTACGTTTCAGAGCGGATCTGGGCAATTGCAAACGACGGTCAGAAAATTCCAATCTCGATTGTCTACAAAAAAGGAATTGATCTGAAAAAAGCACCTCTCCTGCTCTATGGCTATGGAAGTTATGGAGTAACCATTCCGGCGGCTTTCTCTGCAACGCGTTTAAGTTTGCTTGACAGGGGATTTGTATATGCCATTGCACACATTCGCGGAGGAAAATTCCTGGGTGAGAACTGGTATCAAACCGGTAAACTGAACCTTAAGCGGAATACCTTCACGGATTTCATCAACGCCGCTGAATGGATGGCACTAAAAGGATATTGCGACCCGAACTCCATTTATGCTCAAGGCGGAAGTGCCGGAGGTTTATTGATGGGAGCCGTTACAAATATGGCACCTTACTTATTTAAAGGTGTTATAGCACAGGTTCCTTTCGTGGATGTGATTTCGACCATGCTTGATGAAAGTATTCCTTTAACTGTAGGTGAATACGAAGAATGGGGAAATCCGAATGAAGAAGATGCTTATTGGTACATGCTGAGCTATTCTCCATACGATCATGTACGGAAAATGGATTATCCTGCCATGCTGATCACAACCGGCTATCACGATTCCCAGGTTCAGTATTGGGAACCTTTGAAATGGGTCGCTAAATTGAGAAAAAACCAAACAGGCACTGCTCCGATCTTGTTCGACTGTACGATGAGTGCCGGGCACGGCGGAGGTTCGGGAAGATCTACCGAACGACTGGAAGTAGCAAAAGAATTCGCATTTTTATGTTCCATGCAAGGTATAAATGAGTAGATTTTTAGTTCTCATATCGTTTTTAAGTGTATTTGCCACCGGGGTTATCGGCCAGGAAGCAGACAGTTTATTGCCGTATCAGAAATACAGGACCAGGCTCGTCCTCTATTCGGATTTCGGATGGAGCACTGCCCCCATGTCCATTTCCTATCCGTTTCCGAATGGAATGAAAAATGTAAAATTCCGGAACAACTTCAATCCGGTGCTGGGATTCGGATTTTCCTACAAATGGATGTCTCTGCGCTTTGGGATTACACTTCCTAATTCCGTACGTTCCAAAAACAAATTCGGGAAAACCAAATATTACGATTTAGGATTTGATTTCAGTTTCAAGAACATGTATTTTGATGTGGACTGGCACTTGTACCAGGGATATGCTTTGAAAAATGCCGACCGCTGGAACGACACGATTAGTCCGGATGAACCCAACCTGATCCGGGAAGACATCAATGCTGCCAGCTTTTCCATCAATGCGTGGCAGTTTTTCAAGAACGACTTCAAAATGGCTGCTTTCAGAGGAAAAACGGCTTCCTATCATCGGGATGTACGGACTTTTTACCTGAAATACACTACGAATTATCACGGAATATCATCTACTCAGCCTATACTGCCAGGTGAATTGCAGGATACAACAGAAAGTAAGACGTCTTCCAATCTAATCGCTGCTTTTGATGTAGGAGTTGTTCCCGGTTATGCTTATGTACGCAGGTGGCGGATTTTCCAGTTTGGAATCATGGGTGGTCTGGGCTTAGTCCTGCAATCCAAGATCTATACCTTTGACGGCACCACCCGAAGTTTCCTGGGGCTTGCTCCCCGTGTTGATTTCAAAATCATTGGAGGAATCAACAAACCCAAATACTTTATCATGTTTGTGAGTGATTTTGACAACAAATCAATTGCATTCAATGATTTCAGTTACAAACAAACTTATTACAACCTAAGGCTTGTAGGAGGAATACGCCTAAATGTTAGCAAAAAGAAGGAAGCACGGGAAGCTGCCGAGAAAAAAGCTAAAGAAGACAGAAAATAACCCTTCATTATTTGCCAGACATTTCGAATGAGCTATTTGAATTCCATGTTCAGATAAATCAAACACCGATCGAACGTCTGGTTTTTGAATTTTAAAATTCTCTTATTCACGAATTCACTAAATTATGAACGTATTCAAGCAAAACTTCACAATAACATATTCAAATATTTAAAAATTAAATAGTTATTAAAAAGAAATTTATAGTCAAAAAAAATCACAGACGCTCATTATGCACCATACTTGTATCCAATTCTTCCAGGAAAACTTCTAATTTTTCGATACTCACATGGTCCATCACTACGATCTTGAACCAGGATGGCTGATGATGATCATCCGGAACCAAACCATATCCTGAAGCCAATCCAACCGGAATCTGATTTGCATGTATAGCAACGATATTGGAAAGTGGTGACCGGAAATATCGAATTCCGCGTGTATCCAATTCTTTGGTAAGCCAGGAAGTTCGCCGTTCCAGCGTCATGCATTTTTCATACCATTCATGCTTGCCATAAGCGGCAAAAATCAACCAGATAGCAATTGCATTTGCTCCTGATCTGCTTCCCGAAAGTGTACAATCCGCACCAACAACGTAGGAAGCTGCATCCGTATGTGCATATTTCATCCAATCTTTACGAATAAGAAAAATTCCTGTTCCATAAGGTGCCTGTAATAATTTGTGAGCATCCATCGTGAATGAATTGACCATCGGGTGAGTAAAATTGATCGCGTTTTTCTCATCTACGATAGGTGCGTAAAATCCTCCGTAAGCCGCATCGACATGAATTTTAAACTGAAAACCAAATGCTTTCATCAGTTCGACATACTCTTCTACCTTATCAATCGAACCAAACATCGTTGTCATCATATTACTGACTATGATGATGTATTTCACGCCGCTTTTTTTCAGCAAATCCAACTTTGCTTCTGCTGCAGCACGGTCAATGACACGTGTTTCCTTCTCCACCGGTAATAAAACACATTCGATTTGAAAAATATTTCCGGCTTTCTGCATACTGTAGTGGCTGTCTTCAGTGCAAACCACCGCAATTTCGGAGAGAGAAGCTTTATATTCCTGCAAAAAATAATTGCGATAGATCCAGATGGCTTGTAAATTCGCTTCGGTTCCACCGGCTGCAACATACCCGTCAACCATATCGGGATCTGCTTTCAAAATATTTTCAGAACAAATACGGATGACCTCGCGCTCCAGCACCTGCGTTCCCTCGAAATAAGATTCGGAATCGCCCAAGGTGTGGCAGCCAATATGGTTGGGATTGTGGACCAAAGTTGAAAGATAAGGCGCCTCCCTGACAAAACTGATTTCTTCTGAAAACACTTTGGGATCAAGATAAGTACCCGGAACTCCCAAAACGGATCCGCTTCGGTAGTTCACATTATTCTTTAGAGCATCAAAAACACGCTGTTTGCTTTCCGCCTCTGACTTTCGTTTCCACTCCATTACTTTGTTTTCTTACAAAGTTTGGACAAAATGAACAGACGAAAACTGACCTAAGTCAGTCTAATCTTTTTTTAACGTTATTGTTGAGAAATGATCTTTTTTACCGGCAGTTTCCAGGAAGACTTAAATTCTCCCATAGTACTGACTGTATTATTAAAAACGATTGTTTCCTCCGGCAAACTGCTCAGATCGGCATAATTCACGTAAGTGAACTGATTATTGTTCAGAGTAAGCATTTTTAAACGGTTGAAAAAAGAAATTCCTAACTCCTTCTCCAATTGTTTGATGAACCTTACAGAACTATCTATTGAACAACCGGAAGCATTGTGTGCACTTTCATCAACAGCCAGTATCAAATGTGCGTGATTTACCACTTCACCGTAAGCTTTCAATTTAGTGCCATGAGCAGCCCACTCCTCCAAAAAAGGATCTAACTGCTCGTTGATCCACTGTATTTCTGTCTCCGTTAACAATCGATCTGACTGGTAAGACCAAACTTTTGTCCGATCTTCTAATTTATCAAAGGGAATCATAATTCAGCTGCGTTTGCAATCAATTCTGCTACGTCCAGGACCTGGATCTCATTTTCCTTGTTGAAGTTCTTCACTCCATCCGTCATCATTGTATTACAGAAAGGACAACCGGTCGCAATGATCGAAGCCTGAGTTTCCAAAGCGTCTTCCGTACGTTCTACATTGACTTCCTTGTTTCCTTTTTCAGCTTCCTTGAACATTTGGGCACCACCGGCACCACAGCACAAGCCGTTTGTTTTGCAGCGTTTCATCTCCACTAATTCGGCATCCAGTTTTTCGATCAGAACGCGCGGTGCTTCGTACACATCATTTGCTCTTCCCAAATAGCACGGATCGTGGAAAGTAATTTTCTTTCCTTTGAATACACCTCCACCTTTCAAAGACAATTTTCCGGAATTGATTAACTCCTGGATCAATTGCGTGTGGTGAATCACTTCGTATTTTCCACCCAATTCAGGGTACTCATTTTTCAATGTATTGAAGCAATGCGGGCATGCGGTCACAATTTTCTTGACTTCGTATCCATCCAATACCTGGATATTCATCATTGCCTGCATCTGGAACGTAAACTCATTCCCTGCGCGCTTTGCAGGATCGCCGGTACATGACTCCTCTGCTCCAAGTACTGCAAAATTCACTTTGCATTCATTCAAAATACGAACCAATGCCTTAGTGATCTTTTTAGCTCTGTCGTCAAAACTACCTGAACAACCCACCCAAAACAAAATGTCCGGGGTTTGTCCCTGCGCCATCATTTCGGCCATTGTTGGTACGTGTATCGTGCTCATAATTTTATTCTCTAAAGTGTTCAAAAAGTTGAAATGTTCAAAAGGTTCAAACTTTGATTTCTCAAAAGTGTACTTTTAACCTATTGACTTTTTACATTTAACTTACAACGTATTAATCTTCGTGAATCCAATTCCCCCTGTCTGCCGGAGAAAACTGCCACGGAGCTCCATTGTTCTCAATGTTTGTCAGCATTCCTGTTAATTCAGTCGGCATTTTAGACTCTTCCATCACCAAATACCTTCTCAAATCCACGATAATTGCCAGGGGATCAATATTTACCGGACAAGCTTCCACACAGGCGTTGCAAGAAGTACAAGCCCAAACTTCTTCTTCGGAGATATAATCGAACAATAGGGATTTTCCGTCTTCGTAATCTTTTCCGTTCTTGCGTTTTCCGTCAGCATATTCTACCATGCGGTCGCGCGTGTCCATCATGATCTTACGCGGTGAAAGTTTCTTCCCTGTAATATTTGCCGGACAAGATGCCGTACAACGCCCGCATTCCGTACATGTGTAAGAATCCATCAGGTTCTTCCAGGTCAGATCGTTTACATCTTTTGCACCAAAGCGCTGAGGAGCACCTTCCGGAGTCGGAGCAGCAAACGGATCTGCTGTAGGATCAAGCATCAGCTTAACCTCATTGGTAACTGCTTCCATATTGGTGAATTTCCCTTTTTTCTCCAGGTTGGAGTAATAAGTATTCGGGAAAGCCAGTAAAATGTGGAAATGCTTGGAATAAGGCAAATAATTCAGAAAAGCCAAAACCATGAACCAGTGTCCCCACCAGCCTATTCTCTCCAAAACAAGTAATGTTTCCGTACTCATTCCGCCGAAAATATGCGGACCTACCCAGGAAGAAATAGCAAAACCAAAAGAGCCTGCTTCATGTGCAGCGTGTGATGCGCCTCTCAAATACAAAGCTTCATCCGCTCCGTTCATGGTGAAGATGCAGCAAACCAAAATAAGCTCCATAACCAGGATCAGGTTCGCATCAAAGGTTGGAAAACCTTTCATTTCCGGTTTTTGGAAACGAGCCAGTTTTAAGATGTTTCTGCGTGAAAGGAAAGCAATCGTAGCAATCAAAGCCGCAACGGAAAGCACCTCGATAACCGAAATTACCAGGGTATAGAATCCGCCTAAAGAAGCCATAAAAGCCCGGTGAGAACCGCTAATTCCATCGTAAATGATTTCGATCAGCTCAACCTGCGTAATCACGAAAGCCACATAAATCCCAAGGTGCAAAATTGCAGGAATCGGTCTTTTGAACATTTTCTTTTGTCCCAAAGCAACCAGCGTCATTACTTTCCAACGCTCACCCGGATTGTCTTTCCGATTGACTTCTCTCCCCAATAAAATATTCGAACGGATTTTTAAGATGTTCAAACCGAACCATCCGAATCCGACAATCAGCAATACACTAAAAATAATCGCAGCAATCATAAACTGTTTTTAATCAGGGATAGAATCTAACAAGTTACGTAATTTTTTCTCATCATTCGTGGTAATCGGAACTCCTTTGGTTTTTGCGCCGAATACCGAGAAGTGAATGTATCTTTCAGGATGTTTTTCAAGGTCCTGAACCAGGTTTTGAAGGCTCTTATTGGTTTGTACCAATTCATTGTACAATTTTTCGTCCTTCAGCAATTTACCAAGCGTACCGTTACCTGCTTCAATGGAAGCAAAGGTCGCATTCAGTTTTTCGATCGTAGCATTGGCATTCGTGATAACTTTCTTGAAGTCCGCAGAAACAAGGTCGTCTGAAATTTTCTCAAAGTTACCCAGCATTTTGGTTACCTTTTCATTCGAAGCTTTCAGGTTTGCTGTAATGGACTCCACGTTGCTCATGATCCGGCTCAGTTTCACTTTTTCAGTCGCCACCAACCCTTCTACATCATTTGCAATGTTCCCGAATTTTTTAAACGTAAATTTCAACTCCTCTAACGACTCCCTGATTTCAGAAGTTGCCGTGGTATCCCAAAATCCTTTCAGAGAAGTAATCGTTTTATCCACATTCACTACCAGAGCAGAAACTTTTTGAAGCACCGGATTGGCGTATGATTTCAACTGCCCGAACATATCCAGCTGCACTCTTCCCTGGATACGGTCCTTCTCGGTGAAATATCCCTTCGAAAGATCATCTCCCATAAAAATGAGCAAGCCTTTATTCAATAAATCCACGGAACCTGTTTCAATAACAGATGATCTTGGAATTTTCAAATCATCATCCTGGATGGTAAATACCATTTTTACTTTCTTGGTGGAATCTCCCTGGGGATTGTAATCAACAGAAATGACTTTTCCTACGATAACGCCGTTTACATAAACGGAAGTAGATGCACTAAGCCCTCCTGCATTCGGAAAATACGCCGTATACTTTTGGTCGCCCCCAAAAAATGAATAGCCTTTCAAAAAATTAATACCGGTGACAAGCAATCCAATTGCAGCAATAGCAATCAGACCTGCCTTAACTTCTTTTTTGATCTTCAAAACTTTTATTTTTCTGCTAATTTAATAGCTTTTTCCAAACTAATGCGCTCTCCATTTTGAAAAGCTACCACAAAAGCATTCGGAAATTCCTTTTGTCTCAATTCGTTCTTGTAGTTATTTGCCGCGCTGAAGTCTCCAACGAATTCCCCCACCGTATACTTATACAATTTATCCTGCTGATATTCAAACACCTCGTGTTTTTTAAAACGATTTGAATTAGCAGCAATCCTTGTTTCGGAAGTTTCAATCTGCACACGAAATACGACCTTGTCGTTCGGGTCCTTTTTTTCAATCGGAGCTTTATCCACAACTTCTTCCTGATTCCCTCTTGTTTTATAATCTACTCCTTCCAGTCCGGCTTTGTATTTCTCAAATGCGGTGAACATGGCTCCGGCCATTTTCTGCTGTCCTTCTTCATCTGCCAGAAACTTCTCCTCATCTTTGTTGGTAAGAAATCCGGTTTCGATCAATACGCTCGGCATCGTTGTTTTGTAAAGCACCAGGAATCCTGCCTGCTTCACTCCGCGATTGTAACGTCCGATGGCTTTAAATTCATCCTGCAATTTATCCGCAAAAATGATTGATTGGTCCAGGAAAACAGAAAGCTGCAACTGACGAGCAATAATCGCATCCGGAGACATATCGAAATCCTTGTATTTTTCCCCCTTATCGTCTTCCAGGTAAATCGTACTGTTTTCACGGTCAGCGATTTTTGCCTGCGCATCCGTTTTGTGCAATCCCAAAACATAGGTTTCAGTTCCATAAGCGGATGGCGAAGCAGAATTGGCATGGATACAAATAAAGAGATCGGCATTAGCTTTATTGGCGATTTTAGCACGATCATCCAACTCCACGAAAACATCTTTATCGCGGGTAAAAATCACTTTTATTTCAGGATAAGCTTCTTTGATTTTTCGCCCTAATTCCAAAGCCATCGCCAGACAGACATGTTTCTCATGAGCCGAAGAACCATGACAACCGGGATCTTTCCCCCCATGACCTGCATCAATCACAATGGTTTTAATTGTCCCTGGTTGTTTCAGGTGAATGCGCTGCTCCTTTTTTTGAAAGCCAAAAAGCAGGATAAACGGAACCGCCATTGCGATCCATCTAAGTGCTTTCAAACTGTTTTCTAATCGGTTCATATTGCGTTATATCGATTCCGGAAATAAAGTTAATGCCCTTTTGCAAGCAATTTTGAGACCAAACGGAAACTTATCTATAATTAAATGTTGAAAAAACCGTTACAATCCGAAAAACGTAATTCTGGCTCGGCTTTTGCATAGCGAACACTTTTGAACTAAAATTTATAGGCGAACAAACCTCCACGCTCTTTGTTTCTCGCGGTGAAAGATTAAGAATAACTTTAATTAACCGCAAAGAAAAGAGATCGCAAAGGAATTTCGTAGCTTTGTGCCGGCGCTGAAGCTCATAACCTTCGCAAAGCCTCTTCGGCGTAGCAAGGTTAGCACAAGCGTTACAACCGTTAATACAAGCATTGAAAACAAAAAAAGGCGCTTTTCTTATTTTTTCTGCTGCAATCAGGACAGGATTCTGCTTGCTGGCTTGTGTTTTCTGCGTCTCTGCATCTTTGGCTTTTGGTCAAGAGGATACTATCAAAGTTTTACCGGCAGACACTATTAAGATTGTACCGTCCGACACCAATAAAGTACGCAAAGTCTATATCAACGACACCGATTTCAAATCCATCATTACCTACTCTGCCCGTGATTCCATTTATTCGGACTTAAAAAAGAAACAAGTCCATTTGTACGGTGAAGCCAAGTTGAATTACGAGGGAATTGACATGTCGGCGGAATATTTATTGATCGACCTGAACAAAAACGAAGTCCTTGCCACTTATGTTGAAGATTCTTTGGGCAGAAAAGTAGGAAAGCCTTTATTCATAGACAATGGTGATACGCTGAAAGCAGCATCTATCCGCTACAATTTCGAAACCGAAAAAGGATATATCCAGGAGGCAGCCATCAAACAGGATGAATATTACCTGATGATGGAAAAGGCGAAACGACAGCCCAATGAGGATGTACATTTTGTTCATGGTAAATTCACCACCTGCAACCTGGAAGAACCTCATTACCATTTTGCGCTTTCGAAGGCCGTAATGGTACCGGATAAACGCATCGTTTCGGGTCCCATCAATTTATGGGTCATGGGAGTTCCTACCCCGCTGGGACTTCCTTTTGCGATGATCCCTTTGAAAAAGAAAAAAGAACGCCAAAGCGGATTCATCATGCCGCAGTACTCACTTATTTCCGCTTATGGAATGGGTTTCCTGGATTTGGGCTATTACATCCCCATTTCCGAGCGTTTCCAGACAATCGCTTATGCAACAGGTTATACCCGCGGAAGTTTCGGTTTCCGGAATTATTCGGAATATGCCACCCGCTACAAATACAACGGGAATTTTGATCTCGGTTATACCCGTTTCAGATACGGCTACCCGGACTCAACGGTATTCAGCACCACCACTATCCGCTGGACACACAACCAGGATCCGAAACTAAATCCGAACTGGTCGTTTACAGCAAATGTAAATTACAACTCCAATTCAACCAATAAGCAGACCTTAAATACGCAGAACAATCCGCAGTATTTCAACAATACCCTGAACTCAGATATCCGATTGGGAAAACGTTTCGGGTCGCTTCCTATCTCCGCTGATCTGAAATTGAGCCTGAGACAAAACTCCGCCACGAAAATCATTGACCTTACCTCTCCTATTTTCAACTTCCAGACTACTAACCGGATCTTCCCCTTCAAAAAAGTCAATAAAGTCGTCGGGATCAGTTACGCCAATGAAATACAGAACAGGTCATCCTTCAAGGATACCTATCTGAAAAACGGGCGTTTCGACAGCATCGGGCAGAATTTCAGGAACGGGATTACCCAGAATTTCAATGTCCAGGCAACATTCAGCATGCTGAAAAACACCGTTCGTATTACTCCTTCAGCTACTTACAAACAGATTTACAACTTCCAGTCGATCGTAAAAACCGTTACCGATACCAGCGATTACGCCGATCCTGTAAACATTGATACTGTTGGTACCGGAGGATTCAGCCACTCGTTCAATTCAAGTGTTTCCCTGACAACCAACCTGTATTCTTACTATCGCTTTGTAGGAAAACGGAAAACCCTGCTCCGCCACGTAATGACCCCTACGATCTCATTCAATTATGCACCGGTCATCCAGCAGGGAATTCAAAGCTATACGGATACTGTCAATGGTACACCAACCGAAGTACGCTACAGCAAATTCGAACGAAGTTTGTATGCCGAAAATATCACGCAATCTTCCGGAAGAGTGGTCTTTGGTTTGAACAACACTTTTGAACTTAAACAAAAGAGCGAAAAAGACACTATAACCGGCTTCAAGAAAACGCGTTTGATCGACAACTTCTTTCTAAGCACTGATTACGACATTTTTAAAGATTCCATGAACTGGGGAGATTTGAGCATGCGCATGGTCATTAACCCGAACGAGTTCATCAACTTAACAATCAATGCCAATCACAGCTGGTACGGATGGAATGATACAACCGGTCTGATCAAGAAAGACTACGCTTTCAAAACCAAACAAGGAATCGGGCGCATCAAATCTGCTCAATTTGCCACAACGCTTATCCTGACAACCAAAAAAAGCCGTGACCGTCTGCAGAATATCTCCAACCAGATGTCGAACGTTTGGAACCCGGAATACCAGCAATGGATCTTGAATCCGAACCAAATGGTCTATTTTGAAATTCCATGGAAACTAACTGTCGACCATATTTTGTCGCTCAATTTAAACTCAGACACTTCCACTTACAGAAGCAAACGTTACTTACCAACCAATACGGTAACATTGAGCGGAGATGTAAACCTGACTCCAAACTGGAAAATCGGGGCGCGAATGATGTATGACATTGAACAGCGTGTAATTAGCAACTTCAACGTTAACTTATACCGGAATATCCATTGCTGGAATGTGGTCTTTAACTGGACACCGATCGGAACAAATAAGAGCTTTACAATAGGAATTAGAGGAAATGCTTCCATTTTGCAAAATGCAAACATCAATATCCGTAAACCACCTATTGTTCTTAACTAATTATCCAAAATTCAGGAAGGTTTCTTTTTTCAACTAAAAAAAGTTTGTATTTTAACTCAAAAACAAACTACTTTGATTCCCTTACAAATTAACAAACAACCAAACCCTTCGAAAGGCGATTTATTGCTTTCGGAACCTTTCCTGATGGACAGCAACTTTTCACGTGTCGTCATTTTATTGTGTGAACACAACGACGAAGGGAGTTTCGGATTAATATTAAACAATACACTGGAAATTGAGATCAACTCTGTGGTGGCTGATTTTCCGGAAGCAAAAATACCGGTAGGTTTCGGTGGCCCCGTGGAGCGGAACCAACTGTTTTATATGCATCAAAACAAAAACATCAGCGGGTGTGTTCAAATCGGGCGGAACTTGTACCTGGGCGGAGATTATCCCGAAATCAAACAACTGATCTCCAACAATGAAATGACCCCCGAAAACCTGCGTTTCTTCATCGGATATACCGGCTGGGGTTCCGGACAGCTTCAAAATGAGATCGATGAACTAAGCTGGGTTGTTATGAAAGCTCCGGAAGAACTCAATATTTTCAGTGCATTCGACGATGATCTCTGGCGGGACTTATTAACCAAATTGGGCGGAAAATATAAATTAATGGCTGATTATCCCGTAAATCCGGCAGACAACTAGGAGGAAAAAGCTTATTTTTGAACAAGTTCAAAAGTTCAAAAAGTTTAAACGGTTCAAACCATTTATTCCAGGTTATTCCTGAGAGAACCTTTGGACTCTTGAACATTTCAACCCTTTGAACAATAAAAGATGAGTGCTCCCTTAGCAGAACGTATGCGCCCCAATGATTTGTCCGAATATATCGGACAGAGGCATTTATTGGAGGAAAACGGAGCCCTGAAAAAGGCCATTCAATCCAAAATCCTTCCTTCCATTATTTTTTGGGGACCACCGGGAGTTGGAAAAACAACTTTGGCTAACTTACTCGCAAAGCAGTTGAACAGACCTTTTTATACACTTTCAGCCATTTCTTCGGGTGTAAAAGACGTGCGGGAAATTATCCAAAAAGCAGAAAGTCAGGGAATGTTCCAGTCAAACGGTGCTGTCTTATTCATCGACGAGATTCACCGTTTTTCCAAATCACAACAGGATTCCCTGCTTGGAGCTGTTGAAAAAGGGACCATTACGCTCATCGGTGCTACAACTGAAAACCCTTCCTTCGAAGTTATTTCCGCATTGCTTTCCCGTTGCCAGGTTTATACCCTGGAAGGCCACACACTGGAAGATTTACTGGAACTGATCAACCGTGCGATCAAGCAGGATGTAATCCTTTCCAAGCGAAAAATAGAACTCCGCGAATACAAATCCCTGATCGCAGTTGCAGGTGGTGATGCACGAAAAATGCTGAATCTGCTGGAAATGGTCGTAAATACTTTTTCACCCAATGAAACAGCCGTTATCACCGATGAACTGGTGAACCAGCTGGCACAGCAGCGCGTCCGCTATGACAAAGACGGAGAACAACATTACGATATTATTTCGGCTTTCATCAAATCCATTCGAGGAAGTGATCCGGATGCGGCCGTTTATTGGCTTGCACGAATGATCGAAGGTGGTGAAGACCCGAAATTCATTGCACGAAGACTGCTTATTTCCGCTGCTGAAGACATCGGATTGGCGAATCCGACCGCATTGATCATGGCGAACAACACCTTCCAGGCAATCCAGGTTATCGGGTGGCCGGAAGCACGAATCATTCTTTCCCAGTGTGCTATTTACCTGGCAACTTCACCGAAAGGAAATGCTGCCTACCTGGCTATTGATGAAGCCATTGCGGCTGTAAAACAAGATCCGAACGCTCCTGTACCACTTCATTTGAGAAATGCCCCGACGAAATTGATGAAAGACCTCGGTTATGGTGCCGAATACCAATATGCGCATAATTTCCCGGGAAACTTTGTTTCACAGCAATACCTTCCGGACTCATTGAAAGACCGTACATTCTTTCATGCTGGAAGCAGCGCACGTGAACAGGAAATCCACAAGCAATTACAAACACTTTGGCCTAATAAATTCAAGAAATGAGTAAAGTCGCCTACTATTTGTTCGTACTTCCTCTTTCCAAACTTCCGCTTTGGATCACTTATCGCTTTTCCGATTTGTTTTTCCTGTTGCTGATCACCGTCTTCCCTTACCGAAAAAAGGTCATCGAAAGAAACATTGCCCGTTCTTTTCCGAACTTAAACAAACAAGAACACCGAAAGATTAAACGTTCTTTTTACCGCTATTTTGCAGATATGCTTCTGGAAGGAGTAAAAAATCTGGGAATCTCGGAAAAAGAACTACGCAAACGCTTCCGGATTAAAAATCCAGAACTCATGGAACAACTTTACCAGCAAAACAAAAGTGTTCTGCTGGTTTCTGCGCATTACATGAATTGGGAATGGATGATTACCGGTCAGGATCTGTTCTTCCCGCACCAGGCAATCGGGATCGGAATGCCTTTAACAAGCGGATATTGGGATAAGAAGATCAATACACTTCGTTCGCGTTTCGGAATGAAAGTCATTCATGCAAAAATTGTCAAAGAAACATTTAATGCGTATCTTCATAAAGGAGTTCCGACAGCAACCCTGGTTTTGAGCGATCAAAGTCCGGCAGATTCTACGAAATGCTACTGGATGACTTTTCTGAATCAGACAACCGGGATTCTTTTCGGGGCCGAACAATTGGCAAACACGTATGATCAGGCGGTTGTTTTTTACCTGCCCAAAAAGATCAAACGCGGTTATTACGAAGTAGAACTGAAACTACTGACGGATGAACCGAGAACACTGCCCTGGGGGGAAATAACCGAAACGCACGCAAAATTGCTGGAAAAGCGTATCTTGGAAGAACCCGGACCATGGTTGTGGTCGCATAAACGATGGAAACGAACGGTTCCTGACAACATTCCGAAACTAAAAGAAGAACAGCGTGAAAAATTCAATTCTCTTTTTAGGACTCATTCTCCTAAGCCATAAAGGAATCTCCCAAAAAGTCGCAACTGTCGACACGCTTCATTTTGCGGCAGACAGTTCTTATTCCCGCATTGTTGTTCGTTACTCAAAAAACCTGCTTTTATTTGGCACATCGAAAACCGGGGTGATCGCTTTTAACGAAAAAGAAAAAGGCAGTAAGACAGTTATTCCTCCTGTAAAAGACGGTGAATTCAGGGATATTGCACTTGATAAAGACACTATTTATGCCATCGTATCCGGTGACAA
>CBINBC010000018.1:0-82837 GCA_966248825.1 uncultured Fluviicola sp.
ATCGGGTGAGCGTGATCACGGTAAGCAGTCATGTGCGAATCGGTTGGTTTTGATGCACTGACTGTTCCTGCAACGATTGCTTCCTGACCAATATATAAGTGACAAAATCCACCAAACTTCTGCTGAATGTACAATTGTCCTGCTTTCTCTTCAAAACGACGCATTAATAGCATATCCTTATACCATTTAATGTAAGTCTCTTTTGAAAATTTCGATGTGCTTTTCAACGCACTCTTATTTGTTGTTTTTGATGGTTTTGAAGCTGTTTTCGTAGCCATGCTTACCCGTTTTTGTTTGTTTAACGGACAAATATAATTACTAATTACGAATTCCCAATTACGTCCCGATAATTATCGGGATCGAATTAGCATTGACTTGTAAGCGATAAATTGTGCATCTGCATCAAAAGAGCGTTTCTCTGAGACAATTTCCCGGAAGGGATAAAGTTATCGGTTTTGAATTTTGGAATTTTGCATTCATAATTTTGAATTCACTAGTTTTGTGCTTATTCGATCCTTTCATGGTAAAAATTGGCTTGCTTTCCGATACACATGGTTTTCTTCCCGAACGCGTTTTTGAACTGTTTAAAGATGTGGACGAAATCTGGCATGCCGGAGACATCGGAAGTTTGGAAGTCACGGATCGTTTAAAAGCTTTCAAACCTTTGAGAGCTGTTTTCGGGAACATTGATGACCAGGCAATCCGCTCGGAATTCCCGGAATACCTGAATTTCAAAGTAGAAGGACTTTCCGTTTCCATGACACACATTGCCGGAAGACCGGGCAGGTACAGCAAAAATGCTATTGACTTTATCCGTGAAACCAAACCTAACATCTTTGTCTGCGGACATTCACACGTTTTACTGGTACAGCAGGACAAAAGCAAAAACACACTTTGGTTAAACCCGGGAGCCTGCGGAAACAAAGGATTCCATTCGATCCAAACAGCCTTGCGGTTCCGGATTAACGGAACCAAAATCGAACAAATGGAAGTCGTTGAATTCGGAAAAAGATCGAACCTGAACAATGAAGACAAAATTTAAACGTTAATGCCACATATGAAATATAAACTGGCGCTCATATTACTTATAACACTTCCGGTTGTTACCCGTGCTCAAACAGGGGGAATCCATTCATTCCAAAACCTGAATTCCCAGTACAATGCACGAACAATGGGACTTGGCGGGGATGCGATTACCATTTATGATAGCGATCTGAACCTCGGACTGAACAATCCTGCAGTTATGAACTACCAGATGCACGGACGTTTCGGATTCAACCAATCCATTATGGCAAGCGGTGTAAATACCGGAGCTTTGACTTATGCCCGTAAAATTCGCAAAACGATGGGGATGGTCCATTTCCGGTATTCTTCCTACGGAAAAATGAAGCGCACGGATTTCGACGGAACAGATTTAGGAACTTTCACTCCGGGTGACTTCATCCTGGGAGCCAGCGCACAAAGAACATTTAATGAACGGATGTCGGTTGGAGCAACTTTAAACATATTGTACTCCCAATTAGATTCATACACTGCTTTCGGAACAAGTTTGGACATTGCCGGACTTTACAGAGATTCTGCAAGAAACCTCAATATTGTTGGTGTTATTAAGAACCTGGGAGTTCAGTGGAAAGGATTTACAACAGAGAAGAATCCGCTCCCGTTAGAAGTCCAGTTAGGAATCTCTCATAAATTAAGACATGCGCCTTTCCGCATCAGTTTGGTTGCGCAGCATTTACAAAAATGGAACCTATCCTATGTCGATCCAAATGCAAAACCGCGTGTTGACCCATTGACCGGTGATACCATCCAGGTAAAACAATCCGGCTTTTTCGATAACCTTGCCCGTCATGCCAAAGTGCAGCTTGAGATTCTTATCGGGAAGAAGCTTCAGATCCGGACCGCTTTCGATTACCAGCGAAGAAAGGAATTGGCTATCGTTGGCCGCGGAGGGCTGGCAGGTTTTAGCTTTGGGGCCGGAATGGCATTCAAGCGTTTCAGCATAGATTATGGCTGGTATGTCTACTCAGTTGCGGGCGGTCAGCATGGTCTGACCCTAAATTTTTTACTCTCCAAAAAATAGCGCACCTCATTTTAAATCAACTATTTACACCAAATAAAAGAACTTATTTTCAAGTTATTCACCGAAATTTGTTAACATGTTTTTGTAACCTGAATCTTTTTAATACGTAGATTTGCCCAAACCAATAATAATTTATAACATGAAAAAGTTAAGTTTACTTTTAGGTGGAATGATTTTAACAACTGCAGTAATGGCGCAAAAACCAACTGAAGGAGCTCCAATGTCATTGGAAGGAAACGTTGCTGGTTTAGCTGCATTCGGGTTCGCTAACTCTTCTGCTACAAACTTGAATCCTACAACAAATGCTGGTACTACTCCATCTATCGTTGCTCCGGGATTACGTTTCCGTTACTTTGCTACTGAAAACATCGCAATTCGCTTGTCTTTAGGGTTCAGCAGCAACAAGACTACTAACAATTTCTACGAAAATGAAGTTGACAACTCAGGAGGTGCTGGTACATATGTAACTCGTATGGGAACAACAACTATCGGAATCGGTGGAGAATACCACTTCAAAGGAACTGAGAAATTGTCTCCTTACGCAGGTTTGGATATCAACTTCGGTATGGGTAAAATGACTGCTGAAGGTGATCAGACTGACGGTGCTACTTGGGTTGCTGCTGATTACTCTGAAAAAGGAGAGCAAAAAACTGCAGGTTTCGGTGTTGGTTTAGTAGCTGGTACTGATTACTACTTCGCTGAGAACTTCTACTTAGGAGTTGAATTAGGATTAGGATTTAATTCTTACACTATGAAAGAAGGTTCTTTCTCAACTACAGTTGCTGGTGTAACTACTGAAGTAACAGGTAATGAAATGAAATCAAGCGGATTCTCTAACAACGTTATGGGTATGTTCCGTTTAGGATGGAGATTCTAATACTAGAGTTCATCTAAAAAATATGAAGGGTTTCCGTCACGGCGGAAGCCCTTTTTTATTGAATTCAATTGTCGTTCCTTGATTTTAAACTAAATTTGCCCCATGCAATCAACGCAACACATTACAATCGCAATTGACGGATTTTCTTCCTGCGGGAAGAGTACGCTGGCAAAGGCACTGGCAAAAAAAATGAACTATACGTTTATCGACTCCGGAGCGATGTACCGATGTGTGGCACTTTATGCGTTGAAAAATGGCTGTGCTCCCGGAGCACATAAAATCAACCTGACTTGTGTGGTCAACAGTCTTCCTCACATCCGTATCCAATTCGGGAAACCGGACACCAATGGAAACAGACCGGTACTTTTAAATGACGAAGACGTTTCCGATGCCATCAGGCAATTGGAAGTTGCCAATATCGTGAGCGAAGTTGCCGCAATCAAAGAAGTGAGAGAATTTTTGGTACAGCAACAGCAAGATCTTGGTAAAAACGGAGGTGTTGTCATGGACGGTAGAGATATCGGAACAGTTGTTTTCCCTAACGCAGAACTGAAACTTTTTATCACCGCCAAACCGGAAATACGTGCTCAAAGAAGATTCCTGGAATTACAAGCTAAAGGGGAAACAAACAGCATCGACGAAATTCTTGAAAACTTAAAACACCGTGACCGTATTGACAGTACCCGGGCAATCAGTCCGCTTACTCAGGCAAAAGATGCATTGGTAGTTGACAACTCAGAAATGAGCGAAACAGAACAACTGGAATACGTGCTAAACCTCGTTAAAAATCATACGCGCGCATAACACTAACTATAACTAAAGTTTAGGGATTTAATCACTACATAATGCTACAGAAATAGAATATTCATCAAACATTAAGTTTTCTTCGTTGAAATCAATAGTTTGTTCATTTTGTATAATTTCTAACAGTTTTACCTTTATTTCCGGAACGTTTTGTTTAAATTTGCACACCTATTAATTCAAACCAAATTATGTTATCAATTGGAAAAATAACAGAAGAAATTATCGGAAGAAGTCCGTTTTTGCGTGAAGCTATGACAGACGATCTGATCAACATTTCTTCACTTGCGCGTAAGATCAAACCGGAAATTGAAGAAGCTTTAGGAAAAGAAGTAAAAGAAGGAGCGATTGTTATGGCAATCAAGCGAATGTCTCCGGGACTTTACCACCGCCTTAACATCAAAATCACAAACATCATCGGTGAATTGGGAGATTTCTTAGTTCGCTCAAATCTGGAAGATTTTACATTTGAAAATACGGAATCACTGCGCTTGAAACAAGCTGACCTGGTCCAGTTAGTGAATTCGGAATCCGATATTTTCTATACTATTTGCCGAGGTGTTACTGAAACAACTGTCATCTGTTCCCAGAGTATTTCTCCGCGCGTAGAGAACTTACTGATCAATGAGCGCTTAAAGTCTCACACAAGAGATCTGGCCTCCATTACAGTGAAACTTCCTGCTGTGAATTCGGAAGTATATGGTATCTACTATTACATCCTGAAACATTTGGCCTGGGAAGGTCTTAATATTGTGGAGATCGTTTCAACTGCCAATGAATTTACGATCATTGTAAAACAAGATCATGTTGATAAAGCCTTTAAAGTGCTGATGCAATTGAAAAGAGGAAAATAAAAAAATCCTGGTGAAATTCACCAGGATTTTTTTATTTTCCTGTAGGGACGCGAAGCATCGCGTACCCACTTTTTCAATGCATCGCGTCCCTATCATATTTGTCAAAATGACCTTACCGTTCCCGTTCCATTGATCAGTACATCCTGCCCCAATGGATTTCCTTTGTACAGGATATTCCCGGATTCGGTAATGTATCCATGAATTACCAGATTATCAGCATTAATCTTAATATCTCCTACTGTTTCCGAAGCAACATAAATAGAATCCGTAACAGTCAGTCCGCTTACATCACAGTAACTATTGCTTTTTGCACAAATGCGGGCTTTTTGTACAACGCCGGTAAAAGTAAAATTACACCATCCGTGATTGGCTTCCGCATCTATTTGAATAGCGTGAATATTCAACGCAACATCACCTGCTCCGTCCCTGCTGTAAAATGTAAAGTAATCCGTATATATACTTCCCTGGCTTGTCAGGGGCTCTGTTCCTATAAACCTTACATTAATCAGTTTGGTAAAATGGATCTCTGCAACCACTACCTTTTTTGCATCTCTCAGGAAACCGCATCGGTTCTTATTCTCAATGGTCAAAGTCCCATTCTCCACCCTGGTTTCGATCAGGTTCAACAGGTTTTTACCTCCCTTCAAAACTACTTTATCCAATGAATCCTGGATAAGAACATATTCCACATGTTCTCTCAAATCAAGACGGTCAAATGATGCCAATGGAATCTCTTTAGTAATCTCCGATCCCAACAATTTGAAACAAGTCCTGTTCTCCGGCTTTTTACAGGAAAACACGAGAAAACCCATTACCATCAAAAGCACTAAACTACTTCTTCGCATGATATCTTCCTTTGTAATTAAAGGTGTATCCTACACCATATTCAATATAATCTGCTTTTGCCCAGTGGGATTTCAAAACCAGGTTCAGCAATAAACCATTTTGGAATTGATAACGCATTCCCACCCGGTGGTAGAACATAGCATCAGGCTGGTAACGATCTTTGATGTACGCCCCCATCCCGATGACAAAGCGAAATTTATCCAATGGAATATTGTACCCTATGAATCCTCCGACCTGCAAAATATCCCATTGTGTTTTCGGAATATATTCCCTGTAGTAGGTAATGGACTGTTTCGAAATAATATCCAAAGCAATTTCCATTCCTACTTTCGGTTTAAACTGCTTGTAAAGCATTCCACTCAGAGCATATACCGGGTAGCGCCTTCCTCCTGTTGGAAAGATCTGTTTATCGGAAACAATTCCAACTACTGAAACATTCCAGCTCTTAAAAAACGGAACGCGTTCGAATTGACTCAATTCCAAACCAGTATGTTCTTTCTTCTTAAAGGTATACTCATATCCCAGTCCTATAAAGGGCATATTCAGTCCTAAATTAGGCACTTTGCTGGATCCGTTTGAAAAGTGGGTCATATCAAGACTGTAAAACAAAGCATGTTGAGGTTTGATGTACCATCTTCCCTGGAGTCCCAGGCAGATAACCGCATTCAAATAAGTACTCATCGGCACATTCTTCGGATTTTTAGTTACATCATAAACCCTTGTCACTCCGCCTAAACCGGCTCCCAGTTTGCAGGTAAAAACATGTTTCTCACTTCTCGACCACGGAAACTCAATAAATCCATATGCTCCGAAGCCATAGCCCAAAACTTCCTTATTTCCCAGGTTCGATCCGTAAAGTGTTACTCCCGTATAAGGATTTTTGTATTCTTCGCTCCAGTTTTTTGATCTCATCCGTTTGCTGAAAGAAAGTTCACCGGCAAACAAACGGTCTTTGGCAAGATGCCCCATAGTACCCCGGTGTGCAGCTAAAAAACCAGACTTTCCTTTCAGTGTAAAAGCCCAATCATCTATCCGGCTCTCCTGGGAATAGCAGATAACAGGCAGTAAAAAAAACAGCAAGGCAATTTTCATAATCCAAAATTACAAATTTTGTTCTATGTACATTTGCAGTATGGAATTAGCTAATAATAATTTAAAGCAAGACCCGAGACTGGAAGCTTTTGCCCGTTTATTGAACATTATGGACGATCTCCGTGAGAAATGTCCATGGGATAAAAAACAAACAATCCAATCGCTGCGGCATTTGACCATTGAAGAAACGTATGAATTGGCAGATGCGATCCAGGCAAATGACCTCAATGGTATCCAGGGAGAACTCGGCGACCTGTTTCTTCACATGGTTTTCTACTCCAAAATCGGGTCGGAGCTGGGAGCTTTTGATGTAACCAGTGTACTCAACGGGATATGTGACAAGCTGATCCACAGGCATCCGCACATATACGGGGATGTAAAAGCTGATTCGGAAGAAGAAGTAAAGGCTAACTGGGAAAAAATCAAATTACAGGAAGGAAAAAAATCGGTCCTGGAAGGTGTTCCGAATACCCTTCCCGCTTTAATCAAAGCCATGCGTATCCAGGAAAAGGTGAAAGGAATCGGTTTTGAATGGTCTGATATTGAAGATGTCAAAAACAAAGTAATCGAAGAATTTTCAGAACTGCATGAAGCACAGCAGACGATGAATCCGGAAAAGATTGAAGACGAGTTTGGAGATGTCATGTTCTCTCTTGTGAACTACGCCCGCTTCATCAATGTCAACCCGGAAGATGCACTGGAATCCACTAACCGCAAATTCAAGTCCCGCTTTCAAAAAATGGAAGAAATGATAGCTCAGGATACTAAAAACATGTCTGAAATGTCGCTGGAAGAAATGGATGTTTATTGGGAGAAAGCTAAGATTTTGCTCCGCAAGAGTTAATTATCAATGATCAATTACTGAATTACCAAATAGGAAATCCCCTTGATAATTTGAATCATTCATCATTAATAATTCTACTTAAAGTCCGTTTAATCAATAATCTGCACGTTTAATCATTTTTCCGAATTTTCACTCGTTAATTAGTGTTAATTATGTAACTTCGGAAACTTCTTTAAAACCCATGGTAAAACATATGAAACAAATACTCTCCTTATTTGCATTCTTAACCGTTTCAATCATTTCTTTTTCCCAGGATCATACTGTTCGCGGATTTTTATTCAAC
This sequence comes from uncultured Fluviicola sp., assembly GCA_966248825.1. Taxonomy (GTDB): domain Bacteria; phylum Bacteroidota; class Bacteroidia; order Flavobacteriales_D; family Crocinitomicaceae; genus Fluviicola. The sequence goes on from CBINBC010000018.1 coordinate 7,681, forward strand.
AATGAAAACAGTGAAGTTGTACCGTTTGAAAAAGTAATCCTGATTCCAACTGAAAAAACACAATCTATTTTGGGAGCGGCGGCCGATGTAAATGGTTTCTTCAGCATTCCTAAAGTTCCCATGGGTACTTACCTGTTAAAGGTACAATCGGCTGAATTTAAAGAATACAATAAAGAGATTGTCGTAAGTACCAAAGGAGGTATTACCGAGTTAAGAATTGATTTATTAGAAGAAGACGCCACAGAAATCGGAGAGGTTGAAATTTCTGCTGAAACAAAAGCAAAAACTACGGAAGTCCTGATGTCTGTAATCAAATTGGACAAAAAAGGATTGGAAAGAATTCCGTCAGTAGGTGCCGAAAATGATATTACGGCTGCTTTCTCAGTAACTCCGGGAGTTGTTACAACAGGTGACCAGGGAGGACAGTTATACGTTCGTGGAGGAACACCTATCCAGAACAAAATATTACTGGATGGTATGACCATTTACAACCCTTTCCATTCCATTGGTTTCTTCTCCATTTTTGAAACGGAGCTCGTTAAGAACGTAGATATTTATACCGGTGGATTTGATTCCAAATACGGGGGGAGAATTTCATCTGTTATGGATATTACCTACCGTGACGGAAATAAAAAGAATTTCGGCGGAAAGGTTTCCGTATCCCCATTCCTTGCAAAATTGGTTGTAGAAGGACCAATGTACCGCGCCAAAGAAGGAAGACCGGGAGCAGGATCTTTTATTTTCTCGGCAAAACATTCCCTGCTGGATTATACTTCCAAGGATTTATACCGCGGAGTAAACAATGGTAACGGATTGCCATACAACTTTACGGACCTATACGGAAAACTGACTTTTGCAACCGGGCAGGGATCTAAAGTTTCTGTGTTCGGATTCAGCAATACAGACAAAGTAAATTACAACGAATCTGCTGCTTTGGATTTCCAGCAAGCAGGAGGAGGATTGTCCTGGATTCTATTACCGGGAGGTGGTAAAACATTTATCAAAGGTCATTTAACAGCATCAAGCTACAAGACCAACTTTAACGAAGTTGGTACACAGCCTCGCACCAGTTCCATATTCGGAACAGATCTTGGGTTTGATTTCTCTTACTTTCTGAAAAATGAGGGCCAGATCGATTATGGTATCGGGATCAATATCTTCAAAACCGATTACCTGACTTATAATGAAATCGCTTCTAAAATCCAGGACGAAAACAACACCGTTGAAATCGGGGCATACGCAAACTATAAGTTTGTTAGTAAACGTTTTGTTGTTCAACCGGGATTACGTGTTCAGGCTTATGCGAGTTTGAGTACCATTTCCTTAGAACCGCGCCTGGGTATTAAATACAATGCAACTGATTTCTTCCGCGTGAAACTATCCGGAGGACGTTACTCTCAAAACTTTACAACAGCTTCTTCAGACAGGGATATCGTGAATTTGTTTAACGGTCTGTTAAGTGCTCCGTCAAACGTTCAGCAAAATTTCATTACCGAAAGCGGAAAAGAGAAAAATCCTAAAAACGGAATCCAATACTCCTGGCACGCCATTGCAGGAACGGAATTCGACCTGGCTAAAAACCTGATGTTGAACATCGAAGGGTATTTTAAATATTTCCCCCAGTTAAGTAACATCAATGTGAATAAACTGTATGAAGACATTTCTGATTTCTCTAAAGAGGACGATGTTTACAAAAAAGACTTCCTGATCGAAAGCGGAAAATCATACGGTGTGGATGTGCTATTGAAATACACTCTGAACAGATTGTTCTTGTGGGGAGTTTATTCCTACGGTAAATCAACCAGATGGGATGGGTTCGTTACTTACGCACCTGTATTCGACAGAAGACACAACGTAAACCTTGTTGCATCTTATGCCTTCGGTAAGAAAAAAGACCTGGAATTGAATGTACGCTGGAATTTTGGTTCCGGACTTCCATTTACTCCTACTTCGGGGTACTATCAAACAGAAGCTTTCACAGATGGAGTAACAACTGATTTCACGACAAGTAACTCAAATAGTGTTGGAGTATTATTAGGAGAATTCAACTCCAAAAGGCTTCCAACTTACCACCGATTGGATATTACCGTGAAAAAACAGTTTAAGTTCAAGAACAAAACAGAACTTGAAATCATTGCTGCAGTAACCAATGCATACAACAGAAAGAACATTTTCTATGTAAACCGTGTTACCAATTCAAAAATCTATCAATTTCCATTCCTTCCGAGTTTAGGAATCAGTTATAAATTCTAACCTTATTTTCGAAAAGCGTGTTAACAATAACACGCTTTTTTTAATTAACAATTTAGGCAACCACCAATCAATTGTTTCGTTCTATATTCGAACACGAAACTAATTTACAATGTATTACTACTCAAAAGCAAAGCTGTTGCGCTATGTTCTTTCCGTTTCACTTACGGTTTTTTCAACTATAACATTCGGTCAAACTCAATCCCTCGTTGATTCTTTGAACTCGGTTCGTTCCCAATTGATCTCCAATGGTGAGCCTACTTCCGAAGTAGACATGTTGCTTCATCAATCGGGAAACAACCCTTCATGCATCATTCAGCAACTGGATAATTTTACGTTCACCTTTGTTTCTTACCGTCCATTGGGCGATTCTCAAAGAGAAGAAAAAGTAAATCTTCGTTTAAAGTCACACTACTCCTATTTAAATACCATTGATTTCAGTGATGACTTTACTTCCGTACGAATCAACTGCAATGAGCAGCTTACACCAGCAATGATCAATGAATTAGTTTCACATTTTGGATACAACGGCTATGAAATACAATAAATCACTACTCGTTACTCTCCTCTTCCCTTTTTCCTTTTTTATTTTTTTCCTTGCAGTAATCGGAACTCAATCCGCAAATGCACAGTGTAATACGAATACATCTATTTGCGCTACGGGAACTGCAGGTCCTTTTACTTTTGTGAATCCCGGACCCGTTGTGAGTTCCTGTCTCGATTTCTTTGGACCGAACATGGGGTATATCATTCTGCATATTACTACATCAGGTCCATTAAATATGCTTATTGACGGAAATTCCAATTCAGGTTTCCTGGATGTAGCTGTTTTCAATATTCCAAACGGACAATCTCCTTGCACTGCCATTCAAAATCAGAGCAATGAGATCGGCTGTAATTATGCCAGTTCATCAAGCGGATGTAACCAATTCGGAACTTCTTTTCCATGCAGTGCATCAGTACCTGCACCTATGGTTACTGCCGGTCAGGAAATCATGATCCTTGTTGAGAACTGGAGCGGAAGTTCCAACAATTTCACTTTATCACTGAGCCCAACCGGTGCTCAATCAGGTCCTCCAAACCCTGCAATTAATCCTGTGGGACCATTTTGTGTGACTTCAGGATCAACGCAGTTAATTGCCGCAGATATGGGAGGTACCTGGTCCGGACCGGGAGTTTCTTCCAGCGGAGTATTTAACCCAGCTTCAGCCGGAATAGGAACGCATACCATTAACTATTCCGTAGGTGTTGCTCCTTGTAATGCTTCATCTTCTACAACCATTACCGTAAACAGCGCCACTGTTACTGCTCCCCCAGCCCAAACAATTTGTACGGGAGGAAGTGCAACCCTTACGGCCAGTGGAGCCGGAAGTTATTCCTGGTCACCATCAACAGGTTTGTCTTCAACTACCGGTGCCACTGTAACAGCGAGCCCGGCAACAACTACAACTTATACTGTAACAGGAACAACCGCGGGTTGTACCAGCAGTGCAACAGTTACAGTTACGGTTGCTCCGTTAACTGTGAACGTAACACCAGGCACCACTATTTGTTCAGGAGCTTCTACGACTTTAACAGCCAGCGGTGCAACCAATTATACCTGGTCACCTACAACCGGTTTGTCTGCTGCAACGGGTGCAACGGTTACAGCAAATCCGACAACCACCACCACTTATACCGTAACCGGAACTAATGGTTCCTGTTCAGCAAGTGCAACAACAACTGTTACTGTTACTCCATTAAACCTTACAGTTTCTCCCAACGCAAGTATTTGCAACGGTGCTTCCACCACACTCACTGCAAGTGGTGCAACAAATTATTCCTGGTCACCTGCAACCGGGTTATCAGCTTCAACAGGAGCAAGCGTCACAGCAAGCCCGGCTACGACAACGACCTATACCGTTACAGGAACGAACGGGAGTTGTTCTTCCACACAAACCGTTACGGTTACTGTTACACCGCTTGCATTAACCGTATCTCCGAATGCAAGTATCTGTAATGGTGGCTCAACCATTTTGACAGCAGGTGGGGCAACGAATTACTCCTGGTCACCGTCCACTGGTTTATCCTCAACAACCGGTGCATCTGTTACTGCAAATCCAACAACCACTACCACTTATACGGTTTCCGGAACCAGCGGAAGTTGTACAGCTTCTTTGCCGGTAACCGTCACTGTTACTCCCGTTGTCGTCTCAGTATCTCCCAATACGAGTATCTGCAACGGTGCCTCCACAACCTTAACGGCTTACGGAGCAACGAATTACAGCTGGAGTCCGTCTGCGGGGTTATCGTCTGCTACAGGAACAACTGTCACCGCAAATCCAACGGTTACAACAACCTATACTGTCACCGGAACCACCGGATCTTGTTCTGCAAACGCAAGTATGACTTTAACGGTCAACCCGGTACCAACGGTTACAGCCACGAATAACGGTCCTTTGTGTGAAGGAAGTACAATGCAGTTGCAGGCAACAAGCCTTCCGGGAACGAGTTACAGCTGGTCGGGTCCGAACGGATTCAGTGCCAACACACAAAATGTTTCTAATACAGCTACTGTTAATGCGGGCGGAATCTACACGGTTACAACAACATTAAACGGTTGTACCTCATCCTCTACAACCAATCTGGTTGTGAATTCAGGACAAGTACCTGTTGTTACAGCCGCCGGGCCTTTCTGTGAAGCAGGAACAAATGAAGTTCTTTCCGCAAGTATTGCCGGAGGAACATGGGCTGGCGATGGAATTGTAAATGCAGGTACGGGTGAATTTTCACCTTCTCAAGCAGGAGCCGGTTCTCACACGATTAGTTATACCGTTAACGGAGGATGTGCGACTCCCGGAACAACAACCATCGTAGTAAATGCAATGCCGGTTGTTCAGATCTCTACACAGCAATCCACCGGCTGCGCCCCTTTTACTACTTCAATTATTGATGAAAGCATGCCATCCGGTTCAGTGATCTGGAATTTTGGTGATGGTTCTGCGAATTCAAACCAGCCGGATAGTGTTACGCACACATTCAATAGCGCAGGATGCTATGACATCACAGTTACATCTATCAGCCAGGCAGGATGTTCTACAACGACATCTTTTCCAAGTTTCATTTGTGCTTTACCGAATGCCGATGCTCAGTTTTCAGTCAATAATCCGGTTCATGGTTTGATGAATCCCGAATTCCACACATTCAACACTTCCTCCAACGCTTCGGTTTATTCTTGGGATTTTGGCGACGGAGCTACCAGTAATTTGTTCAACCCAAGCCACACTTATACCGAAGACGCCGGAAACTATATAATTACACTTGTTGCAAACAATGCCGGAAACTGTCCGGATACAGCGAGACTTTCCGTAACGATCCAGGAAGAGCTGGTTTACTATGTCCCGAACACATTTACACCTGACGGCGATGAATTCAACAATGTATTCGCACCGGTATTTACTTCAGGGTTTGATCCGTACAATTATACTTTAACAATATATAACCGCTGGGGGGAAACTTTGTTTGAATCCAACGATACACAGTACGGCTGGGATGGGACCTACAACGGCGAATTATGCACTGCAGGGATTTATACCTGGACTGTTCGCTTCAAATCATCCGGAAATGACAAGAAAAATACCAAAACAGGACATGTTCAATTATTGAGATAAGTTATAAAAAAAGTAGGCCCGGCGATTAATCGCCGGACCTACTTTTTGGGTGAATTCACTTATTTGTTAGCCTGAATATAATCCCACTTTTCCTGGGTTGTTTGTTTTGTTTTAATTTCTTTGTTCAACGTTTTCAAAACAGCTTTATCCTTAGCAGCTACCGCATACATCACTTCTAAATCTTTGTTTAGTTCTGCAACAGATGCAATGTATTTATCGGCATTCTCCGGAGACTTATTTGCTTCGGCAGCTTTCACTTTCGAATTCCAAATCTCAGTTAAACCTTCTGATAACGCACCATACAATGGAGTTGCAACTACCGGAGCAACATACTGATTTATATTTTCCACAACATTTCTTTTGAATGCGGATTGCATACGATCCAGGTCTCTTTCTGCCTGGTAATAGTTGTTTAATTTCTGTTTCGCATCATAGTCATCCAATTGTTTCTTGTTGTATATCGTATTCAACTCAATAAAACCAAGAAGTTCTCCTTCGGAATACTTATTTCTGAACTGGTACATGTCGTTTGCGTCGAAATATCCCTCTTCACCGGTGATATAACTACCGTATACAGCAATTTTGCGTGAAACAGGTGTTGGACCGTCATATTCGATCAAATCCTTTGCAAGTGTTCTGTAATCTGTTTCTTTGAATTTCTTATTGTCATACGCATAAACAGGTACTATTCCCTTTCCCGCATATTTTTTGGTGTTAAGTACTGACTCCAGTTCATGGATGTATGAAAAGTTAGCCTTGTCATTACGCAAATAAGAAACGATTATCACATCATACTTATATGCTTTTTTAAATGCTGCAAGATCCAAATCAACTACGAAGTTTTGCTCAACATTACCTGTCGGACTAATACGCAGATCAACTTTATCACCCGATTTTACTGCCGTTTTAACACCGTCAGCTACATTGACTCTTGAAAATTTGAATTGTGCACTTACTGAATTCGAAAAAATAAGAACAGCACCTATTAGTGCTATTTTAAAGCCATTTTGATTGATCATTTTGTAAAATTTTCGACAAAACTAATCAATAGAAATCCCTTAATCGGGCGGAATTTATATTCGCCGGCAACTAATTGGTAAGCGTTTTAATCACGGAAAAATTCAGGAATAACGAAGCTCAGCAACTTTGTGAGATTACCTTCAGACAGAAAATTTATTCACCTGATTTTTGAAAACTTTGCTCTTAAGCTTTCCAATGTTCAAATGCCTTTTTCTGAGCATTATTCGGATTTTCAATAACACTCACACCATATTCCAAATAGAAGCTTCGCTGAACTTCGGGTAAAGGCAATTCAAGTATTTTCCCCTGACGGATCACTTTTAACCGTTTGTTCTGATCATCCAGGTACTGCAGCCAATTGTCTATATCACCATTCAATTTGAATTCATTCACACCGATGATCTCATCATTGATCATTAGTCCCGCCAAGTCAGCAGGTGATCCCGGATAGATTGCCGCTACCAGGAAATGTGCGCCGTGAGGCACTGCTTTAAATCCAACTCTTCCGGCGGAGTATTTCTGGTTTGGTTGATGAGTCAGTTCCAACCCGATAGATTCAAGCGCTTCAGTCAAAATGGCTTCAAACGGTCTTGTTCCATAGAAATAATCTTTAATCAGTTCTTCCGTTCCGTCACCGGCAAGTTCTTTCAATAAGCCTAAATAATCTTCTTCACTGACTCCTTTTCCATTTAGCGCGAAATTGAAATACAAGCGCTTCATCAATTCATCCAAACCATGTTTGTTTGCCGAATGTTCCCGGATTTTCACATCACAGACAAATGCCAGCAAACAACCTTCCGTATAAATAGAAACTTTACGGCCCGGTGCACCCGGCACATAGCCATCCAGCCAGGTATCATAAGAAGAATCCGCAACAGAATAATGGAAACGCCCGAAATTATCGAAATGCTTTTGAAGTTGCCCGGTGAATTCATGCAAATATTGCTTCAAAGTGAATACTCCTGACTTATAAAGCATCAAATCTCCCATGTAAGTTGTTACACCTTCACAGAGATACCCCAATTTGGACAAATTCTCTTTTTGATAATCGTAAGGGAACATTTCAATCGGACGAATAGCTTTCACATTCCAGGTATGGTACAATTCATGGGAAGAAACTCCCAATAACTCCGTATAAAGTGCTCCAAAGACATCGTATGTTGGTCCAAGGGCAATCACTGTTGATTTCTGGTGCTCCACTCCATGATACGCTTTGTATGGCAGAATGTGAAACAGGAAATGGTAATGCGGAACCGGGAATTCTATGAATTTCTCGATCTGCTTATCCGTAAATGCTTTGAAATCTTTGATCAAACGCGGCCAATCGACTGCGCAGTCACCCTGGAACCACAAATGGAAAATCGTTCCATGTGATTCGTATTGATTGTATTGCAAAGTTGCCGAACAAATGAAAGGCGAATCGGCAAGCTCGTCAAAATCAGCAGCTCTTAAAATATTCCCTTCTCGTTCCATTGATCCCGCAATGTTCCAGTCGGAAGGAATATTAAGTATCACTTCACACGCTTCCTCCTTTTTCCCTTCCTGGTAAATAAAACAGTTCACCGGATTGGCATACAACATCTCCTTACTCAGGTATGTTGATCCCGCATTTAATTCGGAGGCATAATAACTGTACTCTACGCGAATGCTTGTTGGCTCAGAAACACCAATTTCCCAGGAAGAAAGATCATTTTTTCGAAAATCAACGGCTTTTCCTTCTGCATTGAAAACTTTAAAACCTCTGACATTCTTTGCAAAATTGCCCAACTCATATCTTCCGGGTCTCCATTTCGGTAAATGAATAACCGCATTCGGTGCTACGTTTTCAAAAATCACTTTGAATTGAATGTATTGCTGGTTTGCTTGTTCGATAGAGATATGATACTGAGCCATTGGATGAATTTTAGCCAAAATTAGAAAATCCACAAAGAATAGCGCTTATTTAACGGAATAATCCCCCTCCTTTCTTCTGGGAGGATCGAGAAGGTGGTTAGCCATCTTGCTTGTCACCTCCCTTAATCCCTCCTCAAGGGGGAAATTTGAGAAATTCTCAATTCCGCAAAGTATTCGTTCACAATTCCTGAGAATTGATTAATTTCGTCCCATTACATTTTATTGAAAAAAGAAATGAATTACGATATCATAGTTATTGGGAGTGGTCCCGGCGGATATGTTACCGCTATTCGCGCATCGCAATTAGGTTTGAAAACTGCAGTTGTTGAGCGTGATTCATTGGGTGGAATCTGTTTGAACTGGGGATGTATTCCAACAAAAGCATTATTGAAAAGTGCGAATGTGTTTGAATACATTCAACATGCGTCTGACTACGGAATCACCGTGAAAGATTCAAAAGCAGATTTCGGAGGAATGGTTGAGCGTTCCAGAGGTGTTGCCAACGGAATGAGCCAGGGAATCCAATTCCTGATGAAAAAGAACAAGATTGATGTGATCAAAGGAACCGGTGTTCTGAAAGCAGGAAAAAAAGTAGCTGTTACCGGAGAAGACGGAAAAGTAACTGAATTTACTGCAGACAAAGGAATTATCATAGCAACCGGAGCTCGTTCCCGCCAATTACCGAACTTACCGCAAGACGGATCTAAGATCATCGGTTACCGCGAAGCTATGAGCATGAAAACACAACCGAAGAAAATGGTTGTTGTTGGTTCAGGTGCTATCGGTGTGGAATTTGCTTATTTCTACAATGCAATCGGAACAGAAGTTACCATCGTAGAATATTTACCGAATGTAGTTCCAATCGAAGACGAAGAAGTATCCAAGCAATTGGAGAAATCCTTCAAAAAAGCCGGGATTAATATTATGACCAATGCATCTGTTGAATCAGTGGACACTTCCGGAAAAGGATGTGTTGTTACTGTGAAAACAGCAAAAGGAGAAGAAAAAATTGAATGTGATGTTGTTCTTTCTGCTGTTGGTATCCAGGCAAATATCGAAAACATCGGACTGGAAGAATTGGGAATCGTTGTTGACAAAGGAAGAATCCTTGTAAACGATTTTTACCAGACAAATATCCCTGGTTACTTTGCAATCGGAGATGTTATTCCAACAGCTGCACTAGCACACGTTGCTTCTGCTGAAGGAATCATCTGTGTGGAGAAAATCGCAGGCCACCACCCGGAGCCATTGGATTACGGAAACATCCCGGGATGTACCTACTGCTCTCCTGAAGTTGCCTCTGTCGGTATGACAGAAAAAGCAGCGAAAGAAGCCGGAATGGAAATCAAAGTTGGTAAGTTCCCGTTCTCTGCATCCGGTAAAGCATCTGCTGCCGGAGCAAAAGACGGATTCGTAAAATTGATCTTTGACGCGAAATACGGTGAATTGCTTGGAGCTCACATGATCGGTGCTAACGTTACCGAAATGATCGCTGAGATCGTTGCTATCCGTAAACTGGAAGTTACCGGTGAAGAATTGATCAAAACGGTTCACCCGCATCCAACCATGTCTGAAGCAGTGATGGAAGCTGCCGCAGCGGCATACGGAGAAGTGATCCATTTGTAAAAAAATAAACCAAAAATAGTAGGGGCGCGATTAATCGCGCCCCTACTATTTTATACCACATACTATTTTATACCACAATCAAATTCTGTCAAAAATATTCAGCCAAAGCCACTTTTTATTCATTTCTTGAAAAAATAACACCAACTAGCGAATTCGTTCAACAGCTTCTTTTCCCTTACTACAAAAAACAACCAAGCCGGAAAGAACTAATTTCGTTGGTGATAAAATTGAACCTGGTCTTTGAATTTTATTGAAAATGTAAAACAAAAATTCTACCTTGGTTTCTCTAAAACACACAGAACTGATTCTCTCTTCTCTCCTGATAAGTCTAACTGACGTTATTGACTTTGTACTTTTGATTTTATAAATAACGAACACAACTAGTTACTTATGGCTTCACTCAATCCGATTGCAGGAGCTTTAGGCACTCAAAGAGCCGCGCATTTACTGCGTCGTGCTACTATGGGACCAAGACTGCAAGATATTACCAGTTTTGCAGGAATGACCGCACAAGCTGCCATCAACGCGCTTATCCAAACTCAGCCCGCTCCTCCCTTTCCAGTTGATCCTTCAAGTGGAACCGACTGGATTTTTCCCAATACGGTAAGTCCAACGAGTACAAACCTGGCAGATTATACCCGCAGCTGGTGGATGGAAAACATGCGGGCCGGCGGAGCAAATCTCACCGAACGAATGATCTGGTTTTACCATACACATTTCCCGATGATCATGAGTCGGATTGAGAATAATCCGCAGTTTTCAATTGATTACCTGCGTTTACTGCGCTACTATGCTTTGGGGAATTACAAAGACCTGACAAAAGCATTGATTATTGACAACGCCATGCTCCTGCACCTGGATGGAAACCTGAATATCAAAGGTGTTCCGCAGGAAAATTTCGCACGCGAGTTCCTGGAACTCTACACAGTAGGCAAAGGGGAAGAATTAAGCCTCGGTAATTACACCAATTTTACCGAGCAGGATGTGCAGGCATTGACCAAAGCATTGACCGGATGGGGAATTGATCCTTCTTTTCAAACGATCGACCCTGTAACCAATATTCCAACCGGGAAAGTCAAGGGTTCGGCAACTACTTCCTCCCAGCACGATGTTACATCCAAGCAGTTCTCAAGCGCATTCAACAACCAGGTTATCCAGACGGGAAGTGTTACCGGAACAAATGCAGCAGTTGCCGCTGTTTATACCGAATTGGATGATGTCGTAAACATGGTTTTCAGTTCTCCGCATACGGCAAAGCACATTTGCAGAAGAATTTACCGTGAATTCGTATACTACGATATAACAGCTGAAATTGAAACCGACATTATTGAACCCTTGGCAACCACATTGGTCAGCAATAATTACAACATTACTTCCGTACTGGAGGTCCTGTTCCAAAGTGAGCATTTTTATGATCTGGATACACCAATCACAGAAGACAACAATATAGGAGCAATCATTAAATCTCCAATGGATTTGGTTATCGGAACAATGCGTTTATTCAATTTAACGGTTCCCAATAATACTTCCCAGCTTACTGCTCATTATGAAATGTACAGCCAGTTAATTGAACAATTGGACCTCCAAGGGCTTCAATTCTTCGAACCGTACGATGTGGCGGGTTACGAACCTTATTACCAATTTCCGGGTTACCACCGGTTTTGGATTTCTTCCAATTACCTGGCGAACCGGTATAAATTTTCGGAACTGCTGATCAGCGGCTTTAACGGAATGAGCGGAAATCTGCTGAAATTAGATGTGGTAGCATTTGTAGATACCTACTGCTCAAATCCGGGAGATGCAACGATCCTGGTACAGGAATTGACAGAATGGCTCTTCCCGATCACACTGGATACTATACGTTTCAACTATTTCAGGGATGATGTATTGCTGGATCAGCTTCCGGCTGCAAACTGGACAGCCGAATGGAATAATTATGTGAACACGAGCAGCGATGTCAACGTCCGTTTACAGTTGGAGTCCCTTTTCATGGCAATGATGCAGACACCGGAATACCAATTATTTTAAAAACTACGCCCTATGGATAGAAGAGACTTCGTACGCATTTCATCTCTACTGGGAACAGGAATGCTCTTAAAATTTAATGGTATTGCATTGAATTTAGTCCAGCCCGATGGAATTTTGGAAAACATGGCTAAATCCAGTCTGAATGACAAAATCCTGGTGCTGATCCAAATGCACGGTGGAAATGACGGATTGAACATGGTTATTCCGATCAACCAATACGGCAACTATTACAATTTGAGACCAAATATTGCCATCCCTCAAAGCGGAACACGGCATTACATCACACTGGACCCGAATTTACCTGCCAATAAACAGGTGGGGCTTCACCCGGACATGGTTGGTTCGAAAGCCATGTATGATGCCGGGAATATGGCAATCGTTCAAAATGTTTCCTATGAGAACATGAATGGTTCACATTTTCGCAGCAGAGATGTCTGGTACATGGGTGGAAACTACGACGACTACTTCAATTCGGGGTGGATGGGTCGTTATTTTGAGCATTATTACCCGGATTATCCGACCGGTTATCCGAATGCAACTGTTCCGGATCCACTTGCACTTGAAATGGGAACGGGGGTTTCTTTAGCCTTTCACAGAAACCAGGGAATTCCGGCAGGGCTTTCCATTCAAAACCCGGATGCATTCTACAACCTGATAAACAGTGTCGGGGCCGAAGAACCTACCAACTTTCCACCTACACATGCGGGTGATGAAATTGAATACATCATGCAAATCGAGCGGCAATCAAACAACTATGCAGAGCGCCTGAGAGATGTTTACGATGCCGGAACAAACTCCGGAACGGTTTACCCGGATTTATATCCGTATATAGCCCCAAGCGGTTCGTTAAACAACCCATTGGCTCCACAATTGAAAATTATTTCCCGTTTGATCAGCGGAGGAATCGGAACGAAGATTTTCCTTTGCAGGATCGGTGGATTTGATACACATGCGAACCAGGTTGTGAATAATAATACCACTATGGGTTCACACGCTGCTTTGATGTACCATATTTCATCGGCTGTAAAAGCATTTTACGATGATTTGACAAATTTGGGGCTTGCTGATCGTGTTTTGACCATGACTTTTTCAGAATTCGGGCGCCGGGTAGCTTCCAATGCAAGTTATGGAACCGACCACGGAAATGCAGCTCCGATGCTTATTTACGGTACCTGTCTGAATCCGGGTGTCTATGGAGACAATCCTGACTTATCCAACCTGCAAAATGGGAATATTCCATTGCAGCACGATTACAGGCAGGTTTTCACTTCTGTGGTCAAAGATTGGTTCGGCGCACCGGACGCAGCCATTGAGCATATTAAATTCGAGAATTTCGTTTCCAGCCGCGTGGATTATGTGCGCTGTAAGGAACTCAGCGTGACGGAGCTTTTCAAGGAAAATTTATGGCTGAAATGTTACCCGAACCCGTCCAATTCAAGTATCAGTATTTCGTACATCCTGAAAAAAGAGACCAAAGTTCATATTGAAATTAAGGATATTTCCGGCAGATCCATCGGACAAATTACCGACGCACCTACCGTTCCCGGAGAACACGCGGTTGATTTTAACTTATCCCGCTATGCCGACGGAACTTATTTTGTGACTTTAATAGCAAATGACAGTGTTGTCCTAACTGAAAAAGTAATCCTTTCCAAATAATGATGTTAAACAGAATTTTATTCCTTTCACTAACCGTTCTGCTTACTTTTCAAGGAACGGCACAAACAAAATACACGGTTCACCGAAACAACCGGATTTATCTGGGTATTACGGGCGGAATGAATTTCAGCGCTGCCAAAGTAGTGAAGGATTACAGCCTCCTGGTAACAACCCCGCAATCTTCCCAGGAAAATGCGAATTCGGAAAAAGATTACCAGGGATTATTTAAGAACAAAGGTTCCCAATTCGGCCTGTATTTCTCCTATTCTTTCAAAAAGAATCTCGCCATTGTTTTTCAGCCGGCATACCAAAACAGCAGCTACAATTACCGTACGGCCTATTCCTGGTCGGATACGGTAAACGAAGCAGATTTCGCACTGGAAATGATGCATCAGCAAAAAGTTTCGGCTGTGAACCTCCCGTTACTGGTACGGTGGGATTTTACCGTTTCCCAATTCTCACCTTACATCCAAGGGGGAATCTATGCTAATTTCAGACACCAGGCGAAAAAAACAATTTTCTACGATTATACCATCGATGAAGAAGTAGATAAAAAAACAGCTGACAGAACCGGTGAAACGGATTTTACAGAACATTTACTCAAAGCTAATTTCGGACTGACTGCCGGAGTTGGATTTACCTATTTCGCCAATTATTTTGCCATCAGTCTGGAAAGCAATTTCCGTTACGGCTTCCGTTCCATGGTCAACGATCAAAACCGGTACGCTGATTTTACCGGACTAAGCATGCAGTACCTGGATGTTCCTGACCAGCTGAAGTTTATGAACCTTGACATTCAATTGAGCGTCATGTTCCCGATAGACAACTCCATTTCACTGGGAATCCTTAGAAAAAGCAGACATTAATCCGAACTCATATGAAACTAATTATTTATTCAATGCTCTTTTTAGGACTGGGAATCGGATTTTCAAGCTGTAAAAAGAAAGTGAAAGAAGAAGAAATCCCATTGATCAAGATCTACGATGATCAGAATGGGAACAAGCATTTTCATCCTTTAAGCATGACCACTTCTGCGTCAAATGACGGATATATTGTAATGAGTTCCTACGACGGCTGGCGAATCCATTTGATGAAAGTGGATGCCAAAGGAGAATTTGTATGGAATTACGAATTACCGGAAAACTATGTGAATGCAGTTCCGAGCCTGATCAAAAGCAACGGAGCGAATTATCTGGTATGTATGGATGCTGTCGGATTGTTTACCTATGTCCTGAAAATTGACGAAAACAATCATTCAACAACCGAAGTAGCTGCTTTTACGGATATTCTATATCCGACTTACGCTTACAATTCGGGACAAAACATTTACATCCAGAACTACAACCGCTTGAGCATGCAGACTGGAATCCATAAATTGACTTTGGATTTGAGCTCAATCGTTCAATCGGCCGACCTGGATATTTTCACGGATGTAGAAGACCGTATTGTAGAACACATTACATTTAACGGAAAACGAATGCCTTTCTTCGTGAGCTCCACTCCGGAAAACAACTACATTGTCATGAATGGTTTTTACAATTACAGTTTTTCATTGATCTTCCTGGACCAAAACCTCAACTTTGCAGGTGTTTACAATGGCGCTGGTTTTAACGGCGGTCTGGCCGCCATTTCTCCTTCCGGAGGAAATCAATTTTCACTGGCCCGCTTTTCTTATGACAACCTTTATTACAATGCAAACGCGGCTTTGAATCCTACAACAATCGATATTACCGAATCTATTTCTGCTCAGGGACATTCCGAACTGGATGCACAAAAACCGGTACTTATTAAAGAACTATCAATTGGCGGCGCTTCATACAAGGCATTTTTGTCGTCTACGAGAAGCAATCAGTTGTTATTGAGTATTTACGATAAGTCGAGCGGAGCTTTGGCCGGGAAAAAGTACCTCGGAAAAAATATTCCTGTTACAGCTTGTGATTTCATTCAAACCGAAACCGGAGAGCTGAATATCCTCATCCAGGCAAAAATTATGGGAAGTTTTGACCGGATTGCAATTATGAAATTATCCAGGGAACAACTGGAAGAAATCCCGGATTAACCTGTGTCTTTTTTCGATCCGATTTTTCATTGATAAATCAATGAAACCCTTATTAACACTGGGATTTTTGGTATTAACGCTTTAGTTATTTATATTAGACACACATTAATATAAATAAAAGCATGAAATCAATTCTACCTTTTAAAAGGCGACTCGCCTTATTAGGCGCTATCCTTCTTGGATATTCGGCACAAGCACAGGTCGCAACGACTTACAACTTCAGTCAATCGATTGGAACGTACACAGCAATCAGCGGCGGAACAGTCCTGGCAAATGCATCTATGGGCAACCTGGACGAAGATTTTTTTCAGGTTCCCATTCCATCATTTAAGTTTGACGGGATATCTTACACTACTGTTTATGTCAGTACAAACGGGTACATTTCATTCGGTGAATCAATGGACACTTATGAATATGATCCTATCTCCGGTTTTTACACTTATGCCGGCGCTGTATCAGGTTTCGGAGCAGACCTGGATGATGCGGGATCAGGTGCCGGAGCGCGCAATATTCGTGCAGAACAGGTTGGAAATGAATTTGTGATCCAATGGCAAAATGTTCAACGATACGATGTAACGGGAGAACGTATCAGTTTTCAAATCCGTTTGAACACTGTCACGAACGAAATCTCTATTGTTTACGGCGGTACTATTACACCCGGAGATAACCAAACATATCCTGAAATCGGTTTACGAGGTCCGGACAATGATTTTGCAACCAACGTGAACAATCGTGAGGTTCTTGCCGGTACAGGTGCCTGGGTAAATTCTGTTCCCGGAACATCCGAATTGAGCAATTGCTATTTTGATTCAAATACACCGACAACAATTCCTGCAGCAGGTACAACATTTAAATGGACTCCGGCACCGGATATCGAAATACAGGAGTTTGTATTCGCAGCAGCTAACGAATGTTACGGATCAGCCGAAACAATTTCAGCAACCATTCAAAATACCGGAGGATCAACTATTGACTTCAGTGTTACTCCATTAACTATCAATGCTTCGGTAAGCGGCGCGAACCCAATGGTATTTACTCCGGTTATAGTCAATACGGGAACATTGGCACCCGGCGCCGTGCAAACCATTCAAATTGCAGCTTCCTATGATATGTCATCCGGAGGTTCATCCTATACTTTTAACGCTTCTATTTCGATGACAGATGATGCATATTCAAGTAATAATACATTGAATCAAACACGTTTTAATTATAGCCCTGCAATCGACTATTCAGATGTTACGAATTGCGCCGGACAAGGTGTTACACTTACAGGAACGAGCAGCTCATTTATTTACAACGCGGTTACAGAGAATAACACCTCTTTAACTATTCCTGACGAAGATATAACAGGAGCAACTTCCACAATTATTGTATCAAATGCGGGTAGCGCAACTGCTTCTTCTGTCATTGCAACAATTGAAAGCCTGACACATACTTATACCTCCGATTTAACTATTACATTGATTGCTCCTGACGGTTCATCTGCGGAGATTTTTTTTGAAGGAGGTTCAGATGCAGATATTTTCGATGCAGTTTTCTCAGACACAGCAGTAAATCCAATCAGCAGCGGTGACAATCCGTTTACAGGAAGTTTCCAGCCCGAAACACCTTTCAGCGGTTTAACAGGTCCGGCAAACGGAACCTGGCAGTTGGTTATTGTGGATAATTACGGATTTGACGTAGGGACTTTGAACAGCTGGTCTGTTTCATTCCCCGGCACCAACAGCATCACTTCTTATGCATGGACTCCGGCAACGGATCTTTCTTCAACAACTATTGCCAACCCGACGGCAACACCTTCTTCAACCGCTTCTTACGCAATCACTGTAACGGATGAAAGAGGATGTACTTCAACGGATAATGTTACGGTAAACATCGGCACACTGCCAACAGTTACAGCATCTTCCGATGCAACTGGAAATCTGATCTGTGAAGGAGATGATGTAATCCTAACCGGTTCAGGAACAGCTGTAAGCTATGCCTGGGACAACAGTGTCTCTGACGGAATTGCTTTTGAACCTGCAGCTACGGCAACTTATACGGTAACAGGAACAGATGCAGCGGGATGTGAAAATACAGCAACGATTACAATTTCGGTAAACGCGGCTCCAACGGTAACAGCTGCTTCAGATGCTGCAGGAGATATGATCTGTGAAGGAGAATCTGTTACGCTAACCGGTGCAGGAACTGCAACAAGCTTTACATGGGACAACAGTGTAACGGATGGTGTTGCCTTTGAACCTACTACAACGACTGAGTATATTGTAACCGGAACAGATGCAAATAACTGTTCAAATTCTGATACAATTACTATCGTTGTAAACAGCACACCAACAGTAACAGCAAGTTCCGACGCAACCGGAGACGAAATCTGTGAAGGAGAATCTGTGACTTTGACAGGTAGTGGAACGGCGACGAGTTATTCCTGGGACAACAGTGTAATTGATAATGACGCTTTCGAGCCGACTTCGACAACTACCTATACGGTAACCGGAACAGATGCAAACAACTGCAGCAATACTGCAACAATCACAATTACTGTAAATCCTCTTCCAAGCGTTGCGCTTTCTTTACCACTTAGTGAAATGTGTGTTTATCACAATGCTTTGACTTTAAGCGGAGGGACTCCGGCAAGTGGCTCATATTCCGGAACCGGGGTTTCTGCAGGATCATTTAATCCGGCAACTTCCGGAACAGGAAACTTTACAATCATTTATTCTTATACGGATGGAAACGGATGTTCTGCTACAGCAACAGACAATATCTTAGTTGACGAATGTCTTGGTTTGGAAGAAGCTGCGAAAGGATTGTTAGAAATAGCTCCAAACCCAAGTAACGGACTATTTACAATTTCACTGGCTGGTTCTTCAGACCTGGAAGGAATTGTGATCCTGGATGCACAGGGTAAAACGGTTCCGTTTGAATTGAATGGTCAAACTGATCTGACAATCGATTTGAGAAATGCGGAAAACGGTGTTTATTTCCTTACGGGAACAATTGACGGAACACCTATCATGAACAGATTGGTAAAACAATAATTTCAGAAACTAAAAAAGGTGGGCACGCGATTAATCGCATGCCCACCTTTTTTTATGCATTATTATGCAATATTGTCGTCCAGCAATTGATTGATCGATGCAATAGTGAATTTACCGGAATCCTGGCATAATTCAATGTCGATACGTCCTAGTTTTAAACCACCATAGCCAACCTGGTTTACAAACACGGCTTTTCCTTCTTTATTTTTAAATTCCTGCATATCTTCCAGGAATGTATGAGTATGTCCTCCTATAATAACATCTATTCCGTGGGTGGATGCTGCCAATAATTTATCCGACACTTGGTTTGTTTTGTACTCATACCCCAAATGAGACAAACAGATCACTACATCACACCCCTCCTTACGCAAAGCATCTGCTTGTTTTTGAGCTGAGGCAATTGGGTCCTGGTAAGTTAATCCTTTCCAGTTCTCATTAGGCACCAATCCCTGAAGATCAACCCCAACTCCAAAAACACCAATCTTGAATCCGGCTTTTCGGACAATGGTATAAGGTTTTACAACTTCCTCCAATGGAGTTGAACTCAATTCGTAATTTGCATTCACTACCTGGAAAGAAGCATGTGACAAAGCACTTTTGTAAGCTTCCATTCCAATATCAAAATCGTGGTTACCGAGCGTTACAATGTCATAATTCATGGCTGCCATGGTTTTCATTTCCAATACTCCTTTAAACTTGTTGAAGTAAGGTGTACCCTGGAAAATATCACCAGCATCCAGCAAGAGTACATTTTCTTCCTGGTCGCGAACCGATTGTATCAGGCTGGCTCTCCTGGAAACTCCACCCATATTGGGGAATTTCGGATGATTAACCGGAAAAGGATCAATATTGGAATGTGTATCATTGGTATGGAGGATCACTAGTTTGTTGGGCTTTTTCTTTGCACTAATCAGTGAAGGAGCTATCATCGCAGCACCTGCAACCACCCCTGTTTGTTGTAAAAATAATCTTCTTTCCATCTTACCAATTTATTCTTTCTTCGGGATAAAATGCAATTTTTTGCTCTTTTTTAACAGCTTCGATAATGAAGTCTCTAAAAAGGATGTTTGTATCAAATCGCTGCAAAGGTTTGTTAAAGAAGAACATATTATCGCCGCCGTTCGCCAAAAAATCCGAAGTAACGACCCAGAAATAATTTTTCTCCTTCGCCAGGTTATCCGGAAATACCAATTTCCCTTTCTCCAGTTTGAATCCACCGATCGGTTCCCCGCCTTTTTCCTTCAAATAAGCTTCCATTTCAGGGATTTTATCCAATGAAAGCTTTAGAAAGACCATGCGGTTATCAAAAGGCATGACTTTGTAAATATCCCCAACGGTAATGTTTCCTTTCGGCAGATCAGCTCGAAGTCCTCCATTATTGATGAAGGCAACCACCGGTTCATCCCGGAAGAACGAACTGTCTTTTGCGTGTTGGATCAATTGGTCACATAACCAAAAACCCAGTGTGGAATTTGGTCTCCCGGTAACCAAATCGGTTTCAGCTTCCCCGATCACCTGCCCGAATTCTTTCATCATTTCCCTTCTGTATGGGGCAATTAAAGAATCCATTTCGACAGATGACTTACTCGATTCGTCTACATTCTGTTTTGATCCTGTTATCTGTAAATGATAAGAGCAGGCTGTAAGACCTGCTCCTATTATTAGAAAAAAAAGAAAAACTTGTTTCTTCATATTTTATTCAATAATGAATGATTTCGTAGCTTTTCCAAACGGAGTCTCTACTTCAATCAAATAAGTTCCTGCTTTGAATTCAGTTGTATTCAATTTCAATACATCAGCTGTTAAGTTAGTCTTATTTTCGATTAACTGACCCGAGATTGAAACAATTTTATAATCTGTGATTTGAGTTCCGTTTACTTGTACGTACATTTCTGTATGCGCAGGTACCGGGAACACGACTAAGTTTTGTTGCAATAATTGTTCATTGATTCCCAAATCGCCACACCCCGCAGAGATGTAAGACATATTGGAGAAGTTTACGAAACAGCTAAATTGAACACTATCTATATAAGGGTTTCTGTTCCCTTGCTGAGAGAAAATGTATTCATTACGTGCAATTTCATAGTTATCAGGAGCATCTGCATTGTGCCATGTTTTCAAAACAGCCTGATCCTGGTTTGTTGGTAATTGCCAGTTGTTTCCGGAAATTCCATTGTAAGCAGTTGCCATGTAGAACATCGCTCTGGCTGCATTTCCCTTTTGCTCGTCTCTTGGCTCGTAAACCAATTGTGAACCATTGTAACCAACACTTCCATTCATGTAATTGAACACTACGTTTCCGGTAATCTCATTCATCGGTAAATTACTTCTTGGTGAGTTTGCCTGGTTTTGGTTTACCGGATACAAATTGTGCTGATCAGAATATTCAGGTTTAGCAGGGTTTCCGTCTGCCGGGTAAGTTGGCATCCAGGAATGAGAATACGTGTGCTCACGAGAATATCCTACAGTTGTCCAATCAAACGGATCGTCAAAAACCTTGCGTTCACCGGTGTATGAACAAACTACATAGGATCTTCCAAGTGTTGTATCTCTCACTTCAAACTGAGCCATAACTGTTGATTTGTAGTTCGTATATGAAATCACAGTATGCGGATTAATCAAAGCACTCAAAGAAGTAAGGAATGTTGAGCTGGAATGATCGATCCCGTTATAATAATTACCGATTTGCTGTCCCTGGGAAGTAATCATTCCTGTAAGCGGAGCAGTTGTTTTGTAGTTTTCAAATGTTGAAGGACCGTTGAATGAGAAAACTGCAATGTTGTATGTTTCATTAGCGATCACGTGGCGTGGTGAGAAATTCACTGCAGGTCCCACGTAAGCAACTTGTCCGTTTCCAACAACATCTCCTCTTTTGTAAGTTGTTCCGTCAACCGGAGCTCCTGAAACCGGAGTACCGTTCTTCGTATAAACAACCAGGTAATTTTCAGTATTTGCACTCGGCGTAAAAGAACCGCTGAATGTATAAGGTTTGTTTGTAGGGAATGTAAGGTTGGTTGGGTTTGCCGCAGGCTCAGTAGCCAGGTTATCCGTACCTATACCATACAAGTTGATTACATAGGCACTTTCATCCGAATCATCCGAAGCAATGGTTAAAGCTCCCAAACGAGATCCCGTACCTCCTGCAGTGAAGTTCACAGTAAGTGTACTTGAAGTTCCGCCTGCAATGACTGCGTTAGTGAAAGTTGTGGAATAATCTGCTGCATTAGCTCCTGAAAAAGATGCACCGGAAACAGTTAAGTTACCCGCACCTGTATTCTCGATTGTTACAGTAGTTGAAGCTGTTGTACCAACAGCAAACTGGCTTCCAGTAAGGTAAGTTGTTCCACCGATTGTTACATTGATTTCTTTCGCCGGAGGTACGTAAGCAAAAATATCATTCAGTGCTCTTGGAACCAACTGGTAGTTTGCGTTGAACTGACCAACCAAAGCAATGATTGAAACAGGTCCTGTAGGAATAGCAGTACCATCAATATTGGTAGTTCCGTTGATGCGAACATCCATAGTTGTTGTTCCGTCTGAAATCTGTACCGTACTGTTACCTGATGCAAAAGATCCTGTAGTTGTAAATGTTACGTTATCCACACGAACCAACTGAGATTCGATCATTTCGTTAATCGCTGAAAGTGGAACCGGTAAAGGATCTGGTAATGTTACCGCTCCGTGATTCGTAAAGCTGGTTGTAGGAGAAATCTCCAATAATCCGCTGTAATCATACAATGTTCCGGTTACAGTGATGGAATCTCCGCGAAGAACGCTGTTTAAAGTTGTACCATAAGCAGGAAGTGCTGCAGTACCATCCTGCACGTAGCGGATTGGTCCCAACTCACTACCGTTTGTTACAACTCCTTTAATTGTAACTGTTTGTCCGATTGCAAAATTACGTGCATCTGCAATCGTCGCCTGAGCATTCACAGAAAGTGAAGCCAAACATACACAAGCTAACATCCAAAATTTATTCATTGCTGTTGTTTTTCCGTTTTAAAAATTAACTCCCAAAGTCAGGTTAAATCTCAACCCTTGTCCAAATACGACAGAAGCAGACTGAGCATCCGAATTAAATGGAGCATAATAACTATCTGTTGCATCTGCCATGAATTTCGAATTCAAAATATTCGAAACCATCGCGTTGAAGAAAACATTCACTTTTTTGATATTTACAGAATATCCTGCAAATCCGTTCAACAAACCATAAGAAGGCAATTTCCAGGCCTCTCTTCTGGCGTCTGCACCTTGCAGATAGAACGGGTTGAAAGCAGCATAATACCTGTCGAACCATTGGTATTGCACCTTAAAATACAACTTTTTGATCGGTTCGTATCTCAAACTGAAATTCATCATGGTTTGTGCGGCATCACCGACATGCACCCCTTTTGCATCAAATTCAAACGTGTAGTCCAGCTCCGGCACATAGAATGTTTCAGAAGAATTCCAGGTCCAGTCTCCCAAAGAAATCATTGCCTCGGCAGTCAGGTTTTTGAAGATGTTGTAAGCGACATCCAACTCACCACCGTAATGAATAGCATCCATTCCATTAATATTCAAATAAATACTTGCGGTAGGATCATTCGGATCAGGAATAGCCACACCATAAGGGAATGGTTTATTTTTCCAATTGGTAAAGTATCCGTTTACATTTACTCCGAAATACTTGTTAGAGAAACTATATCCCAATTCCACCGCCTGGATGATTTCATTCTTGATCTCGCGGAAGAAAGTGTTTGTGTTATTATCAATGACATTACTAAACTGAGGTGTACGGGATAAATAACCCAAATTGACAAATAATTTTGAATTTTCATTCAGAATATAGCTCACTCCGGCTTTAAAAGTCCCACCGGGAATTGTTTTCCAATCGGTAGCATAGTCTTCCAGTCCCGGAGAAGATGCCGTATACGTATTTCCATTGTAATTAATCGTATCGTTCGCACCGATTCTAAGAACCGTATCTCCCAAATCCAATACTTTACGCTGGAAATAATCAACTCCTTTGTATGCATTTACCACTCCGGAAAGATTCAAAAAGGCTGTCCATCTGTTCCCGCTATACTCTACGGAACCGAAAACTCCACCCCACTGCACCAATCCGTCACGATCATTGTTATAAGTATTCAGTGCAATTTTATCTCCTTTGCGTTTCATCGGATTCGGATCATTGAAATTACTTGTATTTACATAATAATCCCCTCCTAAAAGGTCCGTAATTTCCTGGTAATGGCTTCCTTTATAGTAACGGTAATCAATTCCCCCGGAAACAGACCATTTTGTATTCAACTCGTATTGGAACTGGCCTAAGTAACCTAACCAGAAATGATTATTTACCGAAGAGATCTGAACTTGCGTGGACTTTAACTCTGTAGGTGAATAAGCAAGATCCACATTTGGTCCGCCAAATAATTGATCTACCCGGTTAGCCTGAACAATTGCATCCCAATCTACATGTCCATCCTGTGTGTAAAGTGTTCCGGCAGAGTTTGCCAAACGTGTTCCTCCACCTCTACCGATAGACATATAGCCGATATTGGAGATGGACAATTTTTTATTCACCTGCCAAAAATCCTTTAAAGTGATTTGTGGTTTATGGTAGTAATTCAAACGCTCATTTTTACGTTCTTTCTCCCCGTCAGCGTTTGTGATATACCCCCAATGCTGATTAAAACGAATACCTCTGTCGATGATTGCATTTTGGTCGATCGGAACACCTAAATCAGTTGCTGTTTGGGAATCCCAATACTGGATCGGTTGGTAAAATGAACGCTGTCCGTGTTTTTGCGGAGCTCCGAAAGCGGATAAACTAACCAAATGTTTCTTAATTAACTTTTGAATTTTTCCGTAATAGAAAGCTCCCTGCGTATTGGTTCCTTCTACCCAGCCATCTCCTTGTTTGTAAGACCCTGAGAAGTTGAATCCCCATCCTTTTTTGGTTCTTCCGGAATTGTAAGAAAGTGATGTACGCAAAAAGTTTCCGGTTCCGTATTCTTGTTTGAATGAGAACCCTTTGCGATTATGCATACCGTTCGTTACAATATTCATGGATCCACCCACTGAAGGCATTGAAAGCTTGGTGGCTCCCAATCCACGCTGGATTTGTACCTGGTTGGTAATAGCATCCAATCCGAACCAGTTTGACCAATATACTGCCCCGTTCTCCATATCATTCACAGGAACACCGTCGATCAAAACACCGACATTTCGCTGATCAAATCCACGAACAGTAATCCTTGAATCACCGTCACCACCACCTGTTTGAGTGGCGTAGACTCCGGGTGTAGCATTTAAAAGCATAGGAAGGTCACGGGAACCTAACTCTTCAGCTATTTGTTCGGCAGATATTTTGGTAATAGCAATCGGTGTTTTACGGTCCATTGAAATAT
This sequence comes from uncultured Fluviicola sp., assembly GCA_966248825.1. Classification (GTDB taxonomy): domain Bacteria; phylum Bacteroidota; class Bacteroidia; order Flavobacteriales_D; family Crocinitomicaceae; genus Fluviicola. Next base: position 33,296 of record CBINBC010000018.1, read on the forward strand.
TTGCAATGACACGAATCTCTTCAATTTCGGTGCTTCCACCCAATTCAGGATTAATGACTGTTTCCTCCGTTTTAATAACAACCGTTAACTGAAGGGTATCAAAATCAAACGCTCCAACGGTCAATTTATAAGATCCGTAAGGCACGTTTTTGAATTCATAATTTCCGTTATCGTCAGAAATAGCTTTGAAGGTCCCCAGACTGATATAAGCTCCGGGAATATACTCTTCTGATACTTTATCTTTTACGGTTCCTCTTACTACCGATGTTTGAGCAAAGCAAACCATCGGGAATAGTATGACCAATGTTGTAATAAATCGCAACATATTTTTCAAATAAATAAGGTCGGATAAAATCCGACCTTGTTATAAACCAATTATTTAAAAATTACCCTCTTCGTTGAAACTGAACCGTTCTCGTGAACGATACGAAGTAAATAAACTCCTTTATCAGTTCCTAAATTCACAGACATAACTGCAGAAGCATTGTTTGAGAAACGATTAACTTGCTGCCCCAATGTGTTTACAACTGTTACCTCTTTCACACCTTGTGCATTCTTGATGTAAGTCACCCCCTCACTGGTTGGATTCGGGTAAACCAACACATCCTCGATTGTTTGATCACCAACAGATAACGGATTACAACCGCAATCATGTGAACCCAAAGAGAACCAGTTACCAAACAAAATCGGACCGTTTGCACCCGAGATAGGGTTTCCGTTTTCATCGTAAACATAAGTTACTGCAGGAATAGAATCCCATTCACCAAGTGGATTGAAGAATGTAGGGTTTGTTGTTACTCCCTTAAGAACTGTTGATTTACGAATCAAAGAATGATCACTTGTCAATTGAACACCAACTCCGGTATTGTAAGGAAACCCTGAAGACCAGGCTCCATCATTATTTGCAGAAGACCCCGTTTCATTTGCCGGGTTCTCACCGATTTTTCCGAACACATCGATAATCTGGAAACCTGTTGCTGTTGTAACTGAATTGGTTGCAGGTCCTGTTAATGTCCCTTTCGCTAACAAAACAGCATCGTTCCCATTCCAATAAAATGCATTACTGGTATTGTATACCGGGCTGAAGAAACCATCTCCGCGAACCTCCAAAGAATCCCAGATCGGTGCTTCCTGACCTGTTCCGTTAGGATCTCTTTTATCCAACACAGCTACGAAAACATCATGCGGTGCAACCATTCCACTCAACTGAACCGCGTTTGCGTTTGTAGATGTGGATGAACCATTGGAATAACGCGCCACAAAATACTGGCTTAAGTCAACACTTTGGTTCGTTGGATTGTAAATCTCCAATGCCTTATTATTTGACCAACCTTCAACGTACTCTGAAATGAAGATTTTCGAGCAATCCTGTGCATACGCAACAGAAGATAACATCCCTAAAAATAGTAATGCTTTTTTCATAACTTACTGATTATTTGAATTATAGATAAAGTACGGTATTCAGGTATAACAAATCCACCCGGCTTGTCAGCCGGAAAATAACACCAAGTACTTCGGGAGAAGTCTTTGCTATTATGGAAGCGTTTCATTTCTATTTCATTATACCAAATATTGTATTTCCAGATGGTTTCAGTCTGCATTAAATTACAGCATCAAGGAGAACACCCGGAAATTTCCGACGCAAAGTTAAGGCAAATAATTCATTCTTACATTACATAATTGTTAACAATCAACTAAGGTTATACACTTAGACAACCGTCAACCAAACCCATATTAAACAAGCTGTTAACTATTTTACACCACTCATCAATAATTCACTCTCTTCGGAACAGTTTTTGGTTATTTTTGCCAAAACACAATTTGTATGAAACTTAAATTATTCTTTTCCTTTATCTGCATCCTCTCTTTCGGCTATGCTCAAAACCTATCGGTAGAAAGTATTTGGAAATCGGGTGAGTTCTATCCGAACCGCGTAGAAGGCTTCACCGCTTTAAGTGATGGACAGTCATTCACCAAAATAGTTGAAGAAGACGGTCAGCTTTTATTAAAAAAATACCAGTTTAAAGATTACAAAGGCGCCGGAACGGTTCTGGTTAACCTATCCGGAATCCAATTCAAGGGAAAAGCATTGGAATTCGATGACGTTAAGTTGAGTAAAAGCGGAAAATGGTTATTGGTTCAGTCAAATACAGCTCCAATCTACCGTCACAGCTACTCCACTACCTATTATGTATATAATGTTCAAACAAAAGAAACACATAAAGTAAGCAGTACAGAAACGCCGCAAACTTTAGGAACATTCTCTCCGGATGAAACGAAACTCGGTTATGTGGCAGGTAACAACCTGTTTGTTTATGACCTTGTTAATAAGACGAACAAACAGATCACTTTCGATGGAAAACAAAACAGCATTATCAACGGTACAACGGATTGGGTTTACGAAGAAGAATTCGCTATCACACAAGGCTTCGAATGGTCTCCTGATTCAAAATACCTCGCTTTTATGCGTTTCGATGAAACAAACGTGAAACAATTTCAAATGGCAATGTACGGAAAACTATACCCGGATGAATACACTTTCAAATACCCGAAAGCAGGTGAAGACAACTCAAAGGTAACTTTCCATATCGCTAACGCTGAAACAGCCGCACTGAAAAATGTCAATTTAGGAACCTATGAATACCTGCCGCGCTTCCAGTGGTCCCCCATTAAGAATGAAGTATTTGTTTCTACTTTAAATCGTCATCAGAGCCAGGTGAAATACCACCTGGTTACGAACCCTGAAAACCCGACAGACCGCATTTTCTACGAAGAACAATCCGACACATACCTGGACGCCGATAATGTTATCCTTTTAAAAGACGGCAATTCCATGCTCCGTACTTCTGAAAAGGACGGCTACAACCACATTTACCATTTGACTTTCGACGGAAAATTAAGCCAGGTTACTTCCGGAAATTGGGATGTAATAGACTTATACGGGATCGACGAAAAGAAAGGAACGGTTTTCTATTCCTCTTCTGAAAACGGTGCAATCAATAAAACCTTGTATTCCATCAGCTGGAAAGGAACCGATAAGAAAATGCTTTCAAAGGCAAGTGGTTATCATGACGCTGAATACGCTCCGGGATTCAATTACTTCATCCGCACAAGTTCCAGCGCAAACACTGTACCTACTTATGCTTTGTGTGACCGCACCGGAAAAGAAATCCAGGTACTTGAAGCAAATACGGAACTTCAGAACAAATTGAACGGAATGAACCTAAGCCAGAAAGAATTTATCCAGGTAGACGGTGCTGACGGAAAACTAAACGCCTGGATGATGAAACCGGCGAACTTCGACCCGAATAAAAAATACCCGGTTTATTTCAATGTATACTGCGGACCCGGAAGCAATATGGTTACCAACGATTATGACGGAGCGAATTACCTTTACCACCAATTATTAACACGCAAAGGATACATTGTATTTTGTGTCGATACGCGTGGAACACAGTTCCGTGGGGCCAAGTTCAAAAAGTCAACTTATCTGCAGCTTGGAAAACTGGAAACGGAAGACTTGATTGCCGTTGCTAAGAACCTTCAGAAAGAATCTTATGTGGATCCGAACAGGATCGGGATTATGGGCTGGAGCTACGGGGGATTCATGACTTCACTTGCTATGACAAAAGGAGCTGATGTCTTCAAAATGGGAATTGCGGTAGCACCTGTTACGAACTGGAGAAATTACGACAATATCTACACAGAACGCTTCATGAGGACTCCGCAGGAAAATGCAGCGGGATACGATGACAACTCCCCGGTAAATCACGCCGATAAATTAAAAGGGAAATTCTTATTGATCCACGGTTCTGCAGATGATAACGTTCACTACCAAAACACGATGGAATTCATTACTGCCCTGGTGAAGGCCAACAAGCAGTTTGATCTTTTCATTTATCCGAATAAAAATCATGGAATTTACGGTGGGAATACAAGAAACCACTTGTTTACCATGATGCTGGATTATACCATTGAGAACCTGTAGTAATAACCTGTTCAATTTAATAGCATTGGAAAAGGCTTTCGGATTGATTTCCGGGAGCCTTTTTAGCTATACTTTTTTAGCAAAAAAAAGATTACCATGGCAGTTTATTGTATTCAATTCTTTATTAATTTAGTGCGGCTATTAAAATTGTTAGATAATACTCTTATAGATCATCATGAGCAAAATTGCGAAAATCGAATTAGACGGGAAAGTATATGAATTCCCGATTGTACAAGGTACTGAAAATGAATTGGCTATTGACATTTCAAAGCTTCGCCAGGAAACAGGATACGTAACTTTAGACGTAGGTTACAAAAATACAGGTGCTACTACCAGCGCCATTACTTTCTTAGATGGTGAAGAAGGAATTCTTCATTACCGTGGTTATCCGATCGAACAATTAGCTGAAAAAGCAAGTTTTATTGAAGTTGCTTACTTATTGATTTATGGAGATTTACCGACTAAGGCTCAATTAGATGAATTTGTTTCGAGCATTACAAAGCATACATTGGTGCACGAAGATATGAAGCAATTCTTTGAAGCTTATCCGGCACAGGCCCATCCAATGGGAGTTTTATCTGCAATGGTTTGTTCGCTTTCCACTTTCTACCCGGAATCTTTGGATCCGAACAGAAGTGCTGAGAAAAAGAACAGAACGATCTTACGTTTGTTAGCAAAATTGCCAACGCTGGCTGCATGGTCTTACAAAAACTCGATGCGCCACCCGTTCATGTACCCTAAGAACGAATACGATTACGTAAAGAACTTCCTTTACATGATGTTCGCAATGCCTACCGAAGATTACAAAGTGGATCCGGTAGTTGTTGACGCATTGAACAAATTATTGATCCTTCATGCTGACCACGAACAAAACTGTTCCACATCTACTGTTCGTATCGTTGGTTCATCACAGGCAAACTTATATGCATCAATTTCCGCAGGTATTTCTGCACTTTGGGGACCACTTCACGGTGGCGCTAACCAGGCTGTAATCGAAATGTTGGAGAAAATCCACAACGACGGGGGTGATGTTGATAAATGGGTATTGAAAGCAAAAGACAAAGACGATCCGTTCCGTTTGATGGGATTCGGACACCGTGTTTACAAAAACTTCGATCCGCGTGCTACGATCATCAAAAAAGCTGCAGATGATGTCTTAGAGAAATTGAAAATCAATGACCCATTATTGGATATTGCTAAGAAATTGGAAAAAGTTGCATTGGAAGATGAATATTTCAAATCAAGAAGTTTGTATCCGAACGTAGACTTCTACTCCGGAATTATTTACAAAGCTCTTGGAATCCCTTCTGAAATGTTTACCGTAATGTTCGCATTGGGACGCCTTCCGGGATGGATTGCACAATGGAAAGAAATGTCTGAAGGAGGCGAACCGATCGGTCGTCCAAGACAAATCTATACAGGTAAAGTCTCAAGAGATTACGTGGAACTCGATAAAAGAGGATAAAAATAAAAACATACAATTAACGAGTAGGGGCGGAAAATTTTCCGCCCCTACTCGTTTTAAGACAACATCGAAAGCAGAATCTTTTCAGTTCAAAAGAAATCACCATACAAACCGCAATATTCCCTTAAAATTGAATTAAACAAAAACAATTTAGTAAAATCCATAACTTATCCGAATCATAACTTACTCATAAACAAACTACTAAATACCTGGGATACATTTGTCCTGTTCCAATGGAATGAATTTACTTTTCCCGGGTACTATGAAACATACTACAACAACACTTCAAAAACTAACAGGAATTACCCTTCTTTTCCTTGCGTATTCATTAAACTCATTTGCACAATGTCCATCCGGAGCGATTGGTGTTACCGGATCAGGATGCGGATGTTTGGCCGGCTGTAACTTAACAAGTGTTGGCGGGCCTAATTGCTCTCCTTCTGTTGCTGGAAATTGCAGTGCTGGTTACTTGCCTATGCAAGTCGATATCGATGTACCTGCAGGATGCACATATACTGTAAGTGCGACAATGCGCGATCGACCAGGATGTACTAATGCTTCGGGAGCTGATGGAAATTGCCAGACTTGTGATGTTGTTAAAGTTGACATTATCGGAGGAGGTAAAATTTTTCAGCAAGGTGGTTCCAATTCAACGCTGAATGATAGTTATACCCTGGTTGGTCCCGGTACAATAAGAGTTTCCGGAAGAGCAAACAGAGCTGACGAAATCATTACTTATACTACCACTTTCAGCGGAGCTACCTGTGTAAACTGTATGAGTGTTCTTCCAATAGAACTAACGGCATTCCAGGTATCTCAGGAAAACAAAGCTGTTGCATGCGAATGGTGGACAGAAACAGAATTAAACAATGATTTCTTCACCGTTGAGCGCAGCCTGGACGGAATTCATTTCGAACCGATCTCTTACATGAAGGGCGCAGGAACCAGTACAGAACCTTTACGCTATAAGATCTATGATTACGATGCGTATTTGGATGTTACGAGCTATTATCGCTTATCGCAGACAGATTTCAACGGAGTTACCCGTTTTCATGACATCCGTTCCATTAAACCAAAAAGCACTCATGAGCTGACCATCTTCCCAAATCCTTCAAATGGTACGATCCGGATCACGGGAAATTATAAAACGCTGCTTGAGTCCAAATTATTCGATACTTCAGGAAGAGAGATTGGCCTCAATGATTTTGTTCAGAATAACGAGATCATCGTTTCTTCACTACCAATTGGAGTCTACACATTCGTATACTTTGATAATGAAGAAACGATCTCTGAACGTATTATCGTTATGCCTTAAGCTTCGGTCTTTTCGCCTTTTTTGGAACCTTCGTAAATTGAATACTTTCTGAAAGAACATTCCAGGTCCCCGTTGAAGAGTTTGTATTTCTTATCGGGTCTTAAAGCCAGGTATTTGAACCCTGCTTCGCTGGAAGAAATCACAAAACAGGAATACCCTTGCAAACGGTGTTTCATGATACTTCCCAAAGTTCCGTAAAGATCTTCCACATCTGTTTCCAAACGCTCTCCATAAGGCGGATTGGTGATCATAACAGCCGGACCTTCCGGAAAAGGAAACTCATCTACCGAAGCATTGTGAACTTCTATAAATCGTCCAAAAGAGAATCCACGCAGATTCCTTCTGGTTTTCATCACCATTTGCGAATCAATATCTCCTCCTATGAGCGTACATGGCAGTTCTTTTACCAATTTATTGGCACCGGAATGGATTTCCTCCCACAGATCAGCGTCAAAATTGGCCATGTTCTTAAATGCGTAATGGGTTCTTTCAATATTTGAAGGAATTCCTGCAGCCAATAAAGCAGCTTCTATCAAAATAGTCCCCGACCCGCAAAACGGATCGATCAAAGTTGTTTTCTTATCCCATTCGCTCATCCGCAACAACGCAGCAGCAACGACTTCATTGAGCGGCGCATCTCCTGTTGACTGGCGATAACCTCTTTGGAACAAAGGCAAACCGCTTGTATTTACGGAAATCACCCCCTCATTCTCACGTACGTATAAATCCACCACAATTTGCGGTGATTTCACATTGATATCGGGTCTTTCACCTTTCACATCTCTGAAATGGTCTACAATTGCATCCTTAATCAGCAAAAACGGGAATTGAGAATGGTTGAAAATAGTTGAATGAACAGCCCCTTTTACCGCAAATGTTTTTCGGACATCAAACAAAGATGACCAATTGATTTTTTTCGCCTCATTATACAGGTCTTTCTCCGTTTTAATCGGAAACTTTCGCAGTTCGACCAATACCGAAATGGCACAACGCACATGCAGGTTCAAAAAATAAACATCTTTCCATTCTCCTTCAATCTGAACAGCCCTATTTAGCTTTGTACTATCCGGAAAACCAAGTTCCTTTAACTCATCAGCGAGTACATCTTCCAAACCATAAAATGTCTTCAGTACAATATTCATAAAGCAAGTTCAATTATTGATACGCCGGCAAAAGTACTACAAAACCACAGAGCTTTTCTAAATAGTAGAGAAATAAAGCAAAAGAAGAGGCGTTTAGGTAAAAAAAAATTACTTTTGACTTTCATGCAATTAGCAAAGCGACTAACTATAATCATTTTTCTAAGCTTCACCCCTTTATTCGTTCAATCTCAAGGGGTTGGAATCGTATTGAGTGGTGGTGGAGCTTCTGGTTTTGCTCACATTGGTGTCCTGAAAGCATTGGAAGAAAACAATATCCCGATCAACTATATTACGGGAACTTCTTCGGGAGCATTAGTTGGTGCCATGTATGCCAGCGGGTATTCTCCCCAGGAAATTGAAGACTACGTCTTAAGCAACAAGTTTCAGCTGATGTCCAAAGGAGCCATCGAACAGCGCTATGAATTCCTGCTGCGTGAAGACAATGAAAATGCATCAGGTATCAGTTTTCCTTTTTCCCTCGACAGTATTTTCAGCAAATCACTTCCTACAAACTTTATTCGTCCGGAATTACTCGATTTTGAAATGCTTCGCCTCTTTGGAGCCAGCGGAGCTTCTTCCCAATACAACTTTGACAGTCTTTTTGTCCCTTTCCGTTGTGTTGCCAGTGATATTGTTGCTAAAAAAGGAGTCGTATTTTCAAACGGGCAGCTAAATGAGGCAGTTAGAGCATCTATGACCTTTCCTTTTTATGTAAACCCCATTCGCATCAATGGCGTACTTTACTTTGACGGTGGACTTTACAACAACTTCCCGGCAGATGTCATGTACAATAACTTTCCGGTTGATTTCATCATAGGAAGTAACGTATCGTATAATGCAGCTCCGCCGCGGGAAGATGATTTGATCAGTCAGCTGACGAACATGCTCGTAACACATACTTCGTTCAAAATCCCCTGTGAATCCGGAATTATTATTGAACCGAAATCGGAGATCAGCACCTTTGACTTTGACGATGTGGACGAAGCTATCGATGCGGGTTACAAGTCAACTCTTGCAATGATGGACAGCATAAAAAGTATGCTCGATGTGCGCATTTCAACGGAAGAATTAGACAAAAGAAGATCCGAATTTAAAGCCAGTATCCATCCGCTTGTTATTTCTGAAGTAAACACAACAAATAAATACGGTTTGGATGAAAGCTATGTGAGAAAATCCATTCTTAAAAACAAGAAAACCGAGACTTTATCAGGAATGCGTTTTAAGCGGCGTTATTTCAGAACTTATGCTACCCCGCAGATCAAATACTTGTTTCCTACACTTGATGTAAAAAAAGATTCTACCTATGCTTTGAACATCAAGGTCACCGAGGCCAAACCGTTCCGGATTGATCTTGGAGGAATTGTCAGTACACGTGCTATCAATACGGGTTTCGTACAATTGAACTACATGCGCTTGGATCGTTTCGCCAGTACCATCCAGGCCGGAGGTTATTTTGGGAAATTCTATAATTCAGGAAGAGCAAATGTAGACCTGCATTTTCCTTCCTACTACCCTATTTCGGCAAGCTTCTACGGAATTATTAACCGCTGGGATTACTTCAAAAGTTTCACTACTTTCTTCGATGATGAAAAACCTTCTTTCCTGGTCCAAAATGAAGCTTACGTCGGCGGAGGAATTAAATTACCCTTATTCAACAACTCCAAATTCGGATTGGATTACAGGCACTTTGAAACACAGGACCGTTACTATCAAAGTTCCGACTTCACCAATAAAGATACTACCGACAGAACCATTTTGTATGGAAATTCCCTGATTCTGATATTGGAACACAATTCCCTGAACAGGAAACAATGGGCATCATCCGGAACGCTTGCTCAATTTAAAGCCATCTATAGTGCTGCCAAAGAACACAGTGTTGCAGGATCCACTTCATTGGAAAATTACGATTACAGGAACGGACACCACTGGTTCAATATTCGCGGTGAAGTTCAGAGTTTTCCTTTGAGTACCAAGTATTTTTCATTTGGTATCCACGGATTGGCTAGTATCACGAACCTTTCCCTTCTCAAAAACTACACGGCAACTCTTCTAAACATGAACGCGTTTCAGCCACTTCCCGATTTGCAAACCTATTTCTTTGCCGAATACCGATCTCCACAGTATATCGGAGGGGGATTGAATGTGATTTTCTCTCTTCGGAAGAATATCGATATCCGCTTAGATGGTTATTGGTATCAGCCATTTATTTCCATTACGAACAACGATGACGGTACATTCGGCTACTCAAAACCATTTAAAGGAGAGTCTCAGGTAGCATCCATTTCTGCCATCTACCATTCACCATTGGGACCAATAAGGGCTTCATTGAATTATTTCCCGAAGCAAAAGACACCGTTGGCATTCCAGTTCACTTACGGCTTTATTATTTTCCACGAACGGGCTTTCCGATAGAAACTAGTTCAAAAGGTTCAAAGCGGTAAAAGTTCAAAAGTTGTTTAAGTAAAATAATTTGAACATTTGAACTTTCGAGATTCCTAGTATCTTTGTCCCGGCGCAGAAGCTATACACAGGCGCCGCACCAAATTCAATTTCTGGTCTGGCAAGTACCGGATCAGGACTCAAAAAAGTAAAAAATGACAAAAATCATCTGTGGTATTCAGCAAATGGGGATTGGTGTTCCCAACGTTCAATCAATCTGGAAATGGTATCGGGAACACTTTGGTGTAGATGTACGGATTTTTGAAGAAGCAGCTGAAGCTCCTTTGATGACGAGATACACCGGAGGTGTCATTCATTCCAGAACCGCAACACTTGCACTTTCCATGGAAAGCGGTGGTGGATTCGAGATCTGGCAGTTTACTTCCCGTCCAACGGAAAAAAGCAAGGAGCCGGTCGTTTTGGGTGATTTTGGACTCTATGCCTGCCGCATCAAATCAAAAGATGTAAAAGCTACCCACGCATTTTTGACAAAAAAAGGAGCAAAAGTATTATCTGAACCGCAACAATTGCCTAATGGCAGTTACCACTTTTTGGTAGAAGACCCGAATGGAAATCTATTCGATATAGTAGAAGGTTCCGGATGGTTCATGGATACCAAATTCGAGGGTAAAACCGGTGGAGTTGCAGGTTCAATGATCGGTGTAAGCTCTATCGAAAAAGCACTGCCTCTTTACCAGACTATTTTGGGGTACGACAAGATTGTTTACGATGTAACAGATACTTTCGACGCTTTCAACAACATCCCAAACGGAAATCATAAAGTGAGACGAGTATTGCTTCAGCATACCGAGGAACGCAAAGGACCTTTCGCAAAACTATTGGGACCAACTCAAATAGAACTGGTTCAGGCTGTTGACCGAACAGATTCAAAATCTATTTTCAAGGACCGTTTCTGGGGAGATTGGGGATTCATTCATTTATGCTTCGATGTTCAGGGAATGGATGATTTGCAAAAAGAATGTGAGGCATTGGGCTTTCCGTTTACCGTTGATTCAGGAAAAACATTTGACATGGGTGAAGCAGGCGGTCGATTCAGTTATATTGAAGATCCTGACGGCACCTGGATTGAATTTGTAGAAACTCACAAAGTTCCTGTCATGAAAAAATTGGGGTGGTACATTCACCTGAAAAATAAAAAACCGGGAGCCTTTCTTCCCAACTGGATGCTTCGCGCAATGAGATTTAATCGCGTAAAGGATTGATTTAACAGTAGCTTCTGTTGATTTTAATCGCTTTCATCCTATGAATTAAAATTGTATTTTTGAGACAAATTGTATACATATGAAATTTCTCCAATTTTCACTTTGCTCCGTTATTTTAGCCTCATTGGTATTGATCGCTTCCTGTGAAGACGATATCGATTTTGCCGGAGAACATGTGGAAACTCCTGTTCTTTTTGGGTTATTGGACAAAAGTGACTCTTTACATTATGTAAAGCTGACCCGTACTTTTGGAGGTTCAAACAATGCATTGGAAGTTGCTCAGATTGAAGATTCAAACTACTTCCAGGAAGCTGAAATTAAAATTGAAGAGTGGACTTCAACCAAAATCAGATCCTGGGTATTGAGAGATACCATTTTGACAAATAAAGTCCCGGGGGCTTTTTACAGTCCGAACCAAAAGGTCTATTATTTCAAGACAGAACCTTTCAATATTAACAATCAGCCTTCTACAAATGATCCAAATCCGATGACGGCTTTAAAAGATGATGTAACTTACCGATTAATTGCAACCATCAACGGAGGAGAAATTGTAGTAAACGCCCAAACCAAACTTGTTTCGGCAATGTCTATCGCTCAGCCTTCTGCTGCCGGGAGTTATTCCTTTGTTAAAATGAATGGAGGTGTAAAAGAATACAATTCAGTGACCTTAAAATCAAATAATGGAAATGCCAAAGTGGTAGATACACGTATGCAGGTGTTTTTTGATGAGTACTTCAATGGGGTTCCGGTTCGAAAATCTTTTATCTGGAAAGTAGGAGAATACAACGGGGATCAACTTACATCTGCAACCTCTACTTTTCCTGCTAACGGCGAAACGTTCTATACCCTGCTCAAAAACAATTGTACGAACGATCCAACCATTACCAGAAGAAAGTTGATTTCCATCCGATTACTCATGACCGGAGGATCTTCCGAATTAAGCAAGTATATATTGGTAAATCAACCAAGCTCTTCATTAGCACAGAACAAGCCTACATTTACGAATTTAACGCGTCCTGACGGTGGCCCGGTAATCGGTATTTTCACCTCAAGAATGACCAATAAACTCGAAAAATTCAGTACGGCAAGTACCAGAGCTCTGGATCTTTTGTCTACAAGAGAATTGTGTATCGGACCAATAACAGGACTCTTAATGTTCTGCAGCGATTTCCAGTCTGATATCAATAATGGAGAATCCTGGGCTTGCAATTAAGCTGTTAAAAATAAAATTTAAGAAATCCCGATCCAGCATGTGCGTGATCGGGATTTTTCGTTTTAGGATAGGTTACAAGATTATCCACCATTTCCGGGGAAACTATTTTTTTATACTTGAAACAAACACCTTTATTTGTTTTTAGTTCACTAAATTTGTTTCATGAGCGAGCGTGTTACTCTTTTCGTTGACATCATCTTACCCATTCCTTTAAGCCAGGAGTTTACTTATAGAGTTCCATTCGAAATGAATGACCAAATCCACGAATACCTGCGCGTAATCGTACCTTTTGGAAAAGGAAAGCTCTATACCGGAATTATCACGAAAATACACCAGGACGCCCCTCGCCTGTACCAGGCAAAATACATCGAGCATATCCTGGATGAAACACCCATCATCACCAAAAAGCAATACGCATTTTGGAAATGGATGTCCGAGTATTACATGGCTCCGATCGGTGATGTAATGAACGCAGCTCTTCCGGCTAATTTTAAATTGGCAAGCGAAACAAAAATCGTGATCCACCCGGATTTTGACGGCGAAAGTTCTCGTTTATCCGATCGCGAATACCTGGTTGTTGAAGCACTTCAGATCAAAGAAACACTCGATCTGAGAGAAATTTCCGAAATCATCGGGATCAAAACAATCCAACCGCTGATCAAAATACTTCTTGAAAAGAACATTGTCCTGACTCTGGAAGAAGTTTCCAATAAATTCACGCCAAAAACCGGATTATTTGTTGTGCTCCAGGAAGAGTACCGTTCGGATGCTGTTTTAAACGAATTGTTCGAACAACTTGCCCTGAAAAAAACAACTCAAAAACAAGAACAAGTCCTTTTAAAAATATTGCAGCTAGGTGGTTTTCACCAGGGAGAAGTCTCTCCTATTCTTCGGAGATCACTGGAAGAACAAGGTTGTTCCCTGTCAGCAATAAATACTTTGGAAAAACAGGGCATTTTGCGCACAGAGCGTCTTGAAATATCCCGGATAAATTCAGTAGACCAAAGCAAATTCGCATTCCCTGAGTTGAGTCCCGCTCAATCCAAAGCCCTGCATGAGATAGAGACCGGTTTTCATGAGAAAGGTACGATCCTGCTTCAGGGAATCACAGGATCTGGTAAAACCGAGATTTACATTGAATTGATCCGGAAAGTTTTAGACCAGGGAAAACAAGTCCTGTTCCTGGTTCCTGAAATTGCATTGACGACCCAATTGATCCAGCGGCTATCGGCGTATTTCGGTGAGAAAATCGGAGTTTATCACTCAAAATTCAACTCCAATGAGCGTGTCGAGATTTGGAATAAAGTACTTCAAAACGATCCGAAACAGTTCCGTTTGGTAGTTGGAGCACGCTCTTCCATCTTCCTTCCTTTCAGGGATCTGGGCTTGGTAATTGTGGATGAAGAACACGAATCTTCTTACAAGCAACAAGATCCATCTCCTCGCTACAATGCCAGGGATATGGCAATCGTATTGGCACATTTCTTCAAAACAAAAACCTTGCTGGGATCTGCGACCCCTTCCATAGAGAGTTATCAAAATACACGGGAAGGAAAATACGGACATGTTCTCCTTACGGAACGTTTTTCGCAAGTTCAGCTTCCTGAAATTTTGTGTGCAGATATGAAAGAGGAACGCCGGAAAAAAAGTTTGAACGGACATTTCTCCAAATTTCTGCTCGAAAACATTATTGAAACGTTGAATAATAAGGAACAAGTTATTCTGTTTCAAAACCGAAGAGGTTACACTCCGATATGGACTTGCGAAATCTGTGGTTTCAGCCCGAATTGCATCAACTGCGATACGACCTTAAATTACCACAAACATTCCAACCTGCTCAAGTGCCATCACTGCAGTTACACCACAAATCCCATCGGGACTTGCCCTGCGTGCGGAAGCAACCGCTTAAAAATGCTGGGATTCGGAACCGAAAAAATTGAAGATGATCTGTCATTGATCCTTCCCGATGTAAGAATTGGGAGAATGGATTTGGATACTACCCGCAACAAGAACAGTCACCTGGAATTGATACAAGGCTTTGAAAACCGGGAAATCGATGTGTTAATCGGTACGCAAATGGTTGCAAAAGGATTGGATTTTGATCACGTAGGACTGGTTGGGATACTGGATGCCGATCTAATGCTCAATAAAACCGATTTCAGGGCATTTGAGCGTGCTTTTCAATTAATGACACAGGTTGCAGGCAGATCCGGTCGCAGAAACAAACGAGGGAAAGTAATTATCCAAACCGGAAATCCGGATCACTGGGTCATTCAAAAAGTAATGAATCACGATTATGATTCATTTGCTGTCAACGAAGTAGTTGAACGCAGAAATTACCATTATCCGCCATTCTATAAGCTGATCCGATTTACGCTAAAACACCGGGACAGAGACTTGGTGGAGACAGGTGCACAGCATTTAGCAAAACTATTGAAAGAACAGTTCCACGAGCGCGTTTTAGGTCCTGAATCCCCGGTTATCGCGAGGATTCAGAACTTTTATTTGAAAGAAATTGTTTTAAAAATTGAGCAGGATGCTCCACAAAAGAAAGTAAAGGAACGCTTACATGAGCTGACGGATCAATTTTTCAGCGTTCCCCATTTCAAACCTATTCGACTGATTACTGACGTAGATCCCGCTTAACCAAGGTATGATTTAAGCATCCGGCTTCGGGATGTATGCTTCAGGCGTCGAATTGCCTTTTCTTTTATTTGTCTTACACGCTCTCTGGTCAGATCGAATAAATCTCCGATCTCTTCCAAAGTAAGCGGATGTTTTCCGTTTAGTCCGTAATAAAGTCTTACAACATCTCCTTCTCTGCCTGAGAGTGAAGAAAGCGAACGTTCGATCTCCCTGCGCAATGACTCTTTGGTCAATTCATTTTCAGGAGAAGGAAGAGAATCATTCGGCAAAACATCATACATGCTTGATGAACTCTCATCTCCGTCTACCAACGGCGCATCCATTGATAAATGTCTTGCTGTGTTAGCCAGCGACTGACGTACATCTTCTACCGAACACTCCAGGTACTCAGCCAATTCATCTGCTGAAGGCGGACGCTCATAAAGCTGTTCCAACTCACTGTATGCTCTGTTGATCTTATTAATTGTTCCTATTTTGTTCAATGGAAGCCGTACAATACGTGCCTGCTCGGCAAGAGCCTGCAAAATTGACTGACGAATCCACCAAACCGCATAGGAGATGAATTTAAACCCTCTTGTTTCATCAAAACGTTCAGCTGCTTTGATCAAACCTAAATTTCCTTCATTGATTAAATCGGGAAGTGACAATCCTTGATTTTGGTACTGTTTGGAAACAGATACTACGAATCTTAAATTAGCTTTTGTTAAACGTTCCAACGCTCTCTTGTCCCCTGCCTTTATTCGTTTAGCTAATTCTACCTCTTCGTCGGCAGTAATTAATTCAACGCGACCAATTTCCTGAAGGTATTTATCGAGAGAGGCCGTCTCCCGATTTGTAACTTGCTTTACAATCTTTAACTGTCTCATGGTCTTTACTATTGATTTACATGAATATAACGATTATAAGATACACATAGTTGTGTTCGTTGGAATCAAAAAATGTTAAATGAATAAACGGTTTGTTTAAACTAACAAATTGTGTGAATCAACGAAGATTTCGCGGAATGAGTTAAAAAAGTAACTTTGCATTCAACTAAAAGTGAATTTATGCGGGTTTTAATGGTTTGTTTGGGAAATATCTGTCGCTCCCCGATGGCAGACGGATGGCTTCGCCACAAGGTAAAACAATACAGTTTGGCGATAGAAGTTGATTCCGCAGGAACAGCAAATTACCATGTGGGAGAAAAACCGGATCACCGAATGAGAAGACTTTCAAAGGAATATGGTGTTTCTATTGATGAATTACGTGCACGTCAATTTACAGTTGCCGATTTTGACAATTATGACATTATCTTTGCGATGGATAAAAGCAACGAGAAAAACATCTTACGCCTGGCCAGAAATGAGCAGGATAAAGAGAAAGTAAGACTTTTCCTGAATGAATTATATCCAAACCAGGACATGGAGGTTCCGGATCCTTATTATGGAAACGACCTGAATTTCAAGGAAGTGATTGAATTATTGGACCAGGCGACAAACGCATTTTTAAAGAACAACCGATTAATACAAAATTAATGAGCGCAGGCAATTTATACCTTATTCCCAATACACTCGGAGGAGAATCAACAGAGGACATTATTCCTCAAAAAGTAGCTGAAATTGCCAGTGAACTGCGCGTATTTGCTGTTGAAGATGTGAAGTCTGCACGTCGGTTACTGCGTAAAATAGACCGCAGCTTCCCGATAGATGAATCCGAATTCTTTGTATTAAATAAAGGAACAACCGCAACCGAAGTATACCATTTGATCAAGACCCTGAAAGCAGGTAAAAGTGTTGGTATTATCAGTGAAGCAGGTTGTGCGGGAATTGCAGATCCCGGGGCTGTATTGGTAGCACTGGCTCATGAGCATGAAATTCATGTCTGCCCTACCGTTGGACCAAGCTCTATTCTCTTAACGCTGATCGGAAGTGGTTTTAACGGACAGCAATTCTCATTTCACGGGTATTTGCCGAAAGACCAGAAAGAGCGTATCCGAAAATTAAAAGACCTGGAACAACGTGTGAAAAGAAGCGGTGAAACACAATTATTCATGGACACTCCGTTCAGAACAATGCACGTTTTTGAAGACCTGTTAAATATACTGGCAGATGATACATTGCTTTGTGTAGCGTCAAACCTGACCTTATTTAATGAACGTGTCCAAACAAGAACGATCAAAGACTGGAGAGAAAACGCTTACGATTTAAGCAAACAGCCTACTATGTTTGCCCTGGGGAAATTATAAATTACCCCATGTTCAACTGCTGAAAAAGTAAAAGGTTCAAAATTACCCGGCATTTAATTTTTAAACCTTTTGAACAATGATCGCTTAATCTATTTTATAAGTGTCATATGGCCGTTTTCCGTATACTTTTTGTCCGTATTCGGGTCCTTGAATGTCACTGTCCAAACGTACATTCCTTCCGGAACCATTACTCCGTTGTAAGTACCATCCCACCCTACTTTGGCATCTTTTGATTCAAAGATGGTTTCTCCCCATTTATTAAAGATCAATAATCTGAAACTATAAGGGTCAAATCCGGAAGTAAATACAGGCTGGAAAGTATTGTTGTGCTCATCTCCATTCGGAGTAAATGAATTTGGAATGTAATAAATCACCTCATCCAATACTCTTACAATGGCGTAAGCTGTATCCGGACATCCGAATGCATTCGTTGCAATCAGTCTCACGGAATAATTACTTGCAACCTCATCGTACTCATGAGTCGGAGAAACAGCAGCCGAATTTCCTCCATCTCCAAAACTCCAGCTATACCCCGTAGCATTGGATGAAGTATTGATAAAATGGATTTCAGGATGTGTAACCGTCGTTTCGAAAGGAGAAGCTGTAAAAGATGCATCTGCGCTTGGGTTGATACATATAAAATCGGTCTTTGTTGAAGTTGCGGAGCACCCGTTCAAATCTGTTACTGTCAAATCCACCGTAAAGCATCCCGGGGAATTATAAGCTGTAGAAGCATTTAAAACAGATGCGGATGTCTGACCATTTCCAAAACTCCATTGAGCACTGGCCGTCGATGGAGTTTGATTGGTAAAAGTAACCTGTAAATCCGCACAGCCAGATAAATTATCTGCAGTAAAATTGGTTATCGGAACAGGATTTACAACAATAGTTGTGGTTGATGCACCTGAACACGACCCTGGGATATCATACGTAATAACAAACGAACCAGGTCCGGAAACACCCGGATCAAATAAACCGGTTGATGCATTTACAATTCCTGTTCCCGACCAGTTTCCTCCCGGACTTACTGAAGAAAGTATAACAGCCACATCATTTGCACAGAAAGGTCCGGCAGGGATAATAGCCGTGGAAACTCCGGTATTCGAAGCTACATTCGTAGTAGCAGTAGCAGTGCACGAGTTAAGAGTAATTGTCACGGTGTAAACACCGAAATCAGCATTGGTTATCGATGCAATTCCCGGATTTTGAGCAGTTGAAGCAAATGAATTCGGCCCGGTCCAGGAATAAGTTCCTCCCGGTGTTCCGTTTGCTGTCAAATTCAACGGTTGATTTACACATAAAGGCCCATTATTCGATGCTGTAACTGTTGGCAAAGGATTTACCGTAACAGAAATCGGAGCAGATGTTGAAGTACATCCTAGCGCAGAAACAGTAACCGTATAAGTCCCACCGGTGCTGACGGTAACCGACTGTGAGTAAGCTCCGACCCACCAGGTATTTCCTGTCGCCGCTGAAGATGTCAGCGTAACGTCCCCCCCTGCACAGAATGTAGTTGGTCCGCTTGCAGTAATTGTTGGTATCGGCGGAAGCGGATTAACCGTCACAACTTCAGATGCCGAAGTCGATGAACAAGTAGCGTTTGAGACCGTTACTGAATAGGAACCCGCTGTTGAAACCGTAATGGATTGAGTAGTTGCACCGGTAGACCAGGTATTGCCTGTTGCGGAAGAAGAAGTCAAAGTAACGGAACCGCCTGCACAGAATGTCGTTGGTCCGCTCGCAGTAATAACCGGAACAGGCGGAAGCGCATTTACTATAACCACAACAGGTGAAGAAGTTGAAGTACACGATCCGCTGGAAACCGTGACAGTATATGAACCACTTGTGGAAACTGTAATTGACTGCGTTGTTGCTCCTGTAGACCAGGTATTTCCCGTTGTGGAAGAAGAAGTCAGCACTACTGAACCACCGGAACAAAATGTAGTTGGACCACCAGCTGTAATAATTGGAACCGGCGGTGTCGGATTCACTGTAACAGTTGTTGCAACAGATGTAGAAGAACAGGAACCGTTGGAAACAGTAACTGTATAGGAACCGCTGGTTGTAACAGTGATTGACTGCGTTGTAGCGCCTGTGGACCAGGTATTACCTGTTGCGGAAGATGATGTTAAAGTAACGGAACCTCCCGAACAAAAAGTCGTGGGACCACTCGCTGTAATTATTGGTACTGGTGGAAGTGGATTTACTGTAACCGTTGTTGCAGCAGATACCGATGAACACGATCCACTGGAAACTGTCACCGTGTAAGAACCACTTGCAGTAACTGTAATGGATTGTGTGGTTGCTCCGGTTGACCAGGTATTTCCCGTAGAAGCAGAAGATGTTAGAGTTACGGAACCACCTGCACAAAAAGAAGTCGGACCACCGGCTGTTATCGTCGGTGTTGCCGGAGTCGGATTAACTGTAACAGTGGTAGAAGCGGAAGTTGCGGAACAACCGTTTGCATCCATAAATGTAACGGTATACGAACCGCCGGAAAAAGCCGTAATTGATTGGGTTGTTGCTCCGGTTGACCAGGCATTTCCTGTTGCAGCAGATGACGTCAGCACCACGGAACCTCCCGAACAAAAAGTTGTCGGACCACTTGCTGTAATTGTTGGAGCCGCCGGAGGCGGGTTCACTGTTACTGTTGAAGAAGCTGAGGCTGAAGCACAACCGCTTACTGAAACCGTCAATGTATAAGTACCACTGGTGGAAACTGTTATAGATTGGGTTGTTGCCCCTGTTGACCAGGTATTACCTGTTGCCGAAGAAGAAGTTAATGTAACCGAACCTCCCGTACAAAAAGTCGTCGATCCACTTGCTGTAATTGTTGGTGTCGCGGGAGTCGGATTTACAGTAACCAGTGTTGCAGCAGAAGTTGCGGAACAAGAACCGCTTAAAACGGTTACGGTATAAGAACCAGCAGTTGTAACTGTAATGGATGGTGTTGTTGCCCCGGTCGACCAGGTATTTCCCGTCGCTGATGAAGATGTTAAAACTACCGAACCACCTGCACAAAAAGTTGTAGGGCCGCCAGCAGTAATCGTAGGAGGTGTTCCTGCTGTTACTGTTACCGTTCTGCTGTTCGTAACCTGGTTTCCGCAGGCATCCGTTACAATAGAATAAAGCGTAATTGTTCCTGCAGTCGGGAATGTAATACTCGCACTTGCTCCGCTGCCTACACTTGGAGTCCCTGATGGGCTAAAACTCCAATTATAAGTATATCCCGGAACACCGCCGGCTCCTGCGGTGGACGCAGTAATTGATCCTCCCTGACAAACTGTGGTTGCCGAAAGCGTAATAGGAGTTGTCAGGTTCGCATATTCCAACGTTTTACCGATAACGTTTACCGTGAATGGCGAAGCGGCGCCAATACATGTATTGGAACACCCGGATGCTCCCCAGCATGAGCGATAGAATTTCAAAATAAATGTCATACTCTGCGGGGTACAGCTTGGCGCAGGCAAACAGGCAGAAATGTCCGAAAAAATCGTTTGGTTTGTTGCGGTACAAGTTCCGCCTCCAATGCCGTTGCAAAACCAATAATAACCGGCAGCAGACGGACTGTTACAACCTCCTAATCCTATTCTTGTAGCACCATCCTGAAGCCAGCAGGTGGTTCCGTTTGCGGAATAAACAAATGAGAAATTCACATCCGTGATCGTTGCATTTGCAGGACTTGAAAATGTGAGGTTGTAGTCGCAGGAATTGGTAAAGTTGCACGATGCGTTGTATCTTGAACCGGTAATCGAAACCTGGCCCAAAACTCCGCTTGCCCCCACTGTTGGATCTACAACTAATTCGTACGAAGCAATGTTATCATTGATCCAGTTATAATCAACAATCAAATCAACTTTGTTGGAGTGAATCACATATTCTGCCGAGCGGGCAAGGCTCTTCGGTCCGCCCTTTGCAAATAATTTAGCCTCATCCATAACAGCAATCTCCGTTGTTCCGGCCATTAATTTCAAACTTCCGATACCGCGTGTATGTGCTCCATTCGGGAATTCAGCATGAATCGGCGATGCACTTGCTAATTCTTCACGAAAAATCAAATGGTCAAATGCTCCGAATTCATTCGATTTAATGATGAAACTGGTTTTAATCGCTCCTCTTTGAATAATCATTTCAGCATCGATTCCCGGGAAAATATGATGTATCATTGCGCCGTCTGACCCAACTGTATAATCAGACCAATTGGCAGTGAATTGATTAATTTCCGTTCCGTCTTGAACAACAATTAATTTCCAATTATTAAAACGAAGCGTACCGTTAGCAGTTTTCAATTCTGTTCGTTCGGAAGCAAAATCAATTGCTGGCTGATCCGGCAAATAACAGGATTCATACCTTGCAGCCGAAACGGGGTGTAATGAAGGATCAATAGTGACCCATTCTCCGTTTACAGAATAATGCAGGTCGCCCAAAGCTCTTTGCATGAAAAACTCTTTTGGATCATTCAGATTGATGAAATAACGCTCATCAACTGTCCGTTTTTCCAATACTTCTACACAATTATCGCACGGAGCATTTTCCGGAAGTCTTCCGAAATCAGGATGGGAATAGTATTTGGAATCATTGTATTTTCTCCATTCATCGAGGTTCTTTAATTCAGAAACCCGAAAAGAGGTCAAATTGTTTGTTGTAGCAATCATCCCTGCCTGGGCATATTTCTCCTGGCCAAATAAAGGTGTTGTTCCTATAAAAAATAAGAACAGGATGAAAACGAGGTTTCGAGAGTAGTTTGTTGTCGGCATAGGCCTGAGTTATTTAACGCTATCTGCAAATAGACGTAAATAATCTCACATGGTGGTGTCGGTTTTTGTTTTTTTTAACCTCCGATTAATATATTGCTAACCTGAAAAAAACTACAACGTTATAGCAGGATCATTTTGATTTAGAGACCTCTGGCTTTTTTTATATTATCGTAAGCTTCCTGGATGCGCTGGAATTTCTCCTTCGCTCCCTTCTGGTATTCCTCGCCTAATGACGCTACTTTATCCGGGTGGTAGCGCACTGCCATTTGACGGTAGGCTTTCTTCACTTCTTCATCACTAGCAGATTCTTCTATCCCTAAAATTTCATAATCTGCATTCAGGTTTTGTTTGAACATTCCCTGAACGGATCGGAAATCCATTGGTGGTACCTGCAGCAGGTTTGCCAGGTATTGAAGGGTTTTGATTTCCTGGTCAGAGACTTGTCCGTCAGACTGGGCTATCCCGAACAGGTAATGCAGCAGCTGAATACGGATCTCTACCTGAGCTCGCATTCGGATATCCGAACAGATCTGGTCGATCGGAATGCTGGGTGCATCTAAAAAGTGTTTGAGTGTTTGTAAATGAGAAGTATTGAACTGATCCCCGAATTGTTGTGCCAAAAAGGATTTCACGAAGTTCAATTCCGATTTCACCACTTTTCCATCGCTTTTCATCATGTAAGCGGAAAGTGCCAGCAGCTGGGTCGGAAAATCGTAGCGTTGCGTTTGCTGCGTGTAATAGTCAAAAATATCCTGGAATGATTGACGAGATCCTCCGCCATTCTGGCCGCCTTGTGCGTTAGGATTGGGCTTTACAAAAAATTGTTGTACAATTCCCCCGATGACAAAACCGGCAATCGCTCCGAAAAAACTCCTGGTTAAAACAAAACCTAAAATTGCAAAAATGATACTATACACGCTACAAAAATAAAATCCCCGTCCGGAAATCGAGCTCCAGACGGGGATTGTTCATTATACGAATGAGATGCTTCTCTCAATAAATTTATTTAGTTCTTCTCCTTTCAGCATACCCTGCGCAAGCAAAGCAAGATCTGTAAGTTGTTTTACCTTGGTCGATTTTTCTGCCTCATCAGAAAGATTCAAAAGTGATTCTACCTTTTGATGGTTCGCATTCACAACCAGGTTATATGTTTCAGGGAAAGCCCCGAAGAAACCTCCGCCTCCGTATTTTTGCTGCTCCATCATTCTTCGGATAAATTCCGGCTGGGTCACAATAATCGGCGCGTCGGATTCGCTCATAGACTTGAATTCCACCTTGAATTTTTGCTGGTCTACAGCCGATTCAAACAATGGTTTCAACACCGACTGCTGTTCTTCTGTCAATTTTGCAGGCAGTTCGCCTTCTTTTTGGATCAATTGGTCCAAAGCATCCGCATCCACACGTGCAAAACTGAAATTCTCAACAGTTTGTTCGATTTTTGAAATCCAGTGAGGAGCTAACGGTCCATCGATGACTGCAACCTGGTAGCCACGGTCTTTCGCTTGTTTCACAAAGGAAAAATGCTCTTCCAGGCTGTGTGTGTAAAGCGAAACAACTTTACCGTCCTTATCCGTTTGAAGCGGTGCGATCTGCTCTTTGAACTCATCAATCGTGAAGTACTTCCCATCTGTATTTTTGATCAGGGCAAAGCTTTTTGCTTTTTCAGCAAACTTTTCATCAGACAGCATTCCATATTCCACAAAGATTTTCAGATCGTCCCATTTTGCTTCAAAATCCGCACGATCTTTCTTGAACATTTCAGCCAGTTTATCAGCCACTTTTTTAGTGATATGGGCTGAAATTTTCTTCACATTCCCATCGCTTTGAAGGTATGAGCGGGAAACGTTCAAAGGAATATCCGGTGAATCGATCACACCGTGAAGCAGGGTCAGGAATTCAGGAACAATCTCCGCAACAGAATCGGTAATAAATACCTGGTTGGAGTACAAATTGATCTTATTTCGCTGAACTTCTACATTTTCCTTAATCTTAGGGAAGTATAGAATTCCCGTTAAATTGAACGGATAATCAACATTCAGGTGGATGTGGAACAATGGATCTTCGAAAGACATCGGGTATAATTCGCGGTAGAAAGCGTTGTAATCTTCCTCTTTCAAATCGACCGGAGCTGAAGTCCATGCCGGTTTCGGATTATTCACCTGGTTGGGAACATCCACAGAAACGCGTTTTACTTTTCCGTCTTCGTCCTTTTCCCCTTCCGGCGAATCGATGTATTCTACTTTTGTACCGAAGAAAACCGGGATCGGAAGGAATTTACAGTACTTATCCAAAATTCCCTGGATGCGGGATTTCTCCAAAAACTCAGCAGATTCTTCATTGATAAACAATACGATATCTGTTCCGCGTGTATCTTTTTCGATCTCAGACAAGGTAAACTCCGGAGAACCGTTACTTTCCCATTGAACTGCCTGTGAACCTTCGTGACGGGACAATGTACGGATCTGTACTTTTTCAGCAACCATAAATGCCGAGTAAAACCCAAGACCGAAGTGACCGATGATGCTTTCTGCACCTTCTTTTCCTTCGTATTGCTTCACAAATTCTTCTGCTCCGGAAAAAGCGATCTGGTTGATGTATTTATCAATTTCATCGGCTGTCATCCCGATTCCGTTATCGCGGATTGTTAGTGTTTTGGCTTCTTTATCCAAAAGTACTTCCACTTTCAGGTCTCCCAACTCTCCTTTATATTCACCGGTTGAAGCAAGTACTTTCAATTTCTGACTTGCATCTACGGCATTTGAAACCAACTCACGTAAGAAAATCTCATGGTCGGAATACAAGAATTTTTTAATGATCGGAAAGATATTTTCCGTTGAAACATGTATTTGTCCTGTTTTCATACTTATTTGAAATTTGGGTTTGTATTGTCAAGGTTTGTGCCAAGGACGATTTTATGACAAAGTGGCAGGATCAATAATTTGAAATTGCAATTTCGATAGCTGTAGGAATGAGAATTGAAAAGATATGAAGAAGTCTTATCAATAGTTATTTCCTCTTTTCAATTTATCTTTTTCTATTTCAATATCCTTTTAAAGGAACACAAATAATATTATCGTGTTTCGGAAGTTCTTCCTCCGTTTTGATCTCTATCAATTTCCCCCTGCGCTCCTTGGTACCTTTTTGCTTATAAAATCGGTAATCCCCGATGGTTTGGACCAGTTTCCATATTTCAGCCGGACCCGGACCAATTTCTTTTTCGCGTTTTTCGGAAACTTCAATGATGAAGACCGGCAATTGCTTTTTGAACCAATTCATTCCTCCGCGAATTACCTGGGGTTCAAATCCTTCTACGTCAATTTTTACAAGGTCGATTTTCATCTGTTCGTCAAAAAGATCATCTAATCGTTCCAATTTGACCTCCACCCCTTTTTGATCATCACTTTGGGAAATTAAGGAAGCTCCGCCACGGTTTACTTCCCAGTTTTCAAACAGCAATGCTGATCCCCGGGTATCCGAAAGCGCAATTGGAAGCAACTCGATATTTTTGCACCGGTTCAAATCGATATTTGTCTGCAGGATTGCAACAGTACCCGGATTTGCTTCTACCGCATAAACGATTCCTCCTTCTCTTACCATTTTAGAAGCGATAACGGACATCAAACCAATATTTGCACCGATGTCTAAAAATGAAGATCCCGGTTTCAGGTATTTTCCCAGTAATTGGATGGTTCCTTTTTCATAAGTCCCGGTCTCAAAAAGCGAAAGCTCTACTCCTGTATCCAAAGATGGATCGATCATCATTTTAACTCCGTGAATGGTTTTCAGTATATGCTTTCCTGCAGATTTCGGATCAGGAAGAAGCAGTTTAGGTAAGGCAACAGAAAGTCTCCGAATTCCTTTCACATCCCAGTCGCGCAACGCGGAAATGAGTTTCTGACGAGTGAGAAAAGATTTTTCAGGAATTGACATCAATGCGAAGTTATCACTTATTGTTGGAATATCCAGCCGAGATAAATTCCGAATCACAAATAATGATTTCGTTATATAACGAATACACTATATCATAATATCCGGATATCATTTTTTATTTCATTTCTTGTTTTAAATGATCTTTTCCACTAACTTAATTAGAAAACAACAATTTATGGGACGATCCAAACATTTACAATACACCCAACAAGAATTAAATGGAGCAAGAATCGGAAGAGCAATTGCCGCATCTGCAAGAGTGGTTATTCTTCATGAAATAAACAAATATCATATCGTAACAAATAAATCCATTTCTGAACGTGTCAGCCTCAGTGGTCCGGCAGTAGCACAACACTTACAGATTCTAAGAGAAACGGGGTTTATAGAAAGTAAATACCTGGGAGAAGAGGAAGGATTTAAAGGGTATGCATTCACAAAACAAGGTGAAATCGACTTTTATAATCTAAAAGGCATCCTATAAAAAACGCCGATCTGGACTAGACCGGCGTTCTCATTATCACTATTTTGATTAAGCATAAAGCTCTTCCTGCAGGGTTGCAATTTTTGCATCTGCCAGGTAATCGTCGTACGGCATCATTTTGTCGATGAAACCGTTCGGAGTTAATTCAATAATTCTGTTTGCAACCGTAGAAACCAACTCGTGGTCATGAGAAGTAAACAACATAGTTCCTTCAAATGCCGACATTCCGTTGTTCAGTGCCGTAATCGACTCCAGATCCAAGTGGTTTGTAGGTTCATCCATCATCAGGAAGTTTGCTTTTGCAAGCATCATTCGCGATAACATACAGCGAACTTTTTCACCTCCCGAAAGGACTGTAGCGCTTTTCAACGCTTCTTCACCGGAGAACAACATTCTTCCCAGGAACCCGCGAATACTTACTTCTTCTCTTTCCTCATCCGTTTGAGCATACTGACGCAGCCAGTCGATCAAAGACAATTTATCCTGGAAAAAGGAAGAGTTATCATTTGGCAGGTAAGCTGTTGTGATCGTTGTACCGTAAGTAAACTCACCTTTATCAGCTTGCATATTCCCATTCAAAATCTCGAAGAATTGAGTAATTGCAATGGAATTTTTAGAAATGATTGCTACTTTATCCCCTTTATTTAAAGTAAATGACAAGTCCTTGAATAGGTATTCTCCTTCGTGCATTTTCGTCAAACCGCTTACCGTTAAAATCTGGTTTCCGGCATCGCGTTCCTGGTGGAACGTAATTCCGGGATAACGACGGGAAGACGGCTGGATTTCTTCCAGGTCCAGCTTTTCGATCAATTTACGACGGCTGGTAGCCTGTTTTGATTTGGAAGCATTTGCAGAGAAACGGGAAATAAAGTCTTGTAATTCTTTTTTCTTGTCTTCTGCCTTTTTATTCTTATCTGCACGCTGACGGGCTGCCAACTGAGATGATTGGTACCAGAACGTATAGTTACCGGTAAACACGTTTATCTTGCTGAAATCAATATCGCAAATATGCGTACAAACCGTATCCAGGAAGTGACGGTCGTGAGATACAACGATTACCGTATTTCTGAAATCCAATAAGAAATCTTCCAACCAACCGATTGTTTTCAGATCCAGGTCATTGGTAGGCTCATCAAGTACCAACACATCCGGGTTTCCGAAAAGGGCCTGTGCAAGCAAAATACGTACTTTGTATTCGGAAGGAACATCTTCCATTTTCATATAATGCTTACTTTCATCAATTCCGAGGTTACTCAGCAAAGTAGCTGCATCTGTTTCAGCATTCCATCCTTCCAAATCAGCAAATTCAGCTTCCAGTTCCGAAGCACGCATTCCATCTTCGTCCGAGAAATCCGGTTTTGCATACAAGGCATCTTTTTCGGTCATGATCTCAAACAAACGCTTGTGCCCCATGATTACGGTCTGCAATACTTCAAATTCGTCAAAAGCAAAGTGGTTCTGACTCAATACTGCCATACGTTTTCCGGGTTCCAATTCCACACGTCCCGAAGTTGGATCCTGTTCACCTGTTAATATCTTTAAGAAAGTCGATTTACCGGCACCGTTTGCACCAATAACACCGTAACAGTTTCCCGAACCGAATTTGAGATTTACATCATCAAAAAGGACACGTTTACCGAATTGAAGAGATAGATTATTTACTGAAATCATGAGAAATACTTGGAATTTTGGTGCAAAGATAGCACATATTCCCCCGTTATAAAAAAGAATCTCAGAAATTATCAATTATTAATGATTTAATTATCAAGGGGAATCTAACCAGATCCACCCTTGATAATTATATAATTGTTAATTACTGAACGATTACCCGGTGCGTCGATTTCGCACTTCCCCGGACTGCATTCAGGATATAACATCCTTTTGCCACATTCATCGGAATACGAACTGTTTGGACACCTGAAGACGCCGGAACATCTGTTGTTGAGACAAGTGCACCTTTTAAATCCATCAACACTAATTTCATTCCTGTCTCCGTATTTTCAACCTCAACTGAAAGATCAGATCCGCTGGAAACCGGGTTCGGAGCCAGTGAGATCGCTGATAATAATCCATTGTCTTCAATTCCTAATGTTCCTGAAATGTTGAAATTATCGAAATAGAAGTTGGAAGAGAAATCAGAAGCAATGAACTCGAATTTGAACTTTGTCTTGTTATCCGAAGCATTCGGTGTGTAAGTGAAACTTGCCGTTTTCCAATCAAGTTCATTATCCGGAGTGAAATCTGTGTTACCAACATACCCGGCTGTTACTAAATTAGTTCCGGTAAGTGTTTGACGCTGTATCCATGTTTTTCCGCAGTCACGGGAGGAATAAACAATCAATTTTTCCGTAATATCAGCTGTAGCTGTCGCTTTTGTTCCGTAAGCGTAATCAAAAGAAATGGTAATATTGGAAGTACTTCTCAGATCGATTGCAGGTGAAATCAAATAATCCTTCGAATTTCCCAACCGATCGTTGTAATACCAATCTTCCGTAAACATTTGTGCGGAGGAAACATCCTTGAAGTTATTCAGCTTGAAACATGCTGTATTTGATTTACCACCAGAAGTAACGCGGCTAAATGAAGCATAATTACCTTCCGGATTGTGCGTAATCCAGAAATTCCCGTTCTGATTGAAATCTTCCATACGCGGACCCGTGTATTCTGCCCAGTCGCCCTGGATGTAGATCATGTTATTAATCGTTTTTGTGTCCGATCCGGCATTGTTTGCAACGGTCAAAGTGACGTTGTACCAACCCGGAGAAGCGTATGTAACTGTTGGATTCTGATCCGTGGAAGCCGAAGGTGTCGCCCCCGGAAAACTCCAGGACCAGGATGTAACTCCTGCTTTCCAGGAAGCATCCTTGAAAGCAATCGGATCTCCGGCACAAGCTGTCATTGCATTAGCACCTGACCCCACATTTGAACTTATTCCATTCACGTCCACATAAAAATCCGCTGCAGGAATACAAGTTACGGGTGTCAGTGAGGAAGTACCGGTAAACTGCAGGTTTTCCTCCGTATACAGGTTACTGCGTCCACTCGTTGTCTGGTCCAGTACATTGTTCATGAAATCAGACTGACCGTTGGTGAACATGGCTGAGCAATACGAATAATCCATATAATTCTGGGTATTGTCGATCACATCAAACGACCAGTAATTTCCCGGGTTCGTTGATTCAGTGCAGGTATTGGCCGCTAAATCACAGTGATCCAAACCTATGCAGTTCGGTGTATCACCGATAGCATCATCCAAATCACAATTGGAAGCAAGTCCCGGATCGTTGTTATTTCCCCAGGTATGAGATAATCCCAAATAATGACCGACCTCATGGGTCAATGCTCTTGAGCGGTATGGAATACTCGTACCGATACTTCCGGTCGATTGGTGCACCATTACAACTCCGTCGAGCCAGAATCCTGTTCCGGTTACATCTGTCGGATAAAGTGCAAAACCGGCCACATCGGGATCATCCATGGTACCGATCACCCAAATGTTCAAGTATCTTTCGCGGTCCCATTGGTTCAGTTTCGAATAACTGTCTGCTGCAACGGTCTGGTGATTGTATATGTGTTCGATCCCGTTCGTACAATTTCCCCACGGATCTAAGGTAGCCAAACGAAACTCCAGGTGTGTATTCCCGATAATGGTATCAAAAGGTGAAACAACACCAATGGTATCCTGGTTCTTTTTCCCGAAATCCTCATTCAGGATACGAACAGCATCCTGTACCTGCTGGTCTGAAATGTTCTCTACCCCATATTCGTGAACAACATGGAATACAATGGGTATAATACGGACGGTTGTTGATTTCCCATTGACAATCCGGTTCTCGGTGTAACGGTGAAGCAGTTTTTCATAATCTTCCTTTATTTGCGGGTTTTCGGCAATCAGTTTTTGACGCTGTTTATCAATTCCACAACTAAAGTGCTCCTGTGCAAGGACTTTTCCTGTTGTAAGGATCCCTGTGAAAGCAAGAGCTCCTAAAAGTAAATTTTTGCGCATGTTAATAGTTTAATAGATTGGACATCATTTATTTATGATGTGTATCTTTCAAATCCGAGGGCCCATTCGCATTTTAAAAATCACATGAAACAAATGTATATGAAGTAATTATACGTTTTGTTAAATGTTTATTTGTTTAGTTAAATGTCATTGTGGCGATTTAAAAGTCCATCTATTAAGAATGAACGGTAGCCAATTTCTGTTAAAATGCCTCCGATTAGCACTTTAGGGATACCAAAAAATATTCTTTTTAGATTTGAAACGTAAAAAAACCTGGCAAAAAGTAGGGGCGCGATTAATCGCGCCCCTACTTTTTTATAATTCTAATACTACTTACTTATTCATCCATTTCAGGTTCAAAGCATACAGGAAGATAAACAACCCGGATATTACCAGGTTCATAATCACTGAAACCATAGGTACCATATCTGAAGGAACAATTAAGAACGTTCCCCCGACACTTATCAAATTGTAAATAATGTACAGATGGAATCCCAAACGTTTTCCTTTAAACATGAACAAAACTCCTACAAAACCTGTAATCATTGTTAATGCGTTGATTCCTAAAACAGACCAATAACGGTGCTGCTGGTAAACGGTTAGATCCGCCGCCTGCTCAATCATATCAGCAAGGGTTGTCATTTGCCTGTCCCGCATATCACCTGCCATTTGAATAAGCTCGTTGTAGGCTGCCTGGATTCTTTCAGGACTTGGTTCTCCGCCAATCAGGGTGAATATAACTCCCAACAGGCCGAAACCAATGGTTATAAAACTTAAGATACAAAGCACGGTCAGTAAAACAGGTCTTTTTTGTTTTGGTTCCGCTTCCTGGTTGATATTCATATATTCTTCACTCATATTCCGTTTTTTACAAATTCTTTACTCAACTGCATCAAAGGATGCATATATCCGTCCTCCTTCACAAAAGGGACTTTTTTTCTAAAGTTAGCAAATATCTCTTCCTGGCGTGGTCCTGAAGTTACAGGTCTGCGGAACTCAAGCGATTGACATGCATGCAGAAGCTCAATTCCCTGGATCGAGTAGCAATTATCGATCACGCGGAATAATTTGGTTGCTGCGTTTGCCCCCATGGAAACGTGATCTTCCTGTCCGTTGCTGGAATCTATCGTATCGATACTTGCAGGCGTACACAATTGCTTGTTCTGGCTCACAATAGAGGCGCAGGTATATTGTGTGATCATAAATCCGGAATTCAAACCTGGTTTTGCCACCAAAAATGCCGGTAAATGGCGCGTTCCGGAAATGGATTTGTAAATTCTGCGTTCGCTGATACTTCCCATTTCTGCCAAAGCAATTGCCAGGAAATCCATTGCCAGAGCAAGAGGCTGCCCGTGGAAATTTCCTGCTGAAACGACGATATCGTCATCCGGGAAAACGGTTGGATTATCCGTAACGGCATTGATCTCACGTTCTACGATCATTGCACAATGTTCAATGGTATCGTAAGAAGCTCCATGAACCTGCGGAATGCAGCGGAACGAATACGGATCCTGAACATGCGCTTTTTCGCGGTTTGCCAATTCACTGTCAGCCAAAAGGTTTCTAAAAATCTCTGCTGTTTTGATCTGACCGATCTGGTTGCGGATTTCATTTACCTGCACTCCGAACGGTTCTTTGCGTCCGTCGTAACCATCCAGTGAAATAGCAGCAACTTCATTAAACTGTTTCCACAATTTTCGTGCGTGAGAAATAGCATAAGAAGCATATCCCGACATGAATTGTGTTCCGTTTAATAAAGCCAGACCTTCTTTTGATCTCAGTGCAATTTCTTTCAACCCGAAACGCTCATTGATTTCCTTTGAAGTGTATTCTTTTCCTTCGAACAGCACGGTTCCTTCCCCCAAAAGCGGCAAAACCAAATGTGCCAAAGGTGCCAAATCTCCGGATGCCCCCAGGCTTCCCTGCTGGAAAACAACCGGGTGAATGTGATTGTTGTAGAAGAACACCAACCGTTCTACGGTTTCCAACTGCACGCCGGAAGCGCCGTGAGAAAGTCCCATGATTTTCAGGATCAATAATCTTCTGACAATTTCTTCGGGAACGCGCTCCCCCATTCCGCAAGCGTGGGAAAGCACTAAATTTCGCTGCAATTGTTCCAAATCCTCTGAAGAAATGGCTGTATCACACAAACTTCCGAAACCGGTATTCACACCGTAGATCAAACGGTCGCTTTTAGCCACTTTTTCATCCAGGTAAGTGCGGCATTTTACAATAGCTGCCTTCGCATCTTCACTGAGCGAGATCTGTACATTTGAGTTTAACACCTCGTCGAGTTTCTCCAGGGAAACCAATTGGTTATCTATGATAAAATGGTCCATTTTCGTTTAAGCTTTAAAAAAGTGAAGCAATTCTGTTTCGGTCATTGCTTGCTGTTCTCCCGATTCCATATTCTTGATCTGAAGCAGGCCTTTGTGCAATTCATCTTCACCGATCAGAGCTACAAATTTCACTTTGCGGTTATCAGCATATTTGAATTGCTTCTGCATCTTGGCTGCACTTGGATACACCTCACAATCCACCCCGATTTGGCGCAGTTTTTTGGTCAGTTTCATGCAGTAAGCAGCTTCTTTGTCGCCAAAATTGGCAAACAATAGGGTTAGTCCTGCATTCGTATCTTCCGGGTAAAGGTTCAATTCGTTCAACACATCGTAAATGCGGTCCGCCCCGAAGGAAATCCCCACTCCGGAAAGTCCGGAAAGTCCGAATAAACCAGTCAGGTCATCGTAGCGACCACCACCGCAGATCGATCCCATTTTCACATCGTGTACTTTCACTTCGAAAATAGCTCCGGTATAATAGTTCAGTCCACGAGCCAATGTTACGTCAAAAGCAACTTCTGCACGCTCTAGTCCTAATTCTTTGGTTTGGTTTAATACGAATTCCAATTCTTCAATCCCTTTCAACCCGATCTCCGAGTCTTTCAGGAAAGATTTCATTTGTTCCAAACGGACCTCGTTGCTTCCGTTCATTTTGAACAAAGGTGAAATGATGGCAATCGCTTTGTTGGAAACGCCTTTTTCGGTTAGTTCCTTTACAACACCTTCTTCACCGATCTTATCCAGCTTATCAATAGCAACGGTAATATCAATCAATTTATCGCTTTCACCGGAAACTTCTGCAATCCCGGAAAGGATCTTACGGTTATTGATCATAATGGTAAAGCCGGGAATCTGCAGGTTCGTCAACACCTGATCGAAGATCTGCACAAAATCCACTTCGTACAACAAAGAATCCGAACCAACCACATCGGCATCACACTGGTAAAACTCTTGGTAACGGCCGTGCTGCGGACGATCGGCTCTCCAAACGGGCTGAATCTGGTATCTTTTGAACGGGAACGACAATTCATTCTGGTGCTGCACCACAAAACGCGCAAAAGGTACCGTTAAATCGTAGCGCAGAGCTTTTTCTGCTAATGAGTTCGCAAAACGCGCCAGGTTTTCGGACTGCAAGGCTTCCAAATCGGCCTTTTTCATTTTTTCTCCTGAATTCAGAATCCGGAATATCAGGCGGTCTCCTTCTTCCCCATATTTCCCCAACAACGTGGTGGAAAGTTCAAAAGAGGGTGTTTCGATCGGTGCAAATCCGTAGCTTTTGAAAACGGACTTGATTGTGTCGAAAATATACGTACGGCGAGCTACCTCATCGGGTAGAAAATCTCTTGTTCCTTTTGGGATTGCCGGTTTTTGAGCCATGAAATTAGAATTTGACGCAAATTTACTTTTTTTCCGGCGAAATTAATCATATAAAACAGTAGGGACGCGATTAATCGCGCACCTACTGTTTGGTAAATTTATTCATGGTATCAATTCCTGCAATTCGAACTTCGGGGCGCCTTTGATCCCGTTTTCATCGTAATAATCTACAAAACGCATTTTGTAATAACGCCCTAAGATCGTTTTTACAATAAAGGTTCGGTTGCTGTTCACGACATAAGTCCCGTTATCAAAATCGTAGGTTTTCCAGTCGTAGCCAATCACATTGACGCGCTCTTCAAAGTCTGATTCTACTATGTCCGTGTATTTCAGATCAGCGAAAGGAATACTCACTTCCTGCACTTTCACCCCGAAACGGTTCGACAAAACTCCCACCACCGAATAAGGTGTGTGTTCATCAAACACGTGGCAGTAGGCGGTAAATATCAAATCCCAGGTACCTTTATCGGGTTCTATATCTTTCAAAGATCCGCTTCCGGTCATGGAGAAATAGGTAAATCCGGCAGTGGTTGATTTCGGGATGATAAATGTTTGGATGGAAGTGCTGTTTAAATCTGCAAATTCGATCTGGTATTCGACATTCGACACGGAAAGTACTTTCAGCTTCTTCTTTCCTAAATTTGAACCGGTAAGCGATGTTCCCAGGTCAATCACATACACTTTTCCCGAACTCTGCCAATCACCGATTGCTGTGGAATCCAGGTTCCCGGTATGAAAATCCCAATGATAGCTCAAACCGGCATCGGAAGTTAAGGCTGTGATATCTGTTTCGTTGGAAAGCGCCGCGGACATAATGCGTGATTCGTTCAGTAAGATGTGAAAACCATTGTCTCCGGCTTCGAAAGCCAAATCCCAAATTTCCCGGTTATTTTGACGGATAATGGAATTGGTTTCCAAATCATAATAAATCTGATTGGCATAATCTCCGCCCAGCTCTATTTGTGTTGTTGTCGCACCCGAAGTTGGCTTTTCAACCGGAATCTCTTTTTTAAAGCATGCTCCTAAAACCGGAATAAGTGCGATTAACAATGCTTTTTTCATTGCTTGGATTTTATCAGGTAAGTAATATTCAGGTAGAAGCTTCTTCCCCAGGTAATTGGCGCTGTTCCCGAACCGGAAGAGTGTGCCCCACCGGATGAACCGCTTCCCGCATTAATGTTGGTCACATTCAGCAGGTTTTTACCTCCCAGTGAAACGCTGAGTGTTTTTTTCAGGAACCATTGCTGTACCTGTAAATCCAATAGGCTATAATCGGAAATGAAGGACTGCGTAATGGAAGCATCTTCATTGGTTAAATAGGCAACCACTTTCCCGGTGTATTTGTAAAACGCACTGAACTTGGTTGTTCCGTTCTTTAACTGGAAGGAAACGGTTGAAACCAATTCCGGGGAATAAGCATAGCGGTTGTTCGAATAATTGGAAGCTGTTCCGATGTAATTGAACCCGGCACTCACATTCCACTGTTTTTGACCCACTTTCAGCACCGACTGGATTCCTCGTGCGTAGAACTGATCAATGTTAAAGTAACTGTAATTAACTCCATCTGCAGATTGCGACAAACTGATTCGGTTGTGGATGTCCTGGTAATACCCCGACAATTCAAATCCGAACTGGAATTTCTTCGGTTCCCAATTGAAGTTATACCACCCCTGAACATGGTTTGCAATTTCCGGTTTCAAATCTGCATTTCCGCGAATATTGTGATTAATATCCACGAATTCCATGTACAATTCTTTGATGGAAGGTGAACGGAACCCGGAAGCAATGCTTCCTCGTAGAATGTGTTTTTTCTTACCAACTTTCACATTCAAAGCCGGCATAAATGCTTCTTTGTACAAGGAATTGTAAGTAAAACGCAATCCAGGTTTTAAGTGCAGCCAATTCCAGGGAGCCCAGTTGAAAGTCCCGAAAAGGGCATAATCACCTATTTCCTTACGCTTGTTTTCAATCCGGTTTCCAAATCCGGTCTCGTAGTTGATGTCATATCCGACCTCATAATTGAATTTGCGGTCAACGTTGTTTCTTGTTAATGTCACACGGTTGAAATACAAAACGAAGCGCGAAGTATCCTGCTCCGTATTCGCCAGCAATTTTCGGTCGAGTGTCGTTAAATCCGTGAGGTAGGAGTTCTTGATCCGTTTGTAATTGGAATAATTCAATTGAACATCCAGTTTCAGGTTCGTTTTCAGCCAGCCTATCACTTCAAGCCCGGCATTCTGACGATTGGTCACGTATTCGTCATCAAAAGCTGAGATTAGGTAAGGTGCACGCGGGTATCCTCTGTTTACGATTTTCTCGCGGAACAAGTCCAGTGAAGGAATCAATTCTATTTTCTTGAATTTGTAGGAATATTTCAATCCGCCCTGGTATTGTTCTTTCATTTTCCATTGCTGGAATCTTCCGGAATCGGCCAATTCTTTTTTAGGGAATTCGAACGCTTTATCTCCGGGTGTCCAGCCATCGAAAAAGTTGCGTGCTCCGTAAGCAGAAATGGCGTGGTTCTTAATGCGTGAGGTCACTCCGAGGTTCAGGTTGTAATTTCCAACTGTTTCGTAGAAAGCTCCTAAGTTTATGTCATAGCCTTTGTTTTTTGGCTTTTTTGTGATCAGATTAATGGTACCGGCCATGGCATTGCTTCCATAGTTGGTACTGAGTGGTCCTTCAACGATTTCCACCCGCTCGATGTTGGATAAATTGATCTGACTCAGATCAATATTTCCGTTTTGGCGTCCGATAACCGGTACACCGTCAATTAAAATCTTTACTCCTTCCCCGCTTATTCCAAGCATGGACATCCCACTTCCCAGGATTTGATCCTGGCTGATGCGGATATTTAATTCATTTTGCAGCAGATCGCGCAGATTCACCGCTCCTTTTGCTTCGATGGTTGCACGGTCGATCAGTTTTACCTTATTTGTGGAATTGGTAACAGAACCTGCTCCCAACTGTCCGGTGATTACTACTTCTCCGATATCTTTGGCATTTGTTCTCAATTGAACACGCTGGCTTCTTCCTTTGAAGATCGTATCAGTTTGCTCATGAAAACCGTCCGTGCTGATTTTTACGATCAGTTTCTCCGTCATGTAAAGTTCATACGGAATGACCAAAATTCCCTGTTCATTGGTCTGAACATAATTTATTTTCTTCGTGTCCAGGTCCCTGAGCGCAATTTGTGCAAACGGCACAGCTGTCCCCGCTTCATCTTTGATATACAGCGTATCCTGAGCTACTGTATAGCCGCCCAGGATAGTCATCAAACAAATAAGCAAATACGCTTTTGGATTCATGATTTACAATTCTGCGATCAATTTTCTCCAGGATTCCAACTCAGGAACTCCCGGTTTACGTGCTCCGAAAAGCGTACATACCAATTCTTTCTTTGCATTGAACAGCTCCAGTGAAGTCACAATTCCGTCTTCTGTTGGTTTGCGTACAATCCAGGATTCTACGATTGCATCTTCTTTTGCATGCAGGTTAAACATCGGGTCTAAAACGTTGATCCACGGACCATGTTCCACGATGTTTTTCACTTCTCCGGTGTGAATCTGGATCATTCCGGCATTTCCAACGAATACCATGGTTGAAACCTGTTCTTTGGCAGCGGCTTCCAAAGCTCTGCGCAAGGCTTTATTGTCGGTCTTCTTTGCATAAGTTTCATCCGGAGCCAAACGCAAAGCCTGTGTTCTTGTCAACTTGTGTTTTCTCAACAAACCGAAAAACTCGTGTGTATCTTTTAAGTTGATCCACCCTTCCCGGAATGCTTTCACGTCGATTTCACTATCCGGCAATTCAGGTGACTCCAATGGCAATAATGCTCCGATTTCCAATTCGGAAGATTGGTTTTCATCCTTGTATTTAGCAACCAGGGCTTCATAAGCTTCCATGTTGCTTTTGGATTCCATATAAATTTTATGTGTAGCAACCCCGTCCGTTGTGAAGAACTGAAGGCTGTGACGTGGTTTCTCATCACCTTCGGTCACTGCAAATGCGTAGGCCCAGGAACCTGGAAAAATACGCAAATCGATATCTTTTCCAACAAAAAGGGATGCGTGCGGAGTGGTGCTGAAGTTCTCGTAAATTCCTTTACGCTCGTGAACCACATCGTCATTTCTGGTTAAAGCCATCACAAAACCAAGTGATTCGATCTCACCCAAAATTGCTACAAATTCCGGACGCAAACGCACTGCAGTTGTTCCAACACCCAAAGCAACCAATTCTGCCTCTGATGTATTCAAGCGCTTCGCATATTCTCTGATTCTCAATTTCGGTTCGCTTTCTTTCAATTGTTCGAAAGCTTCTTTTAATGCCAAAGTTGTTTCCATTGTTGTTTATTATTTTAAATTGATTGATCCAATAAATTGGAAGAATAAGAGACGTGCCTGAAAAACACTTCTCCGTCAAGTGACTGGATCTGTTCTAATTCTATTTGATAAGTTTCACTTAATATTTCCGGGTTCATGACTTCCGGAACTGTTCCGTCCATAATAACTCTTCCCTTTTGCATCAACAGCACACGGTCTGCATACTGGTAGCATAAATTGATGTCGTGCATGACAACGATGACACTTCCGCGCTTGTCGTCAACGAACTTCCGTGCATGTTTCAGCAATTCGATCTGGTAGCGCACATCCAGGTTATTCAGTGGTTCATCCAGGAACAAATACTTGATAGGTTGAACTTCAATCCTCCCCCTCAATCCCCCCCGACGAGTTCCTGTCGGGACAGGCTCTCCAAAGGGGGAAACCTTATCTTCGCTTTCCAGCTGCAGCAGTACTCTTCCGAATTGAACCCGCTGTTTTTCTCCACCTGAAAGGAAATTGAATTCGATGTCCAAAAGCGACTGCAGGTTCAATTCTTTTACAATATTCTCAATGATTGTTCTATTGAACTGGTTTTTTGTATCCGCGTAGCGGTAACGTGCCATTTCCAGTACTTCACGAACTGTAAAATTGGAAGCTATCATGCTTTCCTGGTGCATGTATGCCCTGTACTTTGCCAGGTTATCCAACGTCCATTCTTTTGCTTCCTTTCCATAATAGGAAACACTTCCCGAGCTTGGCTGCAATCCGTTTGAAAGTAGTTTTACCAACGTACTTTTCCCTGCACCGTTCGGACCGAGGATTACAATAAACTCTTCCTGGTCGGTTCTAAAATTGACCGGCTTCAGGATTTGTTTCCCTTTTACTTCAAACGCTATGTTTTTTGCTTCTATCACACCGAGAATTTGCGTTTGTGTTTAAAAATGATCGCAACGAAAACCGGAGTTCCCATTAATGCAGTAATAATTCCGATCGGTACTTCTGTCGGAGGAAGGATCGTTCGTGAGATCATATCTGCCGCTGAAAGAAGAATCGCCCCGAAAAAAGCGCTTAAAGGCAGCAGTGATTTGTGATTCGGTCCTGCTACAATGCGGATTATGTGCGGAACAACCAAACCTATAAAACCTATTACTCCGGCCATTGAAACTGCAGCACCGACCATACAGGTCGAACAGATAATTACCAGTAATTTGATGGTTTTCACTTTATAGCCCATGTATTGCGCATTGCTCTCACCCAAGGCGAGCACATTCAAACTTTTGGCCTGGAAGAAAATAACGATCATCGGAACAATGGTGAATAATGTCAGCAACAAAACCGAATCGTTGTTTGCAGACCCCAAACTTCCAAGCGTCCAGAAAGTCAGATCGCGCAATTCATCGTCTGTTGCGAAGAAAGTCAACAAGCCGGTCAAAGCTGCTGTTAAAGCATTCAGGGCAATTCCTGCTAGAATTAAGGTCAGCGAATTGATTTCTCCGTTGCTCAATGATAAGCGGTAAACGATAAATGCTACGATGGAAGCTCCCAGGAAGGCTACGATGGAAAGGGAAAGTCCCTCATTGAAAATAATCAACCAAGGGACTAATCCGTTGAACAAAATGAATAGTGATGCAAATAGAGAGGCGCCCGTAGAGATCCCGATCAATGCGGAATCAACCAATGGGTTTCTGAAAATCCCTTGCAATGCGGCACCTGAGACTGCTAATCCCGCGCCTATTAAACACGAGTAAACAGCTCTTGGAAAACGAATATTGTAAACCACCTGGTATTCGATATCCGTTATTTTGAGACCGGTTCTAAATCCAATCTTCTCAATCAAACTGCCAAAGACATGGGAAATCGGGACATGCACATTCCCTACTGACAGGTTTACCACAAAGCAAACTATCAGTAAAACCACTAATGAAAGACCTATTATCCCTTGTCTTGACATATACTTTTTGTTCCAAAAAGTTCAAGGTTCAAAAAGTTGAATAGTTCAAATTTTGAACCCTTTGAACTTATTTAACTTTTTTGAACTCTTTGTTTAACTCCGTCAAAGCTTCAGCCACACGCGGACCAAATCCGCTCAACAACTGGCCATCCATTTGGATCAGTGCTTTGTTCTTTCCTGCATTTGTTGCACTTACTCCGGGAACATTGAAAATTCCGCCGGGCCCCAAACTTTGAGCACCTGAAGTAAACATCAAAATCACATCCGGATTTGCTGCAATTACGGATTCACTGGTTAAAGGCTTGAAATCGGAGAATCCTTTCCCGGCATTTTCACCTCCTGCCAAAACAATCATTTTTTCAAGCGGCGTATTTTCTCCGGCAACCATCAAAGTTCCGGCACCTCTCGCATAAACGAATAATACCTTCGGCTTTTTGCCAAGCTTTTCCAACTTTTGGATGTCCGTATCGATCTTAGCAACAACTGTTTCGGAAGCTTCTGCTTTTCCCAGCCATTGGGCAACCTCTTTCACCAAAGACTTCGCATCTTCCACGCTGTTCGGGTGTTTGAATGTTACCAATTCGATTTTTACCTGTTTCAATTTCGATTTCAAATCCGGTGAAACCTCATCTTCCAGCATTACGACATGTGTCGGATTCAATGCAAGCAAACTTTCAACAGCCAATTTGCGAACATGTCCCAAATTCGTCAGCTTTTCAGCTGCCGCAGGATAGGTACTTGTCACATCCACGCCAATGAGTTCCTTTTGGGAACCCACTGCGTAGATGATTTCTGTTATTGAACCGCTTAAAGAAACGATTCGTTTTGTTTCGACTTTTGCTTCTTTTGTCTCTTCCGGCTTTGCTCCTGAATTACAAGCAGTCGTCAGTGCTAAAAGAGCCAGAAATAAAAAACCAATTTTTTTCATCTTGTATCTGAATCAATAAGATTAGTGCTGCACGACCAAACGCTGTGTAGTTACGTTATTCGCAGATACCACATTTACGAGGTAAATACCGTTGTTTAAGTCACTTGTATTCAATGTTACTGTCTGGAATCCTGCTCCAACATTGATTTCGGAAGCAATTGCCCCGTTCATTGCAACAACCTGGATTTTAGTTTCTGCTTTCGTATCCAAAACAACAGTTGCAAGTTCTGCAGCCGGGTTCGGGTAAATCTCTACGAACAAATTGTTCTTAGCATCATTCAAACCAAGAGTCGTCAAATTCTGTTTTTGGAATACGTTCATGTTATTTGCCTGTGGATCAACTGCCGTGGATCCCGTAGTGAACTTAGTGAACACTAGTTTCCAGATATTTCCGTCAGCTACTTTTACGAAGTAAACTACATCTACAGGAACCGATTGCGCCTGCGCATTTTTCCAGTTATAACCGATCGCGTTCGTTAAGTCGCTGAAAGTCTGGGACTGGTAATCCTCGTAAGTATTTACGTCCACTACTCCGGATACCTTAACTGCTTCAATGTCTACGTTGCTCAAAATTCCGAAAGAAGGATACTGCATTCCCGGAGCGATAGATGCCGGGTACTGTAAGAAAGTGAAATCCCAGTTTGTTGATGCAGGCTCACGATCCACTACCGTATTCGTGTTGATTTTATAATAAACAAAGTTCTTTGTTCCATAAGCGGCAATCATCAAATCCTGCTGTGTATGAGTTGTACCATTCCCCAGGTCAGCAGAGACAATTTCGTATTTCCCCTGAGTAGAAAGCAAGTTGATGTAGAATTTTTTTACAGAATTATCGTTGTATTTCACTACAAAAATACGGCTGGCATCCACGTTGTGTGAAGACATGTTGTAAGTTCCCCAACCGTAGTCAAACTGTCCTGCTCCGGCAGCACGGTTCAATGCTCCACCGGCCCAGGTTGAATCGTTATTCATCAATTCCGTAAGTGAAGCAAAATCTACAGTTGCTAAGGTATCAAAGGAAGTCGCAGGATCTGCATTCGGCACTGCGTAAACTTTGCCCACTTTATAGTTAAATAAAATCGTTGCAGTTAATGATGAATTCGGACTTGCGGAAGCTGCCAAAGCGATATCCCAGTTGGAAGAAACAGCAGTTCCGGTTTCATCGTTTTGTAAACTGTACCACTTGTTATTTACATAATCTGCACCGGTATAAACCGTATCAATCACAACAGGCCCCTGAGCCATCGCATTTGATAAAGAGATCAGTGCCGCAGCGCTAAGTAATATTCTTTTCATAATTTATTATTTATATTTAGTCTAAATTAAGTTTGACAAAATTAGAGCATGAACTCAATTGCCACAATCCCCAAAATCAGCGGAAAAAGCTACCCTTCAAAGAGTAGTCACTTTTTGAATACCTGGTTTTCCATTTCGAACAGCAGTAATTCGGACAGGGATTTTACTTTTAATTTCTTGAAACAATTTTTGCGATGTGTTTGTACGGTGTGCGGACTCAGCCCCAATTCACGGCTGATTTCTAAGGTTGATTTCCCGCTCAATAAGGATTCAATAATCTCTATTTCCCGCTTGGTCAAGCTAAATTGTGTTGGAGAAGCTGTTTCCTGATCCTGGTTCAATATCTTATTCCAAACCAGTTCACAGTAGTAATTCTGGTTATGCAAAATTTTCCGGAATGCTTCTTTTAATTCCTGCTCCGAGCAATTCATATCAATGAACCCCGAAACACCGTAAGAAACTAATTTCGGAAGATCAGACACGTCACCATTGATTATCAGAATAAGCTTAATACTATTTGTATCCTCCTCCGGGTTTTCTTTCAGGTTATTTTCTATTTCCGGGTAATTGTCAGCAAAGTTGTAAACTATTACCTGTTTTTTATCCGGATCTGCCGATGAAGGTTCTAATTTCGGGTTTCCTGAATGCCATTTAACCGTTACGTCTCCAAGGATCAATTGAGTCAACTCCTTAAATCCCAGGCTTATTAATTGATTGCGGCTATCCAGATACAGATTCATATTATATAGAACAATTCTAAATAGCAAAATTGCCTCGGGATAAAGTATTGCACAATACCATAAAAATGGTAAATCAACTTCCCGATCTACCCTTTATGCATGAATGAGAAGTTCAGGCTAATTCCTAATTACGAATCATTGTTGTCCGGTTAAATTTCCAACATCTCCTAACAATCCTCTTTGCCTACCTATTAGTTTGAATGGATTAAAAGCCTCAATGAAATATGGAAAAAGTAAGAAAAACAAACCTTTTTGTCGGACAACAATGATTACGAATGCCGAACTACAAATTGAAAACATTCGTAATTTGCAATTGGAAACTTGTAATTATCGCTGCTGAATATGTCCTTTTTTACCTTTGGGAATCTGAATAACCCAATCGTAATAGCCTACGAAATGAGAATCAAAATATCCCTTGTGTTTGTAAAGTGCTTTGGGGAAATAGATCCGTTGTTTTTCACTCAGACCTTTTACCGAAGCCTGCGGAGCAACGCCATCCTGCAGACACGGAGCATCCTGCCCAACTGCATTCAGGTTACTTCCGTATTGCCAGACCTGTTTCCATTCTTTGAGGTTAACGGTTCCGGCAGATGCATTTTCAGGTGCAAGTATGTAATATCCTCCGAAATGTATCTTTCCTCTTAATTGTTCGATCATTCCCTGGGCATAAGCAAATCCCATACTATGCACTACCAGGTATAAGGTGTCATTTTTAGAAGAGTTCGGTAATTCGTTTAGCATCTGGTACAAATTCCTTCCGGCAATCCGTCCGCTGTTTGAGCGCACGGCAAAACCTCTCTTATTGGATTTTGTAGCCAGCAAACCATAGGTCCTTGCCTTTTTAGAACCAAAGATCTTGGAACCGACTGTACTTGTAGTGTAACAGGTGTGATGTTTTGGATTCCTGCATCTTTTGGGATAAATGCCTGAATTGGTACTGAAATTCAACAAACTTCGGTGATTGGAAGTAGAAACGGAATGATGGCCATCTGCGTAATAATATTCCGTAGGATTGATCCGCTGCCTGAAA
Organism: uncultured Fluviicola sp.; assembly: GCA_966248825.1. Taxonomy (GTDB): domain Bacteria; phylum Bacteroidota; class Bacteroidia; order Flavobacteriales_D; family Crocinitomicaceae; genus Fluviicola. Next base: position 78,108 of record CBINBC010000018.1, read on the forward strand.
GTGTCATCAATCTGTTTCCACGGATGCCAGTAATTGTAGCGGTCTTCCGTAAATAAACGATTGAGGGAATTGGGGAATTCCAGTCCTTTATTGCGAATATCTTCAAAATTCTCTTCAAAAGTACTTCCCAATGAAGTCGGCCTGTATCCGTTCACAAAAATCAACACACGTTTCGGAGGGTCCTGCAGTTTCAGTTTGGAAGTCAGATCCACCCCCAAATGGTTGTAGACCTGGTCGCGCAGCCACTTTCCTTTCTCAGAATAAATCTTCACAACCATGTAATGGCTTTCAGCAGCTACCGGTTCATCCAGCAATCCCGTTTTTAAAGAGTCTGAATTCGCGATCAAGCGCAGTTTTAAGGGAACATTCTCTCTGGAAACATTCATCTTAAAGTAAAGCACTTTTTTTCGTTCGTAGAGGTAATAATTGTTCTCCCGCTTGATGATCAGTTCCGAACCAATCCTTTTTTCTTCCAGTTTCTTCGGATGTATATTATTGAACAGAAGGTCCATCACTTTTTTTTCTTCCAGCCCGGAATAGGATTTAATGATTCCGTCGGTTACTTCAAACCAGCCATACCCTAAATCAACTGCCTTAACCAGAACGTAAGACAGTACGAACATCCCTGTCCATTGGATGAATCTTGATAGGAAATTGATCCAGCGCGGCCGCTTCATTCTTTTGCGGATGAATGCCCGTAATTTTCGAAAACCATAAATAGATCCGAAAATAGAACCCAGCACACCCAGGATATGAAGTGCATTAAACCGTTTTGATTTGACCCGGAAGATGGTTTTGTACAAAATGTTATCGATCTGAAGGTGATAGGAATACGTATTCTTCTTCATCGGACGCATAACCGAGGTCAGGAAACTATTGTTTTTCAAAAGGATGGTCCCGTCTTTTGACTGTTCAAAAAAATAGTAGGCGATCAATCCGTTGTTGGTTACTACTTCTTCATAATCGTCGATAATGGAATAAATTCGCGGATTTTTATTGATCCGAATCCATTCTTCGTTATCCAACATCCAATTTTCAGGATTTCTCCGCACTTCTACAACAGCTTCAATATTAGCAAAACCATCCAGGTACTCACAGGCTATTTCATGCGATAATTTCCGCGAATCATTTTGCACAACAAAACCCAGTGATTTGTTTTTCACCATGTATCCTTCCAGGCGGGGATTCACAAATCCCGGAACGACAAAAAAGAGCAGTGTATTAACGGTTTTCTCTTTGTAAGTATTCTTGTACACATCCCGGATGTGGCGCATCTGATCGGTATACTTCAATCTATCGGAATCCGGATTCTCAAAAGCCCGGGAAGCTTCAAAGGCATCATTTTCGAAAACGGCTTCGATAGTTACATCAAATTGGATATTTGCCGAAGCGAATAGGAAATTCAGTTCCTTTTCCAAACTATCCCTGTTGAGCTGTGTTTTAATCAGCGGAACTATTCGTACTTTCTGCGTAACGACCGGCAAAACAGAAACATGAAGGGTTGAAACTACCGATCCGCGAAACTTAGCGATCACCTCGTAATCCTTATTGGAAGCAGGTAGAAAAATGCGTTGTTTGATCTCGCTAATACGCGTACTTGCAATACGTCTTTCGTTAATAAAAAAATCGATGGAATCTATCGAAGGAAACTGAAAACGGTTAATCTTAAAATCGACTACATCGGTTTGCGCCTTTCCAACGGATTTGAATACTTCCACATAGTATTCTTCATTGTCCTTTTTCTTCAGCCGTTCAAAAAAACCAAAGCGCTGGTTCTTATTTTTTACAAAACGCCCATATTTAATGGGCAAATGGTCCAGAGAATCTTTCCGCTCCTGTGAATAACCAGCGGTACCGATTAAAAAGAACAGGAAAAAAAGAAAGAGACACTTTTGCTGCATGATGCTTTATTAAATGGATGTTTTTCCTAGCCAGCGGAGCACATTATCGTACCAAATAGCATCTGATTCTTTTTGGTCCAGGATCCCGACTTCCACGGCGAAATCGATCACTCTGCCGGGGTATGAATTGGCAACTCCTTCCATTTCGCCTAAGGGATAAGGATCATCCAACCCGGCAACGATCTGTGAAGAACCTACCCGGATTTTCAATAATTGCAAAGTATAGGAATCGTGGACCAGTGTATCGAAAAACAGGTTCGGATGTCCGAGGCTTGCACGCGGGTCTCTTGTTTCGGTAAATAAGTCAGGGCGGCCATCAAAACCTTGTAATCTTCTCCCGTAATTTGCCTGTCCAAGCATACATCCATGTGCAAAGCAGGTACGAATATCCGGGTATTTATTGACAAAATCCTTTAGTGCATACATGTGCAGCGTATCTGCCGTCTGCGCCATCATCCAAACCAGGTGGAAACGCCAGTACATATCTTTCAGTGCAACCATTTTCTCGCCGTCATAAGGGTGAATCTCAATTGCCAGTTTGTATTCATTTGCTAAATCAAACAAAGGCAGCGTTGAATCGTCTACCACGGAAAGCCATTCGTTATCCTTGTTCAAAAAGTGGGTTGGCAGGCACAATAAATTCATATTGAGATCTTCTACACAGCGGCGAATCTCATTCAATGCGTCGTCCATGTACAAAGGCTGGACTACGAACCCACTTGTAAATTTATCCGGGCGGCGTTCCTGTACGCTTGCATTGAAGTCATTCTGCCAGCGAATTGCATCAAAAGCATCTTGTTTCGACCAACCGTTACAGTAAACCTGTGATAGGTTCAACATAACTCCGTGATCAATACTGTGTCTTTCCATCCATTCGATTTTCTCATCGAAAAAGAAACTTGGATCTGTAATTGGGCGGGCCCAATCATCCTGTCTCATGAATTTCTTATCGTCATCTATCCAAAACAACTTTTTCTCACGCATGAATTTCGGAATTTCCGAAGGTTCAGGCAGGATATGTCCGTGACCATTGATCTTTAGTTTCTGCATGTTTGATGGAATCTTTCCTTCAAATTTAGGAAAAAAGTAGGGGCGGAAAATTTTCCGCCCCTACTTTTTATATGCTAGATGAAATTACTTACTAATCACCAACTGATGGTATTTAATACCGAATTCACCCAGAATTTGTACGGTATAATGTCCGTTTGCATAAGCAGATAAATCAATCATTTTGACATTTTCGAACTCATCGATCTCCATATCGAAGATCAATTTCCCTTGTGCATCCACCATTTTCAATCTTGAGTATGGTACGTCTGATACAATCTCAATGTTTCCAACGGATGGATTCGGATAGATGGACATGTTCCATTTCTCATGCTCACTGACAGCTAAACACGGATCAACAATAATGGTACTTTGCGCAGTTCCGGAACAGCCGTTTGCGTCCGTGAACACATAAGTAATCGGGAAACTTCCTGCTCCGCTTGCTGCCGGATTAAAATTCCCTGCAGTAACACCCGTTCCTGAATAGGTTCCTCCCGTCGGAGTTCCTCCGGTTAAAGCGAATACAGGATTATAGGTACAAACCTGACCTAAGTCTGAAAATGCAACTGTCGGATTTGAATTTACGGTAACAATAACCTGGTCTGTTAACTCACATCCGTTTCCATCTGTTGCTGTTATGGTGTAAGTGGTTGTCCCTGTTGGCACGAAAGCAACGCCATCCTGGATTCCGTTATCCCACCCTAAAGTCGGGGAACCGGTTGAAATTCCGGTTAAAGTAATGGAATTACCCGAACAAACAGCCTGATCATTTCCTGCACTCACACTAAATGCTGCTGCTGTAATTGTGACCGGATCAGATGTCGATGTACATCCTGCATTCGTAACCTGAACGGAATACGTTCCTGCTGATGTAACTGTTATAGCAGCTGTTGTTTCAGCAGTTGACCAGGAATTGCCCGAAGGATAAGACGAAGTCAGTGTCACAGTTCCACCCGGACATAAAATTACCGAACTAGGTGTGATTACCGGAGGTGCCGGTGCTCCCGGATCTGTTAAACTTCCGGTGATCGTATTGGAAATACATCCCGCGCCGCTTGTCAGAACAACAGTATAAGATCCGGCTCCCAAATTCGGGATTGTCGTTGGTAAAGATGCTATAGTTGCTGATCCCGAAGCTGTTCCGGACCATGCGATGGAACCAGAACCTGTTCCGTTAACAGCAATTGATCCGGTCGCAGAACTACAAGATGCAGGATTTGTTAATGTTCCTAAGGTAATTGCCGGAGTTGGGTTTACCGTTACCGTTGTAGCAGAACTTGCCGCACTCTGACATCCTGATGGATTCATAACCTGAACAATGTACGTTCCCGCCGTTGTTGCAGTAATGGACTGTGTAGTTGCGCCATTCGACCACAAATAAGTGTTACCGGCACTGGAAGTCAGTGTAACAGATCCACCCGAACAGAAAGTCGTTGAACCGCCCGTTGTGATTGTCGGAGCAGCCGGGGTTGGATTTACCGTTACCGTTGTAGCAGAACTTGCTGCACTCTGACAACCCGATGGATTCGTAACCTGAACAGTATAAGTTCCCGCCGTTGTTGCAGTAATGGACTGTGTAGTTGCTCCATTCGACCATAAATAAGAGTTCCCGGAACTGGAAGTCAGTGTAACAGATCCACCCGAACAGAATGTAGTTGAACCGCCCGTGGTAATTGTCGGAGCTGCCGGAGTTGGATTTACCGTTACCGTTGTAGCAGAACTTGCCGCACTCTGACAACCCGATGGATTCGTAACCTGAACAGTGTAAGTTCCCGCCGTTGT
>CBINBC010000019.1:0-82039 GCA_966248825.1 uncultured Fluviicola sp.
TTAATTTTAGCCCGTCGGTGAACAGGACGTGGAAATTTGCCCGGATTGTTTTGAAACCTAAAACCGATTAACAACCTTAACCATCCGACATGAGAAAAACCATTCTGATCAACTGTATCGTCTTATTAGTTTTACCTGGTTGTTCCCCTAATAAAACTGAAAAGAACAATGATTTTATTTTCCCTAAAATAATTGACACTACTGAAGTTGCAACTTTCTATTTCTCACCAACAGAAATGCAATCTGCTATAAATCATGTAGGAACCCTGCAAAAGTTATCAGAAAGTGCCGATCTGACAACTTCTTATCGAAAATTCAATTGTTATATAAAATCATCAATCGATTTAGCTGAAAGAAAAAACAACTCAAAAAAGAAATACTACGGGTTTTCAATTTTCATTGATACAACCAAAGAAGTTTCCATGGAAAAGCCCTCAGACTACTTCCCATTCATTCCTCCTGATATAGGATATAAATCTTTTAAAGAAGATAGTAGTGCACTTAGATATGCTATTGAATTTGAATTATGGAAAACAAACAAAACTTATGTAAAAGCTTTACCTGTTTATATTGTAAATCAAACTAAGAAATCACTTTTTATTTCAGAACAGGATGCCCAGTTAATATTAATCCAGGAAGCCAAAAACAAACATGGAAAATGGCAACCCATTGAATATTTTCGATTTAGTAAATGTGGTAATAGTTATGGTGATTACATACTACGACCTAATTACTATTTAATGACGAAAGTATATAAATACAAGGGAGAATTTGAAACTTTACTAAGAATAAAAATGATTAGTGACACGAATACTGTTTATTCAAAACCATTTAAAGGAAGTGTAAATCTATCTCAATTTAAAATTGTCAAAACAAGAAACTTGAGGTATCAATTTTTGGATCATTCTAATGATTAATAAATGGTATAACCCCATGAAAAAATTCTTACTAAGAACCTTTCTTACTATCTGTACTCTATATATATTAGGATGTGTAATGATCTATTTTTACCAGGAGAGTCTCATTTTCCATCCTGAAAAACTGGATCAATCATTTCAATTTGATTTTGATCAAAAATTCGAGGAAAAGTTTATTCGAACAACGGATGGTAAGAAACTAAACAGCATTCTCTTTAAAGTACCGAATTCCAAAGGACTTATTTTCTATTTACACGGAAACGGAGGCTCTGTGAATTCTTGCGGAATAGTAGCTGAAACCTTCACCAAACTCAATTACGATGTCTTCATGCTGGATTACCGGGGTTATGGAAAAAGTGAAGGAACAATTGATGGAGAAGAACAACTTCATAAGGATGTGCAATCTGCTTACAATGAGCTAAAGAAATACTATCCTGAGAATAAAATATTGGTATTAGGGTATTCCATCGGAACCGGATTTGCAGCAAAACTAGCATCAAATAACCATCCAAAACTACTGATTCTTCACGCTCCTTATTACAATCTGACTGATTTGATGCAACACAAATATTCAATCGTTCCGTCATTTATTTTAAAGTACAAACTAAAAACCAATGAGTACCTGAAAAAATGTGAAATGCCGGTTGTTATTTTTCACGGTGATAAGGATAAAGGTATTTATATTGGCTCGTCACAGAAACTGAAAAAGCAATTCAAACACGGAGATAAGCTGTTTGTATTAAAAGGAGTTGGACATAATGGGATTATTAAAAGCGATGAATATCAAAGCCTCATTCTGGAATTATTGAATTGAACCAATGAATCTTCACGTGATCAGTAGGGGGTGATTAATCGCACTCCTACTATATATTAAAACAAAAAAGGCGATCCTTACGAATCGCCTTTTTATTGATAAAGTGTATTTTCGATTTTTATTTTTTCACGGAGTCAACTACAGCTTTGAACGCCTCAGGGTGGTTCATTGCTAAGTCAGCTAAAACTTTACGGTTCAATTCGATACCGCTTTTGTTTACAGCTCCCATGAATTGAGAATAGCTCATTCCGTGTAAGCGAGCTCCTGCGTTGATACGCATGATCCACAATGAACGGAAATTTCTTTTCTTTTGCTTACGACCTTCGTAAGCGTAATTTAGTCCTTTTTCAATAGCATTTTTTGCTACTGTCCAAACATTTTTTCTACGGCCGTAGTATCCTTTGGCCAACTTCATAAAGTTCTTTCTGCGAGCTCTTGAAGCAACGTGATTTACCGATCTTGGCATAACTTTTAGTTTTTTGATAAGGAGTGTAACACTATCTCAGTCAACTTTGTACTCATTACCTGGTTAAACATTACCGTCCAGGCTAAGCCCAGACAAAATTCCCTTCTTAAAAGAAGTGAGGGATTACTTCATGTTCAACATTAATTTAACGTTCGACAAATCTGATTCATGAACCAAACCTGCGTGCGTCAAATTACGTTTTTGTTTCTTGGTCTTTTTCGTAAGAATGTGGCTTTTGAAAGCGTGTTTTCTCTTGATTTTACCAGATCCAGTTACAGTGAATCTCTTCTTTGCACTGGAATTTGTTTTCACTTTTGGCATTTTTCTCTTTTTTTAAAAAATGAACACTTTATCATAGTCTTTCAATTATCAATTCCTGGATGATCAATTATCAAGCACTTGATAATTGATCCATTGATAATTTATAATTACTTCTTTTTCGGGTTGATCATCACAATCATTCTCTTCCCTTCCAATTTCGGCATTTGCTCCAATGTTCCGATATCCGCTAATTCCTGAACGAATTTCAATAACAGGATCTCACCTCTGTCCTTGAACACAATCGTTCTACCACGGAAAAACACATACGCCTTTACCTTGGAACCTTCTTCCAAAAACTTACGGGCATGCGTCAATTTAAATTGAAAATCATGATCGTCTGTATTCGGACCGAAACGAATTTCTTTCAAAACAACTTTACTTTGTTTTGCTTTCAATTCTTTTTGTTTTCTTTTTTGGTTGTATAAGAATTTACGGTAATCCATAATCTTACAAACCGGAGGCACTGCATTCGGGGAAATTTCCACCAGGTCTAATTCCTGCTCTTCTGCCAATTGCAGCGCAGCACTCAAACTCATTACCTGTGGTTCTTCTCCCTCAATAACTAAGCGGATCTCACGAGCGGTGATCTTCCCGTTTATTTTGTGCTCGTCGTTATTTTCTTTTCTTACTGGTTTTCTACTGTCTTTTCTCATTCAGTTTATTAAACATTTGTCGACAATTCTTTTTCTATCGCCTGGCCCACTAAAGTTGCGAAAGCATCTACAGCCATCGAACCTTTGTCTCCTTCTCCACGCTGTCTTACAGATACTTGCTTTTCTTCAGCTTCTTTCTCTCCAACAATCAGCATAAACGGGATTTTTTTAAGCTCCGCCTCACGTATTTTCTTGCCTATCTTTTCGTTACGGTCATCAACGAATCCGCGAATATCGGAATTATTTAGCAATTCTAAAACATCTTTCGCATAATCGTTGTATTTATCACTGATCGGCAGGATTGCAACTTGCTCGGTTGTTAACCACAACGGGAAGTCTCCCGCACAGTGCTCCAACAATACCGCAACAAAGCGTTCCATCGATCCGAAAGGTGCACGGTGAATCATTACCGGACGGTGTTTTTGGTTATCTGCACCTGTATATTCCAATTCAAAACGCTCCGGTAAATTGTAATCTACCTGGATTGTTCCAAGCTGCCATTCTCTTCCCAAAGCATCCTGTACCATGAAATCGAGTTTCGGACCGTAGAATGCCGCTTCACCCAATTCAACAACTGTCGGAAGGTTTTTCTCTGCAGCTGCTTCAATGATAGCACTTTCGGCTTTCGCCCAATTTTCATCAGAACCAATGTACTTAGCCGGATTCTCCGGATCACGCAAAGAAATCTGTGCTTTGAAGTTCTGGAAATCCAACGTTTTGAAGATGTACAACACCAGGTCGATTACCTTCTTAAATTCATCTTTCACCTGATCCTGCATACAGAAAATATGCGCATCATCCTGTGTAAATCCGCGTACACGTGTCAAGCCGTGAAGCTCCCCACTTTGCTCATACCGGTAAACTGTTCCGAACTCCGCAAAACGAGCCGGAAGGTCTTTGTATGAACGCGGTCGACTTTTAAAGATCTCGCAGTGATGCGGACAGTTCATCGGCTTCAACAGGAATTCCTCATTCGGGTCCGGAGTTTTGATAGGCTGGAATGAATCCGCACCGTATTTCTCGTAGTGACCTGAAGTCACATACAGATCCTTGTTCCCGATATGTGGAGTAATTACCTGCTCGTAACCTGCTTTACGCTGTGCTCTTTTCAGGAAGTTTTCCAAACGCTCGCGCAATGCAGCTCCTTTCGGCAACCACAAAGGCAAACCGGAACCTACTTTCTGAGAGAAGGTAAACAATTCCAGTTCTTTCCCCAATTTACGGTGGTCACGACGTTTAGCCTCTTCCACTTTCTCCAGGTATTCAGTCAATTCAGCCTGTTTCGGGAAAGTAATCCCGTAAACACGTGTCAACTGCTTATTTTTTTCGTCCCCACGCCAGTATGCTCCGGCAATTGACATCAATTTCACAGCTTTAATAAAACCTGTATCCGGAATATGCGGCCCACGGCACAAATCTGTAAAATTACCCTGCGTATAAAAAGTAATCGAACCATCCGGTAAATCCTGGATCAGTTCCAATTTGTAAGGATCTTCTTTCTCGGTGAAATAAGCCAACGCATCTGCCTTAGAAACTTCTTTCCGCACAAACGGGTTCTTTAGCTTTGCAAGCTCCTTCATTTTTTCTTCGATTTTCGGAAGATCTTCTTCTCTGAAGGTGTAATCCATAAAATCTACGTCGTAGTAATACCCGTTAGCAATCGGTGGTCCGATCGCCAATTTAATTCCCGGATAATAAAATTCCAAAGCTTCCGCCATTAAGTGAGCTGAAGAGTGCCACATGGTCGATTTTCCGTCCGCATCGTTCCAGGTCAGCAACTGCAAGGTACAGTCACCGGTCAACGGACGATTCGCGTCAATTACCACGTTATCCACTTTGGCTGCCAATACGTTACGAGCCAATCCTTCAGAAATGCTAAGAGCAACATCCAATGCTGTTGCTCCTGCTTCGTATTGTCTAACTGATCCGTCAGGAAGAGTTACATTAATCATCACTTATAAAATTTAGTACAAAAATAGGCTTTATCTCGGATATAAGCCTCATTTCTGTGATTTAAGGTTCAATACCGTAAACTAAAACAATCCCTTCTTTTGCTCCCTTTCCGGAACCGATGGAATATTCGATGTGGATATTTCTCAAACGATCGGCATCCGGAATCTTTGCAACATATGCGTCATTCAGTTCTGTTGTGCTGAATTTCAGGTTTTTACCCTGTACTTTTTTGAACTCCTTGATTAATACGCGATCTTTATTATCAGCCGAAGCATCGTAGATTTTTACAGTCAGAGCTGCCGTACATTTTTTGGCACTGATCGCAAATTTATATTCATCCAACAAGAAAGTATACACCTCAATGCTCTTCGTTTGTTTGGAAGAACCGGCTGTGAAATAAGTAATTTTGGAACCTTCGTAACGCGTTCCTTTGATCATTTCTTTACATTCCTGCTTCAAAGTGTTCATCTGAGCTTCCAGTGCATTGTCATTTCCTCCGGATACTAATCCGATCCAAACTAAAGAAGCAACAAGCGGAAAGGCGAATTTGAATAGCTTTGTCATAAAAAATTATTTCCCTGGTTTAACAATATTTGAACGTACCATTTTCACTTCTTTTGCCAAAGCCTGGTATTCAGCTTCTGTCAATTCCGGTGTTTCACGATTGATGTTCTTGGATACTTTCTTTACGGAAGCCATTCCTTCGTAAGTATTCAAAATACCTTCATAAAGTTTAATCACTTCTTTCAAACGCACATCTTCCTGTGCCGGATGGCTCTTGAAACCTTTGATAATATTCTTCAACAGGCTCATTTGCTCAACAAGCAGCTTCCCGATCTCAGATTTATCTTTATTATTATCAATTCCTAAGTACATTCCTTCAATCCATGAACCGGAGAACTGGATTGCCCCCAAATATTTCAGGTCATTATTTTCCATGTACTCATCCGATTTATCCTGGATTTCGTAAATCATATCCTGCAATGCTTCCACATCCCCCAATTCTTTATCAAACTTTGAGATCAGTTCCTTATCCGAAAAAACGCTTTCCAAACCTACTTTCGATCCCATTTTTTGAATAACCACCAAATACTCGCGAGCTTCCTGTGTTTTCGAATTAATTGCACAATAGGCCATATCTGTAGAGTAAACTCCCAAATTCATCAATTGATCAATTTTCACGGAGTACTTATCTGCATCTGCAACCGGGTTCGTCTTTCCGGCAACATAAGGTAATCCGGCATCTTTAAATGCATTTGCAATACTTATCGGCGGAGGCAATACGTAATCATCTTCCGCAGAATCATCAGACTCATCGGTTGTTTCAATAGTAGCAACTTCGTCCTTTTCAGTTTCATCACCTCCACATGAAGCCAGGCCTAAGGTTAGTGCAAAAACGGGTACAAAATAATTCAGTTTCAACATAATTTGGTTGTAAAGTTTTGACGGTAAAGAAACAAAGAAAAATCAATTTGAGATATCATCTATCGAAGATTTTATTAGATTCGTCTATATTATAACCTACTATACACAATATGCCGCTATTACCAATTTCAATAGGACTCGTTCTAGGAATCTTTTTTTCCTATATATCCGGGGGAAATCCGGGAACTATCGGATTAGTTATCACAACTGTTTTCATGGGTAGTTTGCTGGGCCTGGTTTTTAATTATTTGTTCCGACCGAAATCTTTCCCGAAGCTCATTCCGGTAATTGCATTCAGCACCTCATTTATGCTGATCGGGTTCGGGAAACTGGAACTCAATAAGGAATCCGCTTCTTCCCTACCGGAATTATCCGGAAAAGTCAATTATGGAACTGTATTCAAAACTAAAATTTCCGAATCCGGTTATCAAACGGTGCATATCTCACTTGAAAAATCAACCAGTGGAGACAAACAATTCGCAGCAAACGGAAATATGATCCTGACGCTCGACACCCTGGAAGGAATATACAGGACCGGTGATTTTGTCGCGTTCAAGACAATTATCGAAGCTTTTCAGAATGAAACCAATCCCGGGAGTTTCGACGCAGAATATTATTATGGAACACATCATTATATCGGAAGGGCATTTATAGCTTCCAACTGCATAAAAAAAACAGGAAACCGTAAAAATCTATCCGTCTTCTTCTCCAAATGGCAGGATGAAATGGCTCAAAAACTAAAATCCTGGCTTCCGGAGTCCGTTTCCGGGATAGGTGTTGCATTGCTGCTGGGAAATAAAGCAGACATCGACCCCGAAGTGCTTGACTCTTTTTCAAATACGGGAGCTATGCATGTTCTGGCTGTTTCCGGATTACATGTCGGGATTATTTTGATCATCTTTCAATACATCCTTGGCTTTTTCAGCCGGTGGATCTCCAGGAAACAAGCCATTCTCTTTTCAGTTGTATTGATTTGGGGATTCGGATTGCTAAGCGGCGCATCGCCTTCCGTGATCCGTGCTGTTATCATGTTCAGCATCCTGGCATTGGGACAATTATTGAGCAGAAAAAATAACGGAATGAACAACCTCATCCTTTCTGCCATCCTATTGTTGATGTACGATCCGTATTACTTATTCGACATCGGTTTTCAATTATCTTATGTTGCTTTGATCGGTATCATGCTCTTCCAAAAACCGATCTACAACCTACTCCGTTTCAAACGGAAATGGCTCGACTGGCTCTGGAATGGAAGTTCTGTAGGGATTGCCGCAACCATTGCCACAACTCCCCTCATGCTCTACTGGTTCCATCAATTCCCGAATTACTTTTTACTTTCTAACATCGTGGTCATGCTGCTCGGATTTATCGTTTTGCTTTTTTTGATTATCCTGGTTTTCACCGCCTGGATTCCTTATTTCAATACGCTCGTTATTTTCCTGACCGTTCTTTCACTCCAGGCTCTGGTGGTAGGAATCCAATATGTAGATGAAATTCCGGGAGGCGTTTCAGGTGGATTTGAACTGAACTTCTTCCAATTCCTGCTCATCGGAGGATTGATCGCTTTTTGTTTCCATCAATTATTGATCAAACAGCTCTTTCCAAAGATTGCCCTGGTCTGCCTGGCAGGTTGCATGCTCTTTATATCCTGGAAGCGGGAAGTGAAGTTTGAACAAAACCAGCTACAAGTATTCTCAGGCAAAGCTTTTTGCGGGATGATTCAGTACAACGGAAAACTCATCACTTTCACGGAAGATACTCCAAAAAACAAACAAATCCTTCAAACATTGAAAAATGCAGTCCGTGATTCGGGACTTAACCTTAGCAAAACCATTGTTCTGAAATCCGGGAACAAAGTTCATTTGGACGGAAAAGAAATTTCATTTGAAGACATAGAAAACGGGTGGAAATTTAGGATCGGTGAACAGGAATTCACTTATCTGTTAAAAGGAAACCCGGGAAAATCGCATCCCAAAGCATTGCTTTCTCAAAGGCTTCAGCATTATTTGTACAAAGACGAGAAGATTCAGCCTTTTTGCGTACCGATTTGAATCGTTGAAAATGTATCATTGGCAATTGAGAAGATTTTTAATTATCCTTTGAAAATACATTCATCGATCCTTACAGAATTGACAAGACTTTTCAATTTTTCCATTCTCAATTCTCAATTAATCCAACGGCATATAAAAGGAATCATATCTGCGGGTTACCATCACATTTTTATCCGCTTCTAAAACGGCTTCCACCACATAAACCGTTTCTTTCGACAACGGATCCGTATCTTTTCTAAAGGAAAACACGTAATCCGATGTTTTGAAACCCGGAATCTCCATTTTCATTTGTCGCGCTGCCAATTTCAACGCAATTCCCTGGGGAGCAGTACTCTGGTTTTCAGCCGCAAAACGCATGACCAGGAAAACATTGTCGAGGAACTTGTTCTTCTCTTGATCCTTCAGTCCAAACTCCTTGTTTTTCATCATTGCATAAAAAGCAAGATCGTCATTAGACGTAAATCCATCCATGTTGCGGGTAAACCAGTCTTCTTTCATGTATTTCTCCGCCCATATCTTATTCGATTTCCCGGTTTGGAACTCGTCAATGTATTCCATTTTCCGCAATACATTCCTATTATTTAAAAAGCATTGGGCAATCATAAATTCATAAGTCGTATCCTGGTTCAATTCAAACCAATGCGTTTCCATGTAAAGAACTTCCGTGGTATCTGCAAGCAAAGCCATCTTTTGAGTTTCGATCAACGGATCAATTTCCTTGGTAGAAAGTCCCAGTTTACTCAGGCGGTACTTCTCTTCAAAGAGCGAATCCAAACGCTGATAAGACTGTGGTTTCACAACAACCGTCTCTCCATAAGTCAGGCTCACATACCGCTTATTCACAGCTCCGAAATCCTGTGCCAGCTTCTGTTCCAGGGCCTCTCTCCTGTTTTTCGCCAAATCTTCCAAACTCGGTCCCGGAACATATTTCAGTCCGCAGGAAGAACCTGCACCAAGGATAAGTAAAAAAGAAGCAAAACGATTTAGAAAGTTTATTCCCGACATATCTGTGACTTTATATGATCAAAAATAACGATTTTTACCGGGTGAAATTGCACTGCTTCATACTTCTAACGTTTATTCTGATTTCGTTTGTACTTCCGGCCCAAAAAACAGTTTCCGGAAAGCGGACAAATCATGCTGTTTCATTGGATGGGATGCTTTTGGAAACCGCATGGGATGAAGCAGAAACAGCAACTGATTTCATCAACAACTATCCCAACCCGGGAGTTCCCAGTAATTTCAAGAGCGAGGTTAAATTCCTCTACGACGATCAATATATCTACATCGGTGCAAAATTAACAGATGCCAAACCTGATTCTATCATCGCTTTTTTATCCGAACGGGACGATTACGGAAATGCAGATTGGTTTGGAGTTCTAATTGACCCTTACGGCGCCGGGCAAAACGGCTTCGGATTTTATGTGACAGCTGCCGGAACAGAACTGGATGCAATCATCAATCAAACAACCGAAGATTATTCCTGGAATGCCGTTTGGAGAAGTAAAGTCAAACGTATTGCAGAAGGATGGAGCCTGGAAATACGTATCCCGCTGACGCAATTGCGCTTCCCGAAAGAAGCGATCCAAAACTGGCGGATCAATTACGTCCGGAATATCCGCCGAAACCGTGAAACTTCGCATTGGTCCTTTGTAGATCCCCAGCAATACGGTGAAATTGCCCAAAGCGGTTATATCAAAGGAATTGAAAACCTGGGAACACCCTTAAGACTTTCCTTTTCCCCTTATTCCACGATGTACCTGGAAGACAGCTACGATGAAAATTCGCAGTCGCAGGACTGGGGATTCAGGCCAAGGTTCGGGATGGACATGAAAGTTGGACTGAGCGAATCATTTACACTGGATGCTACTTTGGTCCCTGATTTCGGGCAAACCGTTTCGGACCGGTTGGTGCTGAACCTTTCACCTTTCGAAATCCGGTACCCGGAGAACAGGCCGTTCTTCCTGGAAGGAATGGACTTATTTGGGATTGGGGATCTGTTCTACTCCCGCAGAATCGGTGCAGAAAGTTACCTGAAAGAGCAGGCATTGGATTCTATCGCACAGGATCCGAACAACACCATCAATACTATTCCTGACCGGGCACAATTGATCAATGCACTGAAAATTTCAGGGCGGACAAAAGGCGGCCTGGGAATCGGGGTCTTTAATGCCATTGAAAACAGGTCTTATCTGAATTATCAGGATTCAACAGGAAATGACCACAAGATTCTTGCTCACCCGGTATCGAATTACAACGTCTTTGTGCTTTCACAGAACCTAAAGAACAACGCCAATATTGCTCTTTTGAACACCAATGTGATCCGACCGGAGATCAATGTTCTTTCCAATGTGAGTACTTTGAACGGACTGGTTTTCACCAAATCCAAAGTTTACAGCGTTTCCGCATATACGCAGGTTTCAGTTAATTCTTCCGGAAATAAGGTCGATGTTGGCCGTTCTTCTGCAATCAGCTTCCAAAAAGTAAAAGGAGTCAATCAATTCAATATTGACTATTACGATTGTGATCAGAACTACAATCCAACCGAACTAGGCTTCTTACCCCGGAATAACTTCTTTGGCTTCTACGGGCGTTACCGCTGGACAGGATATGAAGCAACCAAGCGGCTTCTGCGCAGGAACTTCTCGGCAGAAAACACAGTCGAATACTTATACAGACCAACCAAATTTGGCTACTGGTCCATCAACAGCGAATATGTTGTCACCACCAAAAAATTCCTTTCCACAGGCGTTTCTCTCAACTTTTATCCACTTGGAGAGCGCGACTTTTTCGAATCACGAACATTTGGAATTCCGGTCCATTTTCCAGCATCCTTCCAATACGGCGGATTTTACTCGAGCGATTATTCCAAACGATTTGCTTTGGATTATTACGTTTACCACCGTGTTTTTGACCGGAAAGGAATGTCGAACCTGGACCTGAATATCAGTCCGAGAATCCGCATTGCCCCGAAAGTCTTCACCGTTTTGAGTTCCACGGTCAACCGATATTTCAACAACTTCGGATATGTGCGTGTAACAGATACGAATTACACAGACCAAATCACTTTGGGGAATCGCGAGCGCTGGATCGTTACCAATTCCGTTGCGTTGGATTACAACTTCACCAAAACTTTCAGTTTAAAACTGCGCTTCAACCACTATTGGCAGGAAGTCTCCTACAAATCGTTCATGAAATTACTCGACGACGGAAGCTATCGCACATCTGATTATTCCGGAACGGATACTTTAGGTCATAGCTACCACAACACCAGTTTCAATGCGTTCACCGTTGATTTTGACCTTCGCTGGGTGGTTTACCCGGGAAGTGAGATTCGTTTCGTCTGGAAATACAACATTTATGCTTCGAAGAACGGCCTTGATTATGGTTACTTCAAAACCTTCAATAACCTGTTCGACAATCCTTACCTGAATTCATTCTCGGTAAAAGGCCTTTTCTACATCGATGCCGGGAAATGGTTCCGAAAAAAAGCCGTTTGAATTTATAAATATGTGGGCACACGATTAATCGCGTGCCCACCGGTTTCAAAAAAATCTCCTCCCGAATAGGGGTAAAATCTCCTTCAGTTGTCATAAAACCAAAAGATGATAACTTTGCCGGTGTGAAATACACATCCCGGTGGAAGAAAAACAAGTGATAACACAAGTTGTGACAGGAGATTTAAGCACATTTGAAATGGTATTTCGCGATTATTATAAGCCGCTGGTCCGTTACGGCACCACCTTTCTGAAAGACTCAGATGAAGCGGAGGACATTGTTCAACAAGTATTTGTTTCTCTTTGGGAGAAACGCACACAACTGGATATACACACTTCCATCCGGGCAGTTTTATACAAATCCGTACAAAACGCCTGCTTAAACAAGATCAAACACCTGAAGGTCAGAAATAGTTATGCAGAAGAATTAAAAGCAACAGCAGCTTACGAAGATTCCTCGGACGCGGTACAGGTGAATGAACTGAACGAACGTATCCGGATGGCTATGGAAACTATGCCTGAACAATGCGGCCGAATCTTTAAAATGAGTCGTTTTGAACAGTTGCGCTACCAGGAAATTGCAGACCAGCTTGGTTTATCCGTGAAAACAGTAGAAAACCAAATGGGGAAAGCCCTCAAAATCGTACGTGAAGAGTTGAAAGACTATTTGCCGTTACTCATCCTTTTTTTCATTCAAACATTATGAAAACATCACACGACATGGATGCGCTGATAGGCAAATTCCTCAGCGGAGAAGCAAGTCCTCAGGAAGCAATGTTCCTGGAAGACTGGATCTCAGAATCACCCGAGAATGAATTATACTTCGAACAAAGTGCGAAGGCTTTTGGTCTCACCGGAAAAACAGTATCAACAGACGCTGCCTGGAACAACGTTCAGACCCAACTGAAACAGGCACCTGTTCGCAAACTCCCGATCGGATGGATTTCCGCTGCAGCTGCGATCCTGATCCTTTCTTTCGGAGCTTTCTTCTATCTGATGCAGTCAGGCAAAGAAAATGTAGTTTTCACCGCAGGAACAAGCAAGAAGAATATCGAATTAACTGACGGGACAGACATTCAGCTGGCTTCACATTCAAGCATTGAATTAGCAAAGGAATACGGTCAAAAAAACCGTTCGTTGAAGCTGAAAGGTTCGGGTTATTTCTCTGTAAAACACAGCAAGAAACTTCCGTTTATTATCGATGCAGGACCAATCCATATCAAAGACCTGGGAACAAAATTCAATGTTAAAACCAGCGACGATACGATTTACGTTCGTGTGGACGAAGGAGTTGTGGTAATCTACGACAACAAAGGAATGAAACTGACCCTCAAGGCCAACGAAAGTGCTCATTATGTCATTTCAAGCGGCGATCTGAGACTGGATGTCCTGGCTGAAAACTTAAAGAAACAATACAAAACCATTCTGCTGGATAATCAACGATTGGAAGATGTCGTTAAACTGCTGAACACGACCTACAATGTAAACATCCGCATTGACAACCCGGCACTGAAAGATTGCAGGATCACGACCGAATTTTTGAATGAAGACCTGGACACGGTATTGATGGTCATCTCACAAACATTGGAAGTGACCATACTCAAAGAAAAAAATAACGAATATGTGATTAAAGGATTGGCATGTATACAATAATCCGTTTTTTTTGTGTTGCATTTCTTTGCTGCATAACCGCTTTTCATTCCGGTGCTCAAACACCTTACCTGGAGAAAGATGTGACTATCCACTCCGGGACATACGCGTATGAAGACTTGTTCCGGCAGATTTCCAATCAAACCGGTGTGGTATTCTCATATACGGGGTTTGACGACCAACAACGTATCTCGGTCAGGTTCGACAAACAACCACTGCGAATTGTTTTAAATACACTTCTCAGTAATGGGAATTTCACTTACAAATTGAAAGGGAAATACCTTATCTTAACTACCAAACCGGCACCAAAACCGAAACCGGAGCGTCCCTCGGCAAACAGTTCTAACGTGATACTGAACGGTTACATTTTGAATGCAGAAGATTCTACGGAAATCGAAGAATCCAGTGTTTACATCAAGCAAAGCAAGCAGTCTGCGCTTACCAACGAATATGGTTATTTCAATCTTTCATTCCCGAAAACTACGGATGTACTTTCTATTTCCGTAGCAAAAGAAGACTTCAAAGACACTACTGTTGTAATCATATCGAAACAGCAAAATACACTCGTCATTTACCTACAGCCTAAATCTGCACCCGTGAGTGTTACGGTTGATTCCGTACGCGTAACTCTTTCGATCGATTCCATCAAACCTTCGGAAACACCGGTTACGGATACACTTCCGGATATTAATCCGTTTTGGAAAAGATTTAGGGACAGGAGTGCAAACCTTCGGAACATTACAGATACCTTGTTCACCAAAGTATCCTTCTCGCTCTTTCCTCCTGTAAGTACCAACCGACTGCTTTCTGTGAATACGGTAAACAAGTTTTCATTCAACCTACTGGTAGGCTCATCCAAGGGAATTGATATTTTCGAACTTGGAGGATTGGTCAATTTCGATTATGGAAATGTGAAGTATGTACAGATTGCCGGGCTGACCAACCTGGTTTCAGGAACATCATCCGGAGTTCAGGTAGCAGGTTTGGTAAATACGGTTGCTAAAGATGTAAATGGTGTCCAGGTAGCCGGATTGGTCAATATCGATGGCGGAAAAGTAAATTACGTGCAAGTGGCCGGAATTGCAAACCTGGTAAAAGATACGGTAACCGGGGTGCAAATCGGTGGGATTGCCAACCTGAATAATTCTTATACCAAAGGTGTGCAGGTGGCTGGAATTTACAACCGTTCAAAAAATGTTTTTGGTGCTCAAATCGCCGGAATTGCCAATACGGGCGACACGGTTAATGGTATTCTGATCGCAGGATTAGTGAATTCAAGCCGTGTAATCAACGGATTCCAGCTTTCTGGATTGATCAATATTGCCAAAAAAGTAAAGGGTTCTCAGCTCGGGTTCCTGAATATTGCCGATTCGATCAGCGGAATTCCGATCGGATTTTTAAGTTTTGTAAAAAAAGGATACCACAAAGTGGAGCTTGCCTGTGATGAAAACCTGTTTGGAACGCTCAGCTTCCGCACCGGAGTCGATAAATTCCACAACATTCTTATCGGTGGAATACAGCTTTCAGGCGGACAACCACTTTGGACCTTAGGTTACGGTTTGGGATCTGCCCTTCATCTTGGAAAAAAATGGTACCTCGACCTGGATCTGACAGCGCAACAGCTCTATCTGAACAACTCCGACCTTACCTACAACATGCTGACGAAAAGTTTCGTTGGGATCGAATACCGTTTTGGAAAGAATTTCAGCATTGCTGCCGGACCAACTCTCAACTGGTATGCTTCAGACAGTGCTCCGGTAAACGACCCGATTTGGAGCAGAATCAGGCAAAAAACTGTTTCCAATTCCGTAGATAGTGGTTTTGCCAATCAATTATGGATCGGTGGGAAACTGGCTTTGCGATTTTTCTAAAACCATCAAAACCTGTAGGCACGTGATTAATCACGTACCTACAGGTTTTCAAAAAAATCTTCATCCGACATAGGGGTAAACCCAACCTGGGTTGTCATAGAGATAACTAACAAAATAAAAATCTTTATGAAAAGTTTAAAATGGATAATTCCGGGAATTTTGATGTTTGCTACATCATTGACATCTTGTAAAAAACATTTATTCAATTCCATTAAGGGAAAAGGGGCAACAGTTACTGAAACACGTGATTTGAGCGGTTTCAATAAAATCTCCCTGGATATTGACGCAGATGTTTATTATACGCAGGATTCGGTTTATTATGTAGAAATTTCGGCACAGCAAAATGTAATGAATGTCATTACAACTGAAATCAGTTCCGGCGAATTGGAAATCGACTCCAGGAAATGGATCCGCAAACACAACGGTATTAAAATCATCGTCCACTCACCGGATCTTTACTCCCTGGATATTAGTGGAAGCGGAAACATCGAATCGGCTTATGCTATTTCAACATCCACCCTGGAACTTAAAATAAGCGGTTCAGGAAACATTTCTCTTGCCTCCGTCAACGCTGCTGAATTGGAAGCAAAGATCAGCGGATCCGGAAATATAACTGCTTCAGGCGGAACGGTAACAAATCAAAAAGCAACCATCAGTGGTTCAGGAAACATTGAAATGACAGGACTCAGCGCAAATCATTCGGATGCAAAGATCAGTGGTTCGGGAGATATTTCCGTTTGGGCCCTGGATCAGCTAAGAGCCACTATTTCAGGAAGCGGCGATATCCGTTACAAAGGAAACCCGGAGGTAAATACCACGATCAGCGGATCGGGATCTGTTATTCATATTTAAAAAATTCAATCGTGGGCATTTGATTAATTGCATGCCCACAGGATTTCACCGAAAAAAATCACATCCATGTTCCAAAAAAAATTAACGAAACTCTTCGTATCAGGATTGCTATGCTTTATTGTCAACACCTGTTTTTCTCAAACACAAACGGTTCGCGGCACAGTTGTCGACAATATTTCCCAGTCCTCGATTCCAGGTGCAATTATTAAAGTCACAGGACTGGATTCCACCATTCATGCAATAACGGATGAAAACGGCAAATTCACCTTACCACATGTTCCGGTTGGAAGCCGAAGTATAGAAATCACTGCTACAGATTACAAACCGGTAACGATGCAAAATGTAACCGTTAATGCCGGAAAAGAATTAGTACTCAATATCAACCTGGAAGAAGATATCCGGGCAATAAACGAAGTGGTGATTTCCGCCAAAACGGACAAAAACAGTCCGTTGAATGAACTTTCTACCGTCAGTACAAGAACATTTTCCGTGGAAGAAACTCAGAAATTTGCAGCAGCCGTGAACGATCCTGCCCGAATGGCCACTTCATTTGCTGGAGTTGTAACAGCCGGGGACGGAAACAATCATATTTCTATCCGCGGTAACTCCCCGAACGGTCTGCTATGGCGCATGGAAGGCGTGGAAATTCCAAACCCGAATCACTTTTCGAATGTCGGGACTGCTGGCGGCGGGATTTCCATTTTGAGTGCGCAATTGATGAGCAATTCAGACTTCTCCACCGGGGCATTTGCCGCAGAATACGGGAATGCGCTTTCGGGAGTATTTGATCTGCGGCTTCGAAAAGGAAATAACGAAAAACGGGAGTACACTGTGCAGCTCGGAATCCTTGGTTTGGATGTAGCCACCGAAGGTCCGTTCAAAAAAGGCTATGAAGGGTCTTACCTGATCAATTACCGCTATTCGACCCTGAATATTCTTGGAAAAATCGGTATTCCGATCGGTGATGCAAACACCAATTTCCAGGACTTATCGTTCAACTTCTATTTACCAACGAAAAAACTGGGAAAATTTACGGTATTCGGCTTTGGCGGATTGAGCTACCAGACGACCACTGCTGAAAAAGATTCTCTCCGCTGGCAGGAAGATGATTTCCTGAGATTAAACACAAACTTCTACAGCAACACCGGAGCTGTGGGAATTACAAACACCAAGCTTTTCAGCAACAAATCCTATTTAAAAACCGCCCTGGTATTTTCAGGAACAGAAAACGGATACAAGCAAGACGAGCTTCAGGACGATTACAACACACTGATCCGGGAATACGAGCAGCGATTTCTGCAGAATAAACTGACGCTTTCAAGCACCTACACTCAAAAGATTAATCCGAAAAACAATATCCGGACCGGATTTATCCTGAATCACCTGGGTTATAGCTTAAAACAAAGCGACATGGGTGATTCTACTGTTTTAACAGAACAGATCCATGAAAAAGGCGGAACGGAAACCATGCAGCTATTTTTCCAGTGGAATACGCACATTACTGAAAAATGGACGGCAAATATCGGATTGCATTACTTTCAATTATTCCTGAATAACAGCAATTCCATCGAACCACGTGCATCTTTGCGTTATGATGTTCGTCCGAAACACCATCTTACTTTGGGATACGGCCTGCATAGCCAGCTACAGCCAATCGGTGTTTATTTCGTAGAACAAAATGAGAATGGAATTACGAGACTTCCAAACAAAAACCTGAAATTGAGTAAAGCACATCATGCTGTTTTCGGATACGACTTTGTGATCAATGATCACGAACACATTAAGACAGAAGTCTATTACCAGCATTTATTCCATATTCCGATCAGCCAGGACCCGGCAAGTACCTATTCAATCCTGAATTCCACAGATGGTTTCCCTGCAGAATCGCTAAGCAATACCGGACTTGGAAAGAACTACGGAGTGGAATTGACCTACGAGCGTTTCCTCTTCAAAAACCTGTATTATTTGCTATCCGCTTCCCTGTATGAATCCAAATACAAAGCAGCAGACGGAAACTGGTACGACACGCGTTTCAACACGAATTACGCCACTTCCCTAACGATTGGAAAAGAATGGCTCCTGAACAAAAAAGGAAAAAACCGGACCATCGGCTTTAACATAAAGTCTATTTATGTCGGAGGTTTCCGTTATACACCTATAGACCTGAACGCTTCTATTGCTGCCGGAGAAGCCAAATTTGTGACTTCGCAAACGTATTCCAAAAGAATGCCAGATTATTACAGGTTGGACATCCGATTGAGTCTGAAACGCAACTACAAACGTATTACAAGCACGGTTGCACTGGATATCCAAAATACAATAAACCGTAAAAATGTCGGCGGGCAATACTTCGACAGCAAAACCGGGGAAGTGAAATATTGGTATCAGACACCATTATTGCCGGTATTAAGTTATCGATTGGAGTTTTGATTATGTAAAGCCGTGGGCACGCGATTAATCGCGTGCCCACGGATGATTTCTATTTTCTCTGTTTCGAATTCACCAAATAAACCCCGCCAACAATGACAATCATTCCCAAAAACTGGGACACATAGAATTTCTCATGATTCAAAAGAACACCCAGGATTACCGCTACAATCGGGATCATATAAGTAACGGAACTGGCAAACATCGGGGATTTCAGGGCAATGATCTGGTTGAACAGCAAAAGCGCCAAACAGGTACCAAACACACTTAAAATGCTGATATAACCCAAAGCTTCAAATGCATGCTCATTGGTTTGAAGTACGCGAGAAGTTTTCAGGCTTAAAGTAACGATCCATGCCGGAATAGATAGAAAAGTGAAGGACAAGGAAGCAATTTCCAGGGATTTGAATTCGCTGAGCTTAAATTTGATGGTATTCAAACTGGTCGCGTACATCAGGGTAGCCAGCAGAATGGCTCCCACATGCAGCATAGAAATTTCAACCGGTGCATCATTCAGAATTCCCACCAGGATACAGATTCCAAAAAAAGCGATAACCAATCCTATTACCTGTTTCAAGTGAATCTTTTGTCGGAAGAACAAAAAGCCCAGGATCAGTGTGAAGAACGGAGTAAAACTGTTCAGCATTCCCGCTAATCCGGAAGATAGCTTTGTTTCTGCAAAGGTGAATAAGAAGGCCGGGAAGAAGTTACCGCAGGTACCAACGATTAACAGATACATGACCTGTTTCCAGTGCTTGATCTTCCGCAGGTTCATTAATCCAAAAGGAAGCATCACCAAACCCGCAATTGCTATCCGCAATGCACCGACTTGTGAATCAGAGAAAATATGTCCTCCGGTTTCATCGTACATTCCACGCTTCATCAGTATAAATGAAGCTCCCCAAATAAGTGCTAAAACGAATAGAGTTATCCAGCTTCGCAGGTCTTTATTCATTGGGTGGATTTTCGATTTCCTGCTCCTTTGCTGAAGCTTCAGAGTAAGCGTTTTTTGCGTTGCTCATTCTGAAACGGATAGCAACTAAAACAGGCAGACCAATATGAACCAGCACACTAAGTACATAACCGATCGGTTTTAATTCGATTTGAGTCGGGAGAATTCCGTTTGCACGCACCTTTTCCAATCCAAAACCGAAGTAATAGCTTAGGGCTACTTTTCCTTCTGTTTGAATGTGAACCAGTTCGTGGTCATAATGGAAAATACCGTCATACATCGGGATAGGAACGAAAATGCAGAGTAGCAGTAACAATACTCCAATCAAAATTCCGAGTAAAATGGGTCTTTTCACTAATGCTCCCATGATTAATTCAATGCTTTAAATCCTTCTGAAAAGAACACCCTCTCGCGGTTCACCCGTTCTTCCAGCGCAGTTCTGAACGCTTCATATTTTCCTTCCGGAATGCAATTCACAGGGAAAAACAACTGCAAATCTTCGATGTATTCAAAGTAAAGCGTTTGTTGATGCGTTTCAACACGTCTCAAGCCGGAAAAGAACAATAACCGTACTTCACGATCAGCCACCACTACTGCTTTATGAGTAATTCCAACCCGAAAACCGGATTGTGCAATTACCAGGAACAACAGTTGGTCAAGCACCATAATCCCGTAAACCAATGCCACCGGCCAGGCTTCCGTAGTAAGCACTATGGCTGTAATCATTGCAAACAAGGCAATGAAAGCCTCCAGTATCAAAAACAGGCGCACCTGCTTTTTACGTTCTGCCGAAACGGGTGTGCTCCACAAAAAGCGTTCGGGTTTCCGGGTCATCGAAACACCCACCCAGCGGCTCGCAGATCTTCTGATGATCAACAACAGCAAAAGTGTTGCAATCCCTATGAAAATATGGAATTTAAACGGAAGTTCCGCTATCGGGATATTGAAAAAATGAATATCGAACGCTACACAAATGATAAATGCAAATGCCGGAAAAGAGAAAAAAATCAGTAAAATATTTATAGAACGATTCATCGCTTACTGGATCATTTTAATCTTTGCTTTCAACTCTTCAATTTTGCGTTGAGCAGCGGCTATTTTACCTTCTACCTCTTTTTTCAACAAGTCTGCACCTTTTGATTTCGCGAAGAAACCAAGGTTGTTCTCAAATTGCAAAATATCCGATTTCAGCTTGTTTATTTTATCGTGCAGGTCATACTTTTCTCTTGCCAGAGCACGTTCCGCATTCGGATCTGCCTTCATAGTATCCAAACGCGCCTGGAACAGCATTTTCTCCTGCTCCTCGCCTTCCAGTTTCAATTTCTTATAATGTGCATCTAAGGCTTCTTTGTATGCATTGAAAACACGGTCTTTCTCTTTCATCGGAACATGGCCGATGTCGTTGAACTCCGTGGCAAAGCTTTTCAACAAAGCCATCGCCTCTTTCTTATCTTCAGGTATGGTTGCTGATTTAATGCGGTCAATCAATTCCATTTTCAAAGTCAAATTACCTTCAAACTCTTTGTCTTTCGAGCTGAAATGAGCTTGTTTTGCTTCAAAGAAATGATCGCAGGCCGCACGGAAATCTTTCCACAGTTTTTGTTCAAACCGCTGTCCCGCACTTCCAAGTTCTTTCCAGTCTTTTTGGATTGCAAGGATTTGATCGGTCGTTTTTTTCCATTCCGTGGAATGCTTCAATTCCTCCAGTTTATCAATCAATTGCTGTTTCTTCGTTGCCACCTCATCGAATTTTCCTCTGACAGAATCAAAGAATGTTTTCTTTTTCGCAAAGAACTCATCGCAGGAAGCACGGAATTCTTTCCAAACCTCTTCATTTTCCTTGCGCGGACCGAACCCTATCTTCTTCCATTCTTCCTGAAGGGCCAATAGTGAAGCAGTTGCGGCATCCCAATCTTTCGTACTTGTAGATGCAAAGTCCTTCACCAATTCGGCGGCTTTTCGGGCTATTTCTTTTTTCAGTTCCAGGTTTGCGGATAATTCCGAGCGTTTTTCATCATAGAAAGCCTGAATACGTGCATAAACCGCTCGAACGGCATCCCAGTATGAATTTTTAAGGCTTTCCCAGGCATCATTCCCGACAGGACCGGTTTCGTCCCATTCGTTTTGAAGCGTTTTAATAGCCTGTTCCACATCTTTTACATGTTCTACCTGAGACAATTCCTGTATCCTGCGAATTACATCCAATTTCAATTGGTGATTGCGGTGCAGATCGTGCTCGCGCAATTCGCGGTAAATTTTGATATGATAAAAGAACGTTTCCAATAAGCGGGAATATTCGGATTGAATATCCTGGCGCTTTTCACGCGGAATATCCCCAACCTCTTTCCATGCATCATGGATTTCCTTGTATGCAGTCATTGCCGCACCAATGTTCTCTTCTTTCTCTACCACCTCTTTAAGGCGCTCCAATAGTGCTTTTTTACGACGTAAGTTAGACTCTTCAGCTTCTTTTTTCGCCTTTAGCAGTCCGCTTTTACGCTCACGGAATTCGTTATACAAGTTATAAAACTCTTCTCTCACCGGATCAGCACTACGTTCCTCAACCGCTTCTCCCTTTTCACGGGCTTCCAGCTGCTTGATTTGGAACTGACGGTCCTCTTCCAAAACTACATCCTCAAACTGATTACGCAGTTCACTCACTTCACGCGCTACAGCCAGCGCATCTTCCTGCTGCACGAGATTTTTTAACGACTCTAATAAACTTGCCTTTTCCATGATAAAGCTTTTTAGTGGTTCCTTAATTTACAACTATTTAACCAACTACAGTTGACATTTCAAAATTTGTCAGTGAAATAAAGCGGGCAATTCGAGCCTCCACTTCATCATGACTAATTTCCAATAAGCGCTCTGTCCCGAATTTTTCCACACAGAAAGACGCTAATGCTGAACCTGCAATAATTGCACGTTTCATATTCTCAAAAGAGGCATCATCCGTTGCCGCAATGTAACCGATGAATCCACCTGCAAAGGTATCTCCTGCTCCTGTCGGATCGAATACATCTTCCAACGGTAAAGCCGGCGCAAAAAACACCTGGTCGCCCTGGAACAACAAAGCTCCGTGCTCCCCTTTTTTAATGATCAAAGTCTTTGGTCCCATTTCACGGATCACACGACTTGCTTTTACCAATGAATACTCTCCCGACAACTGGCGAGCTTCTTCGTCATTGATGATCAACACATCGATCAGTTTCAATGTTTGTTTCAAATCATCCAGTGCGATGTCCATCCAGAAGTTCATCGTATCCATAGCGATCAGTTTCGGACGGGTTGTCAAACGTTCAATAACCTGACGCTGTACCTGTGGGCTTAAATTCCCCAACATCAGGTATTCAGCTCCCTGGTAAGAATCCGGAATAATCGGATCGAAATCACCCAATACATTCAGCTCCGTTACCAAGGTGTCTCTGGAATTCATATCGTTGTGGTAACGACCTGACCAAAAGAAAGTCTTTTCACCCTGTTTAATTTGCAATCCTTCCAAAGCAACACCCTTGGAACGAAGCAAATCCAATGTTTCCTGCGGAAAATCATCCCCGACAACAGAGACAATACGCTGGTCTTTTATAAAGTTTGAAGCAGACAATGCAATGAAAGTTCCTGCACCACCTACAATCTTATCCGTTTTTCCGAATGGTGTTTCAATGGCATCAAATGCCACACTACCAACTGTCAATAGACTCATTTTCTTAATTTATTTGGGCAAATGTACGCAAATATTTAGGTATAAGTGACGTGGAATTCATTAAGTATTTACGTATCTTCAATGACTTGGGCACCAATTTGTTTTAAATTTTAAAACTATCAAACTGAAAATTGTTTTTATTTTAACAATTTTTAATCTTTTCATTTTTCGGTACGTTTATTGTTTAACTCCATTTCGAATTAAACCAACTGTTATGAAAAAACATGTTACATTCTTTGGATTATTCGCACTTCTGACGCTTGGATCTGCAAACGCTCAGGAAAAAGCAAACTTCGGAACCGATTTCCAGTCAATCAGAAATGAAATGGTTGCCTGGGATGCCGTTCGTGGTGAGTGGTTGGCTCAGTCGATGGAAGCGATGGCGAATAAAAAACCAACTCCGGACCGTAATTTTCCGGAAGAGTACACCCCTGCAGAAATGTTTAGTGCCATGCCAGGCACTACTCAAGACAAAGTCCGGTCGCACATTCAGCGATCGAGTACTACCAGCGACAGCGCATCACGTGCACAATGGGCGCGATTGAGCAGTTTTACAAGCCGAACTCCGGATTGTAAGCCCGTTATGGGACGAACCTACGGGGACCCGCATTTGAAATCATTTGACGGTGCTACCTATTCCTTCCAGACTGTCGGAGAATTTACACTCGCAAGGTCAGCCAGCGGAAATGTCAATGTACAGGTTCGTCAGCGCAATCAATCCGATGATTTCTCATTAAACACGGCAGTGGCTATGAACGTAGGCGGCGATCGTGTTTGTTTTTATGCACATGAAAAACCGGACGGTAACACCACGACTCCGCTTCGCATAAACGGAGAGCCGGTATACATCGACGGAAACAATTATTACCTGGAACACGGCGGAACGATTACCAAATCAGGAAGAAACGATTACATCGTTACCTGGCCAACAGGTGAAAAAGTAAAGTTAGATGCTTCATCCACCGGCGGAATGGGATTCTATAACATCGCCATGGAAGTCTATCCTTGTACTGAAAGTTATGACGGAATCCTTGGAAATGCTAACGGAAGAACATCCGATGATTTCGATGTACGCAACGGCATGGGCGGAATCACCTCCTCCAACTGGAACATGGGTGTTTTCGGTTCAACCAACTCCCGAGACCAGCAACTGGAAAAAGAATACCTGGCATTCCTGGCTAAGGATTTCGCCAGACAATACCGCATTACTCCTCAGGAATCCTTGTTCGATTACGGCTTCAATCAAAGCACTTTTGCTTTCACGGACGAGTCTTTCCCACGCGTACACCGAACTTTAGGTGACATGAACGGAGACGATTACAGAAGAGCACAGCGGGAATGTGAACGCAGAGGTTTTACCGGAAGCGATTTAAGCGCATGCATCTATGACAACGGTTTCCTCCGCATCGCTCCAACCCCGAAACCGGATCTGCCAAACCGCACCGCCGGAAGACAATTGGAACCTGTAAGAACTCCAGCTCCTAATGTAAATCCGGGACAAAAACCATACAGAGAACGTTATCCGGAACACAGATCGGAAGGAATCCCCGGAGGAAACACCGGTAACAATGGAGTTCCAAGAGACGATAAGGCTTCAGGAGGATCCGGAACATCAAGAACAGTTACAGATACAGAAGCAAGTAAAGGCGCTGTTAAAACACCGGAATCGGCAGGAACCAGCAGTAGTTCAACAAACACCAGCACAAGAACGGTTTCTAAAGAATCTTCTTCAAGTGCTCCTGTGGAAACCAAAGATCCCGTTGAAACAAAAAATCCACGGGTTTACACCAACTCTGGCACTTCATCCACTACGAACGAATCGGTTAAAACTCCGGAACCGGTAAGAGAACCGGAAGTCAAAAGACCGGTGCCGGTTTACAACAAGCCGGTTTACAAAGAGCCTGTTAAGACGGAACCAGTGAGAACCGAACCCGTAAGAACGCAGCCAATTAAAACAGAACCAAGATATACACCGCCGCCAAGCAAACCGGTATCAACTCCAACGACGCGTCCCGCAAGCACGCCCGTTCCGACACCGGTATCAACACCATCAAAACCCATTTCGACACCCGGAAGAAGAGGTTAAAAATGAAAGGATCCGCAAATGCGGGTCCTTTTTTTTATTCCCGCTGATTGCACAGATGATGGAGATAATGAATTACAGGATCAATTCTGCCCAAACGCATTTTATTCAAGAAAATTAAAACCTGTACAAACACAAAAAATCAGCGCCATCTGTGAGATCTGCGGGAGACATTATTGATTACAACTCACTATTTCTTTCTTCAAAACTGAAACAAATTAAAAATCGAACGTTAATTACTATTTGAAGGCCAATCATTTTGAGCATTGGTTTCGGCGTAAATTTGATTTATGAAGTGGAAAAAGTGGCTGGTGAGATCTGTGAAATGGTTCTTCGGAATACTGATCACACTTGTTTTGCTCATTAGTTTCCTGCTTTACATCTTCAAAGATGACATTATCGACTACGCCATCTCGGAAATCAATAAAACCCTTAAAACGGAAGTCCATGTAGATGAGATCGACGTCACATTCTGGGCAACATTTCCCAACTTAAGTCTCGATTTCAACAAAGTTTTCATCCAGGATGCCTTCCCTTACGCAACGCGGCAGGATACACTTCTCTACACCGAACAAATCCGGTTGAAATTCAACCCGATGGATATCTGGAATGAAAAGTACAATGTCAAGAAAGTAGTTATTAAGCCCGGGACACTGAAACTGAAAGTTGACAAAAAAGGCGCTGTAAACTATGACATTTTCAGAGAATCCAAATCCGGTGAAAAAACGAATTTTAATTTAACGCTGGAATCTATTCACGCGACCGGGATTCGGTTTTCCTATTCGAACAAAGTCAATGACAACAGTTACAAGACCAGGGTCCAGGATATCCGGCTGGTAGGGAATTTCACCCAGGATAAATTCGATATTGCAACCAAAGCGAATTTCTACATTCAGCGCATCCAGAACGGATTGGTGCCCTTTATCATCAACCAGCAAGCTTCAACAGACGTTGCCATTCATATCGACCAGGTATCGGAGACCTTTTCCATCGACCGCGGAAAACTATTGCTTTCCGGTATCCCGTTTGATTTCGATGTGAAAGTAGACACTACCGAAGTCCGATTGAAAATCGACGCGGATAAAGTTCCTCTTGCTGAGCTGGCCAATAAATTAGCAGTTAAAGAAGTCAAAACAGTTTCGGAGCTCAAAGGTTCGGGAACAGGGACTTTCCACTTGTCATTCGAAAACAAACTCGCAAAAGATTCCTATCCGAAGGTTGACTGCAACTTCTCCATCGACAACGGAAGATTAACCGAACCAACCAAAGGTTTAACACTTCGCGACATTGATTTGAAAGGATACTATTCGACTTTAAAAGGAAAGGGCAAAGAAGAGCTCACTATCAAAAATGTTTCCTTCCAAACCATCAGCGGACCTTTCTCGGGGAATTTGGCTATCCGCCGTTTCTCCAAACCAACATACCGCGGGGCGGCTAAAGGATCTGTTGACCTCGAAGTTATTCATGCACTGTTCCGCATCCCGAAGATCGAAGAGCTTTCCGGCAAGGTCAAAGTCAATACCAATTTCTACCTGGAAACAGTGTTTGAAAACAATGAAGCCGTAGTTGAGATTGCGGATGGTAACGGTACCGCATGGATGGACAATGTTGATTTCAGACTTCAAAACGATTCACGGAAGTTCTATGATATTTACGGAAACCTCATCCTGAACAGAAGTGATGCCTTGCTTGAGGGATTGAAAGTCCATTTGGGAGAATCGGACCTGGAGCTAAACGGAAGCTTTAATCACATTGACCTGTTTCTCCAGGATAAACACACCCTGGATGTTGCAGTAATTGCCGAAAGCAGAAAAATCAACCTGAAAGATTTTACGAATTCCATTTCGGGCGATCCGAAAACAACTTCCACTAACCGGGAATGGATGCTTCCGACACTAATCAACGGAAATGTCAATTTGAATGTTGATGCAATCCACATGGACCATCACACCTTCTCGCAGATCAACGGGGAAATGACCGTTGGGAACCGGACTATTTCCATTCAAAAGCTCCACGGAATAACCGGAAATGCAACCGTGCGCGGAACACTTGCAGTAGTGGAATCCTCCCCCGAATATTTCGAGCTGGCGACCAGTCTCAGTTCGAAAGACATTTACTTCAAACCAATCTTCCGCGAATGGAATAACTTTGAACAGGAGGTCATCAAAGAAGACAATATCAACGGTCGTGCAGAAGCCATTTTGGATTTGAAAGCTCCATTCGATTTAACTTACGGAATCCTCAAGGACGAACTGGAGGCCCAAATCCAATTAAAGATTATAGGCGGACAATTGAAAAACGTCAGTACGTTTACAGCTCTTGCAAAAGATTTGAAATCAACCAAAACAAAGCTGGTATTGAAAGCAGGTGAAATCAATACGCTTGGGAACAAGTTGAACGACATCCGTTTTGAGACTTTAGAAAACACAATCCTGATCAAGAAAAGTACAATCGTCATTCCAAAAATGGAGATCAAGTCCAGTGCGCTCAACATCAGCGTGGAAGGAAAACACAAATTCAACAACGACATTGATTACCATTTTGCTTTCCGCTTCCGGGAGTTAAAACAGCAAAAAGACGAATCAGAATTCGGGATCGTGGAGGACGACGGAACAGGAATCAAAATATTCGTCCGCATGTATGGAAACCTTGCCAACCCGGTCATAGAATGGGATAAAACCTCACGTAAGGAAGAAGCAAAACAAAACCGTGAAGAAGCCAAACAGGAAGCCATTTCGATCCTGAAAAGCGAATTGGGCTTATTCAAAAAAGATACAACGATCAAAAAATACCAGCCTCCGAAAAAAGACTACGAAGTACTGCAAATTCAATTCGGTAAGGAAGAAGAGGTAAACCCGTACGAAGAAAAGAAAAAGATCGAAAAGGAGAAAAAGGGTCTCAAGAAATTCGGGGAAAAGCTGAAAGAAAAGAGCAGCCCGAATGAAAAGGAAGAATTTACCGTGGAGTAATTCTAATAAAACAGTAGGGGCGTAAAATTTTACACCCCTACTGTTTTTATACTAAAAAAGATCAATGCATGATCATTAGTTTTTCCGTGAAGAAATGATCTCCCGACTGAACTTCCACGAAAATGAATCCACTGGAAACACTCTGAGGAATAACGATGTTCATTTCCTGTTCTTCCCTGCTATATGTATAGCTTCCGATAATTTTACCCTCTGCAGTTTTCAAGGTTACAATTGTGCTGCTTTCCGGACGGAAAGAAACCTTCAATTGAACAGTTTTGCTTGCAGGGTTCGGATACAGCTGCCATTGCGGAGCAGCCGGAGTTGTTGCTAAAGACTTCCCATGTGCAGGATAACAATCCGTGTAAAAATATTCCTGGCAGTAAGTTTCTTTGCATTCCACGTCACCATTGTTTCCGGTCACTGTCAGACAAATCTCATAAGGTGTATTTACCTGGAATTGCTGTATCAGGTATTGTCCGTAATAAGGTCCTGCGCCGTTGACAGTCCATTCCATCTGGGTAATATTAGCACAATTTGAACCTGAGAAACCGGTAAACAGCATATTACAATCTCCGGAATTAACCATATCGAACCCGGGCTTTAATTTACAATCACATCTTCCGCCGCAGCGAGCCTCTACTTTCTCACAGTATCTTTCCGTGCAAAGGACATCTCCCTTTTCGTTTCTGATAACAGCCGTAACACAAACATCATACGATCCGGCAGCCGGGAAAACATGTCCGGTAGTTTGACCGATTGATGTTGTTCCATCGCCAAAATCCCAGTAGTATTCTGCATACTTCAGGCATTCAGGACCTCCGTGGAATCCTTCAAACGTATAGATACATTCCTTATCATCAAAAGCAATGGTGAATCCCGGACGCAGTTTGCAATCACATGGCGGAGTGCAGCGTGTCTCAATGGTTTTACAGCCTTGAGTCGTACACAGTTCAGAGTCGTTGAGTGCAGTGATGGTCAAACAAATCGTGTGTGTTCCGGCAGTTGCAAAAGCATGATCGACATCAATCCCCGTTGCAGTGGTTCCGTCACCGAAATCCCAGGTATATTCCACATTCTCCAGGCAAGGGTCTGCGACGTAATTTGCATGGAACTTCACATAACATTCTTCTTCGACGATTGAATACGAGAATGATCCATTCTCAGGACAAACACACGGTTCACAATCCTGGGCTATAACAATGGTATAATTCAGTGTAATCCCGTTTCCGGAAACAACAACATTATAAGTTCCCGGACCGGAGAAAATATGGGTCGGAGAAGCTCCGGAAGCCGTATTGGCAGATCCCGAAGCAGGATCACCGAAATTCCAGGAATAGGAATTCGCACAGATATTCGAGCTGAATGTATAAGTATCACAACGAACTTCTTCAACGAAGATCGAATCACCGGTGAATAGCTGAACCTGATCCGCATCTACCATATTCGGCAAGCCACTTCCGCCCGGAAGAACATCCAGGTAAGGGCCGTTGTTTGTAAACAAACACAAATTCGGACTGCTGCTTGTAGACGGGGTATTCGGAGCATGAATGACTCCCAGCTGGGTCATATTTCTGGAAATGTAGATTTTGTTGTCCGGTCCGCACTGCATTCCCTGCCGTTTTACGGTGTAAGGTGCAATTAGAGTTCCTATCTTAATTTCAGAAAGCAAGACATTCGACGCAGTTGCATCGTACTGGAACACATCTCCGGTTGTTTCCTGTACAGCATAAAACAATTTGGAATCAGGACTGAAAGAAGTACCGTAAATACGTTCGCGGTTAATTATTTTATTACCGGTTATAAAACCGCTTACCGGGTTAAAATCACACAGGTACATACTGTTATCCGTAAATTCAGCCACCAGGATCTTCGTTCCGTCGGGAGAAGCCTCCATCGTTGTATAAGTGCCGCTGAAGGAATTCAGAGGATAGTCCGAATGGAAAGCAATTCCGGAAGCGGAAACTTTGTAAACCATCAGGAAATGCTGGTATTCACTCTTTTTTCCATGGACAATCAGCCAGTAATAGTTACAAGCCTTGACAGCCGTTACACCTTCACCACTCCACAGTGTTCCGCCTTCCTGGACATATCCCGCAGGGACCGGAACCGGGTTATTATTACTGACAATAGCAGCCTGTGTCCCTGTTATTGAAATAATGCTGTAATACAGTCCGTAGTTATAACTGGTATTGAACTGCAGGTATTGATTGGCATTTGCCGGGTTAGTTATGGCGATTGACCCTGTTGCACTGCTGTTGTTGGCATTGAGTCCGGATGCAATCACACTGTGGTTTTGGTCCCAAATCGTCTCTCCACTGCTGTAAAAAAGCAGGTTTCCGCTGACATCGCACTGAGAAACAACATCTTCAATGTTTCCTTGCATCGTATTATTTACATCAGCTGAATTGTCATAAACCGGAACCCCCGACGAGAAATCCAGTCCGGCCTGATTACTGAACATCCAGGTACTTTGGGTGTTGCTGATTGCTGTACAATTCGTAGGAAAAACAAGCTCTTCATTTGCTGCAAAATCACTCGGATTACTACCGCTTGTAACTGTGAGCGTAACGATTGCCGGAGCGTAAGCCGCTGTATATGTATGAGAAACAATCTGTCCGCTTCCGGTAGAACCATCCCCGAAATCCCACGAATAAGTAGCTCCACTTACCGGATTCGCTGTAAAAGTTACGGAAGCTCCCGTGCAAGGCGCATAATTATCCGCTGTAAAATGCGCCATAATCTGCCCGTTACAGTTAATTCCCGTATAAACCATGTTGTTTGAGCTAACCAGGTTTGCGCGGAATAAAGCGATACTGGCATCCATACGGTCGTTCTGTCCGTTGGTAAAACCAGTCATACAACCTTCGTCTACATAATCCATGTAATTGTGAATATCATCGGGCAGGTTCGGAGTTTCGTTACAGGTATTCCATCCCGGAGCCGGACATCCTGTATTTCCGGGTGTTGCAACCGGAGGTGTATCACAAACTCTATCCCCCTGAGATGCGCAGGTAGAAGCATTCATTCCAGCACAGCCGTCCTGAAAAGTGTGGTACAATCCCAGGTAGTGACCGACTTCATGTACGGCAATTCTACCCAGCTGACTGTAAGAAGCCAATGTGGTACAGCCGCAGGTTGCGATATCCCCGAAAGCCCTGTAGTCCATCACCACTCCATCCGTATAAGAATAACTTCCCGGCAAGGACGAATATCCCTGGATAATGGATCCGGGCGGCACGGACGCAGATGTAATGCTTTTAACGACCCAGATGCGCAAGTAGTTATCCGAAGGCAATGAAGCCCCCACGGCAGCCAGCGCATTGATCTGGCTTACATCGTGATTGGTAAGGGTCGGATTGTAATAATGAAAAATACCCGGGGTAGAACTCGTAATTCCCGCCGGTGTACTGATCGACGTGAGGTTTACCGCTCCTTTTTTGGTGGCAAGACAAAACTGAATCCCATAATCTTCGTAATATGTATTCAGCGCATTGATCTGGCTGATTACCTGCATATCCGAAATGTTTTCAGGACCGTTCTGGTGAACTACATGGACAACAACCGGGATCAGCAATTTGTCACTTAAACTTTTGGAAACCGCGCCGCCACCTTTTTTCTTAGCAGTTTTAAATCGTTCGATTTCCCGGTCCATCTCATCCAGTTTTTTCCGCAGCGCCGGATCTTCCTGAAGTTGTTTGGATAGCAATTCGTCAAAATAGCACGGAATTGTTTTCTCTCCCCGCACTTGTTGTGCGAAGGACGAAAAAATGGTAAGTAACAGGAAGGTCATTCCCAGCAAATAGTGTTTCTTCATAATAAATAGTGTGTAATTAATATACTCAAATCTAATCAAATGAGCTTACCGGCAATGAAAAAACAGAATTAAAAGAAAGTTTTAACATTCTTACCCCGGTCAATCGGTCGGTACTGCGCCATTGAAGGAATAATTCGAAATTATATGTATTATTAATCTAAAAATTCATACGAATGACCCTTGTCCAATCTTTCATCGACATGCTTTTTATCGGGGTAATCACCCTTTTCCCGGTTGTCAACCCGATAGGATCTGCATTTATTGTCAATCCCTACCTGTCGAACCTGGAGATCCGGGAAAAACGAAAAGCGGTCAAAAAGATTGCGCTTTACGCATTTATCCTCTGTACGATAGCTCTTTTCGCAGGTCATTGGATCCTGGAAATTTTCGGCATTACGATTCCGGTTGTTCAGCTTGCTGGAGGAGTCATGATTTGCAAGATCGGCTGGGAATTCCTTTCCTCGGATAAAAAAGAAGAAAAGACCGACACGGGCGAAGGAGGAAATGCCGTCACTTCCAATTACTCACTGATCCAGGATAAATTGTTTTACCCGATCACTTTTCCGATCACAACCGGGGCAGGATCCATTTCGGTGCTTTTCACACTGAGCGCACACAGCGCCAATGCGCATATCAACTTATACCTGATCAATACAGGAGCCATCCTGCTGGCCATCATCGTCATTTGTTCATTGATCTATTTCTTCTACCTGAACACCAAAAAAATTATCCGGGTAATCGGTAAAGAAGGGGAACAAATACTGAACCGCATCATGGCATTCCTGATTTTTTGTGTGGGATTGCAGATCGGCATAACGGGGATTAAAGCGCTAGTTTAATTGCGAATTACGAATGCCGAATGCCAAATTACCAGATTCTTGTAGCTTGATTAATCCTCTAACACAGAATATAAAATCCCACATTCATTCGTAAATACCATAATTGCTAACCAAACCAAAAATGAAATAATTGGGAATTCGTAATTCGGCATTCGTAATTGTTTTATGGATTTTTGAACCAACATGCATCTTAGGTGTAATTAGTACTAATTCTAAACTGCATGTTATGAGATTCGTTACCCTTCTATGCATCATTTTACTCGGAACGGGCGCTGCCTTTTCCCAATCCATTTCCGGAAATATGAATTCCGAAGCGCACAGTGAAGCTCTTCGTTACGGAAATGTCGACATCTATAAAGGCGACAAATTAGTAGCCTCTGTTCTCACAGACAAATTGGGAAACTTTGCCATTGCACTCGACACCGGAACGTATGTCTGCGTGATGAACTACGCCGGGTACTCCCCCATCCGGAAAGAAATCAAAGTTACCGGAGATGAGGTGGCGAACTTCAAAATGAAGGAAGATCCAAGTGCTCCTAAACGCGCTCCAAAAGATAGAGACGGAGATCTGCGCGATGAAATGCGCTCCATTGAAGAGGTTGCGGTAACCAGTTATAAATCGGAGAGTAAATCCACCTCTGCAACCATTACAAGAGAAGACATCAGACGCATGCCGAGCCGAACTCCTACACGTGTTATGAGCG
Organism: uncultured Fluviicola sp.; assembly: GCA_966248825.1. Taxonomy (GTDB): domain Bacteria; phylum Bacteroidota; class Bacteroidia; order Flavobacteriales_D; family Crocinitomicaceae; genus Fluviicola. The sequence continues at coordinate 33,962 of CBINBC010000019.1, forward strand.
CTACCGAGGGAACTGTCATGGCTGCGCATCCGGGATCCGGCGGAGCTTACGGCGGAACAGTCAGTTCAAAACTATTGACTGCCGGTGAGATCAACGACTTTTCGAAATGGAAAATGTGGCAGGACCTGAACAAAGGGGAACTTGCAGCTTACCAAAAAACCTGGGAAATTGCTCCATCCGGAAGATATACGGTCATGCTGCAATCCGAAAGCGGTATTCCAATTGTGGATGCTATTGTTCAGTTGCTTTTAAACCGCGATGTGGTTTTCACAACTCGAACAGATAACACCGGGAAAGCAGAATGCTGGCTGACCATCAAAAATGAAACTCCGACTGTAAACGGAAAACTATCTATTCAAATCACTTACGACGGAAAAGTATCAACCATCAACAAAGTCAGTGCTTTTGAGAACGGGTTGAACCATCAGAAATTAAATATCTCCTGCCAGGAAGTCCAAAATGTAGATGTAGCTTTTGTGGTTGATGCAACCGGTTCCATGGGCGACGAGATCAGGTTCCTGCAGGCGGAAATGAGTGATGTCATCTTCCAGTCAAAACAAATTAGTAACAAATTGAATTTCCGGTTTGCGAATGTCTATTACCGGGATGCCGGGGATTCATATGTTACTAAAAGCATGAATTTTAACCGCATCCTGTCCGAATCGGATGCATTTATCAACGAACAATCCGCAGGCGGCGGCGGAGATTTCCCCGAGGCAATGGACATCGGTTTGGATTCGGCGATCAACAACCTGAGTTGGAGTGAAAGTGCCCGTGCGCGCATCCTGTTCCTGATTTTGGACGCACCTCCGCACCAGGGGTCACAGATCAATGAACGTTTACAGCGACTAATGCTGCAAGCTGCTGAAAAAGGAATCCGCATTGTTCCTGTAGGGGCAAGCGGTATTGATAAAAGCACCGAATACCTGATGCGCGCCCTGGCTTTGGGAACAAACGGAACATACACCTTCCTGACGGACCACAGCGGAATCGGCAACAGCCACATCAAACCTTCTACAGACAGTTACGAAGTGGAAACACTGAATGCCATCCTGGTTCGAATCCTGAAAAGCTATACTTACATGCCGGATTGCCAGCAAAACATCCCGGATCTGGCTTTAAACATTCCGGATTCTATCGTTTCAACACTTCAGCCAGCAGATTCAACAGACACCAGTGCCGTGCAAACAAAACCGGACCCGAAAGCGCTGAACATTACCTGGAGTTATTATCCGAATCCTACGAACGGGATCATTACTATCCTGCCGAACACGGATATCAAAGAATTATACGTTTCCGATTTAAGTGGGAAAGTCTTGCAGATCCTTCCGAAACTGAAAAAAGACGAACGCATCCAGGTCGACCTTTCGGGATATGCAACCGGAATCTACCTCATCCGCTATTTGGATGAAAACAACCATTGGCTGAACGGGAAAGTGGTCTTACAGCGCACAAGCTAAAAAGCAATGATCAATGATGAATTATCAAGAAGGAACCCATTTGATAATTCTCCCGATAGCTATCGGGACATTCGTAATTGATAATTAAAATATATCCGTTACCAAAAGGTTCAAAGAATTCCAACCACCGGAATATCTTTGGACCTTTTGAGTTTTTGCATTTTGATTCCGATAGCTATCGGAACATCATTTTGCATTCCCTTGTAACTTTTTCCATTTTTGTCAAACATACGGTTGTACCCAATGTGTGATCAACAAGCATGAAAGACAAACAAGACGCATTTCTGAAACTCTACGAACCGGTTCATGAACGGTTTGAACGCTTCTGCAGGGCAAGGGTTTACAACGAAATGGATTTTAGGGATTTGATGAACGACACCCTTCTGGTGGCTTATGAAAAATTCGATTCCCTGAAATCACCCGAAGCTTTTCTTTCTTTTTTGTTCAGCATTTGCGTACGTGTTTTAGGGAATTATCACCAAAAGAAGCGCGCTTTCCGGTTTCCGGAAGGAACGATGCACCTGGAAATCCGGGACAGGAATGCCAATCCGCAGGCACATGCAGATATTCATTATCTCTACGAAGCGTTGGCGCAACTATCCGAGGAACAACGGGAAAGTATCATCCTTTTCGAGATTTCGGGATTCAGCATCCGGGAGATTACCGTCATTCAAAACGCATCCGAGTCGGCAGTGAAACAGCGCCTGAAGCGGGGACGTGAAAAACTGATGGAAATACTCACTTACGAAGCTTCTTTAAAAACAGTATCAAGTCATGGATAAGCAGCAACAATTGGATCAGCTTTTCGCCCATGCGAAACAAGATCAGGCGATGCAGTCGTTTGAACAGACCAGGGACAGGTTCATTGCGTCCTTGAATAATCCTGTGGTGAATAAGACCAAAACAAAACAAGTATTCACTAAAAAATGGATCATCATGTTAACAACTGTAAGCACCTTAGCCCTTTCCTTATTCTTATTGCTGAATAACGGAAAAACGGATAAAACTCCACCAGTAACAAAACCGCAGGAATCAGCCACTATTGCTAAAAACACTTCCATTCCTACTCAGCGAAATCCGGAACCCCAAATCAAACAGACACCTGTTCAAAAACCGGTACCATTCGTAAATACCATGCAAGAGCTGGTAACCGAGCTCCCATTGGCTTCTATAGTTTCGGAAAACAAAGGGACGGAAGCTTCGAATGATTATTCAATCAACCGCAAGACCGCTTCCTTCAAACCAATGGACGATACTCCCTACCAATTTCCCAAGCTTACGGAAGAAGAGATCGCGATCACCAAAAAGAAAAAGAAGTCCATGCTGAAAGCTTTGGCAAAACACGACAAGGATTCATACGTTTTTATCCCGAGTGGATCCTTTGATTACAATGGAAAAAGAGTTTCTGTTCAGGCTTATTATATCGGAACTTGTGAGGTGACCAACTTCGAATACCGCACCTTCCTGTTCGATCTGTTGATCCAAGGGAGAAAAGAGGAATTCCTGAAAGCAAAACCGGATCAATCGGCTTGGTTGGACTTCTCTTTCGGTGGATACCCCGCTTTTAAAGAACATTATTTTTCATCTAAAGCATTCAATGATTATCCGGTAGTCACCATTTCCCGAGAAGGAGCCGAATTATATTGTAAATGGCTTTCACAGGAAGTCCGAAAATATGTGGGCGTCGAGAAGGAAGCCCAGTACAACGATGTGCGCTTACCTTTGCGGGTAGAATGGGTGAAAGCTGCAAGTAATGAAGGAAAACAACTTCCTTATCCCTGGAAAGGTCCATTTGTAAGACATTCTACGGGTGCTTTTGAAGGTGCTTTTCAGGCCAATTTTGTTCATGGAGTCGTTGACACTATTTTTGCTCCTCCAACAAGCAGCACAGCCGGGGGAGATCTTTTAGCGCCAAGCAAGTCCTTTTGGCCAAGCGAATTGGGCTTGTACAATATGAGCGGAAATGCAGCCGAAATGGTTTACGGAGGAATGTACAAATCGGAACCGGGAACCGCAGGTGGTAGCTGGATGAGTTTCGAAAATGAAATCAAAATCTATGCTCCGGACCCTTACAAAGGAGTCACAGAAGCAAAACCAACCATCGGGTTCCGGGTGGTGAGTACCTATTTGATTGGTTACGATAAAAAATGATTGCAGGCACAGTAGGCTCGCGATGCCTCGCGAGCCTACAGATTATTCAACCATTCGTTTTTAATAATTATCCCACAACATATACCCGATAGCTATCCCGCCCCACATGTGGTTCATGGCGTATTTGAACAGTCTCGACTGGTAATGGAAATGTGCTGTGGCATAAAACGGCTTGTACCTCAGGTAAATCCCAACCTGCTGTTCGCCGACAAAACGCTCGATGGATTTAGCCGGAATAGCTGCCATACTTGGTTTAATGAATAACGCTCCCTGCAGTGTTCCGTCGTACCCCACAATCCGTAATTCAGGAATATAATACAGGTAGAACTGCCGGCGATTACCGATGTATCCCAATTTCAGCCCTGCGAAAATCCGCATGTCATTCGTCAGTGTACCGATCGTTAGTAAATCTCCCAGCTCCAGGCGCAGCCATCTGCTCCGGTTAAAGAACAATTTGGTATAACCGAAGCTCATATTGGCAACAAAACCCGTATTGAGCTGATATTCCCAGCCCTTGGGTTTCGGGCTGTTGATCCATTTGTGAATGGTCTTCTGAGTGTACTCTCCAAAAGCGGGTTTCCCGATAAACCCGATATACAACCCCCAGTTCAATGCATAGTTTCTGCTCAGGCTGCGGGAGAAAAAACGGTTCCCGTAAGTAATCGTTGCGGCGTAAGGCCGGTCGCCTGTGAGAAAAGTATCCGACTGGATGGTAGAAGGTGTATACCCTCTTTGCTCCACCCCGGCCTTTAGGGTGCGTTCCATATCCGGAACAGGAATAAAAAACGGATTCAGCCATTCCAGGTTCAGGTTTTGGTATTCGTATTGCAAAAAGATGCCCTGGGAATAATACCTGTCCCTGGCAGTGAAAATATCATTCTCCCAGGTCAGGTCAAACGATTGATAAGCATAAAGCGAATCCGCCAGTTGTGAAAAACCGGGAAAAGAAAGAAACAAAATAGACAAACTCAGTATCCGAATACCCATACAAATAGCGATTTACTATTGAAAACAAGATTATCCAATGGGCAAATGAGTTCCGTGTAGTATTAAAAATAAGCACTTCGAAAGATGGAAACAATGTGCTTTATGGTTTTTTAAGAAATTGTCCTCCCCCTGCCCCTTCAAAAAAAGGTTAAAGGGAGTCATTTACTTAAGAGAATTGAACTTATGAGCAAAGTAAATTTGGACTTTTAAACAAAGTAAGCAATCTCACTTCTACGGAACTTTGTGTTATCAAATAAAAAGAACATGATAGATTCAGAAAACATCCATAAATACATACTTGTTACAGGCGGGAGTGGTTTCGTGGGAGCGCATTGCATCCTTCAGCTTTTGGAAAATGGATATTCCGTAAAAACCACCATTCGCTCATTGAATAAAAAAGATCAAGTCATCAACATGTTGAAAAACGGGGGAATTACTTCTTTTGAAAATCTCCAATTCGTTGAGGCGGATCTGACAAATGATAAAAACTGGGAAGAGGCTGTAAAAGACTGTGAATACGTGCTGCATGTCGCTTCTCCTATTTTCCTGGGGTTACCCAAAGACGAAAACGAACTGATCCGTCCGGCAGTAGATGGTACACTGCGTGTACTGAAAGCTGCGCGCGATGCCGAAGTAAAACGTGTGGTAATGACCTCTAATTTCGGAGCAGTTGGATACAGCCACAAAGACACCAACGTTCCGATTACGGAAGAAAGCTGGACAGATCCGAATCAGAAAGGATTGTCTTCTTATAATAAATCGAAAGCCATGGCGGAACGTGCTGCCTGGGAATTCATTAAAACAGATGGAGGAAAATTGGAATTGAGTACGATCAATCCCACAGCTATCTTCGGACCATCACTCGGACCGGAGATTTCCAGTGGGTTTGAATTACTGAAAGGTTTACTGGACGGTTCCATGAAAGCAGTTCCCAATCTCACGTTCAACATCATTGATGTGCGGGATGTAGCAGATTTACACATTCGCGCTATGATTCATCCGCATGCAAACGGACAGCGCTTCCTGGCATTAGCCGGAGGAAAAATGTCGATGCCGGAAATTGCTGTGCTTCTTCGGAAAAAAGTACCGGAGATTTCTCAAAAAGTTTCCACCAAAATACTGGCAAACTGGAAACTCCGTTTGGCCGCCCTGTTCAATCCGAAAGCAAAAGCCATTGTTTCGATGCTGAGCGCAAGCCGCAATGTGAGTAATGCAAAAGCAAAAAAAATATTGGAATGGGAACCACAGGCAACAAATGAAGAAGCTATTTTGGCATCTGTGGAAAGTATGGTTAAATTCAAGGTCCTGAAATAAGTGTAACGAGCATATGAAAGCAACAGACATCAAATCGTGTTACATCGGACCGGAGATTTCGCCGGAACAATTTGTTCCCGAACATTTCTTCCTCTATATCGGGAAAGGATCCATTCATGGTTACGACGGAAATAAGAACTATACTTTAAATCAGGGTGAATATTGCATCGTTCGAAGAAACCGGCTGGCACGTTACAACAAAGAGCGGGAGAACGGGGAATTTGAAAAAGTAGTGATCATTTTCGATAAGGAGTTCCTACAATCTTTCCGTGAAAAACACGCTCCGGCTTTTTTAGAATTCAGCTCCAGTGAAGCATTTGTAGTATTACCAAAAGATGTTCTCATCGACAACTTTATCCATTCACTCATACCCTATTACAATGGATTCGGGAAAATCGATCCGCATTATGCTGATATCAAACGGGAAGAATTGTTACTCATTCTGCTAAAAGAATATCCGGAACAGGCAGCAGCATTATTCGTGGACCGGGATATTCCTCAAAAGATCAACCTGGAAGCTTATATGAACCGGAACTTTAAATTCAATGTCAGTATTGAACGTTTCGCTTTTCTGACTGGCAGAAGCATTTCGGGTTTCAAGCGTGATTTCGAAAAGACCTTTCACAATACTCCAGGCAAATGGCTTACTCAAAAACGACTGGAAGAAGCACATTTTCTCATTGAAAAGAAAAAACAAAAACCAGCCGATATTTACCTGGACCTGGGATTTGAAGACCTGTCACACTTTTCATTCGCATTTAAGAAACAATTTGGAGTGAATCCAACAGAGCTTGGAAAATAAATTTCTGATAGGAGGATATAGTAATTCGTAATTCGTAATTCGTAATTCGTAATTCGTAATCCAACCACGGTAATTTTTCCTAAAAATATCTCTCAAAAAAGCGATTATTCCGTAACTTCAAGTCGGTTAATTTTACATCCCGTCAACAGGGATATATCCTCCCGCTGATCACGCAGAATAAAAAACCGGGAAACACAAAAAAATCTGCGTTCCTCTGCGCCTTCTGCGGGAAACAAAATAACGGTTTATACAAATTCAAAACACCATGGAATACCGCATCGAAAAAGACACGATGGGCGAAGTAAAAGTCCCTGCCCAAGCATACTGGGGCGCTCAAACGGAACGCAGTATCGAAAACTTCAAAATCGCGCAGGACATCAACAAAATGCCCAGGGAGATCATCCGCGCATTTGCCTACCTGAAAAAAGCCGCCGCATTAACAAACTTAGACGCCGGAGTACTTTCCAAAGAGAAATCAGACCTGATCGGTCAGGTGGCAGATGAAATCCTTGCAGGAAAACTGGATGATCAATTTCCTTTGGTAATCTGGCAGACCGGAAGCGGTACCCAAAGCAATATGAATGTCAACGAAGTGATCGCTTACCGCGCACATGTTATCAATGGCGGAACTTTGACAGACAAAGAAAAAGTCCTGCACCCGAATGACGATGTGAACAAATCGCAGTCTTCGAACGACACCTTCCCTACTGCGATGCACATTGCCGCTTACCAGATTCTTGTCGAAACAACCATCCCGGGAATCGAGAAACTGCGCGACACTTTAGCTCAGAAAAGCAAAGACTACATGCATGTGGTAAAGATCGGACGCACGCACTTTATGGATGCAACACCATTAACACTCGGCCAGGAGATCAGCGGATACGTGAGCCAGCTCAACCACGGACTGAAAGCCATTAAAAACACCCTGGCACATTTGAGCGAACTGGCTTTGGGCGGAACGGCTGTCGGAACAGGAATCAACACCCCTCCGGGATATTCCGAGAACGTAGCGAAACACATTGCAGACTTAACGGGACTTCCGTTCATTACAGCAGAAAATAAATTCGAAGCACTGGCAGCGCATGATGCTATCGTAGAAGCACACGGGGCATTGAAAACCGTTGCTGTGAGTTTGATGAAGATTGCCAATGACATCCGCATGCTTTCATCGGGGCCACGAAGCGGGATCGGTGAAATCCACATTCCGGATAACGAACCGGGATCCTCCATCATGCCCGGAAAAGTAAACCCTACGCAGTGTGAAGCTTTAACCATGATTGCCGCACAAGTGATGGGGAACGACGTAGCCATCAACATTGGCGGGGCAAACGGACATTTCGAACTGAATGTCTTCAAACCCGTGATGATCGCCAACTTCCTGCATTCAGCAAGACTGATCGGTGACGGGTGTGTTTCCTTCAACGACAAATGTGCTGTGGGAATCGAACCGATCACGGCAAACATCCAAAAACACGTCGACAACAGCCTGATGCTGGTAACCGCTCTAAACACGAAAATCGGTTACTACAAAGCGGCAGAAATTGCTCAGAAAGCACATGCAGAAGGAACAACCCTGAAAGAAATGGCCGTGAAACTCGGGTATTTGACCGCAGAAGAGTTTGATCAATGGGTGGTGCCGGAGAATATGGTTTAGATCATTACGAATGCCCCCTGTGGGCACGCGATTAATCGCGTGCCCACAGGGGGTTATGGTATTCTTATCTTTGGAATTATATGGAACAACCAATTAAAACACTTTCACCTATCAAACGCATGCCTTTCACGCTTGTAGTTGCCATGCGGCTGCTGGTTTTGATCCCGGGTTTCGGCGTGTCTGTTTTAATGATGATAACCGGCATATCAGGCTTGTACGAAGGAGATATCATCGAACTCCCTACCTTGCTTTTAGGAATCGCATTTTTTGTCATCACTTCGTATTTCCTGTTAAAAATATTCGTCCTGGAAAAGATCCGGCTTTCACAGCTTCAATACCTTTTTTACTCCGACCGTTTGGTCATTTACAATGAGCAGAAAAACCAAATCCTGCGCGAAGTACTTTACGATCAGTTTCCCGATTTTACTTTTCATGAAAACCTCACAAACTTCGGCTACATTGTGATCGGAAAAAATGAACCGGTCATGGCACGCGGGGGAATATTCGGGCAAAACTACGGTATCAACATGAAAGACCCGGACATTATGCTGGAAAATCTGCCAAACGTGAAGCAAGAATACCTGTTCCTGAAGGAACTGGTGGAAGCGCAGCAAAAAACTCAGTAAAAAAACAAGTATGTCCTCCCCCTTAGTCCCCCTCCAAAGGGGGAAACCAAAGATCCACCTTAAGGGATTAATCTGGCTTCGAACTATTCAATAGCTTGAACTCAAGTTCTGTCTTCTGAAGGGGAATTAAAATCTCCCCCTTTGGAGGGGGACGCAAGGGGGAGGAAATGAGGAGGAAAAGAGAATGTGCAATTACACACATCTGTAACATTTCGCCAGACCCTGCATTTCAAACCTAATGATGCGGCGGTCCGTGTGGCCCTCCATCCTCCGGCTTATCTTCTTTCGTTTCCGGAGCTTTCGTACCGAAATTGCGCAGACTATACGTCAACGTTACCATGTAATACCGGTTCAGTACATTCGATTTCACGTCTTCGATGTAGGATTCCGTCACATTTCGCGTAATGCTGTTGTTGTTGTTCAGGATATCGAACACGGAAACGCGCAGTTCCAGCTGTTTTTTCTTCAGGAGCTTGTACCCGATCCCGCCATTCCACAGCATAATGGTCTGGTTGAAACCTGATCCCAATCCGGCGTATGAGTTGACCGAGTATGTACTGTTAATCACCAAACGATCCTTGATGATCCAGTTAAAACGCGCACTCGCCTGGTGTACGAAGTATTCGTTGGAAGACACATTCTGGCTGGTATTCACCACGTTGTTGTAATTCAGGGTATAGCCCACCGTGAAATCCAGGTTTTCGCTGATGTTGCTCGAAACTGTCAAACCTCCGTTGGCATTAGAAGTTTTCGCTTTATTCACCACATTGTTGATCAAACCGGGTGCAACAGTATACGCTCCGCCCAGGTAGAAATTCAGGTTCAGTTTCAGCTTCGTTAAAGAAAAACCGTAAGAAATTGTTGAACGCCCATTGTAGCTTCCGGGCAGGTTTACCGGCTGACGGAACTGCGCCCCGCGAAGCAATACCACGTTTCCATTGACCACCGTATCATTCGTGGCAATGATTGTTCCGTTTGAAATGTAATTCTGGTTCACCTCTCCGCCAAAGAATACATTGAAGTTCGTAGCCTTTTGAACGTTTGTCTTGTTAAAGCGGGCGAATACGCGGTGATTGTACTGCTGCTTCAGATCCGGGTTCCCCGAAGACAAAGACAGCGGGTTGGAGTTGTCGATCACATTCTGCAATTGGTCAATCGTGGGGTTGCGCGTGCCCGCCCGGTAGGCAAGCATCAGGGAAGTTCCTTTCGAGAATTCATACCTGAAACGCATATTCGGCAAAAGGGAATTGAACGATAAATTCACATCGCGGGTAGTCGGGAATTCCTGCACATTCATCAACAGGGAATTCTGGTAGCCGATCCCCACCTGGAAACTTGCTTTCCCTTTCTGAAACCGGAAATTCGTTCCGCCTTCGTTCACAATGGTTTGGTTCCCGAACACGTTTGAAAGCGTCGTATCCATGAAATAGTAGGAATTCGTTACCGTATCGAAATCATAAGTGCGCTTGTCTGCATTGCTTGCCGTGTAAGCCGGTGCATAGTAAAACTCACTCGACCAGGACTTGCTGAGCGGTTCCGTAAAGGAAAAACGCCCGTTCACCCCGTAACCATTCGTGTTGTTATCGGTGTGCTGGTCAATCTCTGCCAGGGAATCCTGTCCCAGTTCATCGTAATAGCGCGACGAAGAAAGCTGTCCGTTGTTCCCCTCTTTCACGTTGTAAGTTCCGGTGATATTTGCCGAGAAAGTACGTCTCGGTTTCGCAAAGCGGTGGCGCCACAACACGCTGGTACTTGCATTCAGACCTTTGGTATCGCTGAAAGTGCGGTTATTGATTTGGTTGATGAGCACATTACCGGCATCCGATGTTGTTCCGTCGGTTGTCTGTGTGCGCTCATTTCCCTGGTAGCTCACTTTCGGATTTATCACCAGCGAGTTCATGGAATCCAGGGCGATATCGAACTTGAAGTTCAGGCGGTGGTTCGCATTTTTCATCGTAGACAAGAAGTCCTCGTTGTAGATTTGTCCGGCAGTTGTGGAAAGTACGTAGGTCCGGCTGGTCTGCTGCGAGTTTTTCGTATCGGAGGCGTTGAAGAAATAGCTTCCCGTCACTTTGGTATTCTTGTTCTTTCCCCATTTATCCGAAAGGTTCAGTCCCAATCCGTGCGTCATGCTCACCCCGTTTTGCTGCGACACCAGGTAGTTCTCATTATCGCCGCCGCCGAAGCGTCCGCCCCTGCCCTGCGCGTTTCCTGTTCCGCCCGTTGCTCCCAGGATATCATCCGTAGAAAAGTTCTGCTGGTTCACGTTATTCGACATTCCCACGACGGAAATGCGGCGCGTTCCTTTGAAGAAGTTCACATTCAGCCCCGCTACATACAAATCGTTGGGGGTTCCGTAGCCTGCATAGATCTTCCCGAACTGGCCGTTATTCTTCCCTTCTTTCGTCACGATATTCAGGGCTTTCGCCTCATTCCCGTCCGAAATCCCGGTAAACTTGGCCTGGTCACTAGCCTGGTCGTAAACCTGGATCTTCGAAACAATCTCTGCCGGCAGGTTTTTCATAGCCGCCGCGGCATCGTCCCCAAAGAATTCCTGTCCGTCGATCATCACTTTGGTGATCTGTTCGCCCTGTGCTTTCACCACTCCGTTTTCCAGGGTAATTCCAGGCATCTTGGTGATGAGGTCCTGCACCGTTGCATCTGCATTTACCTTGTATGCATCCGCATTGTACTGCGTGGTATCGCCTTTCTGCTCCACCCGCACCGCATTGGCTTCGATGGTTATTTCGTCGAGCTTCGTATCGGTTTTCATCACCACATCCAAAACGGTCTTCCCCTCCGGCAAAACCACGCTGCGGAACTGGTCCACGTACTCGAAAAGCATGACTTTCAGGAGGTAATTCCCGGGAGTGAGGTCTGTCAAAACGTACATCCCGTTCTCGTCGGTATTCACAGCCGTAATAACGGAAGAGTCCGCAACAGCAAGCAAAGCCACGCGGGCATCCATCAATTGCTCGGAAGTTTTGGGATCGGTAACTTTCCCGGAAAGTTCGGTTTGTGAGTAAGCGTTAAATGAGTAGAGTAAAGTGGTGATCAATACAAAAAGTACGAAGCGAATCTGCATAAATTGGGTTTGTTTGAATCTTTGATTGTTTCCGGGGTGAAAGGTTTAGTCTTTCTGCGAAAAAAACGGAGGAATAGCAAAAATCGTGCCTGGAGGGAAGGTTGAAAGGTTGAAATGCTTGCGCTAAAGCTTCAGCATAGGCGCAAAGGTTCAAAGAGTTCAAAGGTTCAATGGGTCCCTATCCGCTATTTCAAACTTGAATCGAAAAGAAAACAGTATTTTTAGTCTCAAATCCTCCGCATGAAGAATTCCGCTGTTCTATTCCTATTTCTGTTCCTGAACGCAACCGGCAGTTTGCTGGCTCAGAAAACCACTTTAGTACTCACTGTTTCGGAAGAAGGAACGAACGTTCCCGTGCCGGGAGCAGAACTCTTCCTGTTCGATAAGTTCAAAGAACCTTTAACGACGCTTATAACAGATAACCAGGGGCGCATCACTTACGTGACCAACAAAACTCCCCTGTTCGTCAACATCCGTTCCAATGACCTGCGCTGGAAATCCGGCTTTGAACAGATCAGCCTGCCCGCACCGGGCCAGGACACTTGTTTCCGGTCCGTTTTTCTTGCATTGCGTGATTCGGCGGAAACAGCCCAAATGAAGCGCGGTCTTCAAAAGCTGCAGGAAGATAAAAAACAACCCGCCTACACGTGTACGGATTACACCCAGCAAAACAACAACACCTCGTTCATTGATTCCTGTATCTCTGCCCGGATCACTTACCCCGAAAAGGCACAAGAATTCGGACTTTCGGCACAACTCCGGGTCAAATTCTTCGTAGACACGAACGGACTGATCTGCGGCATCGAACTACAAGACCAAACCTACACCATCCTGGAAGAAGAAATCCTGCGTGCGCTTTCTTCCCTCTCCGGTTTGCCGGTAATCACTTGCAAGGGGCATAAATATGCGGCCTATTATTCGATACCGGTGCAGATTGGGGAGTGAGTGATTACGGAAAACCACATTTATTTCTTTTTGAGAATGTGGTAAATACTGAAAATGATAGTGAATCGATCAGATTTCAACTAAAAAGAATTGTGGGTTGAAGGGGAATTTGCATGTTTGTTGTCTACAGCTGAAAAAATGGAAATAATCCTAATAGAACTTACTACAAAAGACTCCCTCTTTATAACAAATAATCCGGAAGATCCATATTTATCATTTTCATCATCAGGATGGGGATGTCGTACGGTATCTTCAGATGAATCATTGATAGCCACTGTAGTATTTAAGTTCCACTATAGCAATAACCAAACAAAAGAAGAAAGTGTTATTTTTTCGAATAACGATCAACTAAGTACTAAACAAGGAATTGATTCTATTCCTTCTATAGCAGATCCAAATCTTGTATCAGTTGAAATACAATTATTAAAAGGATCCACCTTAAAAGACTTCCATGTTACAATTCAAGTTCAAAAAGGCCGAAGCCTTATTGATATTCAAAACCCGATCAAATCATTCCACAATTTTATTCAAGACAGATCCAATTCAAAAATACTATTTTCTGGGGGATTTGGACAGGGGAAAACAACATTTTTGAATTTCTATTTTAATGAAGCTTTTAACAAATACTATAATGTGTTCCGGGTTTTTCCAGTTAATTACTCAGTAGCTTCCAATGAGGATATCTTTAAATACATCAAAGCTGACATCCTTTTTCAATTATTGGGGTATGGTATTGAGTTCGATAAGTCTTCAGTTGATATTAAACAAACCTTCCAAGAATACATCTACCTTAATCCCAGGAAAACTATTTTTTCCTTTTTAAGGAATGTCTCTAAGATCAATGCCAAAACAGCCATACTTGATAGATCTTTAGAAGCATTGAATGCTTTCATGAAGCCAATAATTGAGTATCATGATTTTCAACAAAATGATGATAAAGAAGCTACTGAAAACTATATTAAGGACGTTTATGATAGAGAAGGATCGTTGTTTGAAGATAATTTCTATAGTCAGCTTATCAGACAATTATTAGAGCGAGCTAAAGAGCAAAACGATAGGCCTAATGTTCTCATTATAGAGGATCTTGACAGAATGGATCCAGATCACATATTCAGAATTCTAAACGTAATCTCTGCACACTATGATACTTACTCTAACAATGGAGACTATGAAAGCCACAATAAATTCGGATTTGACAAGATTATAATTGTCTGTGACATTGAAAACATCCGAAGCATTTTTCATCACAAATATGGTATGAATACAAATTTTGAAGGCTATATAAACAAATACTATAGCACAAGACCATATACCTTTGAAAACCTTACCAGTATCAAAGCATATCTCGATGAGAAATTAGAATCTTATAATAAAAAAAGATTTAAAGACCCTAGAATTCAAGCCTATAGCATATTATTAAGATTACTTCTTGAAGCTGAAGAATTGTCGCTAAGAGAAATGTTGAAATTACTGCTTAATGATTTTGAAAGTTTCAGAATTACAAGTACCACATCAGCCCCTTTTGAGAACGGACAATTCTACAAAACTCTTCTTTTTTTGAAGTATTTATATACCGCTAGAGAAATAGCTTTCAAATTCGAAAGATTAAAATTAAAGAGTTTTAAAACATCCTTTGATTTTCAAAAACAGTCCACTCATCTTCTTGGGGGTCTCGGAATTTGGTCTACGGAAGGAAAAAAAATAATAACAAATTACTCAGGACATTCTTATGAGATAGATTGTGAATTACATGCTCACTACGATATAATAATAAATCCGAAAATTAATCAACAAAACTATTCTGCGATGCCGGGAAATCCAAAGATATCAAATTTCTCAAAACAACATTTTTGCGATTTAATAATCAAACACATTAATACTCTGCCATAAATACAATCCTTAATTACTAAAAATGAAACAAAACGACAAATTGGAAAATTACATCTATATCCGCCACAAACTTTTTCGGATTAACGCAGGTATTCCGAACATTCAACCCAAACAATTAAGCCCCTGGACCAAAGGAGCATTGGAACTTGATTTCGGGAAAGGGGCATCTGAAAAAATCACTGTCGTAAAAGATCCCAAATTATTATCTGAAGAATTGAAATATCTGTATATCAAATATTTGGAGATGAGGATTTATAAATGGGATAAATTAATTTAATATGAGAAGTGAAAAACTATTTAATCCGCTTGAAGGTTTTGATTTTGAACTATTAAACAATTCGGAGTTTAAGGAAGATTCCGTTCGAGAAGAAATAGTCTTACCAATAATTAAAGCCTTAGGGTATTCCGCTCAAAAACCAAATCAAATTATCAGAAGCAAAAATCTAACACATCCATTTGTATCAATTGGATCTCAGCAAAAAAAGATTAGCATTATCCCAGATTATTTATTTGAAGTAAATGAGACTCCTGCCTGGATACTAGATGCTAAAGCACCTACTGAATCTATTATCAGATCAAAAAATGTTGAACAGGCCTATTCATACGCTATACACAGTGAGGTTAGAGTTGATTTTTTTTGTCTATGCAATGGAAAAGAATTTATTCTCTACAATATTCAGAAAGTAGATCCAATAATGCATTTTGAAGTCAAAGAATTACCACTTTATTGGGGAGATCTAAAAAAAATACTTTCTCCGGATAGAGTACTAAATAAAGAAAACTTACATCTTGCAAAAGATCTTGGATTACATTTAAAACGTTTAGGTTTTGATGAATTTAAAAGCTTAATATTTCCAAGATTTCCAATTCTTTCAATCGGTCAACTTGATAATGAAATGTTTAGCATTTCAGGAGGTAGTATTGAAATAGATGGAAGCAGATATGTCGTAACTTTTGATTTTAATCTAACAGTCCTAAAACAGTTAATTGGAAAAATTCCAAACAATGCAATTGAAAAGCTATTGGAAAGAGATAACTATAGCAGAATACAAGTTCGATTTGCTGACTCTGTCTACTATATAGATATTGATAGTCATGTTGGAGACAAATTAGAAGAAAATCATTTAGAAATTTTCCTCCCTCTAATAATTAATCGAATCATCAATTAACACTACAACATTATTTGATAGTATGAACGGATTTAAACTAATTGGAATAAGACCACATAAAGAATGCGATAAAAAATTTCTCAAATTGCTAGAACCAGGAAGACTCTACCAATTTTACAATGACTACAAATTCTTCATTGATGAAAAAACTCAGTTTGATGGATTGAACGGAGAAATTCATTCTTACGAAATTGATCAAACTATTCCAGAAGATTTGTACAAAATTGGAAATCTGAATATCAACGTCTCAGCTATTGTTGGGAAAAATGGAACTGGAAAAAGTACTTTAATTGAATTATTACTCTATTGTGTCTATTACTTAGGTACAAATCTAGAGAACGAAAAAGGTGAAAAAATTCTATATCCATACCACGATCATATTTCATATTTATTGAATGCTCATGAGCAAAAGTTAAAAGATTATGGCGAAAAGAAAAAAGCAGTTAATCGTTATGTTGAAAATTGTTTATTAAATAAGCAAAAGAATCAGATTAGCAAAAGAAAAATAAACAAAAATTTTACAAAATTACAAGAAGAATTACTATCTACAGGCTTTTCTATGCATGATTTCGCATATCGAAAAACCAAGTTGGAAAGTAATCGAACTTCAGCAGATAATGAACATCAATTAATTGTTAAATCATTAAAGTGCAGTTTATTCTTTGAAATAAACACTTCAATTTATGAGTTAAAAATTGATAACTCTATCAATTTCAAAACTATTGATAGCAATTCGAAAAAAATATCAATTCTTGGTCAAAGGCGAACGATTAATATTATTTCAATCCTGACACCTAAAAGTATCGAAATTTTAAATAGTTTTTTCTATTCAATTGTCCTTAACTATTCGCACCATTCTTTAAATTCAAAACATTTAGGCTTTTGGATAAATACACTTTTTCACAAAAACGATGGATATAAAACTCCTGCAGTAATAAACCCAATGCGGGAAAATGGAAAATTTGATATTAATGATGAAAACAAACTAGCAAAGTCAAGACTATTAGTGAATTTGTTGGTAGACTGCTTAGTAAATAAAAATAAAACTCCTTTAATAACTGACAAACAAATAATATATAAGGTACGCTTTACTTTCAACAACAATAAGTATTTAGGAAAAGATATTAAAACAGGTAACCCCTCATCTAGTGACTCCAATGATCACTTTATTATCTCAGGTACAAAAAATTTAAATCTGTTAAGATATCTATATGACTATACATTTGAAGAAGATAATTTATCGATTTACAATAACTCATTGCCTTTCAATACCGAGGTTCATAATTATATTTCAGATAAATCGGAAAAAATTGAAGAACAATATCCAGAATATAAAGTGAAATGGTCAAATGATGACAATATTTTTACTGCTACTAGAAGATACGCTAAATATTTAGTGGATGATAAGTCACATATAACCTATAAATTGAAACAAGCACTATACTTTCTTGAAAAAACTGCAAAAGATGATAACAATGAACTTTGGAATCAAAACAAGAAGCATTTTGATTTCGAACTTGACGAACTTTTACGATGGATGGAAATCGAAAGTGTTGATGAATTGGAAAATATATTTACGCGAATCCCCCCGGCAATTTTTGATATTGATTTTTTACTTATTGAAAAAAGTCAGAAAAAAACCACATTATCCTTCTTAGAGGATCTAAGCTCAGGGGAACAGCAAAAGATTCACACGCTTAACACTATTATTTATCATTTAAACAACCTCTACTCCGTTCATCTCTCTAAGTCGGAAGATGAAAGAATAACATATGATAATGTAAATATTGTACTTGATGAAATTGAATTATACTACCATCCCGATCTACAAAGACGATTCATTTCAGATTTAGTTGAGACGATAGAAGGTCATAATCATTTAAAAAATGGAAAATTCATTACAGGATTAAATTTCATATTTTCAACACACTCCCCTTTTATACTATCTGATATTCCTGCTTCAAATGTTCTCCGATTAACAGTGGATAGCGATGGAAAATCTAAACCTCAATCAATAATCGATCAAACGTTCGGAGCAAATATTCATGATTTACTGGCCAACGACTTCTTCCTGAAAGATGGATTCATAGGCGAATTCGCAAGAGAAAAGATAGAAGGGGTTATTAAAGGCTTAACAATCTTAATAAACCAAAAAGAAATAGAAAAAATTAATAAAGCATACAAATCTGAATCAATTCCTGATTATATCCAAATGAAAAGAGAACACCTTGAAGAGGAATTAAATTTCTTGCGTGAGGAGAATAAAGCCATTGTATCAGAAAATGAAATTTTAGCAATTTCTTCTATCATTGGAGAACCAATACTAAAAGAAAAGGTTAAACTACTTATAAAATTAGCTTTGAATCATGATTTACCTAAGACATCAATCAATTGATCTTGATATTGCTTTAAAAGCTCATACTGATTACTTCTATTCAGTAGTTTTGAAAAAATTAGAACTTTCTTTTAAGACGAGTAGTAGCGGATATGGAACAAAATCACATTATGACTCCTGTCAATCGGTCAAAGAAAAGGATAGATCATCAAAATTCAATGAATTAAAAAATTGGCTATCTGGTGAAGATCGGATTGAAAAAATTATTTCAGGTAATCCTGATCAACTTTTCGCAATAAATGAAACGTTTAAAAGTTTCGTAGATTGTTTGTTTGGTTGCGGGACGTATAACTTGTTTCTTACACCGAAAGAAAAAAGAGTCGTACCTTTTGATAGCTATATGGATTCGTTTTTTAAAAACATAAGTCAAGTTTTCGATTATAATTTTTTAGGTCAAGACAAAGCATACACTTCATATACTTTAACGGAAAATTTAGGTGTACGGACTTGCGTTTATTGTAATAGAAATTATTCACTCACCCAAACAAAAAGAGATCCCAAAAAGGGACGTTTAATGAATCCTCAATTGGATCATTATTTTCCTCAATCAAAATACCCACTTCTTCAGATTTCATTTTTCAATTTGATCCCAAGCTGTGATATTTGTAATTCAAGAGTTAAAAATGATTTTGATTTTGACCTGAATATTCACACTCATCCATATCAAAGGGAGAATCCAGATTTTTATTTTTCATACAGACCAAGATTTACAAATGAAGACAAAGGTTATCAGATATATTTTCATGCCGACAATGCTGAAGGACAAAAAGCTAAAACAACAGCTGAAGCAATGCTGACTGACCGAATTTATGAAGCTCATCAATATGAACTAGAAGATCTAATCAAGTTGAAAAAAGCTTATTCTGAAAAGTACTTGGATACCTTACAAAGTTTTTTTCCGGGTACAACTTTTGAAGAAGTATACAGGCTTATAATTGGAACTGAGATGTTGCCAATGAACTTTCACAAACGACCTTTTAGCAAATTCAAATCTGATATTTTGAACGAATTAAGAAAAATCACTTAGGATTATATTGTTTATATACCAAATCAAAAAAAATAAACTCCACTCATGAAACAATCCTACTTCGATCTCCAGCAAGCTGTTTTTGACGTACTGATGCAAAGACATTCCCAAAACGAAGACTTTTGCTTTACCCTTCGAAAAAATTACTCGAAAGACACCCAACAGAATTACTTCACAGGAACCGAAAAGTCCAGCTATTTTTCATTCTCGCTTTGGTATATCAAAAACAGTTATCCGGGGGCTTCGATTGATCCGCTGGTTTACCAAATCACCCAACGGAATGATTTTTTACACGTTAAATTGCAGTTGTTTCAGACCAAATCGCCCGGAGACAAGCAAAACCGACTGGTATTAGAGTTGCTGCAAAATATCAGATCCAGCTTTAAAGAGCATCTGAACCCGGAAACATATGAAATTGCAGATAACAAGTCAGAAAATGCCATATACAAGATCTCTGTGAGACCACACGAACGGATTACTGACACCCATTCCCTTATCAGTCACCTCATGCAATTGATTAATGACACCACTTATATTATTGATGCAGAATTAAACATTCTGAAGGAAGCTAATCCGGAGTTTGATGCATACCGTGTTTCAAAAACAGACTTTGAGAAAATGCTTAAGGATCGAACTAACAGGATCGGGAAGTTTAGAGATGAACTACCTTCCTTTCAAGAAATTATAAACGGAGTAATCCAACTGAATAATCAGGAAACTAATCCCTTATTCAAATTCAAAGAAATTCATAACACCTATGTTTGGGTTGGGGACCAATCGGGTTTAATCGGCAACAAGCGGGCGCATTACGAAATCCAGTTTAATAAAACCAAAGGTTCACCAGACGTTGTAATTCATTTTGAAGATGCTATTAGCCACTCGATCCGAAAACGATTAGGAGAAGAACTTTCCGTACCTTTCAAATGGTATCCTTGGCGTTCAGACGAAGGAATTCGAATAGAAGAATCTGCATTATCAAAAGAAGAGAACATTCCATTGATGTTGCTTGAAAAACTAAAATTAGCTGAAACACAATTCGGGAATAAACTAAGAGAGATACTAAAAGACATGCAAGAAAATCCAACTGACATGAAACCACTCAACCAAATCCTCTACGGTCCTCCGGGAACAGGTAAAACCTATTCCACCATTGACAAAGTTGTTTCCATTTGTGAACCGGAATCCTATGTAGAAAGAGATCACGATTCCAATAAAGCGGTCTACGATCAATTGGTCAAAGAAGGTAGAGTCTTGTTCACAACCTTTCATCAATCCATGGCCTATGAGGACTTTATTGAAGGAATCAAACCGGTAAAACCTGGAGATGAAGACAAGTTCTTAAAATACGATGTTGAGCCTGGTATATTTAGTAAAATAGCTAAAAACGCAGAAAAACTAATTCACGTAACCAACCAAAGTATTAATTGGGATAACGTTCGTTATTTCAAAATGTCTGTTGGAGGGAAAAACAGGCCTGATATTCACGACTACTGCATTAAACATAATTTGGTAGGCCTTGGATGGGGAGGAGAAGAAGACCTATCCGATTTAAGTACCTTAAAAGACTGGATATCTTATCGGGATGCTTACAAAGCACGGTTTTCTGAGACTGCTGATGAAAACAGGTATCATGTACAGGCATCCTACATTTTAAATCGGATGAATATCGGCGACATTGTGGTCGTTACAAAAGGAAATCACATTATTGATGCTATTGGAAAAGTAACCGGCGAGTATGAATTCAATGATGAAAACCCTACCGGATTTTATCACTTCCGAAAAGTAGAATGGATTGCAACAGATCTGAATGCATCCCCGGAAAAATTCTTTAGAAAGCAAATTTCGCAACAATCGATTTATGAGTTTTACGACGAAGATATTAAACGTGAAACATTCAAAGAGCTTACAACCAGCCAAACATCTTTGGTGAAACCTTATGCTTTAGTAATCGATGAAATCAACCGTGGAAATGTTTCGGCTATCTTCGGTGAACTCATCACATTGATTGAGGAAGATAAGCGGAAAGGCAAACCAAACGAATTATCTGTCACGCTGCCCTATTCAAAAGAATCTTTTAGTGTTCCGGAAAACCTCTACCTCATCGGCACCATGAACACCGCAGATAGATCTGTAGAAGCGCTAGACACCGCCTTGCGTCGTCGCTTTTCATTTGTGGAAATGCTTCCCGATCCAAAACTATTGAGCGATAAAGGAACCCATGGCGACGGAATGATAGCGGATATTAACCTTCCCGATTTATTGACTGTCATCAATGAGCGCATTGAAGTACTGGTTGACCGGGATCATACCATTGGCCATGCCTTCTTTATCAATGACAAATCACCGGATGATCTGAAACAAACATTCAAAAACAAGATCATTCCTTTATTGCAAGAATACTTCTATGGCAATTACCAAAAGATGGCATTGGTGCTTGGCAATTCCTTTTTCAGCATCAAAGAACAAAAAACGGTGAAGTTTGCCGAAGAAGCGAAAGACTATGATTTTAGCGACCAGGTATATACGATTCGTGATTGTGCGGACAAGGATTTTGATTTCCTGAATGCAATCCGGAAGCTGATGAATAACCCCGTTCAAGAAGACAACAAACAACCGGAAGAAGCGAGTAAAGAACAAGAATCTGGAATAATCTAATTCGATAATGGTTAAGATTGACGTCTTTGAGCATGGAGTTTTAAGAATTGGAGAGCGTGGTTTTTTAATAAATCACTGGAAAGCGTGTACGAAATTCAATGAAGCTCACAGCAATGAGTATTTCGACATCCTGCACAATGGCCTGCGTTTCAAACACTATGTAGGTGCACTTCAGATTGATAACCTCATCATCCAGATCCATCCGAAAGCGGACAAAAACGAAGCGGATGACAAATGGAAAGGCGTATTGATTCAAATGCTGAAAGCATGTGGTCATCTAAAAGCACAAACACCTAACAACGCTCATTTGGAAAAGCAGCATTTCAACCTCCTGGAATTGTACTTTGAGTACTTCCTGACGGAACTGGAGAAATTGATCCATCAGGGACTCGTCAAACGCTACCGAAAAAATACCGACAATGTGAAAGCATTAAAAGGTAAACTGGATTTTGCCGGAAATATTCGGCATAATCTCGTGCACCAGGAACGTTTTTATACCACTCACCAGGCGTATGATGTCAACCACCGCTTGCACCAGGTATTGCAGCATGCCCTGGAAATTGTCAGCCAATTTTCGAGAGGAACCCGTCTGAGTGACCGGTGCGGAAGGACCCGGTTGGCCTTTCCGGAGGTTTCAGCTATCCGTCCAACGGCGGCCTTATTGGAACAAATTCACCTGGACCGAAAAACGGCACCCTACGAACGCGCACTGCAACTGGCAAAACTGATCATTCTCAATTATTCCCCGGATATCGAAAAAGGGCAAAACAAAATGATCTCACTCTTATTTGACATGAATGTCTTGTGGGAAGAGTATGTTTACACCATTCTGCGCAAAAGCAACCAAATACAAGAAGCCGGCTGGAAAGTTCACGGACAGCAATCCAAACTCTTTTACAGTTCGGGCAGATACATTCGCCCCGATATAGTCCTGAAGAATGAAAAAGAAACCATCATCATTGATACCAAATGGAAAATCCCTGCAAACAACTCAGCCAGTATCGAAGACCT
This sequence comes from uncultured Fluviicola sp., assembly GCA_966248825.1. Lineage (GTDB taxonomy): Bacteria > Bacteroidota > Bacteroidia > Flavobacteriales_D > Crocinitomicaceae > Fluviicola. The sequence goes on from CBINBC010000019.1 coordinate 57,133, forward strand.
GAGGCAAATGTATGTCTATGGAAGGTATTGGAAATCCGCAAAGCTCATACTACTCTATCCCGGGCAAAAGCATAACCCTGTATTTAAGAAATTTGCAAACGACCACGGAGACCCGATGGGACATACTTGTAAAGTAGCAAGAATATCTGTAGTTGGATCAGATAAAAATCTAAACGATCAAATTATTCCGGATATCATGGATTTATTAGAGTTTAGTGAACAATTATGACTATTCATAAACTTTAAAAAAATAAATAGCGGCACAAAAGACTACTAAAGCCAGGAATACATATAAACTGATAAAGAGATCTCTTTTTCTGTAAAAATGAACCTTTCCTTCCTTATCATATCTTGGATTTAAAGCCGCGATCAAATTCATATATAAAGAAAATACAGGTGTTTTTATATACCAGGAAAAAGATGATAGAAAAAACCAATTCATCCATTCAGGACTATAGAATATAAACACGGAAAGTGGAATGAATATACAAAATGTCAATCCTTTAATCCATTGGTTTAAACGTCGACTAATTTGTCCTTTAATTCTTTGTTTAATCGGCTCAAGCAAATAGGATACATTGACATTCACCACATTTGCCATATTCAATACGAATAACTCTCCGGGGATGAGTCTTTTTTCAATTATTTTTGGTTCTTTCACGTTAGGTTCGCCATCAATCAATTCAGTCTTTTTGTAACGAATCGCATCCATGAGATAGACATTATCAAGCTTGGAAATATCCAATGGATTGAGATCATAATCAACCACAAAACCCGTATATAATTCGTTTCCTTCTGCCCCTTTAAGCAGTATATCAGCCCTTGCCAATTGAACATCTTTTCCCCTCCTATGCTTTTTTGCCAATGTCTTAGTTGCACGTTTGAACTTATTGAACTCAAATATTTCTCCACTGAATACATAGTACCATTGATTTTTATATCGCAGGGTTTTCCACTTTCTATCTAATTTGAGCCCTCGTACAATTACTCTTGAAAATAAAAAACTTAGGATTCCAGCTAAGGTAAACTCCCAAAAACAATAAATCAGGAAACTGTTGTAATTACTAAAGTAGCTCAGACTTTCAGGATTTTGATTTACATTACTCTTAGACAAATTTTCAAATAAGGTCAGTATCTTTTCGATTTTAACCTCACCAAAAACAAAGTAATTATATATCGGTAAATAAATCGCTGAAATCAAAAGCCCCGGAATAAGAGCTGTTAAAAGCAATTTAGGAATATTCTCTTTCGTTGTAAATTGTTTGGAGAATTCACCGAAAAAATAAATCCGCTGAAAAATAAATCCAGGAATGATAATCGTTATGAATAGAAAAAGAAAAGCAGTAGTTAGATTCATGTTGAAGTATTTAACTCAAATCTAATTCCGGATTCTCCCAGACCCCCGTATCCCTTTGTTTTTGCACAGACTTTTCAAAAGCTCTATCAATCTTTTTCTTTTTCTCCGGATCACTTAATGCATTTAATCCTTTTTCTGAAATAATTTCAGTTTTAGTAGAGTCCATTAAACCTTTGAAAATTTTAATCAATACACCTATTACAATTATACTAAGTATGATTGTCCAAAATGTTTCTGATTTACTTTGATTTGCCATTTCAAATAGTGATTAACAAATATATCTATAATTCAAATAAGTATTCCGTTTTTAACAAACATGAACAGTCAAAAAATCTCAGAGAAATTGAATGAATCAATCCACCTCCCCATCCAAAACCTCATTCATCATAAAAATATAGCTGTTTCTTCTGAGCATCATCGTGGTCAGTTTATAGATCACTAAAAAGAGGAGTGCTACAGTCAGAACCGGAAAGGCCTGTTCACGTGAATCATCAACTTTTAAATGAGCAAGCTCTTTGAATATTCGGATAAATGATTCATCCTGTTTTGGGACAGGCGGGGTTTCATACGAAAGATACATGTAAACACTAATCCCCGCCAGGACAAAAAAGCCCGCCAAACTGGTATACCTGACCAGTAACATAAACAAAGAATTTCCGATAGCGCTGGGCTGGTACTTTCGCAGGCCCCGGATACGCGCAAGAGTTTGTTGAGGTGTTTCCATACAGTGAATAGTTTACTAGTAGGAAACAAGTTTACAGAAAAAGATCAAATTATTGCTAATGAATCGGTTGAATTTTCAGTACACCAACTAACGTTCCGATAAAACTCACGGAACCGGTTAATTTTCCCGTTTTCACCATTCAACTCCACGCATGCACCCGCCAATTATCCGTTTGCATGCTTCATGCAGCTGCGTACACGTATCGTTTACCGGCAGGAAGGGTTGCTTTAAGCCGCATGCGGGTATATTTTATGCGGATGAAAGCCTGTTGGAACGACCGTACAGGCATCGTTTAGCGATGTGCATGCCTCATTCAAGCGTGTGAAGGCGTGTAGAAGCGCCGGAAAGTGTTCAAAAAGAAGCTTTTATCAATTTCGTTCGTTCATTCATACACACACTTTGAAAAAGAACAACCGCACTTCACTCGGTAAAACCCCTCATTTAACGGGAGTTAACAATTGATTACCAATGCTTTGGCACGAAATTTAAACCTCACTACCGAAACACATAAATCATAATGCCATGAAAAAAAGCACATTGCACCACATGGCGATGTACCAGAACGTACTCGCGGTGGTAAAGGAACATCAAAGCAGCTGGAGCAGCATTACTGGAATCGCGACCATCGTAGACCGTTTCGAACTCTTAATCGGGCAACTGAGCAGTAAGCTGAATACACAAAACACCATCACCCAGGGAATCGGGATTGCAAAAGCCAGTTTTATGGAGCAACTCATCGACCGGATGTCCATCCTGAAAAAGGGATTGTTCCTCCATGCCGTTCAAACGAACGATTTCGCCCTGCGCGAACGCAACAAAGAGTCGAAAAGTAAACTGAGAGCAGCCTCAGACGACCGCTTGCAGGTCATTTGCACTGCCCTGCTGGAAGACAGCAGCACCTATGAAAGCGAGTTGGTGGCACTGGGAGTGGATCCGGCAGTTATCCAGTCATTCAGTGATCTGGCAGGAGAATACGAAGAACGCAAAAACAGCGTCCGTCAGGCCATCATTGAACGCTCCCTGGAGACCAAATCCATCAAAGAACTCGAAAAGCAGCTCAACAAACTGCTCATCGAACAGCTCGACCGCTTCATCAGCCTGTTCCAAAGCACCAACAATCCCTTCTACGTGACCTACAAAGCCGCGCGAAGAATCATCGGGAAAAGCGGGCCGGGCAGTACTAAGTCCGCAGTTTAACCACAACGACTCGTGATGCCCAGGGTATAATTAACCACGAGGCGCACCAGGCACACGAAGTTTATTTTTATCATTAACAGGGATTATCCGTAAAAGGGTGATCCTTTTTTTAGTTCCACGAAGACAGAAACAATACAACTTAGAGTAATTCCAATCCGGCGCCTTAGTAAACGAGATCGGGTACCTGTGCAGGATATGACAGGAAAATTCACCTTCTGTTTGAGGCGGAACGCTGAGTTTAAGGTGAATTCTGTCATGACCTGCTAACAGGTCGATCGGTTTACCCGCGCCTAGACCACCTCACAACTTTCGCACTAACGTTTGTCGTTGTTTCGTCTTCAATCAGCCGCGGCTGATCGCTTTTTCTTAGCTCCACCTTTTTGGCAATGAAAAAGGTGGAAATTGCTAGTAGAAGAATCATTGGGAAAAACGGCCCGGGCGCAACAAAAAACAAACCGGCAGGTGCCTAGATAACCGTAGGTGCGCGATTAATCGGGCACCTACTTTTCAGCGCTTGCCAATCAAATCACCGCGAATATGAATTGCTGCTGAACTTTACTGCGCATTTCATTGAAAACACTGTAGCAGCAGTTACTTTTACCACCGTATTAAATTTACCTTCAACATGAAAAAACATCTTTTTTACCTGCTTATCGGAGGATCTTTCCTGGCTGCTTCCTGCTCCAGAACTCCTGAAAACAAAGAAACAACATACACTTCCAACGTAAAAGGCTTCCTGAACGGGAAAAACAACGAAGAAGGAGAACCGGTATACAACATCCTGTCCCTGACTTCCGTGTCGGATGATTGGGATGGAAAAGAGGATTACAGCCCGAACAGCGGAGAGGAAAAACTGATCAAAATAGAACTATCGGCGCAGTCAACCGATTCTAAAACCGACATCGGTATGCTCGAAACAAACATCGCGTTGTTTGACGCAACGACAAAGAAAACCTATAGTCCAGTTGTTTCATTGAGCGCAGGACCATCTTTCAAAGCCATGTCGTCTACTTACGAAACAGGTTTTGCGGTTTACAGTGTTCCTGTTGACACCAAATTGGAGAACCTTTACCTGGCTGCTTCTTCTGAGGCGGCAATCGACATGGACCTGAGCAAAGAGTCAACTGAAAACATGCTTTCGTTGAAGAAAATGGATGAGGCGAAAGAGAAAACAGTCGCATTGAACTCACAATTTAAAGTAGAAGATGGTATTTTTCAATTGACAAAAATATACACCATCAAAAGCATCACTTACAATGCAAACGACGAGAAAGTGAAAAAGTTCCGCACTTCAAGCCCTGAAAGCTCAAACATGAGCATTGTAAAAGTGGACATTGAAATCGAAAACACCTCAGCTTCCGCAGATGCCTGGATCTCCATGCCATGGTTGATCTCAGAATACGGAAACGAACTACCTGATTACAATTTCGGTGAGACTCCGTCCAACATCAAACCGGGGAAACACACCTTCTCACTTTATTACCGCGTTTACGCAGGTGAAAAAATAATGAGCCTGAACGGAGAAAGCAAAGAAGGAGACGATTACAGCATAAAGCTTTAATTGCTCAGAATAACGACTAATTCAGAGACGAAGACGATCGCGAAAACGGTCGTCTTTTTAGTTGCCCGAAACAATCCCGGTTCACCACCCCAAAAGGGGGATTTCCTATTATAAAGCACACTTGTTTTTTTTTGCAATTGAAAGGGGATCAGAATAAAGGGCCCTTACGCGAAGAATTGTAGCAAACAAGGGAATGGAGCGAAAAAAAGCATTCTTTGTTTGAAGTCCGGGCCGCCTTAGCGGGCGGACAAGTTTCGAATGCTTTCGTGTAAAGACCCGTAGTTTGCAGATTCTTTAGTACAGGTCTAGACCTTTTTGTTACTTTTTGGGGCAATGCCAAAAAGTAAGATTGTTCTAAGAAGTGCGGATTGTGCTGTTTGCTAGTCAATCGCCCCCAAAAGGGCGATCCCTTTTTATTTTCGCCACAAGGCACTCTTTTTTAGTTACGGAAAAGAAGAGCCAGCTTTAGCTGGTGAAGACGGAGTGCAGTCTGAAGACGCAGCACGAAGACATAAGAGCGCAGAGAATGAATAAACACTTTAGACTGCGAAGACAGAAACAACTCAGCATAGAGGATCTAAATCCGGCGCTTTAGTAAACGAGATCGGGCACCTGTGCAGTAAATGACCGTAAATTTTTCATACTGTTTGAGGCGGTACGCTGAGTTTATGAAAAATTCGGTCATAATCTGCTAACAGGTCGATTGGTTTACCCGCGCCTAAACTACCTCACAACTTTCGCACTAACGTTTGTCGTTGTTTCGTCTTCAAAAGCTTTGCTTTTTCTTAGCTCCACCTTTTTGGCAATGAAAAAGGTGGAAATTGCTAGTAGAAGAATCATCGGGAAAAGCCGCCCGGGTAGTACTAAGCCAGCAGTTTAACCACAACGGAGCGTGATACCCAGGGTATAATTAACCACGAGGCGCACCAGGCACACGAGGTTTATTTTTATCATTAACAGGGATTATACGTAAAAGGGTGATCCTTTTTTAGTTAAAATCTTCGAAGCTTGAAATTATCCTTACTTTGTGGATCCCTATATGGCCCTTACGCTAAAGATGTAGAAAATATGTTTTGCGGAGCGTTGCCGAACCCCTGTTTGAGCTCAGTCCTCGTCTTTTTTCGTGAAAAAAAAGACGCTAAGGACGTTTGTGAGTTGGGGTATAGGCAGTGCAGGAAAACATAAATTTTCAAGTCTTTTAGTACAGGCCTAGACCTTTTTGGCTCCACCTTTTTACGGCAATGGTAAAAAGGTGGAAATTGCGAGCAGAAGAATCATCGGGAAAAGCGGCCCGGGCGCAACAAAGAACAAACCGGCAGGTGCCTGCTTTTATATCAAAGGATTATTCCTCACCCGATCGCTTTCTCTTTTCAATCCACCACATCGCCACCCCGCACAAAATAGAACCTGCAATCGTCATCCAGCCCACAAACAGGATACTGAAAAAACTGAAAACCATTCCATACATGATTATGCTGATAATACTTTCGGGTGCATCTCCGAAAGAATCCGTGCATCCGCCGAAACACCAGTAGCAGACATTCATGATAATACTCAGGAATATCCACGTCAGGTAATGAGCAATGATTCCCACCAGTACTCCAAGGAAAATTATCTTCCCCGCATGGATTACTTCGTTCCTCATGGCTGTTTTCCAGAGCAAGACACTGGTACAAAACATCCCTAAAGGTGCTGCAAGCATCAGCATGCCGTATCCGTCACCAATGGCCTGGGTGAAAACATAAAAAGCAACGATCAATCCAACAAGTGCATTGAGTAATCCATACGTTACCGCAGGACTTAAACCGGAAAGGCGGCGGTTTAATTTCATGGAATTAAAGATAGGATAAAGCATCTGTAAAACAATGAATCAACCCCTGGAAGATCCTGTAACCAATTCCCTTCCCTGACATTAGAGAATTAAACTAACTTTACAGCAATCTGATTTCTGATGAAGCACATATACCTGATCTTCCTATTATTTTTGGCTTTACCGGGAACAAACTGTTTCGGACAGCTGCTGGAAATCCCCCTTTGCGGGGCAACCGACTCTACATTCCTACAGGTCTATGATGTGAAGTTCGATGATGCCGGGAACTTTTTGTATGATAAACGCATCAATGACACCACTTACCTTTTCCAGAACGGAAATAAAAAAATTGCGGCCAATCCTTATTCTTACGGAAGAATGGTAGAATGCCACGATTATACCAAATCTCGCATGCATTATTATATAGACGACCTTCACTTCATTTACGGACCTACATCGGGGAAGTTACTTTCATCGGTTACGACTCCGAAGATAGGAAAGGGAATGCATGAATTAGTCAGTATTCATGAAGGTAATAGGGTCAATATCTACTACGATGAAAAACTTTATAAGTCCATTGATACGACCCGTAAATCCGCAGATGAAAATCATGTAACTGCTCTTTTTAGTTGGGATTGGGCAGCGCTCAGCAATAGTGGCAATATTCTGTACAAGTCTTCTAGTTATGAGATGGACTCTCTTTACCTGAACGGAAAGTTAATAGACACCTGCAAGAACGGTATTGCAAAAATAGCAGTGAACGATTCGGGGAATTATACCTACTTAAAAGTATATCAGCAACCGTCAGGAGATCAAACCAAATACATCCAGGTTTTCCACTCCAGGGACACGATCATTCCTCTGGGGGAAGGGTATGCTTCAGCGTGGTACTTATTCAGTCATGACGGGTATTACTATTTTGATTATCCTGCAAGATCAAAATTTCAACTTGTTAACGATCAACTGTATCAGCTGGAGGGAGCCATAGAAAACCTTTTTATTAGGGACAAAGTCAATCATTATTTCATTCTGAATAAATCCTACGAAGATAAAAACCAATACTACATGGTATCAAACGGAAAAGTTTACCCACTCGATTACGACCAAATTTATTCCCCCACTATTGACGAAAAAGGGAATATTGCACTGGTCGGAAAACGAAATTACTACCTTTATAAATGGGTCAATGGAAAAGAAATCAGTGAACCGGTTACACGTTTTGGAGTAAGGCCTCAAATTCTTCATGTTTCAGTATCAGGTGATGTAGTTGCGTCTTATAACACAGATAGTGATTCTACTTTCATTTACCGAAACGACCAATTGCTATTTTCCGGAAAAACCAAAGAAATTACAATAGCAGACCGCATGCATGCCGTGCTCCAGAGCAGGGAACACGCTATCAATTACGGTGAAAACAACTGGGTCTACTTGAACATTCAGGACAGCAGCTACATTCTCTGGAACGGAAAACTTTCACCGGCATTTACCCATTTTCAGAACTACTTAGGATACAGCAATGAAAATAAAGAGAACCAGATTGCGGCTTTTGAACAAAATGAAAACGGCTACATGATGGTAATACATCGCCCGGGAAATAACTATGAATTAATCGTCAATAATCGTCCGATGGGAAAATTCACAGCAAACCGCATTTTCAGAACGGCATATTTCAATCATAAATACCTTACATTTTACGGAGTGAAGGACTTTTCGCTCATTCAATTCAAACTACTCAAGCCATGATGCGTTTATTTCTCCTTTCATTCATTTGTTTGAGTTTGAGCACACTTGCTCAAAAAATGCCCATAGATTATTTCGAAGAGGCACAAACACAATTAAATACAGGATATTACGCAGAAGCTATTCCTTTACTAAAACACATTGTGGATCACTGCCCGAAGTTTGACCAATACACCGACGCACATTACGACCTGGGAGTTGCTTACTATGGTAATGAGCAATATCAGGAAGGAATCACTGTTTTCCGGGAGATTTTGAACAAAGACTCCATTGAAACCATTGATTACAATGGAGATGTCATGGAAAATCCCTATTCCAATTTTAAGAACGGTGCAGCATACATGATCTCCAAAAGTTATTTTGACCTGAAGCAATACGACAGTGCAATGTTTTACCTGGAACTATCAGAACTGGTTCACACGTATCAACACTTTTGTGGAAATGCTATCACGTATAATGAAGTAAGCGATCAAATCTACAAAGCAAAAATATACCAGGAACTTGGGCAAAAAGACCAGTTTGAAAGTACCTTGCTGAAATACACTTTCCTGGCAGAAGGATACAGCGAAAAAGTACTCATTCTTTTAAAGAACTACTACAAATCAACATTTAAGGGTGAAACACTTCGTAAAGAAGCAAAGAAAGCTTTTCGACATGTTGAATGCGATGATCGTTCAGATTCAGATTTCTCACGTTATTACATCACTTTCCATAAAACACGCATACTGGTCAGTGGATCTTTTGATCAATTAACAAGGCTGGAAGGCAAACCTACAACCAAAGACTTACTGGAATCAGCATTCTATAAAATGCTGTTGAAGATGGAGTAACGAACTGTTTTCTGAGTTTATTCATCGGTCCGCAATGAATCGTTTTTACTACGGTTAATTTTTCCTTACCTTGCAATACAAAGTCCTGTATATGAAACAGCTAACCCTCACAACAAAATACCTTTTCCTTGTGATCTTTCTGATCTCACAATCGGGAATACTGTTCGCCCAAACTTCCGTACTGGAATGGGTGCATGCCTTGGGCGGTCCACTGTATGACAACGGACAGGCCGTTGCAACCGACAGCCAGAATAACGTCTATGTTACCGGAACTTTCTCCGGGACGGCTGATTTCGATCCGGGAACAGGAACTGCCTACATCAATTCGGGCGCTGATCAGAACGTGTTTATCCAAAAGCTCAGTCCGGACGGAAATTTCATCTGGGCCAAGATATTTCCAGCGGGAAACAGCACCATTGTTACTTCCATCACCGTAGATCCGTCAGACCATGTGATTCTCGGCGGGCGTTTTACCGGAACGATGGTTTTTCCCACTGTCGACAGTACTTCTACCATCTCGTCCCCGGGGCAAGCCGATGCTTATATCGTGAAATTGAATGCAGGCGGGCAGTTCGTTTGGGCAAGATCTTTTGGAAATCCGAATGATACTGCCAATAACTCGGACCAGATCAATGCACTGAAAACGGACGCTTCCGGGAACATTTATTCCTCCGGACATTTTTACGGAGCCGCTGATTTCGACCCGAGTCCGATGGGAACGGTCATTCTAACCGCAACAGGGACCAATATGGACATTTTCATCCAGAAATTAAGTCCCGGAGGTGATTTGATTTGGGCAAAGAAAATCGGTGCGGGTAGTTCCGAGGGATCGGCTTCCATGAGCATTTACCAAAACACCCTTTTACTTACCGGCTTTTTCCAGCAAACCGTCGATTTCGACCCTTCCGCTTCCAATACTTCACTGAGCTCGCAAGGATATGCTGATATTTTTCTCTTGTCCCTGACCACGGATGGAGATTTTAACCAGGTCAAGCAATTCGGCTCAGTATTCAATGATAAAGGTGTGGATCTAATAACAGATCCTAGCGGGGCGATTTACCTGACCGGCATTTTCGATGCCGCAATTGATCTCGATCCGGGAACAGGAACCAACTCCGTTACTCCAGCCAGCGGAACAGACTTTTTCGTTCTGAAACTGACTCCTTCTGCGGATTTTTCCTGGGCGAAAACTTTTGCAGGAACTTACTACAAATACAGCCGGGCCCTTGCATACCATCCCGACAACGGAATCGTGGTAACCGGCATTTTCGGTGACTCGGTACATTTTGATCCGGGAAATCCGGCCGGGAGCTTCTCCTCAGCACAAGAGGACATATTCCTGGTTTACCTGGATCCGAATGGAAATTACATCTGGTCGGGAACTTACGGGAACCAGGGAATCCTGGACCAGGATTACGTAAACGGGATTGCGGTAGATAACCTGGGCGGGATTTATTCCACCGGGCGGTTTGTCGATGCAGTGGATTTCGACTGCGGACCGGGAGTGGAAACACTTACTCCTTCCGGCCCGAGCGATATCTATATTCAAAAATTGAACGGAAAAACGCTTTCCATCATTTCCCATTCTGTTGCCGACTTCAAACTCTATCCGAACCCTGCAAGTCAGCAGCTTTTCATTTCAGCGGCAAGCTTAAACAACTGCCGGGTTACCATCTGCAATTCCCTTGGAATGATTGTATTGGAAAAAGAGCTGTCGGGCACGGAATCTCAACTGGACATCCAAAACCTTTCACCGGGAAGTTATGTGGTGAACCTTACGAATGAATCCGGATCAACACATCAGAGAATGGTAAAATCCACAGACTAAATCTCACCGGCTCATAAACCACACATACTGAGGCACAGTGTCCGCCCTGGAGTGAAATATTCCGACATGAACTTTTTTCACCTGTTTATTTGTATTTTTAGCTCTATCAATAAATCACTTACAGTATGAAACACCTGAATCTGTTATTAACACTAACACTTTTAACAACGCTTTCTTTTGCTCAAACACCCGAATTTGAATGGGTACACACTTATGGAACTTCGGAAAGTGAGTGGGGAAAAGCACTTGCTGTTGATAACCAAAATAATGTTTACGCAGCCGGTATGTTTGAGGGAACAATTGATTTTGACCCGGGTACCGGAGTTACAAACCTTTCTTCGGGAGGCGGGAGAAATATCTTCATCCAAAAACTGAATCCTGCCGGAGACCTCCTTTGGGCCAAAGTATTCCCTTCCGGAAGTTCATTCCATGTTACGGCAATAACGACCGATTATCAGAACAATGTGATCATTGCAGGATACTTTAACGGAAATTCCAGTTTCCCGACGGTTGACAGCACATCTACCATCTCTAACCAAACCTCACAATCCGATGCTTTTATTATTAAAATGAATGCAGCCGGGCAATTCCTTTGGGCAAGAACTTTTGGAAGTCCTTCTGATTTAGGAATAGAAGGTGATCAGATTATGGGTATAAAAACAGATGACTCCGGAAATATTTATTCCACAGGTTATTATTTAGGCACTGCGGATTTCGATCCGGGACCAGCAACTGCAAACCTCAACAATGCTTCCGGAAACAGCGATATTTTCATTCAGAAACTAAATCCGCAGGGAAACTATGTTTGGGCAAAAAGAGTGGGAGGCAGCGGATACGACCAGGGAATTTCGCTGGAAGTTTATCAAAACACAGTTCTGATCACCGGCTGGTTCCAGCTTGCGGTCGATTTTAATCCGGGACCTGCAACCAACCAGCTAATCGCCGGGGCATTATCTACCGATATGTTTCTCTTGTTTCTTACAACGGATGGTGATTTCAACCAGGTAAAACATTTCGACGGTCCGTACACGAATAAAGGGGTTGATGTAGCAACAACAACTACCGGCGAAATCTACCTCACCGGTACTTACAGTGATACGCTTGATTTGGATCCCGGAACAGGTACTTTTTTAATTTCCAGTGACATCACAAGCTTCTTCGTACTAAAACTAACGCCAACAGGGGATTTCATTTGGGGAAAGGGCTTTTCGGATGACGGTTTCAAATATTCCATTGCATTGGATGTACTTCAACAGAAAGGAGTCGTCATTTCCGGTATGTTCAGTGATACGGTTGATTTTGATCCCGGGAATGATATCAGTAACCTGGAAGCAGTTGGACAGGTAGATGTCTTCCTGCTTTATCTGGACGAAAATGGAGATTATGTTTGGGCGGGCTCTTATGGAAACACCTCATCCTCGTACAATGACCTGTTATGGGATATCGCTACTGACAACAGCGGAAGCATTTACTCGACCGGCTGGTATATCGAAACCGTAGATTTTGATTGCGGGTCGGGATTAGAGGAACGAACGTCCGTTTTATATGACGATATCTTCATCTTAAAAATGCATGCGGACCTGTTATCTGTAAGTGAGCATTCTATTCCTGATTTCAAACTCTACCCCAACCCATCGAGCGGGAATCTTTTTATTTCAGCCGAAAACCTGAATAACTGTAAGGTTGAGATCTATAATTCCATGGGAACAGCCGTATTGACAAAAGAATTGTCAGACACAGATAACCAACTGGAAGTTCAAAACCTTTCACCCGGAAGTTATGTGGTTCAATTGACAAACGAATACGGTTCAAAACGCCAGGCATTCGTGAAAATCGATTGATCAGGGGGTGTTTTACCACCAGGCACGAAGTTTATTTTATCATTAACAGGAATTATCCTCAGAAGAGTGATCCTTTTTTATATCAAAGGATTATTCCTGACCGGATCGCTTTCTCTTTTCAATCCACCACATCACCACCCCGCACAAAATAGAACCTACTATCGTCATCCAGCCAACAAAGAGGATACTGAAAAAACTGAGGATTATTCCAGATGCGAACATTCCGAAAATACTTTCGGGTGCATCTCCGAAGGAATCCGCGCATCCACCAAAAATCCAATAACAAAGGTTCATGATAACACTGACGAATACCCACGTCAGGTAATGAGCGATTGTTCCAACAAGTATTCCCAGGAAAATGATTCTGCCCAATACGATTTCTTACATTCCACACTTGGCCCGGTGGTGTTTCACCTAAAATTAACCGTTTTTAGCGGGATCAAAAAATAGACGCTAAATTGATGACTATTAATCCTGTTTCCAAAATAATTCGGTCCAAAACGGATTGCATACTCGTAAGAGGCACTAATCCAGGGAATACCCGGGTTGACACCGATCCGTGGTTTGAGACAAAATGTACCGTCCCTGAAATCCGTATAATAAACACCACTTAAACCGAAATTGAAAAAGTCTGTCGTTACTTGAAAACCCATCTTCGGACCGAGAATAAAATCGTCTTTTCGCCACAGAAAATTGAACTCAGAACCATAAGTCAGTCCGCGAACAAATCCCAGCGATTCGGTATATCTGGCATTACTAAAACTCAGTTCTCCATACGGGCGATGTCCCTGGAAAAAATTAGCATACAGAAAACAAGACTTCCAATTCGTCATGAAATCTACAAAGTCTTTCTGCCGACTAAAGTTGCGGAAATCGTTTCCATTAGCACTCATAATCGAATCAATTTCTTCGGGCAAATCCGGGATGACATAAAACATGGAGTCGGATGTAATCTTCAACCGCACCTGGTGATGCGAATAGTAAGTTCCCCATTTAGGACTCTGTACTGTAAACTTCAAATCAACTAATGAGTCTTTAAGTCTGATCGAATATCTTTCTCTTTCAATCTCGCATTTGACAATTTGTCGCGATCCATAAATATTCGAATTACTGCACCCTACGGATATCTCCTTTTTATTAACGTATGTTGTCTTTACAAAATAAGTATACTTCTTGGGCTTCAAATTGGAAGGCACCTGAATGTAAAGATACGCTGTCGGCGAATCAGAAGGTTCATTCCCTGCAAAGGAGTGAAAACAGATCCACAAAAGACTTAGGAAGATGAAAAGGCTATTTTTCATGGATCTAAAAATAACATTTTCAAACAAAACACCTAAGAACAGTTTAAAAATGAATCGAAAACAAAAGGGATCGTTCAATTCCTGAACAATCCCTTTTAAATATAATTCTTCCAAAAAATCTCGTGTGCATCGTGCACCTCGTGGTTACCTTTTACAAATTCGCGAAGAAATCATTCCCTTTATCGTCCGTAATGATAAACGCAGGGAAATCCTTGATCGTAATCTTTCTCACGGCTTCCATTCCCATGTCTTCAAAATCGACCAGCTCCACGGAAAGGATGTTCTCTTTGGCTAAGATCGCTGCCGGACCACCAACAGATCCCAAATAGAATCCGCCGTACTTTTGGCAGGCGTTGGTAACATCTTTCGAACGGTTTCCTTTTGCCAGCATGATCATACTTCCGCCCATACTCTGGAACAAGTCCACGTAGGAATCCATACGGCCTGCTGTCGTAGGACCGAAACTTCCGGACGGCATTCCTTCCGGTGTTTTCGCTGGACCGGCATAATACACCGGATGGTTCTTAAAGTATTCCGGCATCGGCTGACCTGCATCCAGCATGTCTTTGATGCGTGCATGCGCGGCGTCGCGGGCAACAATCAGTGTTCCGTTCAGTTTCAAACGGGTCTTGATCGGGTATTTTGACAATTCAGCCAATACTTCTGCCATCGGTCTGTCCAAATCAATCGTTACAGGCGGTTCCAAATGCGGCGGAACTTCAGGCAGTAATCTGCGCGGATTTTTCTCCAGTTGCTCTACGAACAATCCTTCTTTGGTAATCTTTGCTTTGATATTTCTATCGGCAGAACAGGAAACCCCCAATCCAACCGGACAGGATGCAGCGTGGCGCGGTAAACGGATCACACGCACATCGTGCGTAAAGTATTTCCCACCGAACTGTGCTCCGATGGTACTTTCCTGGCAAATTTTCTGTACACGTTTTTCCCACTCCAGATCACGGAAAGCCTGGCCTCCCATGTTTCCTTCGGTTGGTAAATGATCGTAATAACCTGCAGAAGCTTTTTTCACAGCTGCCAGGTTCGCCTCAGCAGAAGTTCCTCCTACTACGAACGCCAAATGGTATGGCGGACAGGCGGAAGTTCCCAAATCTTTGATCTTCTCCTTGATAAACTCTTCCAAAGAAGCATCGTTGAGCAAAGATTTCGTTTTTTGGTAAAGGAACGTTTTGTTTGCCGAGCCTCCCCCCTTCGCTAAGAACAGGAATTCGTACTTCGCTCCCTGACTTGCATAAATATCAATTTGTGCCGGAAGATTGGAACCCGAGTTCTTCTCTTCAAACATATCCAAAGCCACGATCTGCGAATAACGCAGGTTGCGCTCCTGGTAAGTGTTATAAATTCCTTTGGAAAGGTATTCGGCATCATTCACGCCGGTATACACATCTTCGCCTTTTTTACCAACCACAATAGCAGTTCCCGTATCCTGGCAGGAAGGAAGTTGTCCTTCCGCAGCAATCGTTGCGTTCTGCAACAAGTTGTAAGCCACAAAACGGTCGTTATCCGTAGCTTCCGGGTCGTCCAAAATAGCACGCAGTTTCTCCAAATGGGAAGTTCGCAGATAAAAAGAAACATCAGCCAATGCCTCCTGTGCTAAGAATTCCAATCCCTTCGGATCAATGTTCAACACTTCCCGATTTCCGATCTTTTCAACAGTTACGAAATCAGAAGAAACTTTGCGGTATTCGGTCGTATCCTTTTGAATCGGGTACGGTTCCTGGTAAAAAAAGTCAGCCATTTTTATTTCTAGTTGTTCACGCGCAAAAGTAATGAAAAAGCGTTTTTCTATTCCTAAAAGACTAATTCAGATTAATTACAAATTAAGGTCCTCCCCCTTTTATCCCCCTCCGAAGGGGGAAACCTAAGATCACCCTTAAAAGATTAATCCGCCTTCGAACTATCCAATGGTTTGAACTCAAATTCTTTTTTCAGCAGGGGAATTGAAATCTCCCCCTTCGGAGGGGGACGCAAGGGGGAGGAAACAGAAAATCGAATTGAGAACAATTTCACACCAAAAACCCCGTTTTTAATTACATTCGTAAATCATGAATTTATACTCCAACAAACAGAAATGGAAAATCGTGCTGCTGGTCATCGCCCTGATTACCGTAGCTGCGTCCTTGTGGGTATCCAATTCAACCGTGCAAAAGGTATCGGACCGCGAACGACTGCGGGCGAAACAATGGGCGGATGCCATCAAGAAAAAAGCCGAACTGGTCGAATTTACCAATCGTGCTTTCCGGCAATTGCGCGGGTATGAACGCCGGAAGATCAAGTTGTACCTCGATGCCACGAAAGAAATTTCCAAGGAACCTGCAGACATCAACTGCTTCCCGGATTACCGCTTCCCGATCAGCATCATCGATGAGAACAAAGATATCCCGGTCATTTTGGTGGACGACCGCAACCAGATCTCCAGCTATACCAATATCGACTTTGATACCGCCGATCTGCGCATGTTGTACCCGGAAGCATCGAAAAAAGAACTTATCCGGAAATTTGAAGACAGTTTGCTGGTCCTGACTACCATTTGGGAGAAAAAACACCAGCCTTTCCGCATTGAAGTGGTGGAAGGATTGACCATGACTTCGTTCTACACAGATACCAAACGCACCATCCAACTGGAAAAAGAGCGCGATTCCCTGATCACTGCTTTCAACAATGAATTGATCAACGACTCCAAACTGATCCCGGTGGTCCTCATGGACAAAAGCAATGACTCGCTCATTTCAAGCAATCTTCCGAAGGAAAAAACTTCTCCGAAAAACTTAAAGAAGACGCTGCATTCCCTGGAATTGGTCAACGAACCGATCCAGATCTCTTTTGGCGCGGATGAGGTAAACCTGTTGTACTTCGATAATTCGGGAGAACTAAAACAACTGCAGTTCTTCCCCTACATCCAGTTCCTGATCATCGGCCTGTTTATCTTCATCGGCTACCTGCTCTTCAGCACCTTCCGGAAAGCCGAGCAAAACCAGGTTTGGGCCGGAATGGCGAAAGAAACCGCTCACCAGCTGGGAACCCCGCTTTCTTCCTTAATGGCCTGGATCCAATTACTCGAAACACAGGATGTGGATCAGAATATCATTGCCGAAATGCAAAAAGACGTCGAAAGGCTGGACGTGGTTTCACAGCGCTTTTCCAAGATTGGATCGGAAACACACCTGACACAAAGCGATATCCGGATCACGGTCCAAAATGTGATGGATTACCTCCGTCCGCGTATTTCCCAAAAAGTGGAAATGACCACGCATTTCACCCACGAACCGGTCATGGTCAGCCACAACAAATCGTTGATGGAATGGGTGATGGAAAACATTATCCGCAATGCTGTTGACGCCATGGAATCCAAAGGAAAGCTGGATGTTACCATCAAAACCGTTCCGGAACGTGTTTACATTGAAATTTCCGATACCGGGAAGGGATTGCTGCCCAAACAGTTCAAATCGATCTTCGAGCCGGGTTACACTACCAAGAAACGCGGCTGGGGACTGGGACTTTCATTGGTAAAACGCATCGTGAAAGAATACCACAAAGGAAAGGTATACGTGGTGCATTCTGAAATCGGGAAAGGGACTACCATCCGGGTGAGCCTGCCTTTGAAATAACCACTAAGAGCACGAAGCACACCAGGTTATTTTAAAAGAAGTCATTCACTACAACGCACATGTATGTAACACTAAAAATCTTCGTGGTCTTCGTGTCCCTCGTGGTTAAATATATTCACGTTGATTCGTCCGCATTTGAAATGTCCCTCCGGGCAGATCTTTCCGCCGTGCAATCCGCAAGGCCTGCAGATCAAAGCTTCAGTTGTTTCCCGGATCTCACTATCGTCTGAAAGCGGTCCGAAACCAAAGCGCGGAACAGTGGCGCAGAAGAAAGCCGTTACCGGAGCATTCACAGCCGTAGCCATGTGCAGCGGACCGGAATCATTCACAAAACAACGGGTTGCTTTTTCAAACAAAGCACAGGATTCCAACAAATTCAATTTACCCGCCAGGTTATTTTCTTTCTGTAAACCTGCTGCTTCCAGGATCCGCTGACACAATTCGAAATCGGCCGGACCGCCCACCAGGTAGACCGTTCCTTTTTTCTTCAGATTATTAGCCAGTTCAACCCACTTCTTCTCCGGAAGCTGTTTCGTAAACCAAACCGAAGCCGGAGCCAGTGTATAAAACGGTTCGGCAGTATAAAGTGCCACTTTCGCACGATCTTCATCAGAAGGAAAAACTTCAGGCCTCACAAGCGATTTTGCACCATGATGCGCAATGCATTCCAGGTTGCGTTCCACCTCGTGCTTCCCCTTACCAATTTCGTGTTTGATCTTGATGTCGTAGCAAAAAGAGAACGGATTCTTATCAAAACCAACCTTCTTTTTGGCTTTTGAGAGAAAAGTAATAATACCGGAGCTCCCGAAACGCTGCAGGTTGATGATCTCATCGTACTTTTTCGCTCGGAAAACAGCGATCAGTCGTCTCATTTCCTTGTACTTTCCTTCCTTTTTATTGAAGGAAAAGACTTCGTGGATTGCAGGATGGTTTTTCAGAATGGATTCATTGCCCTTCCGCACCAATACATCGATTTCCGCTTCCGGGTGCAGGCGTTTCAATTCACTGATCACCGGGGTTGCCAGGATGACATCCCCCAAAAAAGCTGTTTGAATGACTAAAAAACGCTGCATGAAACAAAAATAGTGATTAAACCGGTAGGGGTGTAAAATTTTACGCCCCTGCCGGTATCTAATGATAAAGCGTGAATTCCAAATCCATCAATCCTATTTCAAAACGATTCTTTCTGATTTCTTCCGCTTCTTGTGGCGTGAATGCCGTTTTTAAACCAACCTGTGTATTGTAAATCGTTGGTAGTTTCTTATAAAACTGGTGCTGATCTACCCAGTTGGCAAATATCCAGGGCGACATATTCCCTATCCGCACCTCTTGGAGGAAAACCGGTTTCATACGCTGGTAGAACGATTCGTTCCCCGCAGTGTGAACAAGCACAAACCAAATGCTGAACTCAGAGAACTGCAATTTCTTTTCTCCCGGGAAACCGATGTTTCGAACCATCTTCTCAAGCAGGGCTTCATTGGTACGGTTCATCGAATCCAGTTCGGCAATAACCTTTTGATCTTCCGGGCTATCGTTTAATCGGGTCCGGAAAAACTGATCCCAATAGGTCATGCTGTCGATTACCGCGATCAATGAATCAGCATTTTTAGGTCGTATCTTTGCGGAATTATCGAAACCTTCGTACACCAGTGCATTTTCAGCTTCACTGAATCCTTCCATGATCTTACCCGGATCCAATTGAGCAACGTACCAAAGTGTGCGCATATCAAAGGAAAGGGATGACCAGGAGGTTTTCAGCGATTGCGCAGCTAAGGAATTATTTCCCGTCATTTTGTAACAATAGGCTTGTAAACGGTAGTCTTCTCCATAAAGCATTCCGTATTTCTTGTTCACAGCTTCGAGTTTCTGAAGGCTTTCGGCGTACTTTTTCTCTTTAATGGCCATTTCATAAGCCGGGCTGACTTCTTGCTTGTAAGCAATGTGATCGAAAGATTGTGCATGAGCGCATGCCGCACACACTACCAATAAAGAGGCGATTAGTTGTTTCATAAGGTTAATTTATCGTTTTAATAATAAGGGGCATTTTCAACTAAGTTACATGATCCCAATCTTCCGGTCACATACAACCGGCAATTTTGTTTTTTTCCTTCTTTTTCTATCTTTACCTGAGAAAACTAAAAACAACGTTTTACATTTAACGCTACTGTATGATCAAGTTCAGCCTTTTTTTCGCAACCATCCTGTTGTTGTTTGCATTTACTGTTACAGAGAAAAAATTACCTCAAACCACTCCCCGGGAAGTATACGTAGCCGGGTATGAGGACATTGGATCTTATGATTATGTAGCCAAATATTGGAAAAACGGAAAAGACACGAAATTAACCAATGCCACTTATCCTGCTTATGGAAACTCGATTTTTGTTGCAAACAACGATGTGTATGTTGCCGGACAAGAAAGGAACAAAGAAGGTTTAGATGTGGCCAAATACTGGAAAAATGGAGTTGCGACTTCACTGTCCGATGGAAAATCTCACGGCTCTGCCACTTCCATTGTAGTGGTAAATAACGACGTGTATGTAGCCGGAGATGTCCGTGAGTCCGGAAGATCTGTAGCAAAATATTGGAAAAACGGAGTTGCCGTTTCATTGTCCGGAAAATATGAGGGGCATGCCCGATCCATTGCTGTTAGTGAGGGAAATGTTTACGTAGTAGGTTACGAGTGGGATGGTTCGAATTACATCGCTAAATGCTGGAAAAATGGAGTCGCGACATCACTAACGAATGGAGCGACCCATGCTGAAGCCTACTCCGTTGCTGCGATTGGCAATGACGTATATGTATCCGGAATGGAAAACAACTCTTCCAACAAGCAAGTTGCCAAATATTGGAAAAACGGGGTTCCAACCGCATTAAACAATGGAGAGTACAGCGCTTACGGATACTCAATAACTGTTGTAGGAAATGATGTATACGTAGCCGGTACCGAATACAACAAATCGGGGAACGGAGTGGCGAAATATTGGAAAAACGGAATTGAAAAGGTATTGTACAAGGGCGGCAACTCAGCGGATGCCACCTCTATTTTTGTTATTGACGGAGATGTGTATGTTGCCGGAAAAGAATACAACAGGAAATCCGGGAAACAAATGGCAAAATATTGGAAAAACGGAACAGCCGTATCTTTACCCAGTGTTAAAGGAGAGGCATACGCAAATTCTATCTTTGTAAAGTAGCCTAAAAAAGGGATCGACAAATCCCTTAGTATACTTATCCAAAAGGTACATTTACCTCATGTTTTTTCGAAAAAAATACAGCTTCGAATTTCCACAAAATAAAGAGCTTTTAATTCAAGATCTGAAGGATTTGAGTAAGCATGACTTGGTCGAGGAAAACAGATTTGGATCCGACACCTTTTATTCCATAAAATTTAACTGGGATGAATTCATTGTTACACCACGAGCGAAAATGTTCCAGCAGGCAAATTACACGGCTAATGCTTATATTCGACTAAACAGCATCTCTGAAGAACTGACCCAAGTCAATGTTACCGTTAAATACTCAGAAATTTCCTGGCTATTCCTGATCTTTATTCAATTATGGATTAGCGCCGGCTGTCTTTTCATACCCGAATTTCATTGGGTGATTCGTATCGTTCTGCTAATCGGAGTTACCGGACTTTGGGGATTGATTATCCATTGGGGGATCCTTAGTGAAGTTAAAAACTTTAAAGATGTTGTGGAACAGCTGTTCCAACAAGTTGAAAAAATTAGTGGGCATGCGATTAATCGCATGCCCACTTTATAACCACGAGATGTTTATTTATCTTTTTCGGATTGAACACTTACATTCTTCGCTAATGTTTTAAACCGCACACCGTTTTCCTGTACCACAGTAATCGTTAAATGTCCGGTCTTACTTACATTCAAATCCCGCACAATACCGCTTTTGCCTTTATGTGTACCTGCAGTTACTGCACAGAAATCGCCGTCTTTTAGAACTTCATCCATAGTTTCTTCTTTCATCAAGTTGAATAATTGCTGATTACGAAGGCAATTTACGAAAATCAACGAACTAAAAAACCATTCTCCTCCATGATCCGAAGGGCTTTATTGGTTTCTGCCTGCTGACTATCCATCAAGGATCCCGGAAGCAAAATCAATCGCTTTTTGACCTTCCCATTTTCATTCTTAAAAAACACCTCGAAACGGGAACGTGTCAATAATCGGATACCTTTTTTAAATTTCACTTCTTGTATGCTATTTCGCTCTATGATCGGTGTCGCAGAATTATTAAGACTGGTTATCATTCCAAAGCTTAAAGAAACTCCCAGCAATAGAAATACAATAGCCTGATAAGTATTATAGGTGGTATGAAATTGATAACAGGCATATGCGGCATAAAAAAATGCTACACAAAGAATCCCTTCGACAACCAATGGTCTAAGAATAGAATTTCCGGTCGTAACCGAAGCCATTTCCCCAATAATTCCTTCCCGCGTTAAAACCAGTTTATCCTGCAACACATGACAAAAACCACTTTTGGTCCTAAAAGAATTCAGAATAACAGGTTCCATAAATTAAAAAGGATTGTTGTAAAACAAAAGATTTGAATGATTCTCATGGCGGCTTACAATTTAGCCAAAGATAAAAAAGAACACTAAACCCTCACTTAATCTCTCAACCATGAAAATCCAATCTTCATTCTGTTTCCCATTCTGTTTCTGATTTACTCCACAATATTCTCCATGATCTTTTTGCGGTAAGCTTCCAGCAGACGGTGTTTCGAATAATACCCCAGGACCTGGTCGTTATCGATTACCGGCAGGTAATTCAGCTTGGAATGCTCAAACATTTCCATCACCTGCTCCATGGTATTCCGCGGATTTAAAGAGTACCGGATCGGTTCCATGACCAATTCCAGGTGCGTATTCGGGTCGGAAGAATAAACCGGAAGAATGGTCGGCAAATCATCGAGGTAAATCATCCCCAGGAGAATACCGTTGTCCGAAACGATAGGAATCAGCGCCTGCTGCGAATGTTGTGCCGTCAGGAACAAGGTTGAAACGGTATCATCGGGTTTGAGTACCACCAGTGTTTCTTCCATGACTTCTTCGCTATCTATGGAAGACAGGACATGCCTGTCCTTATCTGCGCGCACCACGTGGCCTTCCTCGGCCAATTTCACAATGTCCATCGAATGATTGGAATACCGCTTCGAAATAGCAAAACTGATGGAAGAAACAATCATCAGCGGGATCATCAACCCGTAACCTCCGGTAATCTCCGCAATTAAGAAAATAGAGGTCAGAGGTGCGTGGAACAATCCGCTGAGCAGACCGGCCATTCCCACCATGGTGAAATTGGTGATCGGAAGTGAAAGTCCGATACCTGTCAGGTTCCAGCCATAAGCAAAAGCAAACCCTGCATAACTCCCAACAAACAGCGACGGAGCGAAGTTACCACCGTTACCACCCGACCCTAAAGTGAGACCGGTAGCAATGGCTTTCAGGAATACAACCGCACCGATGAACAAAAGCGGGAACCAGGATTGTTTAAAGGATTGAAACAAACTCCCATCCATCAGGTCAAATACTTTCTCGCCGGAAAGTGAACGGATACTTTCATATCCTTCACCGAATAAAGACGGAAATACAAAGATGAGCGCCGATAGCAATAATGCTCCGACTATTCCTTTTTGATAAGGTCCCATTTTCCAATGTTCGATCCAGGTTTCAACCCGGTTAAAAACCCGGGAATGATACACCGAAATGAACCCGGTAAGGACTCCCAAAACAATGTAGAAAGGGACATTTTGCATTTCAAAAGCCGCCATGTCCTTAAAGGACAATAAAATACTCTCATTCAAGATTGCACTGGAAATCAAGGCTCCGGAAACAGAGGCAAGCATCAGAGGAATAAAGGCTGTAATCCCAACATCAGCCAGTAGTACTTCCATTGTAAATAAGATTCCGGCAATCGGAGCATTGAAAGCTGCTGCAATTCCTGCTGCCACACCACAGGCTAACAACAAAGTCCGTTCCTTGGTCGAAAGTTTATAAACGCGGGCATAATTCGATCCAAAAGCAGCGCCGGTAATCGTTACCGGGGATTCCAGACCTGCCGAACCTCCGAAACCAACTGTAACGGAAGAAGTAATGACTTGTGCATACATTTGTCTTCGCGGAAGGATGCTTGACTTCTTGTTGATCGCATAAATGATTCTCCAGGTCCCTTTTTCTAATTTACCGTTCAGCAGTCTGCGCGTGATCAAAATAGTGAGTACTATTCCCAAAACCGGCAGAATGAAATCTACATATTTAAAGTGCAATTGCTGGTTGAGTTCCTTGGCAAATACCAAAACAGCATGTGCAAAAGACTTCAGTGCTACTACGGCCAAACCACAAGATACTCCGACAATTACACTGGATATTAATAAGAATTGGCGGGGAGTTAAACTATTCCTTAGAAAGAAAATTCCACCGTTAAGTTTTCGCAAAAATCGGGACAACATTCGCTAAAAATACTACATATAATTCCTAATTCCGAATTCCGGGTGCCATTTGAGTATAAAAATATGGCAGGTACGCGAAGCATCGCATAACCACCGTTTTTTAGATAATTAATGAATTACAGAAACATTTCCGCGGAAGAAATATTCCTGGTTGTTGCCGTCCACTACTTTCAGTACGTATACATAAAGGTTCGGTGCAACCAACTTTCCGCTTTGCTGATGATGTCCATCCCAGCCCTGTGCAGGATCATTTGTTTGAAAAACCACTTGTCCCCAACGGTCTACAATCGAGAATTCATATTTGGAGACATCCTGGAACGAAACAACCGGTATAAAAATCGGGTTTAACCCACCGGGCGTAAATGCGTTTGGAACATACACCAAAGGCTGTATGACGGCACAAACCTGGTTCGAAAGACTCAATTCCTGTATCCCGTATTGGTTCGTCGATTCTTCTGCAACAACGAAATAACAGACCTTACCGCTGTGCTCAAATCCCAATTCATCCACCAGGTCTTCGTAAAAACGCTGATCAGGCGAAACAATTGCTGTTGGCGTGGGTGGGAAAATTCCATCGATTCCTCTGTAGATCTGGTATTGCAGTACACCACCATCGTAATC
>CBINBC010000020.1:0-78591 GCA_966248825.1 uncultured Fluviicola sp.
TGGTGCTGATCATTGCAGGGATTATTCAGTTATTTCTACAGAAAGAGAAACAAACGGAAGTGTAGAAGAAAGGTTTCTGTCAAAAGACGCTTCAGATCTTGGGATTTTTGCAAGGGTAAAGCTGCCCGGGTTTCAGGAATAATTCCGTTAAAATATTTCACCTGGACATGTGAAATCACTTTCAAAAAGCCTTACTTTCGCACTGTGAAAAGAATAGTACTTTTTTTGATTATTTGTTCATTTTTGATTCAAGCGTCAATTAAGACTGTCATTTTCATAGATTGGAAGATCAATCAGATTCGGATCACAGAGTTGTATTGTATTAACAAGGATAATCCATTGATGCATTGTAACGGGCAGTGTTACCTGTCAAAACAGTTAAAAAAGATCGAATCGGATTACCAGGAATCTAAAACTCCTTTTAATCCCAAAAACATCAAATCTACCGAGTTTCAACTTTACCTTGAACATTTATCTGCATTAGACCTACGATTCTCTGCTACAGGCGACATTTTTTTCAAAGGCGGTATTTACCGGCATTCTTTGAAACAACAATACCTTGCTTCTTGTTTCAAACCCCCTTGTTTTTCTTCTGATATCACATTAACCGCTTAACCCGAGAGCCGATTAATTTTTATTAAGAAAAACAAACATGAAGAACACCTTTAAACTAGGGTTTATTGCCCTTTCATTGTGCTCTATTGTAGCATGTAAAAAAGAGAAAATCGAACCAACCGATTCAGCAACAACCGGAACAGATAACGTAACTCTGAAAATAGAACATACGTGGCAGGATAGCCTAGTGTTTCAATTGAACACCGATTTGGTAAATCCCTTAACCGGAGACTCCTTAAACTTTACAACATTCAAATATTATATCTCAAATATTCGTTTGAAAAAAGCGGACGGAACCTGGTGGACACAGCCAAACAGCTACTTTTTGCTGGATTTATCCACCCAGGGAACTACTCCTTCCGTGCAGTTGACAGGTGTTCCTTACGGAGAATATACCGATGTAGAATATGTATTGGGAGTTGACAGTACACGCAACGTTTCAGGCGCACAGGACGGAGCTTTATCCCCTTCATTGGGCATGTTCTGGAGCTGGAATTCGGGTTATATTATGCTGAAAGCGGAAGGAACCTCCCCGGATGCATCCATGGGCGGATCGTTCGCCTTTCATTTAGGGGGATTCTCCGGAGCAAACAATGTGGTTACCAAGAAGTCGCATGAGTTTGTTGGAAACAGTCTTTCCGTAAGCGGAAACGGAAATTGCCAAATCCACTTATCGGCGGCTCCTCAAACGTTGTGGCAGACCGTTGGAAGTGTGAGCGGAAATTCGATGATTCACATGCCTGGTTCAGGAGCTAAAACAATGGCGGATGATTTCTATGGCTCGTTTGAATTCGAACACATTCATGAGTAACTGGAAATGGATCAGGCTGCTTGCTGTTATTGCTGTTGGCAGCCTGATTGTTTCGTGTAAAAAGGCACAGGTAGAACCGTATAAAAAGTGGGGCTTTTCCAAACCGGATTACTTTCCGGAACCGGTTTATAACTTTGAGAATAACAAGCAAACTTTTCAGAAGTTTACATTGGGAAGAGAACTGTTTTATGATCCGTTTTTATCATCAGACGGAACAGTTTCCTGTGCATCCTGTCATGCCAGTTCACATGCTTTTGCCGGACATAACACGGCGTTAAGCCCCGGGGTGAATAATTTACTCGGAACACGGAATTCTCCATCCATTGCAAACATGGCCTGGTCTCCCTCTTTTATGTGGGACGGCGGAATCAACCACATTGAAGTGATGCCGATTGCACCGCTGACCAATCCGGTGGAAATGAATGAAACGCTTGCAAATATTGTAGCTAAGTTGCAACAATCCGACAAGTACAAAAAGCTTTTTAAAGAAGCATACGGAACCGAAGAAGTTACCGACCAGAAGGTCCTAAAGGCACTCACCCAGTACATGATGATGATCATTTCGAATAATTCGAAGTACGACCAGGTAAAGCGCGGCGAAGCAACCTTTACAGCTGCCGAACAACAGGGATATGAACTATTTCAGCAAAAATGCAGTCAATGTCATACAGAACCGCTGTTTACTGATTATTCATTCAGAAACAACGGATTGGACCAGTCGTTTTCCGATAACGGACGTTTTTTGATTACACAGAACGAAAACGACAAAGGAAAGTTTAAAGTTCCAAGCCTGCGTAACGTGGCACTGACCTATCCGTACATGCATGATGGAAGATATTATACCCTGAACGATGTTTTAAACCATTATGCAACCGGAATTCAGCATTCTTCTACGCTTGATCCGCTATTGGAAGATGGAATTTCGTTACCCGGAAATCAAAAGACGTTGCTGATTGCTTTCCTCAATACATTGAGCGATTACCATTTGATGACGGATTTTTGGCTGGCAGAGCCGAAACACTAAAATTCAAAAGCCCGTCTAAGATATAAAGACGGGCTTTCATTTATTTGAATAAGTATTTTCAAAAAAGCCCTTCTACCGAAGCAGAAGGACTTACAAAATATCCTTTCTCGGATTACTTGTTATCAGCTAATAATTTCTCTCCTAAAGCAACATAATCATCATTTTTTGCTTCTTTAGCCAAAGCAATTGATTTTTCAGCACTTGCTTTTCCTGCAGCTTTGTCGCCCAGTTTGTACTCGATGCGTGCCTTCAGGTTAAACATATAAAATGCCTTCGGGTTTTCCTCTGTGGCTTTTGTTGCCCACTCCAATGCTTTTTTCAGGTCTTTTCCATTGTCAAAATAGTAACCTGCGGCTCTGAAGTATTCCGGTTTGTCGGATTTCATAGATGCATCGATGCTTTCCATTACACGTGCGTCGATATCCGTTGTCATTTTGATAGCAACAACCGTGTTTTCCCAAAGCAGCATCAATTTCGCTTCCGTTGGTGTTACGTCCCCGATGTTGATCATAAAAGATTCCATTTTCATAGGGATCTTCATGGATTTCACTTTGAAACGTAATACTTCGTTCTCTGTTTTGTAATCAGCTACATTCCCGTTCAAAGTCAAATCTTTGTACAACATGATTTCCCAGCTGTCTTTGTTCGGAACAGTATATAAACCGTAAGTTCCCGGCTTAACCACATTTCCTTCCAATTTCACTTCATCGGTAAAGGTGATTTTAGTGGTTGCGTTCGCTCCGGTTCTCCAGATCTTTCCGTAAGGAACAACATCTCCGAAGATCGTACGGCCTTTCACCGCAGGTCGGGAGTACTCAATAGTTACTTCTCCCAAACCGAATTTTTGTGTAACTGTTTGTAATGGACTTGGTGCCGGTACGGTAATCTTTTGTGCAGCTGCTCCTAAAGAAAGCATCCCGAAAGCCAGGAATAAGACCGCTTTGTTTGTAATTGTCATTTTCATATTGATTCAAATTTGAATTTGCCTCGTGAAAATAGGGCTTATTTGGCTAGCAAAACCGGATTTAACGTTTTATTAGGATTTAGGAATCCAATGATTCTGCTTATCAGGTTTCGGTTCACTTCCGAAAATGGAACCTCTTAATTCAATTTAAAACATAAATTTTATCTGAAGTCTGCAGGAAAAAGGAGTACCCGGAGTAAAATGAATTTCCGATACGGGTTGTGATTCATCTTTTAGCAGGGATTCTGTGAGAAATTGTGTCTCGTTCCAGTTTACATTGAACAGGTTATTGACAATACCGGTAATCACAAACGATTTATGCTGGTACCCCACGGTAAAATCGTTCACAAAATACCCTTTTGCCAACACACTGCGGTCTTCATTGGCAGCTCTATCTCCCATATAGCGGTAAGAAAGAGTGGCAAAAATTCCTTTTTTGAAGTTCAGCTGCACTTTTCCATCGGAAGTAAAAACAGGGGCCAAAGGAATGTAATTTTCTCCTTTTGGTTCAGCGACCGAACGTGCGTGAGAGTAATTGAGGTTGGAATACAAAAACAACCATTTTGTTGGTTGAAAGGTTACTCCGGCGTCAAAACCCAAACGCTGCGAGCGGCCACTTGGTTCCACCACTCCTGCATCTCCAACATATACAAATTCCTGCTCGGAAATCAAATACCACAAAGCCCCATTGAACAACAGGTTTTTCGTAATTTTCCACGAAGCACCCAAATCCGTACCGAGCGCTAAAGGAAGAGCTTTTTTATCCAACTTATCCGAAGAAAGTAATACACGCGCATCGTTGGAATGATAGCCTATGCCGGATTTCAGGTAAAGCTGTACGTTATCCGTTGCATTGTACAACAGCGATAACTTAGGCAAAAGAACGGTTTGGGAAATACTTTTTGGCTGATAAACGCTGTCTTTCAGACTGTTGTAGTAGAAATTAACATTGTCCGCGCGCAAAGCAGCACTAAGTACAAACCGGTTGATTTCCAGTTTACCGGAAATGTATCCGAAGATGTTCGACTCATTGATATCACCCAGTTGGATTTGGTTTCGGAGCTCCGTACGCCCGGTAGTCTGTGCAAGCCCGATGTTGTTGATATCATCATAACGGAATCCGCCGCCCCCCGTGAAATTAAAGGTGGTGTTTTCATTGAATGAAAAAGTCTTTTTGTATTCTGTTTTTCCTCCATAGATTTTTCGGCTCTCGTATTGGTGGATCTGATCTCCGTTGAGAGAATCTTCGAGGAAGAAAGTGAAATTCGAAAAGAGCGAAAAATCATACATGGAAACAAAAAAATCACTTTTCAAAGAGGAAGAAGCATTTATCTTCTGGATCACTCCCAATTGGACATTAGTCCTGGAAGTATTTCCTCCTTCTGTATTGTCGATGGCACCAAAGCGTGAGATCATTCCGTTTTTAACCGCTCTTTCAGGAATTTGACCGGATGCATTCCAACCACTTTGAAAGGTGGATGCCGAGACAGTAATTTTGAAGTTGGGAGAAATGACACCTGTATACTTTCCAAAGAAATTAATCCGTTTGAAATCCTGCGGCGATTCAAAATAATTGTCTGTCTGGTAATAATCAGCTGCGAAGTAAGCATTATTGCGTTGGTTTTCCAGGACTTTTATCCCTGCTGTGATCTTTTTATGATTAAACATCCCATATTCTCCGGAAACAAAGCTTTTAGACAATTGTTCACGGGTCTGAAAGTCTACTGAACCTGCAGTCGCCAAATTCCCTTTTGTGACATCATACGGACCTTTTTCAAAATGAATCCTGTCAATTACTTCAGGCATCACAAAGTGAAAATCTGCATATCCCTGTCCATGTGCATGAGAAACCATATTTACCGGCATTCCATCCAGGGAAAGCGCTACATCAGTTCCATGATCAATATCAAATCCACGCAGAAACATTTGCTCTGCTTTTCCGCCTCCGGCATGCTGTGCCACAAACAACCCCGGAACGAGGGTCAGCAATTCCTGTGCGGAACGAACCGGTTGCAAGGTCAGGTTAATATTGGCAGTTTGTGTTAAATGCGTTCTGTTACCGGTCACTTTTACCTCGCTTAATTCGGTAGCATTCTCTAATAACTGGAATAAGACATTCTTTTCAAAATAGCTTTCATTATCGATCAAAAAAGTGCGTTTTTGGTATCCCTGGCTTTCAATCAGGATCGAATCTCCCAAATGCACATCTGTCAACACAAATTCTCCTAAGCTGTTTGTCATAACGGATTTTGCAGTCCCCATTAAACTTACCTTTGCATGCTGAATTCCCTGGGATTGCGGATCAATCACAATACCATTGATTCCGTGAGCAAAAACATTGCCTGAAAAGAGAATAATAATAAAGAGCAGCATTAACCTGCCATTCATTACAAACGGAACATTTTTCATAGCGGATAGTTTTAGAATAAATCGATCAGGAAATCATCTTTTTCGCGCGATCCGCAAACAAATGGTCCTGGAACGGATCGATTGAAAAAGCTTTCCTGATTTGTTTTTTATCATTATTGATCAACCCACTGATGCAATACAAATCACCTTCCTGTTTATTCGTTTTCATAGCAATTTTGATATGTTTTGCTGCGTTTTCTTTGTCACCGTTTGCATAATAAGCAAAGGCAAGCAGACGGTTCACGTCAATGTTGTTCGGACGAAGCTTGTATTCTTTCAGCCCCAGATCGAGTGCCCGTTTATAGTCTTTTTTGAAATCCAGCAAGAAGAACGCAAATTCCATATTGACATTGTGTCCGGATTCGATGTCTTCCTGGAACATAGACTCAATTCTGGGGATCAATCGCTTCATGTCAGCATTTTTCCCTTGTTTTTTGTACAATTTGGCCTGATCCATGATAAAACTGATTTCAGGTACTGCATTCAAAGCAACACCATAAAGCGAATCTGCTTTTGCATAATTTCCCAGTTTACCTTCAATGCTCGCCATTCCGGCAACTCCGAAAGGATAATTTGCTCTTTCTTTAGTTGCAAATTCGTAATAAGCACGTGCGGAGTCTAACTGATTGTGATTTTCAAGCATTTTCCCCATAGTAACAATGGTCCAGCATTTGTATTCGGAATATGGCGCCCCAGCCTCAATAGCTTGCTCCATGGATTTGATACTTCCTTTCATATCCCCGTAAATTTCACGCAGGTATGAAATGCGGCTGTACGAGCGCAAATCCGGGCGAATTGAAATCATTTTATCACAATTCTTAACGGCTTCTTCGTAATTTCCTATTTCAACATTCGCATCCACCAATACCCCGTAGATTCCGGAATTGGTATTATTCAAGGCCAATGCTTTTTTACCTGTCAGTAATGCCTCATTGAATTTGTGCTGAGATAATTGAACCGTTGATTTATAGAACAATGCTGTAAAATGCTGATCGGCGGTCATCTTTGCGGTATCCTTCAAAGTTTCGTTCAACGTTATAAGTGCAGCATTATAATAGTAAGGATGTTCTCCTGTAACACGTGCTTCGTAAATATAGATCTCTGACAATTTGATTAAACTTTCAATTTTGGTTTTTTCATTTTCTGCCTCGAAAGAAAGTTTGTTGAATTTTTCTTTGAGCTGTAAAAACTCATCGTAAGACAGGTCTTTTTCACGTTCAAGCAGCTGGGGAATCTGGAATCCCTGTTTCAAAGCAAGCACCTTCTCTTCTTTTTTTGCAGAATCACAAGAAGTGATCAGGGAAGAAGCACCCAACAAAACTGTCATTGCCAGCAAGTAAAAATTGTATTTATTTTTTTTCATAACTGTAGTGTTTAGCGTTTAAAATCATAGCAAAACTGATACAGTTACGAGCCAAAGCAAGTTTTGGATTTTGAAAAGCTGATTTATATAAAAAACGTAGGGGCGGAAAATTTTCCGCCCCTACGTTTTTTATTATTTAGTGATTTACGATTTTACCACCTTCACCAATTTGCTTGCTTTTCCTTTCTGGCTTTTGATGTTTACACGTGCGTAATAAACACCATCTGAGAGCGTTGAAGTATTGAAGGTTTGCGTATGCTTACCGGAAGATTGCTTGGTAATCGGTAAAACCGTTCCAACTAACTGACCCGACAAGGTAAAAAGACGAATCTCAACCTGCGCATCTACATCTAGGTTATATTCAAAACTTACAGAACTTGTAAACGGATTCGGATACGCCTTAATGGCATATTTTTCAGCATTTACAGAGTTTTCCGTTAATCCTACAGTAGTAGAAGGCGGAAGGATTGCCGGTTGGGTATAGTTGTATGGTTTACCCAAACAATTATCTGTTCCTCGATGCGGTGCGGCAACATAAGGAAAGGTGCTGCTAAATGCCACATCATTTTCCTCAACACCAGTTGAATAGGTCAAAACACCTAACAAATCAGCTGTAACCGGATTCGGTCCGCCTGCCGTGTAATCATCGTACCACAAACCAATTGCTGCCAATACGACGCCACCAACTGCCTGTAGTTCAATACGCGTTACGTCATCCTCCAAACGGCGTCCGTTCGGGAATCCATCCATATTCGGGATAAATTCCAAATTGGCATTGGTGTTATAAGGAGCCTGTGTCAATCCCAAAACTGCTGCCTGCACCAATCCTAAAGAACTAAATTCAGGAGAATTTCGCGGAGTTGCCGGAACTGCCATGTTCAAACGCAGCATATCACCGAAAGTCGGCAGAAAGTTGTTAATAAACGGTTTTCCTACAGCCAGCGGGTTTCCGTTTTTACCTGTCGCCAGTTGATAAGGTGCCAGGTTTGGAACACCTGTATGGAAAATCGGCAGGATATCTACAGAACGCGGTTTCCCCTCGCGAAGCAGGTAATTTCCGAATAACAAAGTATCCAGGGCTGTCCCTGCTCCTGCATTTGTAGCGCGTAACGGCCATAAACCATCGTGCGTATTTCCGAAATCGAATGACTGCAATGAATTGCGCTGAATTCTTAAGGGAGAAAATGCAGGAACTGCTGCTCCGAACAGATCGTCATCCATGTACAAAGCCAATTCCGGGTTACAGAAATTATCTTCCATTGCCGGGTTTTCATTGTAAGGAGTTCTTGAATTCCACTCGTCCTTTTGTCCAACAGGAATCACAGCCTCGTTTGTCAATGGCATTCCCAGGCGTGAAACCTGAATCCAGTTGCCAGATTCAGCAAATTCCCCCGTTGAAGGATTTAAGGTACGTGTTTCCTGGCGGCTGGCAGATGCCCATACACCAATGATGTAATCGCTGTCCAGAATATTAGCAGCTGCACTTACAGGCTGGCCATTTTTCTGCAAAACAGAAACCGGCACCTGGATAGCAATCGTACTTACATTCAAACATTTAAGTCCATCATCCGGAGTACCGCCGTTTTGACGCGGAGCGTCACCCAAATCGAAAACACCTCCCAAATCCACGAAGAACGGATCATCCGAAGGACCACAAAACACTTTTTCATTCATACCTGTAGTTTCGATTGCACTGCTCATCAAGTTTTGGTAAGTATCACCCAATCCAACAACATTGTTTTCGATGGAACGCACACCAATATTAGGCGGAGGAACAGTTCCTGCAGCAATGACAGTAGTGAAAGGACCTCCATTAATACTGCGTTCCATCAGGTACGTCGTCTTATGATTCTCTGCACCTAAACGGATATCAAAAAACGTTGTAGGATCTTCATTTGTTTGAGAAAACGTGAATCTGTAAGTGATGTCATCACCGGTAGTCCCATCATTTTCAATATGTATCTCATATCGGATATTTTCACCGAAACTATAGTAATTAGGTCCTCCATGCGGCACTTGCAAAGGAACATAATTTGCAATAATGGTAATTGAATTCGGATCGTTCGGGCTCTTAAAAGCGTACAAATCCGTATTATCTGCAAGTGGATCATTTGCAATTAGCGGTGCTTCTCTGTGACTTGAAGCGAAGACCGTTCCAAACGGAAGCACCACCACTAAATATTTAATTAAATTTTTCATCTTTTAAAACTTTATGTGAAACTTCTGTTTAGTCCTTACCAGCCCAAGGTGATGCGACATAAGGAAATGAGGTTTTAAATGCCACGTCATTTTGCTCTACACCGGTAGAATAATTGAGGACATTCAGCAATAAGTTTGTAACAGGCGACTGAGCTGAGGAGGAAGCGTTGTAATCATCATACCACAATCCAATTGCTGCTAATACAACTCCACCTACTGCCTGTAATTCGATTCGTGTAACATCGTCTTCCAAACGGCGTCCGTTCGGGAAACCGTCCATATTCGGAATAAATTGAATAGCTGTTGAAGTGTTATAAGCCGGATCTGTTAATCCTAAAACAGCAGCCTGTACCAACCCAAGTGAACTGAACGACATACTATTTCTGGGAGTCGCAGGAACTGCCATATTCAACCGCAGCATGTCACCTCCACTTGGCAAAAAGTTGCTGATGAATGGTTTTCCGGCTGCCAAAGGATTTCCGTTTTTCCCGGTCGCCAATTGATAAGGTGCCATATTCGGAACTCCTGTATGAAAGATCGGCCATAAATCCACAGATCTTGGTTTCCCTGCTCCAGGTAACAATAAGGTTCCGAAAACGGCATCATCCAATGCGGTCCCTGCAACTGCTGCAGAACCTTTCAATGGCCATAAACCATCTTTTGTGTTTCCGAAATCAAACGACTGCAGTGAGTTACGCTGAATACGTAATCCTGCAAAAGCCGGAACTGCTCCTCCAAACAAACTGTCATCCATGTATAAAGCCAATTCCGGATTGTAAAAATGCTCGTCCAGAGTTGTTTCAGCTAATTCCTGGTATGGAGTCAATGAATTCCAAAAATCTTTTTTCCCGACAGGAATAACCGCCTCATTAGTCAAAGGCATTCCCAGACGAGATACCTGAACCCAGTTTCCTCCGTAATTTTGAGAACCTGTAGTAAGGGTACGCGTTGTTTGACGACTTGCAGAAGCCCATACACCGATAACAAAATCCGGATCCAAAATATTTGAAGCTGCAGAAACTCCCAAGCCGTCTTTTTGTAAAACAGATACCGGAATTTTAATCGCAATGGAATGAGTATTGAATTTAGCCAATCCGTCACGCACAACCCCACCGTTATTTTGACGTGGTGCATCTCCCAAATCGAAAATACCGCCCAAATCCACGAAAAACGGATCATCCGAAGGACCACAAAATACCTGTCCACCTTCAGGAGTAGCATAAATTGAACTTGCAATCAACGCGTCGTAATTCGCCGCGCCTAATCCAACCGGTGCATTACCAATTGATCGCTCACCGATATTCGGCGGCGGTACCGTTAACCCTGTCATAAACGTTGTAAATGTTGCTCCACCATCCGTACTTTTTTCGATCATGTAGGTGGTTTTCGCATTTTCCTGACCCAGACGAACAGCAAAGAACGTCGTTGGGTCCTGGTTTACCCTGGAGAAGGTAAAACGATAGGTGATATCGTCACCAGGTGTTGAGACATCATTGTCTACATGGATTTCATAGCGAATGTTCTCTCCGAAAGTGTAATAGTTCGGACCTCCATTTCGAAATTCAGCCGGGATGTAATTGGCAATGATCGTAATAGAATTCGGATCATCAGGGCTTTTGAATGCATACACATCGGTATTGTCTGCCAATGGGTCATTTGCAATCAAAGGAGCTTCTCTGTGACTCGAACCGTAGCTCAATGAAGCCATGCTTCCGGCTAGCATAAACGAGAATAAGATTTTTTTCATCCTTTTCATAATTAATTAGTAAATAGTCAATTATCTCTTAACAGAAAGAGACAAACTACATACGCAGGAAACCGGATTCTAGATTTTTAACAGATCATTAAAATTTATAAATCAACTTTTGAATTTCAAATTTGCGCGTAAACACCCGTTTTTTATCCGCACACCGATTCCTTTCTACCACTCACCGATTTCCTGTTCTTCATCCGAATGTGTCCGCATAATTTTGGTTCGCAAACAAATGTTAAAAGTTTAAGTTTTTTTAGTTCGGTACTTTCTGAACTAAAAAAACCATCTAACTTTGCGGGAACTAAATTCCGGATGATTGATTCTCCGGTTTAACTGTAAAAAGCATATGACAAACGTTCAATTAACCCAGGAGCAACGGGAACTCATCGAAAGAATGGGTGTTTTCTACGAGCAGCATGGAATTCCTCCTATGGAAGGTCGTATCATGTCCCTGCTTATTGTTTGTGATGAACCGGAACTTACTTTTGATCAGATCCGCGAGTTGCTCGGAATCAGCAAAAGTACTACCAGCTCGGCATTGAATACCCTATTAATAACCAAACGAGTAATCTACAGAACAAAACCCGGAGACCGCAAGCGTTATTTTGCAAGTAATATTCTTCAGTGGCAGGAAAGCTTCACCGAGAATTTTCAGAAGTTCTTTGAAGTAATCAAGATCATGAAAGAAGCATTAAACCAGCGTACTCCAAAAACACCCGAATTCAACCGCCAGATGGCTGAATTCATTGAATTCACGGAATACATCAGTGTGGAATTCCCACGGATCTACCTGGAATGGACAAAACGTAACACACAGAATAACAATAAATAATAACCAGTATGAAGGAGAAAACACAGAACCGTCGCCTGAGCTTACTGATGCTGCTTGCCCTTTTGGCCGGAAGCATGAGCTTTGCCAGGGCGCAATCGGGTCCGATGACGCTGCAGCAATGCATTGAATACGGCCTGACCAAAAACAAAGGTGTACTGAAATCGAAATTAGAGATTGAACGTGCCGATGAAAAGAGAGCTGAAACACGTTCCGAATATTTGCCGCAGGTAAACGGAACAATCTCTTTCCAGGATAATTTGAAACTGCAGACGTCCATTCTTCCCGGGGAATTGATTGGTCAACCCGGAACTCAAGTACCGGTGCAATTCGGTACCAAGTATAATACCAGTGCCGGAGTTGATGCAAAACAGGTAATCTATAATCAATCGCTGATCTATGCCATGAGGCTGACCCGTGAAAACTTCAAAGTTTCTGAGATCAATGCCAGAAAGACAGAAGAACAATTGATCTACGACATTGCCGGTGCATATTATTCAGCGCAGATTTCATTTACTCAAAAGAAATTGGTTGAATCAAACTTGGCACAGATCGATTCATTGTATAAGATCACTCAAATTCAGCTTGAGAATGATGCCGCAAAGCAACTGGACCTGGATAAATTGACCGTTAATAAGACGAATCTTCAGACGGAATTGATCACAAGTACTTCGAGCTATGAAAAACAATTGTTGCTTTTGAAATATTATATGGGAATGCCATTAGACGGAGCAATTGAAGTTACAGAAATCAACACCAAAGAGCAGCAGCCGGTAGCAATTGTAGACATGAATTCCCTCTATAATACGGATCTGGAACTAATCCAGGCACAACGAGAGATCTACTCGGTGACTTTGAAACAAATCAGAGCAGGTTATCTTCCTTCATTGTCATTGAGCTTTCAATCCTCGGTACAAAACATGCAAAACGACCTGCGTATGTTCCATAAGGACGCACAGTGGTTCCCTACTTCGTATTTAGGGCTTAATTTGTCGATTCCAATCTTCGACGGGCTTGCTAAAAACTCTCGTGTAAAGCAGACTAAAATCCAAATAGAACAATCGGTTCTGGAAGAAGAATACCTGACGGAAAACCTCAAAATGCAGCGCGAGAACGCAAGCAATAACCTGAAAGCAAACCAAGCCGCGCTTACAAGCCAGCAGAGCAATATTGAACTGGCGCAAAAAGTTTATGCTGTAACGCAGGCACAATTTGTGGGTGGAATTGCAACTGTCACAGATCTTGTAAATGCAGAAACATCTTTAAGAGATGCGCAGACAAACTACCTGAAAGCATTGGTACAGGTAAAACTAGGCGAACTGGATCTCATTAAGTCAACAGGAAACATCGGAACATTAAAGTAAAATAGATCAAAAAGTTTCAAAGGTTTAAAAAGTTCAATTTGAACATTTGAATCTGCCGCGGCAGAAACATTTGAACATAAAAACAAAGAAAGACATGGAAAATCAAGAACTACATAAAAACTCTGGCCAGCAGCCAAAAAAGAAAGGAGTATTCAGACGAATCATTCTGCCCATCCTGATCGGAATCGTTATTTTGGTCATAATTATGGCGAAGCTGGGAAGCAACAAAGAGAAAATGAACGCCAATGCTTCTATTACCGAGCAAAAAATGACCATTTTCCCGGTTACCGTTGCAGAACCACAAATGGAAACAGTTTCCCAGGATTTCGAACTGAACGGAAACTTCATCCCGGACCATCAGTTGAGTTTCGTTTCGGAAACTTCGGGTCGGGTGAACACATTAAACATTGAGAACGGTGACGTTGTAACAGCCGGAAAAGTCATTGCAACGCTGGACAATGAACAAATCCGCATTGATCTTGCCCTGGCAAAAACAACTTTAGACAAAGCAAAATCAGACCTGGAGAAATACGAACGCATGGTTTCAAGCGGAGCTGTCAACAAACAGCAGGTTGAAGATAAACGAATGGAAGTAAATAACGCTGATGCCAAAGTAAAAACGCTGCAGCACAGCTTAAAACTGACAACAATCGTTTCCCCCATCTCAGGAGTTGTTTCAAACGTGGCTATTGAAAAAGGAAGTTATTTGGCTCCGGGAACTGCCATTGCGGATATCGTGGATATCAAATCACTGAAAATGAGCGTTAAATTACTGGATGTACAGGTCGTTCGGGTGAAAGCAGGTCAATCTGTCAACATCATTCCGGACTTATACAATACCACTTCCATTGCCGGTAAAGTAGTATCCATTTCGCCACAAGCTGACGGTTCCAAGAAGTTTGACACAGAAATTCGTTTCACCAATCCTGCAAAGACTCCTTTGAAATCCGGAATGACCGGAAAAGTGAAGTTTACATTCGGAGGTACCAAAGAAGCGCTGACTATTCCATTGAAATGTCTTGCCGGAAGTATCAAAGACCCGAAAGTATTCGTGATCAGAGATGGTAAAGCTCATTTGACAAAAATTGAGATCGGAGCAGTAGATGATGATAAGATCGAAATTGTATCGGGTTTAACAGAAGGAATGAAGGTTGTCAAAACAGGTCAGTTGAATATCGATAACGGGTCAAAAGTTAAGATCATTAAATAGATTTAGACAGAGGAATTATCAATGACGGAATTATCAATTATCAAGACTCCATTTTTGCTTGATAATTCGAACCATTCATAACTGATAATTGTGTTTACACACTGTCTTTAAAGAACTAAAAATTAAGAAATATGTCTATTACAGAATTAGCCATAAAGAGACCCTCGTTGATCGTTGTGATCTTCTCGGTCCTGGGTTTCCTCGGAATCCTCAGCTATTCCAAATTGAATTACGAGCTGATGCCGAAATTCTCGATTCCTGTGGTAACTGTTAC
The DNA here is from genome assembly GCA_966248825.1 of uncultured Fluviicola sp. Lineage (GTDB taxonomy): Bacteria > Bacteroidota > Bacteroidia > Flavobacteriales_D > Crocinitomicaceae > Fluviicola. Next base: position 14,816 of record CBINBC010000020.1, read on the forward strand.
AACACAGTATCCGGGAGCTTCTCCTTCGGAAGTTGAGAACTCGGTAACCAAAAAAATTGAAGACGCACTTTCCGGAGTGGAGGGCTTGGATTACACGCAGTCGACCTCTATGGAAGGTATTTCCATGGTTGTATTGATGCTGAAAAACGACATGGATCCGGATAAAGCCCTGCAGGAAGCACAGCGCAAGATCAACGCGATGCTTTCTACCCTGCCGGAAGAAGTCCTTTCACCTTCCCTGGGGAAATTCTCCTTCGACGAAGCACCAATCATGAGTGTGGGTGTGACTGCAAACATGCCTCCGACAGAACTTTACTCTTTAGTAAAAGATGACATCTCCCCTTCCCTGGCAAAAATGGAAGGAATGGCGCAAATTACCATGGTTGGTGGTGAAGAACGTGAGATTAAAGTGAAAGTGAACCGGGAAGCTTGCGAGAATTATGGAATTTCTATTCTTCAGATCACCAATGCGATCCGCAATGCAAACCTGGAATTACCAACCGGTAAAATTAAAGGCGATGGTACACAGGCTTTGGTTCGTTTACGCGGAAAATACAAAGACCTGAATGAATTAAACAACCTGGTGATCGCAAACGATCCGAAGACAAACTCACCGGTAAGGTTGAATGAAGTAGCGAGTATTACGGATGGTTCCAAAGAAATCAAAACATACAACCGGATCAACGGGATCAACTCTTTGGGACTTCAGATCATGAAACAAACCGATGCGAACGCGGTAAAGATCAGTAAGATGGTTAAGGAAGAGTTCAAAAAACTCGAAGAACAATACAAAGCAGACGGATTGAAATTCGACATTGCATCCGACTCCTCCGACTTTACGCTTGCAGCAGCAGATGCCGTTGTTACAGATCTTGGACTGGCCATTTTCATTGTTGCACTGGTGATGTTGTTATTCCTTCACAGTGTGCGGAATGCATTCATTATCATGATCTCCATTCCGGCGTCATTGATCTCCGTGTTCATTGCCATGTACCTGCTTGGCTTTACATTAAACCTGATGACTTTGCTGGCAATTTCACTCGTGGTCGGTATTCTTGTAGATGACTCGATCGTTGTCCTTGAGAATATTTACCGCCACCTCGAAATGGGGAAAGAGCGCCGGAAAGCAGCATTAGAAGGACGTAATGAAATTGGTTTCACGGCGATGGGTATTACCCTGGTGGACGTTGTGGTATTCCTTCCGCTGACAATGGTCGGAGGTTTGATTTCCAACTTGCTTTCCCAGTTCTCCCTGGTGATCGTTATTTCAACCCTGATGTCTTTGTTCGTATCCTTTACGCTGACACCGCTTTTGGCTTCGCGCTTTGCGAAAGAAACAACACTGAACAACAAAACTTTGGGCGGACGAATTGTGATGACGTTTGAACGCATCCTGAAAAACATTACGACTTCTTACGGTCGTGCGTTAACAGTTGCACTTCGCAGAAAACGTTACATTACCCTGGGAGCTTTCTTCGGAATTATCATCATTCCGATGATGCTCGGACCGTATATCGGTGGGGAGTTTGTGAGCCAGGGCGACCGCGGAGAATTCGTTATCTCACTGGAATTACCTCAGGACGCAACGATCCAGCAGACCAATGCAACGGTTCAGCGTGTAGAAGATTACTTGTTCAACGACAAACGCGTAGTCAATGTATTTACGAGTGTCGGAACCGCGAGCGGGAACATGGGATCTTCCAGTAACGCTAACAACAAGGCCCAGCTGACAGTAAAAATCATCGACAAGGAAAAACGCGATAAATCTGCAGCCATCATTGCTCAGTTGATGAAAAAAGACCTGGAAGCTATGCTTCCGGATGTGAAAGTAAACTCAGCGGCCGTTGGTATCATGGGTGGAGCTGACGATGCACCGATCCAGATCGCGGTAACCGGAAACAACATGGATTCCAACTATGTTGCTGCCACAAAAGTGATGGAAACACTGAAATCCATCAAAGGTACGGCGGAGGTAAAAGTCTCGGTTGAAACCGGGAATCCGGAAGTAACGGTAAATATTGACCGCGATAAAATGGCCGAGCTGGGATTAAATATGAACACAGTTGGTTCCACACTTCAGATGTCCTTCAACGGAGACGATAACTCCAAGTATTCGGAAGGTGGAAAAGACTATGATATTTTGGTCAATTACGACGATTTCGACCGTAAGAATACGGAAGATGTGAAAGATGTTTTCTTCATCAACGACAAAGGAGAAGAAATCAAACTAAGTCAGTTTGCGAAAATCGGTAAATCAAGCGGACCTTCAAAACTGGAACGCATGAGCCGTATTCCTTCGATTACTGTTACCTCACAGGTATTGGGAACTTCCAGTCAGCAGGTAACCGACGAATTTGCAAAACTCATCGAAAAAGATCCGCTTCCGAAAAATACGGTTTACAGCTTTGAAGGAGATGCCAAAAACATGGCTGAGGCATTCGGCAACTTATTGTTAGCGATTCTTGCTTCCATTATCTTCGTTTACCTGATCATGGTGGCGCTGTACGACTCTTATGTTTATCCGTTCGTTGTCTTGTTCTCCATTCCGCTGGCGATCATCGGGGCCCTGCTTGCACTGGCATTGTCATCAGAGCCAATCAGTATCTTCTCTATGCTTGGTATGATCATGCTGATCGGGTTGGTAGCGAAGAATGCTATTTTGATCGTAGACTTTGCCAATCAGAAAAAAGCGGACGGTCACAATACCATTGAAGCATTGATCATTGCCGGACAGGCACGTTTACGTCCGATCTTAATGACAACACTTGCAATGGTTTTCGGTATGATGCCGATTGCATTGGCACACGGACCCGGAGCTGAATGGAAAGCAGGTTTGGCCTGGGTATTGATCGGTGGTTTGATCAGTTCCATGCTCCTCACACTGATCGTTGTACCATGCGTGTATTTAATCTTCGATATTTTCAAACGCGAAATTTCAAACAAGAAGGCGAAAGCCCAATTGAAAGAAGTTGATGTGGTCGCACTAGGGCACGAGTACGATCATAATTAACACCAATAACCAAGAGAAACGCCCTGATAGTTATTGTCAGGGCGTTTTTTGTTTACCACAAATGCATACAAATAAAAGGCTGCCTACCGACCAGCCATTATCAGGCATAATGAAAATTTATCTTTCAGTAAGTATCATTCTTTTGTAATTGGAGTTTTGCCTGCCTGGAATTAACGAGTAATCCAACCGATTATCAATTTCTTTTCACCAAAAAAGAAGCGACCGGGAGAGGAGTTATATCCTTAAAACAGGTGTAGTATCAAAAATAGATGCCTTCAAGTTATGCTTTGTAAAATTTCAAGTTATAACTTTTGGGTAAAACCTTTGCGTTCTTCCACTCCTTACGATTAAAATAGGATTCTATTTATAAACCGCAGAATTACCTGCGTTAAATACATAATATCCACCGGTAGGCGCTTCATTTATTCGCGAATTTGTGGTAAAAGCTTTACAAAACCACCTTCTGCTTGTACACTTTTCCTTCTTTGGTTTCCAACACCACGAAATAAATTCCTTTCTGAATGCTTTCCGGAACAGCAATCATTGAAACTCCTTTTGAGATTTGCTGTTGATCCAATGATACCTGCTGTCCGGCTGTATTGATCAAGTGCATTGAAGCTGTTGTTTCCAATTCTGATTTCACCTGAAGGATTGTTTTCCCATCAGCCTGAACCGTGAAAATACGGATGAGGTCTACTTCTTCGGATTCGTTTACGGCTAAAGAAGCCGGATCAATCATTCCCTGCAGGTACACCACATTATTTCCTATGTTATTGCTGTACGTGATGTGGAATTTCCCATTTGAGAACTGGATATCTGGTCGGGTTTGCGCACCGTTTGTTCCTTGTGTCAAGGTATCTATATTCATTCCCAGACCTGCTGTCCCAGTAACGGAATAAGTGAAAAAGACATCTGTAAAAGATCCGTTCATTCCCTGCCAGACAACAGCCAGCGTATCCCCTTTCCCGGCAATCACCGGATAGTTCTGAACCCCGGTTCCCATTGGGAATAATGGACGGTGAACCCCGATTTGCTGTGTGGTGAGACTCGCAGAACTGATATAAACATCTCCGGCACTCATCCAGGTTGTAACAACGGAATCTCCCATAATCACAGCGGAAGGCCCGCTTGACGGACAAGAATTAACGGACCAGTTGGTTTCATCCACTTCGGACGCCGCTGTAAAACTCGCGCTTCCGTCCGTAGAATAACACCCCCACATTTCGCGGATGTTATTGTCATCGTTGCGGAAAAGAAATACCTGGCGGTCTCCGGAAGCTGCTATAGAAGCCGGACAGCAGTCACATACAAAACCGGTAACAGCTGCTGTCGGGCTGATTGCCGTGAGATAAGATGCTCCACCATTTACCGAGCGTGCAATCGAATATTCCGGATCTGTCATGGAAGCATTGAACTGCATAAAATTAACCACCGGATTTCCGTTCAAACCAACTGCAACCGAAGGAAAGCGCGGAACATCCGTACCGATCTGATCTACCCGGACCGTATCCTGGAAAGTCATCCCGCCATCTAAAGAGCGAACAGTATAAACATGCGGGTCCATTGCGGCATTGGGATCTGTACTAAAAACAACAAAGATGCTATCTCCCGAAGAAGCAATTTCAGCTCCTGTCCAGGAAGCAAGATACGGAACAGTTCCCAACGGATTAATGGCCAAAGGAGTAGTAAATCCAACTCCGTCCCAGCGTGAGGCATAGATTCTATCTGTCCCGCCATTTCCCCAAATTACCAATGGGTTATCTCCCGCGGTCAATGTAATTCGCGGATAAACATTGCTGTAAGTTGTTCCTAAAGCAACATTAACGGGAGTATTCCAGGTTGCACTTTGTGCTGAGGACTGGAAATTGAAAGCGTAGACTGCGATGATTCCAAGTACTAATTTCTTCATAGTTTTCCTTTTGAATAATGATTAAATGCCAACTGAATTTCGGTCTGTTTCCCAAACATACGGAATTCAAAGGATTTTCTAAAGAACGTAAGAAATTGGAATTCAGTTGGGATATTCTTAAACAGGTTCGTGAAATCGAGAGATTACTAATAATCAAAACAAAAGCATTTCCCGATTGAGAAATGCTTTGCCTTATCCGGATTTAAATGGTTAATAAGGAACAATGATCTTACCGGTATTTGCTCCGAAAACACTTTTCCGGAAACCGTATTCCAGTTGTTTCATTGTTACCGGAATATCTCCCGGAAAATAAGGGAAGTATTGAGGCGAGTCTTCAATAACAGTCGGACTCACTGCATTAATACGTATCCCGTTTCCCAATTCGATAGCTGCCGCTCTTACAAATCCCTCCACTGCACCGTTCGCAGCTGATGCATTGGCGAAATTCAATTGTGGATCATGGGATAAAGCTCCCGTTATCAGCGTAAACGAACCTTTCGGATTGATGTAATGCTGACCTATCAGAACCAGGTTGATCTGCCCCATCATTTTTCCTTCCACACCTTTCCGAAAGGTTTCATTCGTAAGTGTGTTCCACGGTCCCACATGTGTTGGTCCTGCGGTAGATATCAACGCATCGAAAGGACCGACTTCCCGAAACATACGCTCTATCGATTCCGTTGAAGTAATGTCGACTAAAATATCCCCGCTCTTAGATCCTGCTTTTACAATTTCGTGTTCCTTTTCAAATGCCCGGCTTAAATAAGCCCCCATTGTGCCTGAGGCACCAACCATAATGATTTTCATTTTCAATCGTGTTTTTGTTTATACTTTGATTAATTGTCCTTTTTCGAAATGGTCTTTAGCAATAGATCAACCAGAGGTACGCCTGCAAAAACGACCCATGGAACAAGTGTTGCTGTTAGAAGAAATGTACGCTGGTACAATGGAAGAGCAGCTAATTGTTTCCCTAAAAAGAACTGAAATATGGTAATTGACGGATAGATAACCATCCAGATTTTAAGTGCCATAAACAGGCGTGCTTTTGTCTTCATGCTGTGATTCATTTAATAGAGACAAAAGTACCCCGCAGACATTCCTTTTATGTAGGACAATTATGGAGTAGAACAGGATTTAACGAAAGTTATTCCGGAATGCTTCCGGCGAAAACCCGGTGCTCTTTTTGAAAAAGCGGATAAAATAAGAAATATCATCAAAACCGAGTGAATAGGCGATATCCTTTACCTGGTTGGAAGTCCCTAAAAGCGTTCTTTTTGATTCCAGTACCAATTGTTCGTGAATTAATTCCGAAACCGTTTTTCCAACGACACTTTTAGTGATTTTATTCAGTTGATAAACCGAGAGCCTGAGCAGTTCTGCATATTCGACGACTGATTTATGATCGCACGCATATCTTTCAAGCAATTCAAAGAATTCTTCAAAGCGTTCCTGCTCATAGGACAATTCCGGGGTTGTTTTTTGTTCGGAGTTCCTACTCTGACGAACCGCTTCAATACAAAAGATATCCAGGTTTGCGCGAATTACATCCAAAAAGCCATCTTCCTTACTGGTATTCTCCTGGTAAATATTTTCTAAAACAGCATACAATTTTTCGAAACGGCAAGCTTCCGGCGAACAATAGTTCTTATTGGTTGCTCTTCGGAATCTTTGCCTGGCAGAAGTACTTTCAGGTACGTAAAACGCGGCATCGAACTGCATTAAAAACCCGATACAATTTCTTTGCAAACTCAATTGGTGTATCTGTCCCGGTCGAAGTATAAATAAGGAATGGTCTTTTATCCGGTGGTTTATAAAATCGATCATATGCTCTCCTGAGCCACTTTTTATCAGCAGGATAAAAAAATAATCATGACGATGAAGCTCATCTTGCAACGATTTCCCATCCAAAATAACTTCCAGGGATCGGATACTGAATTTAACAGGTGTATCTTTAATTCGATCCGAAATCTGTCTAACCGGAATGCTTTTCATGATTCAGTTCTGAATTCCAAAGATATAAAACACGCCGGAAAAGAGTTTCATTCTTTCAGCGAACGGTGGGTATGTGTTTCCTTCCCGACCGATAGATGGAAGTCAGGCTTTTCCGCTTCGCATGCGTACTTGCCAAAATTTGTGAAATGTGGTGATTATGTAACTCCCCGTAAATTTTCTATAACAAATCTGGCGCATGCGTCACTGATCTTTACAAACTCCTGTTGTGAATTAAACTACAGGAGTTGACAGCTATGGTCCAGGTTACTAAAGAAGGTGTTTTATTGGAACGGACAACTCATGATTTTGAATGTCGTGGAGTGCTCAATCCTGGTGTAATACGCGAAGGAAACAGCGTACACCTTTTTTACCGTGCCGTAAAAACCGGGAATCATTCTACCATCGGTTATTGTAAGCTCGACGGTCCTCATCAAATTATCCGGAGAAATACTGAGCCAATTATTCGTCCTGAATTTGACTATGAATCCCTGGGCGTTGAAGATCCGCGTATCTGCCGGATCGATGATTTGTATTATCTGACTTATACAGCTTACGACGGTGTAAACGCGTTGGGAGCTTTGGCAATTTCCCGGGATTTGAGGACTTTTGAGAAACAGGGATTGATTGTACCACAGTTTTCTTATACCGATTTCGAAACACTGATCAAAGGTGGTCGGGATATGGAAGACCGTTACCTGGGATACTGTAATTCTATTCCTTTTATCCCTGAAACAAATCGAAATAAGCTGGTTTGGGACAAGGATGTGCTTTTCTTCCCACAACGGATCAACGGAAAACTTTATTTTCTGCATCGAATAAAACCGGATATTCAATTGGTTGCAATCAATGAATTGAGTGAGCTCACCAAAGAATTTTGGGAAGATTATATTTCCAGGCTGACAGAAAACACCATCCTTTTTCCTAAATATGAACACGAAATAAGCTACATCGGTTCGGGAGCTCCTCCGATTGAAACCGAATCAGGCTGGCTTCTAATCTACCACGGAGTGAAATGCACTCCCGGAGGAAACGTTTATTCGGCCTGTGCGGCCCTGCTGGATATTCATAATCCGGGAAAAGAAATTGCACGTTTACCATACCCCTTGTTTAAACCGGAAACCGACTGGGAATTGCACGGGGAAGTCGATCATGTCTGTTTTCCTTGCGGAACAGCATTGTTCGGCGACACATTATATATCTATTATGGCGCTGCTGACAGACAGATTGCATACGCATCCCTGAGTCTTTCAGAGCTCATTTCAGAACTCAAACTAAACACAATTAAAGATGAAGCATCCAGTTAACAACAATCGATTTGCTCAATCCCTATTCCTGAATCATTATCCTGAATCCGAAGTGAAACTTTCCAAACTGGAAGTTCCGGTAGTCCTGTTGATTTCCTCCTATCCTCCGAGAGAATGCGGGATAGCGACTTATTCCCAGGATTTATTAAGCGCTTTAAACCAACAATTTGACGGCTCGTTCGAGCTGCAGGTCTGTGCACTGGAAAGCGGTTTCACAGATTACCAATACCCCCGGGAAGTTACTCATACATTGAAGGCCGACATCCCTGCGGAATATGCAGCTTTAGCAGATAAGATCAATGACGACAGCCGGATAAGCTTGGTGCTCATCCAGCATGAATTCGGACTTTTCAGAATGGATCAGGAAGAATCCTTCCTGATGTTGATTCAAAGCCTTAAAAAACGTGTTGTTACGGTGTTTCATACCGTACTTCCGAACCCGGATGCAACCCGGAAAGCACATGTTCAAAAAATCGGACTATTTTCCGACTCACTCATTGTCATGACCAACCATGCCGCTGACATACTTAAGAACGAATACATCATTCCTTCCAAAAAAATCACAGTCATTCCTCATGGAACACATCTTGTCCCTCATTTGGATAAAGACCAGTTGAAACAAAAGTTCGGACTAAAAGGAAAGAAAACACTGGCAACCTTCGGCTTATTAAGTTCCGGAAAAGGAATTGAAACAACCCTGGAAGCGCTTCCCCGAATTGTAGATAACGAACCTGATGTGATCTTCCTGATTATCGGGAAAACGCACCCCGGTGTAATTGCCTCGGAAGGAGAAGCCTATCGGGAATCACTAAAAGCAAAGATCCGGAACCTAAAGCTGGATAATCACGTAATTTTCATAAACAAATACCTTTCACTGAAAGAACTGCTGGAGTATTTGCAACTGACAGATATTTACCTTTTTACTTCCCTTGACCCGAACCAAAGTGTAAGCGGTACTTTCTCCTATGCTATGAGCTGCGGTTGTCCGATCATTTCGACTCCAATTCCTCATGCAAAAGAATTCCTGGACCAGGAAACCGGTATTATAATGGATTTTAGTAATCCTGACCAATTAGCTGATGCCGTTGAGCGTATCCTTGAAAACGAAACACTTAAAGAGCAGTTTATTTCCAACGGATTGGAACGTATTGCACCGACAGCCTGGGAGAACTCTTCCATCGCTCATGCACAGCTTTTTCAAAAACTGACAACCAATCAAATCGAACTGAACTATGCCTTACCGGATATTAACTTATCACATTTAAGCAGGCTTACGGACCGCTTCGGGATAATCCAGTTCTCAAAGATTAATCAGCCCGACCGTGAATCCGGGTATACGCTGGATGACAATGCACGGGCACTGATCGCGCGATGCATGTATTACGAAGCCACACTTGACGGGGCAAGCCTTGTAGCTATTCAAACGTATTTGAAATTCATAGCATTCTGTCAGCAGCCCGGTGGTGATTTCCTCAATTACGTGGATCAGGACCAGCTATTCTCGGATTGCAATTACGAGACCAATCTTTCTGATTCAAACGGGCGGGCAATTTGGGCATTGGGTTACCTGGTTTCCAAACAGCATATTTTCCCGGAAACATTCGGAGTACTTGCAAAATCCATTCTTCAAAAAGCTATAAGCAACGTAGAACAAATGCATTCTCCACGCGCAATTGCTTTCACCATCAAAGGATTGTATTTCAGCAATAAGGAAGACAAAGACCCAACCATTACAGCCCTGGTCAAATTATTAGCAGACAGACTATTAAGAATCTATCGTCACGAATCGGAACCAAACTGGCCATGGTTCGAAAGCTATCTGACTTATGCCAATAGTGTTTTACCGGAAGCATTATTATATGCCTGGGAAGAAACAGGTGACCAATTCTATACGATAATTGCCAAAAGATCCTTCGATTTCCTGTTGTCCTTAACATTTAACAAAACAGGAATCAAAGTCATTTCCAACAAAAGCTGGCTTCATAAAGGGCATCAACCGGAAGAATTCGGCGAACAGCCTATCGATGTTGCGTATACCATATTGGCTCTTGACCACTTTTACGAGGTATTCGGAATTGACAGTTATCTTGAGAAGTCAGAAATCGCCTTCAGCTGGTTCCTTGGGAATAATCATTTATCCCGTATCATTTACAATCCCGGAACGGGAGGATGTTACGACGGACTGGAACGCGACCATGTCAATCTGAACCAGGGAGCGGAATCAACAGTGAGTTATCTCATTGCCAGAATGACTCTGGAAAAACAGCATAAAAACAGAAACTCCAAACCGAAAAAATTGTATATCGTATCTCAGGAATGATCCAAAAGAAAGCAAACGGATTGGTTCAGCATATGAAGACTAACGGCCTGACATTAGTCCTGGCTGAAAGTATGACCTGCGGACTGGCAGCTGTGAAGCTTTCTTCCTGTATAGGCGTTTCGGATGTGCTGCTTGCTTCTCTTGTATGTTATACACCTAAGGCTAAAACACAGCTTTTACAGGTGAAGCAGGCAGACATTCGACGTTATACGTGCGAATCAACTGAAATCACTGTACAAATGGTAGAAAACCTGTCCAAATTGGTTGAGGCGGATGTTTATGCAGCAATAACAGGCCTGGCTTCTGCAGATGGAAGTGAAACGAAGGACAAGCCGGTAGGAACAGTGTTTTTTGCAATTCGATATAAGCATAAAACTCGGAATTTCCGGAAGGTATTTCGCGGAACTCCTTTAGAGATTAAAACAAAGGCAGCGGTTGAATTATACCGGTTGATTTTGAAATTGATCAAATAAGCGGGGACGTCCCCGCTTCTATTTTTTAGCGCTATTTACAGTGGATATTACATCTCCGGCCTTCTTTTTCAATTTGTCGGCAAAGTCTTTTGCTTCCCCAGCCAACTTTGCCCTGGTTTTCTTGCCTTTGGCAGGTGCTAGTAAAATTCCGGCGGCTAAGCCTACTGCCGCTCCTGCTGCCAGGGTCCCGATCGCTTTCGAAACAGAATGAGATTCTCCGGCAGCGGATTCCCCGGTTTTCGCTTTATTCTCTGCTGATTTCATATTCATTGATTTATCGATGATGAATTTTAAGATGTGTCCCGCCAATTTCAATGTCGCGTCCATATATTCTGTTTTGGAATGAGTATTCTTTGTCATTTGCTTTAAAGATGCGTTTTTGAACAAGAAAGATCATTACAAAATCACATGGTTTTATTGTATAAATCACATTTCCTGTTCTTCTTTCCTATTTTCAGTTTTTCATTTTACAACCAGAAAAAAGGGAGAATCGGCCTTCACTCCAACTCTCCCTTTTAACACTTAACCCACACTACCACACATGGACCTCTTAAAAAAATACCTTAAACATTTATTCAAAAATAACCTGCTTCCATCCCGAACCGATTACACATTCACTAAAGAGATTTGTAGAAATCTTACTATTGTTAAGATTCCCTGTCAAATATGCCCACAGGCAACTATTCCTAACGCTGGCCTGCTATTTTTTGCATTTGCATGGCATTCTCGTATCCGGCTTCGTAGTAAGTATTATTGAAATAAATACAGCTCTTTGAGGAACTTTCTGGAATCCTTTCATAGAACTCTTTTAGTTCTGAAGGTTCATAGGACGATTTGAACAAGACCGGATTTCCATGCAATCTGAGGTAAAACAGATTTGTTGTATGCACGAAGGTTGTTTCCAAACCAGGAAAGTCGACATTGCAAAAAGTTATCTCTGCTGCGGCCAATTTCCGTTTCACATGATCGTTCCACCAGGAAGCATGGCGAAACTCAATAACATTCTCCGAACTATGTGGAATATTGTTCAAGACCAGCTCCAGGTTCTCATTCGAATACTGAAACGAAGGCGGAAGCTGAAAGAGGAAATGAATACACTTTTCCTGCAATCCTTCGCGTATCAATGCCTGGAATTCGGTTATAAGTGTTTGGGAATCTTTCAGCTTCAGAATATGGGTGATCTGCTTACTCATTTTCACGGAGAATCTAAACCCGGGTGGAGTGGTATCGTAATATTTTTGAAGGGAAGACAATCTGGGCGTGCGGTAAAAAGTCCCGTTCAATTCAACCGCATTGAAAACCGTGCTGTAATGTTCCAGCCAATTTTTGGGTTGCAGACCTGCAGGATAGAATTTGTTCTTCCATGCCGGGTAGTAATATCCTGAGCAGCCGATGTATTCTTCTTTCATTCTAAAAGGGTTTTAAAGATTCAATAGCGATTATCTCAAAGGAATTATGTTTCGCGAATTCAATAACTATATGAGTCATCTGTGTTCCTCCGTGCTCGTTCGTGGTATATCTTAACAATTTACAACACCAATCATTTTTAATCGCCGGCTCAATGGCTTAACTTAGAAGAGCACTTCCATCATGGTTTAGTATTCATTAAATACAGAAGTTATGACACGAGAAGCGAAAAAAGAAGGAGTCACTCTCCTGAACACTGAGTCTTCATCCGAAAAGATGAAAAAACCGATGGAGGATGAGGAAATCAAACAGCCGAATCCGGCGGGAATAAAAGAAACAGCCAAAAAAACTGACCGCAGGAACCCGAAAAAAGGTCTTCCTATAAACAGCCCGGGACGTGAAAGTTCCAAATCTTAACAATTAGAACAAACTCAGCTGTCCGTCATCTTTGGGCGGCTGAGCTTTTCCCATAACCGTCCTTCCCCCGTAGCGGTATGATTCAGCACGCTCTTTTGCGATTGCTTTATCAAACAGATCTTCGTTCGGGACATATTGCTGTTCAACGATTTGTGTTACCAGGTGCAGGTTCTTAATTGCCTGACTTTTTTCTGAGAAACCGATCTTTGCTTTCTCTACCGCTGTTTGAAGCTGATGGATTGTGTCGTCATAGACTTTAGTAGGAACGGGAAAAGGATGTCCGTCTTTCCCTCCATGGGCAAATGAAAAACGTCCCGGATCTTTAAATCTTGACGGAGTTCCATGAATAATCTCGCTCACCAAAGCCAGTGACTGAACTGTTCGCGGACCAACTCCTTCCAGTAAAAGTAAGGATTCAAAATCGCGCAGACCTTTATCGTGAGCAACGGCCAAAACACTTCCCAGTCTCTTAAGGTTCACATCTTCCGCTTTCAGGTCGTGATGCGCAGGAAGAATTAATCGCTGCACTTCCGGAATAATGACAGAGGGTTTTTCCGACACTAATCCGAGAATTCCGGATTTGGCAGAAACAGCATCTTTGTCTGTGAGGTTCAGTATTTCTCCCTGATTCTTTCCGTATATAAAGCTGTGAGGTTCCTCCACAAAAGATTGAACAGTTTCCGAGTGCCAGTGATAACGTCTTGCCATTCCGGTAGAATCGTCCATTCCCTGCTGTATGACTGTCCATTCCCCTTCGGTTGTAACCACAAAACTGTGCATATAGATCTGGAAACCATCTTGTATCGCATTGTTGTCGACTTTGGCTGTGAGTCTGATTGAACGGACCAATTCATTACCGTCTAAACCGGTTTTGTTTGAAAAACGGAGCAGTTCTGCCGGAGTTTCCCGTGAATGCTTCCCTTTTCCTCCCGCGATAAAAATTCCCAACTCATTGGAACGGTGATTTACAGCTCCTTTCAATGCTCCCATAACAGAAGTAGTAATCCCGGAAGAATGCCAATCCATTCCCAAAACGGCTCCAAATGCCTGGAACCAGAAAGGATCACTCAATTTGCTTAAAACTGCTGATTTTCCGTATTCCTGTACAATTGATTCAACAATTGCTCCGCCCAATAAACGCATGCGTTCAGCCAGCCATGGCGGAACTTTTCCGTAATGCAGCGGAAGGTCCGCATATCGCCTGGAATCGAAATAAAGTTTGGGCATATACAAAGTTACGGAAGTGAGTCCACACTCCCGGAGCGTAAATTGTTAAAAGATCTGTCGGTTCGATACTTTCAGGTTGTTTGAGTCTCCTGATTGGAAATGCCTTCCCGGTGATTTTCCAATTTCTCTTCCATTTTTTCTTCCATGGAACTCAAAGAGCCATCGGTCTCTTTCATAAAGCGTTTGATCTTATCTCTGAAACTGCTTCCTTTTTCGGATGCAATTAAAAAACCAATTGCCACGCCTGCCGCCGCCCCTGCTGCAGTTATTGCAGCAATCTTCAAAGCTTTTTTCTCTTTCATAATTTCGGTTTTTTTAATTTATGGGAGTGTTTGATCCCCGGAAACCATTGCATGACAATCGCCAGGACCGCAATAACAAGGGTTAAATGGAACATTCCCCCTTCCTTGTATTTAAAATAAACAATTGCCCAACCGGTAATTACCAGCAGTGCCAAAAGGTATATAATCAGTCTCATAATCATCGTAAATAGTGGTTTTCCAAAAGTTATTGTTTCAGAGGAAATGCCAGAGAATGTTTTCACAGTCCCCGGCATCACTCACCTAACTTATAACACTTAAATAAAATCCTTATTCTTCTCCTTCAACCGCATCTATATTGATAGAAGATTCTGCAATCTCAGTCAAAGTCTGATCCGCTTCTTTTTCTTCGTTCAGCGTTTCTTCCAACAACGCTGCAGCGTCGGTTTCACCCAAAGTATTGGCAAACGAAACCAATGTCCCGTAACTGGCTATTTCATAATGTTCCACTTTTTGAGCGGCCGAAATAATTGCCGCATCCCGTACCACACCATCCTCAATTTCCTTCATCAATTCTTCGGCTTCAGTGATCAATCCCTCCATTGCTTCGCATTTTTTTGCAGATGCTTTTTCACCGATTGTTTCAAACACTTGCTCCAATCGTTCCACATGTGTTTCTGTAGCTGAAAGATGATCTTCAATAGCTGCAGCAAGCTCGCTGTTTGTTGCTTTTTTAATCATTTTGGGAAGTGCTTTTACCAATGCTTTTTCTGCCCAATAGATATCTTTCAATTCATCGATAAATAATTCTTTTAATCCGGACTCTCTGGAAGATCCATTTTGGTTTGATGTTTTTGTTGCCATAATTGCTTGTTTTTTTGTTCCTACACTTAAGCGAAAATTACTAATGGGAATCGCATAATCCCTTACAAAATCATACTGTCTATTTGTATAATTTCTACTATTGTGAAGATTGGATTACAGAAAAAACAGAGATGAAAAAAAATCATCCTGAAGCAGTTAAAAAAGATCAAAATCAAAAAATGCCGGATCTGCTTTTCATAAATTAGAATGTGTTGAAGAAATATAGGAGAGTATGAATTTGGAAGCAAAATCACTTTGGGAAGCTACTGCTGGAGAAGCTCGCAATTTCCCCGTTTTTGAAGGTGAACAAGAAACAGATATTGCTGTTGTCGGCGGTGGAATCACTGGTTTAACAGCAGCTTTGCTTTTAGCGCAAGCAGGAAAGAAAGTGAGTTTACTGGAAGCCAGGAGCATTGGATTGGGAACAACGGGGAATTCTACCGGAAATCTCTATGCAGTTGTCGACGAACATTTGTCGGTACTCCAGAAAAAATGGAATACGGATGTTATGAAAGCCGTGGTGAACTCCCGCAGAGCTGCTATAGATCTGATCGAGAACACCATTCGACAATATGGCATTGACTGTGACTTTCACCGGCAGCCATTTACCCTCTTTGCTGAAAATCTTACCAAAGACATTGAGACTTTTATAGAAGAGGAATTTGACGCGCTTTGTGAAGCAGGTTTAAAACCTCAAATGCTGGACGATGCGGGTCTTCCCCATCCTACAGCAAAAGCTTTACAAATCCAGGGACAGGCGCAGTTCCATCCGTTGAAATACGTGCAACAACTGGCAATCATTGTATCGGAGAAGTGCTCCATTTTCGAGAATAGCCGTGTTGTTGAACTGGATAAAAAAAACGGGATACTCAAAACAGGAAAAGGAACACTAAAAGCAAATCAAATCCTATTGGCAACACATACACCGGTTGGTTCGTTCTTTATACAAACACTGCTTGCCCCATACCGGGAATTCGGAGTTGCTGCAGCTGTCAATAATGCATCTTTTCCCGGCGGAATATTTTGGAGATTGGATGATCCCAAGCATTCTGTAAGATCTTTTGCAAACAACGGACAACATTATGTGATGGTCATCGGCGATAAGTTCAAAACCGGGCAGCATGAGGACAGCCAAAAGTATATTTCGGGTCTTGAGAACTACCTGAAAGAACGCGTAAATGTTTCCGAAATCGCGTATTTTTGGGGTGGACAGCAATACAGATCTGCTGATTCACTGCCTTATATCGGAAACCACGGTGAGCGTATTTATTTCATGACAGGTTTTGCAGCAGACGGATTAGTTTATGGTACTCTGGCGGCCATGATCGTATCCGATCAACTACTTGGAAACTCAAACCCATGGGAAGAGATTTATAAAGCCGGAAGGTTTACTCCTGTTCGTTCTGCAAAGAATTTCATCATTGAAAACTCAGATGTGATGGTTCAGTACCTGAAGGATATGCCATGGAATGTCGACCATGAACTATTTAGTGAAATAAAACCCGGAGAAGGGAAAGTCATTTCACCCGATCATGAAAAACTGGCTGTTTATAAAGACGAAGATTTCAAACTTCATATCGTTTCGGCGGTCTGCACGCATATGAAATGCATTGTAAACTGGAATCAGTCTGAAAAAACCTGGGATTGTCCCTGTCATGGCAGCCGGTTCGATATAGACGGAAAAGTGATCGAAGGTCCTGCATTGAAAGCTCTTCCTTCAAAGAAATTGTGAAACAACTAATACAACTGCATATGGAATTGATTTACACAGCAATCGGGTTGTTTGCAACAGCCGCACTCATAGGACTTTACATGTTATCACTGGTTTTGCAAAAGAAACCGGTACCAAAAGGTGCTGCTATTACACACGGGTTACTGGCGGCTATTGCGCTGGTTCTATTAATTGTAGATATGATCCGGACAGGAGCCGATACGATCCAGATCGTGGTACTTTTTATAATTACGGCTTTGGGAGGAATTGTGCTGTTTGCAAGGGATTTAACCGGTCGTTCTTTGCCGAAAAGCCTGGCAGTGATTCACGGGTTACTCGCCATAACAGGCTTTATCTTTTTACTGATCTATACGTTTGGAAAATAAAAGCCGGTACAAATCTTTATACCAGCTTTTGGGTTATAGGGTGTTCAATGAATAGTTTGTCAGCTAACTCTGTTTTCCATCATCATTTCTCTATAGTTCGACGGGCTGAGCCCCGTATTTTTCTTGAATTGATTGGAAAGATGCGCAACACTGCTATAATTTAGTTTATAGGCAATATCTGCCAGACTCATTTCACTATTCGCTAAAAGTTCTTTTAAACGTTCCGTTTTCTTCAGTATAATAAATTGTTGTACTGTTATTCCTTTGGCTTCGGAAAAGATCCCGGACAAATAGGTATAATCATGTCCGAGTTTTTCGCTCAGGTATTCGGAATAATTGATATTTGGGATTTCATCCGAATTGTAAATCAAATCAATGATTGCATCTTTCATTTGAACAACCAACACTCTTTTTTTATCTTCCAGGAGCTCAAGCCCTACCCTGGACAGGTTCCCCCTCAACACTTCCAGTTGCTCTTCTGAAAGGTCGGTAAGGGTTTCAATGATGCCAAGATCCACTGTAGCGCACTGGATCCCTAGCTTTTCTATTTCAGTCTGTACCACCATTTTGCACCTGGCACTGACCATGTATTTAATATATAATCTCAAATCAAATAAAGTTTTAATATTCATAAATGTGTTAGCCGGAAATAAGTCAGGTCTTTGCTTTCATTTTACTTTCACATGTTTTTTTGCGCAATGACCCACCAAATTCAAGTTACCGAATTGTCTTTACCCAATTTTTAATGCACTATAATTTCTATTTTTGTATCTCCTTTATATTTTCATTATTTCAGGGTTCGTGCGCCAACCCTATCCATTTATCTCCTTAACCGCACTTATCATTTCGCCAGATTCGCTTTCTTCGCGGATCTTTGAACGCTTGTTCCTAATTTCTTTGTAGAATTTCGGTGTTAAACCGGTAATTCTTTCAAAGGTTCTTTTCAGCTGACCTTTATCTTTAAAGTGAAAAATATCAACTATTTCCTTCAATTTTCGATTTTCATACAAGAGCATTTCTTTAATCCGTTCTACTTGCTGAATCATAGCATACTGTACCAGATCCATTCCATGCACTTGTGAAAAAAGCTGCATTGTTTCATGGTCAAGATTTCCTTGCTCCAACAGGTACTCCGGATAACCACTTACAGGTATTTCCGGATGTCGGTAGATCAACTTTTTGATCAACGCAGAAATTTCATCCAACCTTTCGCCGTTTATTTCGTCAACAATCAAATAACCCATTTCCCAAAGATCCTCCTTTAGCTGAAGCATTTCTAGCCCGTCGGGTTCTTTATGAAATTCAATTACTCCCTGGCTAACTTCAGAAGCAATGCCCCGTTTTGTCAGCTCTTCTCCTATTTTCTCATAGCAGCGACTACCTACCATGAACTTCACGTAAATTTTCAAAGTATGTTGTGTATAATTCTGTTAAGGTAAACTATTTCAAACGTGTTTACAAACCATTTAACAATTGATAACCAATACCTTTACTAACAGTTCACAAAAAAAATCCCGTTTTACCTGTTGACCTTATTTACTAGGGTTTACTACTCGGAAGCCATTGCATAATTAGTGCAAACACTGCAACAACAAGTGTTAGATGAATAGGAGCCCCTGCCTCAAACTTAAAGTATCCGATAGACCATCCCATGGCTACCAAAATGGATAATGTACTTATTGCTACCCTCATAATCTTCTTTTTAATGTTTTCAGATTCCAAACTTTTCAGAATCCCCGTATCACTTAAAAAATTATACTATGGAAAAGGAAAATAACTGACCCATTTTCTTACTCACTCTTGTTCCCAGGGGTAATGTGATTCAAAAGGGGCTTTTACGCCCCTCTCACCTAACCACTCGATTTACCACATAGGGTTTACCTACTTTCAAAATCTAATTTTCATGTCTTCTGAATCAAATATAGGTTTGTATAAAACGGATAGTTTACACTATCAACTATCTCGATTTGTATATATTTTGTATTTGTGAAATAATTAAGGTTAAAACATGTTTTTTGATAAAATTTTAAAAAATACAACTTATTTTCACTACAAAAACTACCATAATCAGGGTATTTCGCAGGTTCTTAACCTCTTA
Organism: uncultured Fluviicola sp.; assembly: GCA_966248825.1. Taxonomy (GTDB): domain Bacteria; phylum Bacteroidota; class Bacteroidia; order Flavobacteriales_D; family Crocinitomicaceae; genus Fluviicola. The sequence goes on from CBINBC010000020.1 coordinate 34,194, forward strand.
TTTTTTAGACTCTTTACTTTAAATACTTCATATGCCGTATTGTGAAGGCTTGAATTTGAGATCAATTTTGCGGTTAATAATCATTATACCTCAATTATGAAAAAGTTTGGAACACACTTCCTTTTGTTTTTGATCCTGGCAGCGGCCTCAAGCCTTTCCTTTGGTCAAATACAATGGCAAAAAGAGTACATTTACTCCAATTATGCTATCAATAACACAGCAGAGACAGCAAGAACAACTATCGAAACGAGTGATGGCGGTTACCTCATCGGGGGAATTGCAGAAAAGTCACCGCGGGTAGCTTACCTTGCTAAGGTAGCAGCTAACGGAGATTCACTCTGGACGCGCTATTATGGAACTTCTTACGGGAACTTCAGTAACCTTGCAAAACTATACAGGGATAACAACAATGACCTGTATGGAGCATTTGAAACAATCTATGGAAGACTCTCTTTTGTGAAACTCAATGAGAATAACGGCGATACGATATCTTCCTTTTACGGACCCATGGGACCAGCCTCCGGATATAGTTATTTTGCCCATGTACAGTTAGCAAACGGTGACTACATACTTTCGTACGGACAGAATTCATCAATCGGAATTGTAAAACGATTCACTCCGGGAAACCTTACTGCAAGCTGGTCGCACGATTATGCCGGTGAAGTGATTGGCATTACTTCTATGATCCTCGACGGATCGGATGTGGTTATGAGTGGCTATGCCGGTGCCGACTGGTGGATGTATGACCTGGCAGTAACAAAACTGGCTGTCTCGGACGGAACTGTTCACTGGACCAAAAAGTATGTCCGCAATTCACTTTGGAGGGATCAAAAAGTGAAAATGGTGAAAAATAGCGCCGGAGATTACCTCGTTGCGTGTGCCTGGGGACAAAACAACATCGTTTATCCTTCCGTACTCCGTGTAGCTTCAAATACTGGCGACAGTTTATCCATTTCAATAATGAATACACACAACGGAAATCCGATCAACTTTGGATTTTGCGATGATATGGTCCCTTTCGCAAATGGTTTCGTTGCAGCGGGAGAAATTGATCAAAACTTTAATGATGCCACCAATGCTCCTCAAAACTGCGGACAAATGGCTTTATTTTGTATCAATGATAACGGTCAGATCATGAACGCTTATGCCATGAACCAAATCGGGCCATACTACAATGGATCTATCTATACAGGCTCACACTGCTGGGGACTTTCGTGCATCGCTACTTCCGACAACCGGGTGCTGGTAGCCGGAAAGGGAAATTACAACGCGGAAAGCAACGGATGGAACGGTGCTTACGGTGACGCTTATCTTGTAAAGATTGCTCCGGAAACACTGGGATTAAATCAATATTCAGAGCTCACAGGTTTAACTGCATGGCCAAATCCGTCTAACGGAACAGTTCATATCTCTGCTTCGGAGGAGATCGAGAAAGTAGTGATTTACAACCAACTTGGATCAAAAATACTGGATATGAACACATCCGGTAAGGTCGCTATGATTGATTTATCAGGAATACCGGGAATTTATTTCTACCAGGTATTTGGTAAAAACGCTTCCGGTTCCGGAAAACTGATTGTGGAATAACTGCTTGTTTTCCCCTTCGAAAGATGTGCAGGATCTTTTAACCCCTGTGCATCTTTCATTATTTTCTTAACAAACATTATCTCTTCGGTATCTTGAATTTCCGTAAATTAAAATGGTTAACCCATTTATTCGGAAGTTATGAAAAAAAGTATATCTATATTCGATTCTCACGATCAGGCAGTTAAAGCATTGGAGGCATTAAATGAAAGCGGTGTAAATATGTCGAAAGTTTCATTGGTCGGCCATGCGGAAATTGTGGATGACCATGTACGTGTTAAATCCAACACAGCTTTGGTCGCTGCACCTGTCGCAGCCGGAACGGTAATCGGTACTACCCTGGGAGTTCTCACCGGTGTTGGGCTTTTTGCCATTCCGGGACTTGGAATTTTATTCGGTGCAGGCGCAATTGTTGGAGCCCTTGCTGGTTTCCAGGTTGGTGTGCTTACCGGTGGATTTGCAACTATTTTGGTAGATCTGGGGGTAAAAGATGATCATGTTGAATACGAACAGCACCTGAAAGAAGGTCGTTTCTTACTCTTCTACGATGGATCGGATGAAGAAATCGACCATGTGGAGCGGATTATTGAAGGACGCCATTTGGGAATCGCACGGCACTGACCATAATTTGAATCCTGGTCGTGTGTTAGTGAGCGAACCCTGGGCTGTTAGTCCTTTATATCGAATATCCTGGTAAAATCAATGTCAATCATACTCAGGTGTAGAAAGAAAAGGGAAATTACGAATATTGAGGGAAATTTTATAAGGTCTCTTGACTCGGGGGCGTTTTCTTCTTAAAACCAAAACCGCTATGCTAACAAACAGGAAAGTGACCTAAATTCCTGCACCAAAGAAGACCGCTTCGATCAATCCTAATGCTCTTTCTTGTGAGATTTGATATGTTTTCTGCCGCTACCCTTCTATGATCTTTTCCAGTTTGCTCAGTGCTTTCCCAATATCCGCTCCTTTCCCAAGGACTTTTTTCCACAGATCGCCTTTTTCTTTTAAACGATCGAAAATGGTATAAATGGTGAACTTTTTCGGATCGAGTTCTTCAGTGACTTCGGTCCATTCGAGCGGTGTGGAAACCGTTGCTCCGGATTTAGGCCTTACACTGTAAACCGAAGCTATCGTTTGTCCTTTGCGGTTCTGCAGAAAATCGATGTAAATCTTATCACTCCGTTTGGAAACGGTGCGTTCTACACTGGTTGTATCCGGAAGCTGCTGTTGAACGGCTGTTGCAAGTAATTCGCCAAATAGTTTGATCTCGTCATAGGTGTAGCGTTTTCTCAGAGGAATATAAACATGCAGTCCGGTTGCACCGCTGGTTTTACAATAAGTATCGATTCCTATTTCGATGCAAATATCCCGGATCTTCAATGCTGTCCGCACTACTTCCCCGAAACCGATATTACCGGGATCCAAATCCATGATCATGTAATCCGGATAGTCGGGCTTGTCGAAGGTACTATGCCACGGATTGATCTCAATACAGCCTAAATTTGCGATATATACCAACGCTGCCTCGTTATCACAGATGAGGTAGTCCAAATATTCTTCATTCGATTTGGAATATTGTTTTTCGGTATGCAGCCAATCAGGTATCTGATCTGTATCCATGTCTTTCTGGTAAAATCCGGGTTTGGCAATTCCATTCGGGTGACGGTTCAGGGATTCAGGGCGATTTTTCAGGTATGGCAAAATGAATTTACTGATCTTTCGGTAATAATCAATGATCTCACCCTTTGTAATTCCTTCATCGGGGAAGTACACTTTGTTACGGTTTGTTACCTTGAGTTTTTTCCGGTTGATTGTCCATTCTATATCATTTTCGGCATATTTCTGTGCGGATTGTTTGGAACGGGTCTTTTTATCTGCTTTTGCATCATTATCCTTCATGACTTCTGATTCTTTTTTATCTTCACGCACCCCCTTGAAAACCGGAACGCGCAAATGCTTGTCTTTGGTCCAGTTGGCAAATTCTACATTACAAACCAACTCGGGCTTAATCCAGGTCGGTTTTCCTTTTTGTCCGATCATTTTTGGCGGGGGATCAAAAGGACTTTTCGCGATCTTCAATTTCTCAAAACGCTTGTGTAATTCCTCCAAAGTAGCTTCGGTAAAACCCGTACCGCAATTTCCGATATAGATCAGTTTGCCTTTATCATGTATTCCCAGAATTAAAGATCCGAAAAATTTACGACTGTTCTGAGGCGCAGTGTATCCGCAAATAATGGCTTCCAGCGATTGATGGTTCTTCAACTTCAACCAGGAATCCGAACGAAGTCCCGGAAAATAGGAACTATCACAAGCTTTCGCAATGATTCCTTCGTAACCCAATTTGGTCAGACGCTCCATCAATTCTTTCCCTTCTTTACGGACTATTGGAGATGGCTGAATATTTGTCAGCTTAATTTTTGCAAAAACAGCTTCCAATAATTCCCTGCGCTGGGTAAACGGCAGCTGTGTCACAGGATAGCCGTTCAGGTAAAGGATATCAAATACATAGTACCTCAACACTCCCTTTTTCGTGGTTGTATAATTCTGAAGCAACTGGAAATTACTGATTCCTTTATGGTCCTCAATCACAATTTCGCCATCCAGTATGAGCTCATCCTCAAATTTCTCCAATTCAGGTACCAAGGACTGATATTGCTTGTTGAAGGGATTCCCGTTCCGGGAAACAATTTCCACTTTTCCTTTATTGATTTTTGTCACTGCCCGGTAACCGTCGTATTTTGGTTCGTACATCCAATCCGGATTGTCTTCATGAGATGAAACAAGCGTTGCCAGCATCGGTTTTTTCAGGTTTTTCCACGCTTTCTCAATGGGAGTCTTAGGTAGTTGGGGCTCAGCATCCGTTTCCTGGTCTTCCGAAGCTTTGGATTCTTTTTCATCGTTCGGTTTTGCCTTTGTTTTTGGAGCTTTCTTTTTAGCAAAAGGCTTCATCGGATCTATCGAAGCGATGTTATAACTTTTCACGGAGTATTCATCGGATTTTTTGATCAACAGCCAGTTCTTGTCCGTACCATCATTCATACGCACCAAAGCAAATGCACCTCTCAGGTGTTTTCCTTTCAGTACGAACTTCAGATCGCCTTTGTGATACTGATTCAATAGTAACTTTTCTGCAGACTTGGAAGGATCCGGATCCAACGGGACATAAGTTCCGTTATCCCAAATTTCCACGATCCCGGCACCATAATTCCCTTCGGGGATTTCACCATAGAATTTACCATACGCAAGCGGATGGTCTTCCACATGGACAGCCAGTCTTCGTTCGCCGGCCTTCATCGACGGACCTTTCGGGACTGCCCAGCTTTTCAGCACGCCCTCCATCTCCAGCCGGAAATCATAATGCAGATGGGAAGCATCATGGCGCTGGACCACAAAAGTGAGTTTTTCCGAAGCTTTTTCTTTCTTGCCGGATGGTTCCGGCGTTTCCCCGAAATTTCTTTTTTTCCGATAGAGATTGAGTGCCATAATCAGGATGCTTTGGATGATTTACTTTTCTCTAAACTGGCTTTTAGCTGTTCCATCAGATCTTTCGACTTGCTATGCACCACTTTCAGTGTCGGTACTTTCGATTTTTTGCCTTTTGCCTTTGCTTTGATAATCTTCAATAAAGCAGCAGCATATTCATCCTTAAACTTATCGATAGTGAAGGGTGTTGTATATTGTTTGATAAGTGCCATAGCCATTTTCAGTTCGGCCGGCTTCACTTCCGAAGCTGCAGGCAGTTTTAGTTCGTCCGTATCACGGATTTCCTGCGCAAAACGAATCTTGCTCAAGACAAGTACATTTCCACGGGGTTTCAAAACCGTTAGTGTTTCAGCCGTTCGAAGCACGAACTGTGCAATCCCCACCTTTTTCGATTTTGCCAGTGCTTCGCGCATCAAAGCATAAGCCTTTACCCCGGATTTTTCCGGTTCCACATAATAGGAGTTCTCGAAGAAGATCGTATCTATGTCTTTTTCATCTACAAAATGGTCTACCTGTATAATCTTGCTTTTCTCCGGTGCCGCGGCTTCAAAATCCTCAGGATCAAGCAAAATATACCGTTCCTTCAATTTGTAAGCTTTTGCAATATGCTCCCAGGCCACTTCTTTCCCGGTGTCTTCATTTACCCGTTTGAATTTGATGTGGCTCATATCCCGCGGATCAACCATGTCTAAGTCTAACGAGCTTTGCTGTGTTGCACTGTAAAGTTTTACGGGAATATTGACCAGTCCAAAACTAATCGCACCCTTCCAGATTGCTTTCATCACTATTTATTTTTTTCAACTAATCAACCATCTATCCTCCCCCTTTATCCCCCTCCGAAGGGGGAATTTTCGGAATTTCCTTCTCCGGATTGTCAGGTCTCAGCATACTTCCTTCTTCGTAAATGTCTACAACCATTTTCCCGGTATGATCAATTCCTGCACGGTGCATGCGGTCGCAGTTAAATGAAAAACCGATGTTTCCTCCTGCATCCACACTAATCATTCCAACATCGCCGTTGATCGGATTATCGATGTTCCGGATAACATAATCGCAGGCATTTTGCAGGGACATTCCTTTCAATTCCATCAGCAAAGCCACCCGGTGTGCAATCACGTTAATGATGATCAGCTCACCGTCTCCGGTGCAAGAGGAGGCACAATGAGCATTTGCATAACAACCGGCCCCGATCATACAGCTGTCTCCGACCCTTCCCGGTAAACTATTGGAAATACCCCCTGTTGAAGTTGCTGAGGCCAGGTGACCGGAAGCATCCAATGCAACACAGCCTACTGTTCCATGACCATAACTTTTCTCCTCTTTCAAATCATTGATCTGCCTTTCTACAATGAAATAATCTTCAGGCATCAATTCCAGTTGGTTTAATTCGGCGAGTTTCAATGCCCCGTATCCGGCAATATGCACATGCTTGGTATTGCTCATAACTTTTCTAGCCAGGGAAATCGGGTTTTTTACCTGGGTGATCATGGAAACAGCTCCGGCAGCAAGTGTATTCCCGTCCATGATTGCAGCATCCATTTCGACCTTTCCTTCCGAGTTCAGTGCAGAACCTTTTCCTGCATTGAAAAGCGGGTTATCCTCCAGGATTCTAACGGTTGCTTCTACCACATCCAGTGCGGAAGCCCCTTTCTGCAATAATTCATATCCTTGTTCCAAAGCGGTTCTTAACCCTTCCAGGTAAGCATCATAATTGGCCTCAATAAACTCGCTGTTCTGTCCGGCTCCGCCATGTATTGCAATTGCAATTTTATTCATCTTCTGTAGGTTTTAAATGTGAGTAACTTAATTTACAGGTGTGTATGTTGAACTCGCAATTTCGCACCAGCAGATGTACCCGCAGGTTATCTACATAGATCGGATCGCCTTTTTCCACATCGCTTACGTTTGTTTGTTCAATGTGTCGTGCGTCGATAATGACCACCATTCCTGATCCCAGGCATTGTGCTTTCCTTCCTTTCCGGATCAATAAAGCGGTGTCCTCTCCCAATCCGATCCCGATCTGGTTCGAATTGGAAATAACAGCATGGGCCAATCTTCCGAAACGTCCTCTTCGTATAAAATGTGTATCTATGATACAATCTTCGATCAAACCCAAGCCTGAACTAATACGCAAATCGTAATCGATCAGTGCTTCGTTCGTACCACCACTTTGAATCATCAATTTCGACATCACCATTGCGCCCGCACTGGTACCGGCAACCGTAAAGTCAGAATCATTCTTATACCGTTTATAAATGGCATCCGATATCGGTGAACCGCCAATAATGGTCGCTATTTTGAATTGATCTCCCCCGCAAAACATAATCGTGTCTGCTTTATTCACGCGTTCCAGGTACTCGGCGCTCTTCGTATCTGCAATGCTGTGAATATCTAAGAACCCCACATTTGTATATCCGACCTTACTGAAAGCTTTTTCGTAGCTTGCCCGGATTTCCAGGGGAAAACCGGTAGCCGTCGTAATGACTTCAATTCGGTCATCCAACGAATTTTCGGACACCAACTTTTTCAATATTTCAAGGTGCACAAATTGCTTGTTGTGTGCAGCTATCGGGACTTGATTCTCACCTTTATCTTCAGCCCCTCCAATGAGTAAAAGTCTGCCTTTAGGTACCATTCGGAGTGTTTTTAATTAAGAAACTTTAGACATGGAGTAAAGCAGTTTTTCCTGGAGGCGGCGCACCAGTTCGATGGAATGCTTAACATGGTCTGCACATACAAATATGAAGGCCTCCTGAGGTGCGTTGGTAACTGCAAATTCAATTGCCGCAGCTTCATCGGAAATAACTTCCACCCTCGGATTAGCGTTAACGGAAAGGATTCCTTCCATTACCAAACCGGTCAGTTCTTCGTTCGTTCTGCCTCTGGGGTCTTTATCATGCCGAATAATGATCTCATTAAAAGTGGACGCCGCATATTTTCCCAGGTTACGGATATCTTCATCTCTGCGGTCGCCGGTTGCGCCTATGATACAAATCTTGGAAGATGCATCCACCTGAACCATATATTTTTGAATACCTTCAAAACCTGAAGCATTATGGGCATAATCAAGCATCAATCGGCAGTGGGCAAATTCAAAAAGGTTCATCCTTCCCGGGGTCAATTCGGGAGACGGAATAAACGAAGTAAGCGCTATCCGGATATCTTCGATTGTAAATCCTGAAACGATCGCCGCAGCAATGGAAGGTAAAACATTCGCCACCATGAATGCTGCCTTCCCCCCTAAAGTAACCGGAGCGCGGTTCACAGCCAGGATCCGGATCACCGTTTCACCTGTTTGTACGACGAAATAGTCATCCTGCACAAACACTGACATGCCGCCTTTTGTGCAATGTTCCATAATCCGTTCATTTTCCTGCTCCATGCTAAAAAGTACCACCAGGGAAGAAACTGCATGACGCATTTCATAAACCAGGTCATCATCCGCATTTAAGATTGCATAACCTTTATCAGCTGTACTCCGGGCAACAACTTCTTTTACCTGAGCGTAATCTTCCAGGGTATGAATATCATCAATCCCCAAATGGTCTTCCGTAACATTCGTCACGATACTCACATCGCATTCATCGAAAGCTAAACCCGAACGAAGAATTCCTCCCCGTGCACATTCCAGCACTGCAAAATCAACCATCGGATCGGCCAAAATAGTTCGTGCGCTTTGCGGACCGCTGCAATCTCCTTCCCGAATGGTATGTCCATTGATATAAACTCCTTCAGTGGTGGTATAACCAACGCTTTTTCCCGCTTTCTGAGCCATGTGAGCAATCAGTCGAGTGGTTGTTGTTTTACCATTTGTACCGGTGACAGCTACGATCGGAATCCTGCCATTTGAATTTTCAGGAAAAAGCATGTCTAAAACCGGTTTCGCCACATCGCGGGCAGTTCCGTGTGAAGGATGGGTATGCATGCGGAAACCCGGGCCTGCATTTACTTCAATCACTGCTCCGTTTCCTTTTTGAATCGGTTCCGACACATCTTTTGCCATGATATCAATTCCGCAGACGTCCAGCTGGAAAAGCCGGGCTATGCGCTCTGCAAGAAAAATATTGAACGGGTGAACACTGTCCGTTACATCGGTTGATGTTCCTCCGGTTGAAAGATTAGCTGTTTTCTTGAGCATAATCTCCATTCCCAAAGGAAGAACATCATCCAGGCTCAATCCTGCTTCTTTCAAAAGCGCTTTGGTATGGTAATCTATTTTTATTTTCGTAAGTACTTTTTCATGTCCCAATCCGCGGTCCGGATTTTCATTCTCTTTAGCTATAAGCTGTCGGATAGTTGATTGTCCGTCACCTCTGACACAAGCAGGTGTTCTTTTTGCAACTGCGATCAATTTATAATTGATAACCAAAAAACGGTAATCAAAACCTTCAATAAATTCTTCGATTATAATCTTGTCGGATATTTTCCACGCCTGCTTTGCAGCTTTTAATGCCGCTTCTTTGTTACGGATATTAGCAGTAATTCCCCGTCCGTGATTTCCATCTATCGGTTTAATGACCCATGGAAAAGGAATTTCTTCAAAAGCTTCTTCCAATTCGGTTTTCGTGTAAGCGGTTATACCCTTCGGAACAGAGATACCGGCATTTCCGAGCATTCCTTTCGTAAACCATTTACATCCTACGGATTCTACAGCCAGGTTATTTGTGGTTCCCATCACTGTAGCGCGGAACAACTGTTGATTTCGTCCATACCCCAGCATATACAGCGAATGATCATCCATGCGTGTTACAGGAATATTCCTGCGGGCCGCCTCGTCCAGAATCGTTTGGGTACTCGGTCCTGGCATTTCATTTGTCCAAATCTCCTTTAACGTTTCAATGACATTTTTGACATCAAAACTAGTTTTCTCTGCAACAGCTTTCACGAAATCAACCGCCGCTTTACCGACAAAAATTCCCGCCTCTTCCGATAAATAGGAAAAAACTACTTTATATATTCCGTATTCTCCTGCTGACCTTGTTCTGCCGTAACCGCAATCCATACCCGCAAGCACCTGGAATTCAAGAGCCACATGTTCTATAACATGTCCCAGCCAGGTTCCCAGTTTCATTCTTTCACAAAGTCCGCCAGCTTTCCCTTCTGAGCAACGGTGCTCGTACAGGGATGGTAATGCTTTCATTATCCGTTCGTAAAATTGGGGGATTTTATTGGTTGGGAGTTCTTCGTATTTTCCCAGGTCCAATTTCATTACGATCAGTTTCTGCCGGTAATTCGACCAATAATTCGGGCCCCGCATTACCTGTATGTTTTTAATTTCCATGATTTATGAATTAAATAGTGTGTGCCATTTTGGGTTTGAAAAACATTGAAAACTGAATCTATCCCAATGTCAGTCAGCCCCGTAGGTAAAAATAGAACTGTATAGAAACTGCTTACTTACACAATTCCCCGGTCGATTTACATAAATCCTATAATTTGATTTTTTTAAGAGTCCCGGGAATTTCAGTCCGGGAATCATTCTATTAAAAAAAGCTAAAATCACCTTTCACGCATCAAAAGACCAAAATCCCGATTATCATTCCCTATTATGTTCAAACTCCTTTTAAACACTGACAATTCGGAATTCAGGACTCATCATTGAGAATGATACAAAGTGTGAATAGTACAAATTCTCAAAAATTAAGTGTAACAGGATTTTTATCAAAGCTCCCGAATTTTAGTTCTCTCACAGAACACTTACGCCTAAGCTACAGTGTTGGCGCATGGCACCTTAATATTGGTATGTGGGTGTAAGAATAGTTTTATAACCAAAAGTAATGTATCATGAAAAGTGTAAGAATGACAGCAAGAAGGAGTTTGGCTTATTTAGGAGGACTAAGCCTGGGTTTATTAATGATCCATGCATGTGGTGGTAATCCCGACGATTCGAAAGAAATTGCAGAAGACCAGAATGATGAGCGTTTTGATGACAGAAAATCAGAAAAGGACGCAAATTTTTTAGTTGAGGCTGCAGCTATTAACCTGGAAGAAATTAAACTAGGGGAACTGGCACAGGAAAGAGGGATGATGGAAGACACCAAGGCATTAGGTAAAATGATGGTGAAGGAGCATACTGCGGCAATGGAAGAATTGAAAACACTGGCTGCAAATAAATCCATTACAATTCCAGAGGTTTTAACCGAAGACGGACAAGATGCCTATGACGACCTGAATGAAGAAAAGGGAATGAGCTTTGACAAGGAATATGCCAGCATGATGGTTAGAGGGCACAAAAGCGCAATCCGCAAGTTTGAGAATGCTTCTTCCAATGCGGAGGATCCGGATATTCGAAACTGGGCAACATCTATGCTTCCGGGATTACGCGCGCACCTGGAGAACTCTAATATCTGCAAGGATAAGGCTAAGGAGATGAAGTAAGAGAAAGCAATGCTTTCGATTCGAAAGGCCGTCAATGACGGCAAAAAGTGTGTCGAAATGAATTTGAAAAATCAGTTTTGACACACTAAAAAAGCAAGTAGTAACACATAAAAACAAACAACATGGCGACAAATAATCAAGAAATTGTAGATTGTTTAAACAACCTGGTACAAATCAATAACGACCGCATTCAGGGATATTTAACTGCTTCGCAGGAAACCGACCAGGATGATCTGAAAAGTGTTTTCTCGGAAATGATGACAACCAGCCAGGAATGCCGTCGTGAATTGGTCCAGGAGATCACCAAACTAGGCGGAACACCGGTTGAGGGTACAACCGTTTCGGGCAAGCTTTACCGTGTATGGATGGACATTAAGGCAGCCTTGAGTAGTAAAGAGCGTAAGGCAATCCTGAATTCCTGTGAATTCGGTGAAGATGCTGCGGTTAAAACTTACCAGACAGAAATGGATAGTGAGGCTTTGAAAGGAAGTGAATGTTCGCAACTTGTTCGGGAACAGTACTCGAAAATCAAAGCAGGTCACGATAAGATCAAGCAATTACGCGATGCGGCTAACAATGCGGCATAATTGGTTTAAATACAGGGAACCGACCTGTTCTTAAACACTATTCAATTAGAAGGGCTGTCTTTCGGGACAGCCCTTCCTGTGTGGATAACCTTCTGTTTTTAGGAGGGATGTATTTATTTAGCCTTCCGCTTTTTTGGATATTCCAGCTGATAAGTTTGAATATCAAATTTGCAGTTTCTGACCAACAAGTGTACGCGGAGATTATCCACATAAATGGCACCGTCATTCACCTCATTGATGTTGGTATGCTCGATCTCACGCCCGTCGATAAGAATCACCATGCCGGATCCCAGACATTTTACCTCGTGTCCTTTTTTAACGATGATCGCTGTGTCTTCACCCAGTCCGATCCCCATTTGTCCCGGATTGCGAATGATTGCCTGGGCAAGCCGGCCGAATCTGCCGCGTTTCAAAAAGTGGGTATCTATAATACATCCTTCCAAAAGACCTAGTCCCCCACCCGTTTGCAAATCCGATTCAAAAAGCGCTTCATAAGTTCCCCCCGACTGGATCATGACTTCAGGAGCAACTGCAGCTCCGGCACTGGTCCCGGCAACCGTAAAATCCTTATCGGAAAAATATTTTTCTTTAATCGCTCTTGCAACAGGAGTTCCACCAATTATAGTAGCTATCTTAAACTGATCACCTCCTGAAAATAAAACGGTCTTTGCTTTTTTGATGCGGTCTATAAACTTTTTCTCATGTGCTTCCTTTTTGGTTTGGATATTCATAAAACCGATGTTTTTATGACCAACCTTTTCAAATGCTTCTTCGTATTTTTTCTTCTGTGTTCGGGGCTCGTTCGATGCAGTAGTGATTACTTCGATACGCGGGTTTTGTGATTTACCGCTTACCAGCTTTTTTAAGATTTCCATTTCCACGAATTTAGGATTATGGTAAGACATATCTAACTCCCCTTTTCCCTTGTCTTCTGCACCTCCGATGATTAATAATCTTCCTTTTGGAATAGTCTGCTGATTCATAATTCCTGTTTATGTTTATTCTTAGAGAAAAATAGAAATGAACCACGTAAAAAAGTTTGCAAAACTTTCAGAACCATTTACATGATTTTCACTCTCTAAAAGAATTAAGCAACATCCCCGGCATCCGCATCTCCGGTAATGAAAGGTTGTGTAGGAAAGGCAAAATAAATTTCTCTTTCTTTAAAGATCTTGATAATTCCCAGGTAAATAGCGTGCTGCACGTCCATGTAGACTCCGTAATCCGGGCTGAGTACGATGTAAACAAACTCAAAATTAATACTCCAGTCGCCCAGTCCTGCCAGGTGCCCGCGGCTGTATTCTACCTGAGGCTGTTTATCAATGATGGTTTTCACAAGTTCCGAGATCTCTTCCAATGTTTCCGATGACGTATTGTATATTACCCGCAGGGTAAATACGATCCTACGTGTTTCCAGCCGTTTAAAATTGTTTACGCGTGAATTGGTCAGATCGCTGTTTGAACAAACGAGTTGATCACCGCTCAAAGTGCGAATGCGGGTGGTTTTGATCCCTATTTTCTCTACCGTTCCGGACTGGTCTCCAATTGTAATCGAGTCACCGATCTCAAAAGGTTTATCAAAGAAAATGGAAAAGTAGCTGAAAAGATCGCTTAGTATAGTCTGTGCTGCCAGCGCAACTGCAATCCCACCGATTCCAAGACCGGTAATCAGTGTAGTAACGCTATATCCCAGGTTATCGATCAGGAAGATGATTCCCAATATCCAAATGACGACGTTCAGGACGATCATCAATCCCGAAACGGATTGTTCTGCTGCCCCGGCATCGGTTCTACGCCGGGTAACTCTCATCAGCAAACGGCGGAATACGGCACTAATCAAACGAAGTACGCAAAAAGTAAGTACCGCCATATAAATGATATGTACAACCTTATTCGCTTTCGGTGATAAGTGAAGAGTGCTAACCGCAAGATAGAGAAAACCAACATAAAGGATCGGAACTACGAGCCGTTCGATTCCGATGACTAACAAATCGTCCCAGGTTGCGGAAGTTGATGCCGACCAGGTTTTCAGGTATTTTAATACAACGTAACGAAATAATTTTATTCCAATGACGGAAACAATTACAATTCCCAAAGCAAACAACCAGGAATAGACGGTGTTTCCCCAAAAAGTGTGCTGCAAAAACTTCTCCATACCTTAATCCTTTAAATGGCAATCCCGGCGGGATCAACCATATACAGCTAAAGAAGGGGCTCTCGCCCCATCATAACCTAACTCCTAACCAGTTTTGCCATTACCAACTAAACTAAGTAATGAAGCTAAATTAAAGTTCATCTGAGATTGAATCTTTACAATTCAATTCAAAGGATTTACATAATTCATACTTTTAGGAGCCCAAACTGTGAAACTACTTACTGAAACCTCTCAAGCGCTTCTTTACTTAAAGGAGTGAAAAAATTGATCAAATTACCGTCCGGATCACGGAATAGTAATGAACGGTTTCCCCAAGGCATGTTTGTTGGCTGCTGCACCAATTTCCCGCCGACTGAATCTTTAACCCGCTCGTATACATCATCTACATTGTCTACACGAAATTCAATAATCACACTTTTGTTACTTGCCGGAACGGCAACTTCTTCTCCGAAGAAGCTCAAGGTGCGTGTGCTTCCTACAGCCAATTTGGTTGAACCTATTGTAAGTTCTGCAAAGTCTTCGGTATACCAAACAGCTGGGAATGCTGTAACGTGTTCAAAAAAAGACACCAACTGTTTGATGTCATCCGTAATAATTCTTACTGATGTTAAATCCATAATCTTGTTTTTTCTTTAGCCCCATAATATCATGGGAATTGTTTGATTTAAGACAAAACTAGATACACCCAATGACAGCAGCTTGTCAGGGGTGCCGGAAATTTTTTCGTTTTTCTGCCAGGTACTGCTGAAGCGTTATTTTATGCGGTTCAAAAGTCTCCTGCAACGATTCTGTCGTTAAAATACGGTCTAGCCGGAACATGCGGTAATCTTTTCTCAGCCTGCAGAATGCGATAACTGCCCAACACTCATCCAATGTATAATACATGGCAAAAGGTTCGATCTTTCGTTCCGTTTGTTCGGAACTGTTTTCAGGCTGATAGCGAATTTTCAGAACATGGAAACTTGTGAGTGCCTGCTGAATGACCGACAGCGAATTACTGGAACTTATTTTCGGTTTCACCGGACTAAGTGCAATCCGGTTGGACAAGAGATCTGTTTTATCTTTTGTGGTATATGACAGCACTGCTTTTACTTTATTCACAGCTGAAACATAGGATTCAACCAATGAGCTATCCGGGTTACCGAGTGCCAATTGTTCCATGGTCACCAAAGCATTTGCTTCGGCCTCACTAAACATCACAGGTGCCATCTTAAATCCTTCCAATAGGGAGTATCCCTTCCCATCAATCGTTACAATCGGAATTCCCGCTAATTCAAGGGTCTTTACATCGCGGTAAATGGTACGAACACTCACCTCGAATTTTTCGGCCAGGAAAGTAGAAGTAACTATCCGTTTTGTCTGCAACTGAATCAATATTGCTGTTATGCGTGCTATTCTCGTTGTGTCAGTGCTGTTCATTCCTAGAGTTCAGACCCTAAAATTGAAAAAGTTATTATTCATTTCCAACTACAGACATTCATTCAAGGGTAAAACGCATGATGTACCCGATCTCTTCTCGCTTCATGCTTTCCAAACCATACCGGAATTGAATGGATAGAAAAATACCCGATGGTTCTTCAACAATTCTAACAACTCCCGGACCACCCCCATTAACTGAGGAAACAGTGAACTTTTTATTGTTATTCATCGGGAAAGGAATTTCATACCACACACCTGTTTTTGAAACAGTAAATGTGCTTGATATTCCATTTACATCGTAGGTGAAATCCGTAAAGGTCAAATCAATAGACATTAACTTCCCTGGTATCGACGGATTTTCAGTAGTTCCATAAGTGGATACTGCTAAAATTTTTAACCCGTTGTGCGGCGGATATAAATTACTTCCGGATGTTTTCCAGTCTCCTGAATGCCAAACCTGTTCTTTCGTATTACTCATAGTGCATTTTTTTGGTCATCCTTTATTAATATTCTCCAATACAAAGCTAAATTCAGTAGACGAAGTACCAGGTCCACCTCCAGTCATTACGATATCTGCACTCGTAATCCCCAGTAAGTTGATCTCTGTGTTCACCTGAGAAATAATCGCTGAATTCATTACATCACCTTCCTCAATCTGAGAAACTACTCCGATGTAAAGACGAGGTTGAAATTCGAACACTGCTTTTTGCCCCGGAGCCAAACCGGTTTTAACAGCAAGTAATTTTCCATCGCGGAAACAGTTAGCGTTGATAGCTCCCATCGTCAATCGATTTCTTACCTCAACCTGATAAGGACTTGAAGCAGGAGTTGTTGACAATTGAAGTATATCTCCCGAATTAGATTTAATCATGTCAAAAGCCTGGCCATCGTAAGCATTAAGCTGCGGAGTATAGTTTCCATAAGAATCACTGGCCGAAACCTGGAAATTCATGGGGTACAAGAACGGATGATTGTCTAATCGCCCACAATTTTGAATGACTTTCCATGCCACCGCCAGTTCTCCGAAATCTTCCGCGGCATTTTGCTGGAAGATGACCACTGAGCTGTTGTTCGTGTCATTCGACCGGTTAATGAAATTCAGTTTAATAGCGTTCATAAATAATGGTTTAATTGACTCTAAAACTAATCCAAAAATCGATTGATCGAAAAAACTGTCGAAATAAAAGTCAGGCATTCCGTTTATCGTATTTCACCGCTCAAGACATTATACTCCTATTCTTAATTCTTGCCAAAAAATGCCAAAACTGTGAGTTATGTAAGCTCCCGGAATTTTGTTATAACACATCAATCCGTCATTTCTGTCACCTTTAATTAGGATTTAAACAGACAGAATATGAAAAAGATTTTAATAATGGCTGCGGTACTTTTAATAAGCCCGACAGTATTTTCACAGGATGCTCCTGAGAAAACGACCAAAACACTTTCTTTAGGACCTTCCGTAGGGTTTGGTCACACCGGTCTTCGAAATACAGTAGGAACGGATATTTTCAAACCTTCCTGGAGAGCGGGGATTATTTTAAACTACAGCTCGCGTAAACATGTTGGTTTTGCAGCAGATGTTCTCTGGTCTATGGAAGGTTCCAAGGTTGAAACTGATGATTTTAATGCAGATTTGACAATACATTACATCCGTGTACCATTGAAGTTTGCTTATTACTTCGGTGATTTTGAAGACAACTTCCGTCCGAAAATAACGGTTGGTCCTTCCATGGGATTTTTACTGAAAGCGGATGGTTATGTAGCTGGCCTGGAGTCAGTGGATGTGACGGACAACTATGAGAAGTTCGACATTGGTGTAGCCGCTTCCCTTGGTTTTAACTGGAAACTGGCAACCAATATCTGGTTGAATACCGATTTCAATTATTACACTGCATTTACGCCGGTCCGGGACAGCCAGTATAACTCCAACTTCGGATTACAATTGGGAGTGGCTTTCGGTTTATAACAGAGTTTGAGCAAATTCCGGAATGCCCTCAACAATGGGGGCATTTTTGTTTTATAACTCTTGAAATGCATAGCATCTAAAATCCATTAAGAAAAAGAAGTCATTCTGAAGGATGAACTATTACCATAATCTCCTTCATTATCAAAACTCGCGCTGAAAGAAAAAACTATACAATTAATTCGGAGTGAGTCTGAGAGCGAGAGAGGAGGACAAAAAGAGAAGAGCGATCCTTGAGTATCGCTCTTCTCTTTTTTGGGGCCGAAGCCCCCACTTAAACTAAAAAACTTAAACCTAAAACATTGTCTTTTACAACTTATTGAATGGTACTTAAAATTACCTTATCACTCGTTCGATTTATTTACATTTTCTTTTAAAGAATTTATAAATTCTTTTGAACCGGGAGCAGAATCACTATTCCTGTATCAGGGAAAGTATATTTTTCGACGGATCGGTAAACCAGGCCTGCGAAGGTCCGTTCTCAATCCTGGCAATTCCTTTCTCATCGGTTTTGATATAGGGCATATCGTACTGTATAAACGAAACTCCTTTTTTGGCCAATTCTTCTACTGCATCTTCTATATCCGTAACCGGGATATTCAATACGGTGAATGTTGCCGGAATATGGTCCTGCTTCGGATAAATAATGAGTCTCATTCCTTCATTGATGCTGACCGTTAATATCGACATCTCTTCTTTCTCAACATGCAGCCCCAG
This sequence comes from uncultured Fluviicola sp., assembly GCA_966248825.1. Classification (GTDB taxonomy): domain Bacteria; phylum Bacteroidota; class Bacteroidia; order Flavobacteriales_D; family Crocinitomicaceae; genus Fluviicola. Next base: position 52,480 of record CBINBC010000020.1, read on the forward strand.
CACATTCTTGTAAAAGAAATAGGCTTCATCGGTATCCTCCACCGAAAAACTGCTGAAAATTCGTTCTCTCTGTATCATAACTGTTATTTAAAATTTCGGATCTGGTGTGATCAGTTTCGACTGATCACTGCTACACGAAGGCACTGTAACCCGTGATTGCCCTTCCGACAATTAGGGTATTGATCTCTTTCGTTCCTTCATACGAATAAATGGCTTCCGCATCGGCCACAAACCTGGCTACATCGTATTCCAACAGAATCCCGTTTCCTCCCATAACTTCACGCGCCTGGCTGACGATATCCCTTGTACGCAGGCTGCAAAATACTTTCGCCAAAGACGCATGCTCGTCAGTTAATTCTTTCTGGTCCTGCAATTCCGATAAACGAGCAACCATGGTTTGCATAGCTGTAAGATTCGTAAGCATTTCCACCAAATGGTTTTGGATGAGCTGGAAAGAAGCAATCGGTTTCCCGAACTGTTTCCGTTCACGGGTGTATTTCAGGGCTGCTTCGTAAGCACCCCGTGCACATCCTACAGCAAGCCACGCAACCCCGGCGCGGGTCATGCGCAGCACGTTAGCTGTATCCTTGAAGGAATTGGCTTTTTGCAGGCGGTCTGCTTCTTCCACTTCACAGTTCGTTAAAGTCACAATTCCGTTCTGAACGATGCGTAAGGCCATTTTATCTTCCATCTTTTCGACCGAAAGCCCCGGATTTCCTTTTTTAACTAAAAACCCTTTGACCTGTTTATCTTCTTCATCTTCCGCCCAGACAATGATTACATCTGCAAATGTGGCATTACCGATCCATTTCTTTTGTCCGTTGAGGATCCAGGTATCTCCGTTTCGTTTAGCTTTCATCGTAAGGCCTCCTGCAACGGCTGATCCCACTTCCGGTTCCGTCAGTCCGAATGCTCCTATTTTCCGCAGGCTCTTTAATTCCGGGAGCCACTGCTGTTTTTGCTCTTCAGAACCTAATAAATAGATTGATCCCATGACCAAACCGCTCTGCACACCAAAAAAAGTAGCAAAGGAAGCATCAACACGTGCCATTTCCATAGCCAAAACACCTTCTATCAAACAAGTTCTCAAAGGATTGCTAAAACCTTCGTAAGCAATTCCGCAGATATCCAATTCTCCTATTTTAGGAATCAGGTGATGCGGAAATTCTCCCCGCAGCCAATAATCATTGACTATCGGCTTCACTTCTTCTTCCATGAACGTCCGGACTTTTAGTTGAAGTGCTCTTTCTTCGGAATTTAGTGTATGACTGATATTATAAAAATCCCCATCGATGGGAGGCAGCTCTTTCTCGGAATGATTTCGGCCAATAAGCTTCATTAAACCGGCCAGCTGCTTATCATCCAATTTTCCCACCTGGTTCATCACCTCAGGAAGATCGATCTTTTTTGACAATTGGGAAAACTGTTCCATATCCACCTGTTTAAACAAGCGCCAGGCATTTTTGAGATTGGAAAATAGTGACATCGTGCTAGTTTTTTGTGTGTCCCTGTAAAGTATAACAAAAAGCCGCGCGGGTTTCTTAAAAGAACTTAAAACTCCTTTACATCCGTGAGGTTTTCCAATGCCGTGGGAATGAGTTCGGATACCGTCGGATGCAATACAACCGTGTCCCGGAGTGCTGTATAGGAAATACCGGAAACCATCAGGTTGAGAATTCCCGAAATAATTTCATCACCACCCACTCCCAACACCGCGGCACCAATGATCGTATCGTCTTGCTCATGGATGAGAATACTCATAAAGCCCTTGGTTTCTCCTTTTTCAACAGCTCTTCCTACCCGAGTCATTTCCCTGCGTGCTTCCTTCACTTTCAGTCCTTTCTCAATGGCTTGTTTTTTGGTCATTCCCGCTCTTCCCAGCGGGGGATCCACAAAAAGTCCGTAAGTTTGGATCCGGTCCGAAATCTTTCGTTTCTTCTCTTCAAAAAGGTAAGACGCCGCGATTTGAAAATCATTATAAGACGTATGGGTAAAAGCTCCCTTACCGTTACAGTCACCCAATGCAAAAACGCCGGGCACACTGGTTTCACAATAATCATTCACTTCGATATACCCGCGCTTATCTGTCTGAATGTTCGTTACACTTAAATTTAACCGGTCTGTATTGGGTATCCTGCCAATCGCTAAAAGTAAATGTGTGGCAGAAAGCGTATGTTCCTTATCATCCGTTCGATAACTTACCCGAATTTTTCCGGTTCGCCCTCTGGCAGATATATCTGAAGCATACTTGATAAATTTCACTCCGTCACTTTCCAGGCATTCCTGGATAACAGTACTCGTATCTTCGTCTTCACGGCTTATTATCTGACCGGAACGTTCAATGATCGTTACTTTACTCCCAAACCGTTTAAAAAGCTGTCCGAACTCAAGCCCGATGTAACTGCCGCCGATTACCACCAGGTGTTTGGGTAATTCCGTGAGTTCCAAAATGGATTCATTGGTCAGGTATTCCACATTACCATACTCTTTGGGAACTGAAGCCCGCGCACCGGTATTGATGAAAATTTTCGGAGCAGTGTACTTTTTACCTTTTACCTGAACGACTTTATCGGAAACAAAAGATGCTTCGCCTTTGATGAAAGTTATTTTAGGATTATCCCGGAAACTTTTCCCGATCGACTTCACCGAACCGGCTACTATTTTGTCTTTCCGGGCTTTGATCTTTTTAAGGTCTGCCGTTGATTTTCCTTTCAGAGAAATACCCATTTCTTCCAGGTGGCCGGTTTCCCACATTCGCCGTGCACTTGCAACGTAAGCTTTTGTCGGAGTACAGCCTGTATTTACACAGGTTCCGCCAACAGTACTTTTCTCGATAATTGCCACGGACCACCCTTCATCGGTCAGTTTGTGTGCTAAAGGAGTTCCTGCCTGCCCGGAACCGATAATAAGTGCATCAAAGTTTTTCATAGTTATTTGCTCTTTCGGGAATTTTTCATTTCGATACAATTTAAAGTATTTCGGGAAATCTAAAAAATCAGGTTTGGGAATTCCCTCAATTATTACCGGTTTTGAATTCATCATTCATCATTATCTCCTATATTTGACTCGTATTTAGAATATTGGTGCGGTGGACAGGACTCGAAAAATTGTCTAACTAATATTTTAAAACATGAAAAAGATTAGCACTTTATTCAAAAAAGACCCTAACAACTTAGGTCGGATTATCAACGAGATCAATCCCGAAAACGCTTGGGTTTTCAATGGTGAAGGAATTGCCACCCGCAAATTCGACGGAACTTCCTCAGCTATTATCGATGGTGTTTTGTACAAACGGTACGATGTGAAAAAAGGACGAAATGTTCCGGAAAATGCCATTCCATGCCAGGAGGCAGATGCCTTATCGGGACACCATCCGCATTGGCTGCCATGCGACCGGACCAAAAAAGAAGACCGTTATTTCTTTGAAGCATTCGATCTGTTGGCTGAAATTGTGGATGGAACGTATGAATTGTGTGGACCCAAAGTTCAGAATAATGCTGAAAACTTAGAGCGCCACATCTTGATTCCACATGGGAAAGAGATGATTGAAATTACGGACTTCAGCTTCGAAGCATTTCAAACCTTGTTGTCTGACCCTGCAATGAATATCGAAGGAATTGTATTCCATCATGTTTCAGACGGGCGCATGTGCAAGATCCGTAAACGCGACTTTGGTATTAAACGCTAAAAAGCAATCTTTGAAACGGGAGTATTTAACCGGCTTAACACTCCCGTTTCTGCTTACCTTTGTGCTGAAGTAAAATCCAGTAATATGACTCCGGAAAACCTTTTGAAGCAAATAGCATTTATCAGAGAAATCGACAAGATCAAGTACATTCAGCGCAAAACCAAATTATTCAACAGCGACCGGAATGAAAACGACGCCGAACACAGCTGGCACCTAGCGATGATGGCAATGGTACTGGCAGAACATGCCAATGCATCCCTTGACTTGCTCAAAGTGGTCAAAATGGTACTGATCCACGACATTGTTGAAATTGATGCCGGCGATACTTTCATTTACGATACACAGAAAAACCATTCGAATACAGACGAAGAACTCGCCGCAGCCAAGCGTATTTTCGGGATACTTCCGAAAGAGCAAGCTGAAGAATTGATTGCAATCTGGGAAGAATTCGAAGCCGGAGAAACGAATGAAGCCAAATTTGCCAGAACCATGGACCGACTGGAACCGCTATTGCAAAATACTTCTAACAACGGCGGAACCTGGAATGAGTTCGGGGTAAGCTACGACAAAGTGTTTGCAAAGAAAAGTATCATGAAAGAAGGCTCGGAAACCATTTGGTCTTATGCCGAAGAACTAATTAACGAAAGTGTTGCAAAGGGAATTTTGAAAAAGGATTGATTCAGGTTGGTTTTTGAGCCAGTTCAGTAGCTGTTATTCCGAATTGTTTCTTGAAAACAAAGGAAAAGTGCGACAAATCCTCAAACCCCAGGTCCAGGTAAATCTCCGATGACTTTTTTCCTTTCTCTTTGATCAGGTAATATGCTTCCTGCAATCTTTTTTTAAGCAGCCAGCGACTGGGTGTTTCCTTGAAAACAGCTGCAAAATCCCGCTGAAATGTAGAAAGGCTTCTTCCGGTTAGAAATGCAAAACGCTCCAATTGCACATTGAAATGGTAATTTTTCTGCATAAATTTTTCCAGGTCAATTTTATGAGGTACTGAAAAATCGAACAAATCGTTTTCCAATTCCGGGTAGCGCTTTAATAGCAAAAGCAATGCTTCCTTCTGTTTCAACTTCAACATATCCGGGTCACTGATCAATTCCTTGTAATCGATCAGTGTATGCATGAATGTGCTCAAAGACTTATCGTCACCGAACGAACGGAACACAGCCGGAAGATTTTGTTTCCCGGCTTTGTATCCATATTCGCTGCTAAAATCGATCAATAACCGCTCGTCAAAACGAAGGCTCAATGATTTGAATTCATCCTCTTTTGGCGGATGCTTTATAAACTTCAGCAATTGATTTCTTCTCACATAATAAAGTTCCCCTTCACGGATCTCTGTTTTCGTCACGCCATCATTCAACTCCATAGAACCTGCAAGCACAATCCCGAAAGCATGATTTTGCACAAATTGTTCTCCTTCACGAAACTCCGCCAAATGGCAGGAATAGTTAATTGGAAGGATGTCTGTTTCTTTGTTCATGTCAAGTATTCGTTTCAACAGAATTGATATGAAAGATACGTTTAAATCTAATATTTAAACGGTCCGGGAACCTCAAAACCGTTGAACATTTAAACCTTTTATTCTAAAATAGCCTTTGGCTCCAGGTAAGTTTCCAATCCATAAACACCGTATTCTCTTCCAATGCCGGATTGTTTGAAGCCGCCGAACGGAGTCATGGAATCGTGCTTGAACTCATTGATGATCACCCTTCCGGCTTCAATTTGCTCCGCTACACGATTGGCATGTGCAAGATCCGGAGAACTAATATAGGCCGCAAGTCCGTAATTGGTATCATTTGCGATTGCGATTGCTTCTTCTTCCGTTTTATATGGAATTATCGACAAAACCGGGCCAAAGATCTCTTCACGGGCAATCCGCATATTGTTGCGGACATTGGTAAAAATCGTTGCTTTCACAAAATTCCCGGATTCCAATCCTTCCGGTTTCCCTTTCCCTCCTGCAAGTAAAACAGCGCCCTCTTCCAACCCGGTTTGAATATAGTGCTGCACGCGATCAAATTGTTTGATGCTTACAAGCGGACCTATATGCGTATTCTTATCACCGGGATCTCCTACACGTACCTGAGCAACAACAGCTTTCGCCAAAGCATTTACCTCATCCAGTTTGTTTTCGGGAACCAGCAAACGCGTTGGGGCAATACACGCCTGGCCATTATTCATATATGCTCCGAAAACCGCCATAGGAATCGCTTTTTCCAAATCAGCATCGTCTAAAATGATGTTGGGCGATTTACCTCCAAGTTCCAGCGTAACGCGTTTCATGGTCTCAACAGCTCCTTTGGCAATCAATTTCCCGGTTATTGTAGAACCTGTGAATGAGATTTTTGAAACGTCCGGATTACTCGTGATTTCTGTTCCTACAACTGCTCCCAAACCATTCACCAGGTTGAAAACTCCCTTTTGAAGTCCGGCTTCATGAAAACATTCAAGAAGCAATTGGGTTTGGGCTGCGCTCATTTCGCTCGGTTTCACAACTACCGTACATCCAGCCGCAACTGCGGTTGCAAATTTGTTACAGATAAAACTGTTGCTAGCATTCCAGGGAGTAATGATCCCAACAACTCCCAAAGATTCCAGGCGTACCCTGGATTGTCCGACTATTCGTTGGAACTCGAAGGTTTTAAGTAACTCAATCATATTGGTAAATGAATCCGCAGCATTTTTTATGCTCATTTTACAGAACTGAAGTGTGCCACCGTACTCTTCTACCATGATCCGTACTAATTCATCTTCGCGTTTCACAACAGCGTGATGTAGTTTTTCCAGGTAAGAAATGCGCTCTGCAACAGTTGTCTTGCGAAATGATTTGAAAGCTTCTTTTGCTGCCGCAATTGCCATCTGCGCATCTCTTTCATCTCCTAAAACAACGCTTCCTGTTTTTTGGTTTGTAACCGGATTTATTAAATCGAATGTTTCTGTTCCATGAGGAGCAACGAAAGCTCCGTTCACATAAATTTGGTCTATTCTTTTCATCTGTTTGTTTTTTTTACAAATTTCCGGCAATTATGCGCAGGTCACTTTGTTGAAACAGTCAAGCTTACTATGTTAAAACGGTCAAAAAAGAAATTTCGTAACCGAAAGCTCAACCCGCGTTATGAGCACATTACTATACTTGGATTTCTAAACATAAAGAACCCACCATGAACCGTTTTTTATTCGCTTGTTTTTTCCTAATATGTCTCCAAAACACCTTTGCCCAGGAGCAAACCGAACATACTATTTCCTCAAAAGTCTTCGGTACAGATCGAAATATCACGGTTTATCTTCCGGCAGAATACCTGATGGATACGGCAGGCAGATTTCCTGTTGCCTATTTGTTTGATGGTCAGTTTGAACCATACCTCAAAATGGTTTCCGGGATGATGGAATATTACAACCAGACAAATCTATGTACTGGTTTAGTGATAGTAGCAGTCCATACCCAGGATCGTTTCGGAGAATTTATTCCGGAACCCAAAACGGACTCCATCAGCCACCAAACCATTTATTCAAGCAAATTGACAGCCTTCCTCGACCAGGAACTATTTCCGTTTATAGACTCCAATTACAGAACGACGCGTTTCAGGATGGGAATCGGGCATTCGCTGGGCGGAACTTTCCTGCTTTACGAAGCGTTTAAGGAAAATTCCCCTTTCTCAGCAATTATAGCGGCAAGTCCGAATACCAACATACCGGGAATGACCCAAATGATCCCCGAATACCTGGATAAGCATCCTGAAATGAATACCTTCTTGTATGTCACAGGCGGCGATACCGATGGAATGGAACTTGATTTTCTAAAAACAACCATACAGATCGATTCGTCTATAAAAGCACGGAAATCCATATTCCCCGACTGGAATTTCAGGAAATACGAGCACTCCAATCACATGGAAACCTTTCCCAAAACCTTCAATGACGGTTATTTGCTCTTTGCAGAAAGGTGGAAAAATACCCCGAAAGACTTTATCTCCATGAAAGGGTTGCAAGATGAAGCCCTTGAAAAGGAAGTTAAAAAGCTATTAGCAAAAAAAGCTGCTCAGCAAAGAACGGAAATGCCCTACTCATTCAGAGAGGTACAAATAGTTCAGCGACAGGCCGAAATGATTAAAGAGTACCAAACAGCTGCCAATATCAGCAGCCTGTTAATCCGGTTGCTGGAAACAGATGCAAGTGTTCCTAAAGAAGACAAAGAAGGAATGTCACAGTGGCTGAAAGAAAAACAACTTTACCTGAGTTTCCGGGATATTTGCGGTCTTGCTCAAAGTGCTTTGGACCGGAAGGATTACAAAGTGGCTGCACAAGAATATACGCGAGCTTTTGAACTCAATGTCATCCGCGGAACTTATTCGGAGCGCATTAATTCACTGGCAGCTTTTGCCCAAACGGGAAATACCGAAGCTGCTTTCAAACAACTTGATCTCCTGGCAAACCTTTTCAAACTGAGAGGAAATGAGAGTATAATTGATGATCCGTTACTGGAACCGCTTCACAAAGACAAGCGCTGGAATAAGTACATGAAGATTTTGGAAGAGAACCGGAAACTGAAGGACTACGAATAGGTTATCGACTATTTAACTTTTTCCTTTCTTGCAAGTTCCCGAGGAAATAACTTTCCCCGCGGATTGCAATATCCCATTTCTCGTCTTTTTACCCGTTTATCCCGGATTCACAGGAAGATCCAAACCATACTTAATAGCCGACTCAAGCACTTCCACATCAATATCTTTCAATGTTTTGAACTTAATACAGTAGCCTGTCACCTTGGCTTTACCCAATTTTGGCCCGTAAGTTTCTGCCAAAAAGTTTTTGTCCTCCAAGCCAAGAATATAAACAGATATTCCGGTTGTATTTGCACTCAATCCAATGCGGTAAAACTCCCGGCTGGTGCCGTCAGCATAACGAATCAGGTATGCTCCGTAACCGATATTCGGGTTGGAAACAACTTTTCCTTCCGCGTTTTTGCCATCCGTAAACCATAGCCTGCATCCGGGAGAAATTTTCAATACCTGCTCATGCAGGAATTCCATTTCAATACTTTTTGCTTCCGGCAAACTCGAAATGTATGCCTGAATTTGTTCTTCTATGTCCATCAACAATTATAGTAAATAATTGGTAAAACAAAAACGATATTTGTTCTACGGAATAATACATACGTACCAGAAACTTCAGTCCATTTTTAATCGCTCCTTCAAACGTTGCTTTGCTTTTTTCACCCCGTTTTCGGTAATGCAGAGGATATTGGCTATTTCTTTATTAGAAAACTCCAGCTTCATCAAAGCAGCGAGCCTGAGATTATTGGTTGTAAGTTCCGGGAACCGCTGTTTTAAGTCAGACAGATAATCTTTATGTATCCGATCAAATTCCGACATAAAAGCCAGCCAGTCATTTTCCAGTGTCACCTTATTCAGCAAGTTTTCTTCGTTCACAGCAATTGATCCTTTCTCCAGTGACTGGATCAATTGATTCTTCCTGTTTATTTCTTCGGTAAGCAGGTTAAGACGCTGGTTCAATAATTTTTCTTCCAATTCCTGGTTACGGATTTTTGCATGAGCTTCCGCTACTTTGCTTTTACGGAGTTTATTTTGAATCATGAGCACATAGACACCACCTGATAACCCAAGAATCAGAACCACGCTGAATAAGATCGTATTTCTGCGCTGTCTTTTCGTTTTTTCCACCAATTCTGCATGACGTTTTACCTGCAGTTTCAACAGTTTATTTTCCCGATCCTTTAATCTTGCCTTATACCGCACTTCCTGTTGAAGCAGTTCCTGATCCCTTTGAAGATCGTTTACTCTTTCATAGTATAAGTAAGTGGAATCATACATAGCGATGGCCTGTTCAAAATTCCCGGATTCACGGTACACCTCAACCAAATTATTGTAGCTTAAGTAAATTGCGTAAATATCTTTTTCCCGGTAAGCCTGCTGTCTGGATTTGTTTAAATAAGCCACAGCCTGCGGATAATTTTTCAAACGAAAATAAATGGCACCGATATTCAAATAAGCACTCCCCAAATCCTTAAGCCCGTCAATCTGCTTCTCATATTCCAGTGACTTCAGCATATAACCGAGCGCTTTTTCGTATTCTTCTTTATCGTTGTAAACCCGCCCCAAAGCATTGCATGAAATTGCCAAACTTTCTTTATCACCGGTTTTTAGCGCGTACTTATGGGAGATTTCAGAATAATACAGGGCGGAATCCAGCTGATTGAGAGATGAATAAATTTGCCCTAAAGCAGCATAGCAATCATAGAGATTCTCTTCCAGTTCGGGTTTATCTTTCACAAACCCTATTACCTTAAAAGTCTGTGTCTTCGCTTCACTAAAACGTTCTTTATAGAGAAAGTAGCCTATGAAATCAAAATAGCGGTCTGCAATTAATTGAACATTCTTTGTTTTTTCGGCCAGCTCAATTGCTTCAGTAAAATGAAAATGGCTTTTTTTGAAATTTCCTAGTTCATCATACCCCCGGGCAAGGCATGCGTGAAAGTAGGATCTCCGTTTAAAGCTAAGGTCCGGTAATTTTCTTTGAACCAACCGCTCAACCAAGCGCACTCCCTCAGCAAATTTACCCTGGAAGTAATAATCGTCGGCTTTTTTCAAAACAGCACTTGCAAACAGATCATCCATTTTTTCCTTTTCAGCCAGTTCAATGGCTTTGTCCAAATACAGATGGGATTTTATGTGATCTTCCGGACCGTATCCATAACAAACCCCCAGTTGGGTATAGAGTATTATTTTATCCCGATTGGATTTGAGACCATTTAAGTTCAACGCTTTCTTAAAAAGAACTATCGCCTTTTCATACTCGTCGATCATATAAAAATAGGTTCCGCGGTCCAAAGCCAATTTGGCCTTTTCTGTATTCGTAGGTTTCGAATTTTCCAGGAGAAGTTTCTCTTCGGTTTGAAGAATTTTAAGAAGCGCCCCGGAATTTTCATCTCTTTGAGTGCGAATGAATTTTTCGTGCTGCTGATCGAATGAATTTTGCCCAAGTGTTTTTCCAAAAAGAACAAATTGGACCAGGAATAAAAGGGATAATCGGTGCATGACCTAAAAATAGGAAAGATTTTGCCACAAAGAGGAGTACAAATGGTGTACACCCTTGTGAAAAGTGAATAATTCGGCATAGGTTTGAAAAAAAACAATCCAATGAAACATTTAACGCTTGCATTTTTAACCCTGTTCACTCCAGTTGTAAAAGCACAGGAAACACCACCGGTAAAAAAGAATGAATACAAGTCGATCAGCATCACTTACAGCAGTTATGCCAAACCGAAGTTCAGCAACTTATATCAAAGTATGCTGTTGCTGGCACCAAATATGTACGAAGACCTGGAACGGAATATGGGGGTCACGCTGCAATACTCACAAATGAACTTCCTCAAAAACTGTGGTATGGAATACGGAATAGGTATGGAACTGATGATGATCGGAAGCCGGTTTAATTTTAATTTGCCGACTTCTCCGGAAGAGACCAGTATCCGTTTGAACGACAGCCGGAGAAATCTCGCAACCGTAAATATCCCATTGCATTACGTTCACCGCATCGAACTGGGGAATCGTTTCACCCTCTTTCCCAAGATTGGTGTAGACGCCAAAGTACTGATTATCAACCCAAGCGTTGGAACGGGGATTTACACAGACAGCTTAAACAATCTGCATTACAGTGTAGGTTTCGAAACTACCCAACGTTATGCAAACAGTCACTTCCAAAACGTATTTCTCAACGGAATGATAGGAGCTTCATTGACATGGTCCATGAAAAAAGGAGGTGCTTTCGGCATTCAACTTGCATTCAGTAAGCAAATACTGAGAAATACTTTACTGACTCGAATCAATGACATAACCTACAAAAAAGACGGCGAGGTCGTTTATGATTCAAACCATTTTGGAGCTGATTACTATTATTATGATCATAACGGACAACTCGTTTATCATCCGCCGGGCAAAACCAGTGATTTCCTGGCAAGTAACAAAATGACAAATTTTTCGATCGGAGTTTCGTACTTATTTGGAAAATAAAGCAGACATATCTGCGACACCCAAAGCGTTTAATGAATCATTAAGCGCTTTTTTTGTTTAGTACCTTGACATCAAGCCTCCTTTTTTGCATGCTCACATTCAAACAACAGATTCTGATGCATTTCCTGTTTTTTGATAAAATCTTTAACCAGATTATTCACAGTTAATTGCCCTAAAAAAATAGTGTGTGCGCATAGGGGTCACAAAGTTAGTTTTTAAACACAAAAAATTAGGCCTGATCTCTAAAATGTCAGTATCTTTGTGCCCTACAAATGGAGAAAATAATGATTAGAAGGGTAACATATTATTCCTTTCATGTGTCTGAGCTGGTTTATCTTATGCAGATGAAGAAAGAATTTAAACAATTCAGACCTTCGGATCGCCGCCTGACAGATTTATCTCAATCCACAGATGATTTAAATTATTGTTACGAAGCACTTAAGAAGGTTTCCCGTTCTTTTGCCGTAGTGATTCAGCAATTACCTGAGGAACTGAAAAATCCCGTTTGTTTGTTTTACCTCATTTTGAGAGGTCTTGATACGATTGAAGATGACATGAACATCGACAATACGGTCAAAAAAGAGATGTTGCTGAGCTTTGCAGACCGCATCAACAAAGAAGCGTTTATCCTTGAAAACGTTGGAGACACCCAGGACTACCGGGATTTAATGCTCCACTTTGATAAAGTAATCCGTGAATACCAAAAACTTGGCCCTGAATACAAAGCCGTTATCACCGAGATAACTCACGAAATGGCAGTCGGGATGAACAAGTATGCACATGAAACCGTTGAAAGTTATAAAGACTGGGACGATTACTGCTATTACGTTGCCGGGCTGGTTGGAATTGGTTTGAGCAGATTATTCCTGGCCTCAAAGTTAGAAACAAGTCCAAAACTTGCTAACAAAAGCCTTAGTAATGAAATGGGACTATTCCTTCAAAAAACGAATATCATTCGTGATTTTGCAGAGGATTTGGAACAAGGTCGCATTTTCTGGCCGGAGGAATCCTGGAAAAACAAAGCAAATACACTGAAAGAATTGCAGGCAGATGAAAAGAGCGGGCTTGCTGCATTGAATGAAGTTGTTATCAATGCTCTTGCACATGTTCCGGCTTGTTTGGAGTTTTTGGAATGCTTAAACAACCAACAAGTTTTCCGTTTCTGCGCCATCCCCCAATTAATGGCTATTGCTACCTTAAAAGAATTATACAACAATCCCGATGTGCTTCACCAAAATGTGAAGATCCGAAAAGGAAGAACAGCGAAGTACTTCATTTCGATCAAGGATTTTAAGTCAACAAAAAAAGAATTTATCTCTATACTGAACAGCTTAGAGAAAAAAGATCATACTGGTAAAATCAAATCAATATTAGCCGAAATTCAAAGATGAGCACAGGTGAGTTTGATATCATAGTTATTGGTGCCGGAGTTGCCGGAGGCATATTTGCTGCTTCACAACCCGCCAGCACACGCATTCTTGTAATAGAACGCGACCTTACGGAACCCGACAGGATAATCGGTGAATTAATGCAGCCCGGAGGAATTCAGGCCCTGACCCAAATGGGACTCGGTCATTTATTGGAAGGTATTGATGCACAGGAAGTCAACGGTTATAACCTGATCAAAGGAAACGAACGTTTTACGATCCATTACGATGAAGTCCAAAAAGGGATCAAGGGAATTGGTCTGAGAAACGGGAAATTCCTGACGAATATCCGTCAGGAACTTGCAAAACGTGAGAACATTACGGTAATCCAGGGAAATGTCACTCAAATACTGGAAAAGAACAATACTATTATCGGTGTAAACTATACGCAGGAGGACGGAACACCTGTTTCCCAATACGCAAAACTAACGATTGTTTGTGACGGACCGATGTCCGTATTGCGTGACAAGCTGAGTAAAGTAAACAAGCAGGTAACTTCCTATTTTATGGGATTGGTACTGAAAGACCTGGAACTGGAATTTCCATCCTACGGGCACATGATCGTTACCGGTGATTTCCCGATCCTGGTTTACCCTATTCATACCAATGCTTACCGTATCCTGATTGATTATCCGGGCGGAAAAGCTCCAAAAATGGGTAAAGAATCCATTGAACGATTGAAGGAATCGGTTGTAAAAGTATTGCCGCGGGAAATGATCGCTTCCTTTTTAAAAGCAATGGAAGAAGATCAGTTGAAGGTCATGCCGAACCACGCTATGAAGAATCAGGCATTTCGCATGAAAGGTGCTGTTCTTCTGGGGGATTCTTTAAATATGAGGCATCCTTTGACGGGCGGTGGAATGACTGCAACCTTTTCAGATATCCTTTGTTTGAATGAACAATTGGCGGAAATTGACTTCCTGGATGAAACCAAATTGGAAAATGCCGTTAATGCCTATTATAACAGCAGAGGAAAAAATGTGGAAACAATCAATATTTTGGCAAACGCTTTGTATAGAGTGTTCACCGATGATGAATTGAAAGAAGCATGCTTTGAATATTTACAAAAAGGTGGAGAACAGGCTACAGGTCCGCTTTCCATTCTTTCGGGGATAAACAGGAACAAACAATTCCTGTTGAAACACTTTTTTAAAGTGGCTATGCAGCACCCGATACATTTTATTACTAAACCGGCGAAACAAATTCGCTTATATAAAAATGCCTCAAGAATTATTCGTCCGATTTTAAAGGATGAAGGGGTTTCGGCAATGATCTGATGGAAAAAATTGAACACGAATCGCTTGAAGCGGCAGACTTAAGAAAAAAGAACCATTTGGATTTGGCTTTTGCATCGCAAAGTGCCTTATCGGATGGCCGTTTTTATTATGAACCCATGTTGGCAGGGCATGCGGAACAATCCGACCTACCTGTTCAGCTGGGAAATAAAACCATGCGTTACCCGGTATGGATTTCCAGTATGACCGGAGGTACTTCAGCCGCAGGTCCAATCAATAAAATGCTGGCAAAAACTGCCGGCAAATACGGTTTTGGCATGGGCTTGGGTTCTTGCCGGGTGATCCTGGAAGACGATACCTATTTCGATGATTTCAACCTGCGTCCGATCCTGGGTGATGCTTCTCCCCTGTACGCGAATGTTGGAATTGCTCAAATTGAGCGATTGATCGATAAAGGCCAGACTTCCAAATTAAAAGCACTGGTTACAAAACTCGATGCGGATGGTTTGATCGTACATGTCAATCCTTTACAGGAATGGCTGCAGCCGGAAGGAGACCTTATTCAACGCTCTCCACTGGTAACCATTAAGCAGCTGCTAAATGAAATTGACACCAACATCATCGTGAAGGAAGTTGGCCAGGGATTTGGTCCTGAAAGCATGAAAGAGCTACTCAAATTGCCAATCCTGGCAATTGACTTTGCTGCAAATGGCGGAACAAACTTCTCAAAATTAGAGCTGCTTCGTAACGAGCCGTTGAAAGCGTATTATGAAGATGTGATTGCTTTGGGGCATTCTGCTTCAGAAATGGTCGATTTTTTAAATACGGCAATCCGGGAACTGGGTTCTGAACGTAAATGTGACAACGTGATTATAAGTGGTGGTATCAAAAACTTTTTGGATGGTTATTACCTGACCTCCAAAGCAAATATGGCTGCTGTCTATGGTCAGGCGGCGCCGTTCTTAAAACATGCAAATGAATCACAGGAATCCTTGGACACCTTTGCAGAAATACAAATAAAAGGGTTGTTAATGGCCCACAAATTTCTAAAAATAAGATAAATGGAACTAATCGAAGGGTTCTCAAAAAAGAACAAGCAGGAGAAGTTGGAAGCGATTGCGAATTTTTTCAAATCGCCGGGAGAAACGATTAAAACGTTTAAAAGTTTTGATCACTGTGATGCTGCTGTACAAGAGGTAATCAACGAGTTTAGTGAAAACACCATCTCGAATTTCCACTTACCTTACAGCATTGCTCCTAACTTTTTGATCAATGGGAAAACAGTTGCCGTTCCAATGGTTATTGAAGAAAGTTCCGTTGTGGCAGCAGCTGCTAACAGTGCAAAGTTTTGGTATGCTTTCGGAGGATTCCATACGGAGATCGTTGATACTGAAAAAGTAGGACAAGTCCATTTCTTATGGCACGATGATATTCAAAAACTGAAAAATCGTTTTGAGGAGTTAAAACAGCTTTTGCTGGATGGATCTGAAGATATTACCGTAAACATGCGCAACCGCGGTGGAGGTATCAAGGATATTGTCCTAAAAGACCTTTCGGATAAAGAACCGGGGTTGATGCAGTTGTTTGTGACTTTTGAAACGAAAGATTCCATGGGGGCAAACTTCGTAAACTCCTGCCTGGAGCGTTTCGCTGAGATTTTTAGAAACTGGCACCAAAACCAGCCTGAATTCAAAAAAGACGGATTGGAAATCATTATGTCCATTCTCTCCAACCTCACTCCTAACTGTGTGGTGAAATGCTGGGTAGAAACAGCTGTTAAGAACCTGGACGGAATTGTACCGGGAGTTTCCGGAAAAGAATTTGCTAAAAAATTCCATACTGCTGTAAGAATCGCACAAGTAGATCCATACCGCGCAACAACGCATAACAAAGGTATTTATAACGGTATTGATGCGGTTGTTTTGGCAACAGGAAACGATTTTAGAGCCGTTGAAGCCTGCGGACATGCTTATGCCAGTATGAACGGCGGTTATTCTTCTTTGACGAACTGCACCATTGAGAATGATATCTTCCGTTTTGAACTGAATTTACCAATTGCTTTGGGAGTTGTGGGCGGACTAACAAACTTACACCCTCTGGTAAAGCTTTCTCATGAATTATTGGACTTCCCAAATGCAAGAGAATTGATGGGAATTGCCGCAGCTGCCGGATTGGCAAATAACTTTGGCGCGGTTAAATCATTGACTACAACGGGTATTCAGCAGGGACACATGAAAATGCACCTGTTCAATATCATGAACCAATTAGAGGTTAAAAAAGAAGACCGCGATAAAATTGTAGCTCATTTTAAAGACAAAAACGTTTCTGTATCTGCAGTGCGTACGTATGTTGAATCTCTTCAATTGGTATAATTGACAGTTACGGAAAATACTATAAGGACCTTTAAGGCATCAGGAAAACTGATGCTTTTTGGTGAATACCTGGTTCTGAACGGGGCAGATAGTCTTGCTTTCCCTTTAAAATTCGGACAAACGCTTTCTGTTGCGGAGTCTGATTCTATTCACTGGGAAAGTCATGCCAGGCATGGACTTTGGTTTTCAGTTTCCATGGACAGCGACTTCAACATCCTGGATACCAATAACCGGGAAGTAGCAGAAATTCTGAAACAATTGTTCCTGGTTATTCGTGCAGAAAAACCGGAGCTTGATTTCAATCAAAATTTTAAATCAGAAGCGAATTTTGAATTGAACTGGGGACTTGGTTCCAGTTCTACTTTAATCAGCTTGTTGAGCCAATGGTCGGGAGTTGATGCCAGAAAACTGCTGGATGCATCTTTTGGCGGATCGGGTTACGATGTAGCTTGTGCAACAGCAAATGGTCCGATCATCTATGCCGACGGAAAAGTGAAAAAAGAAGTGTGTATCCCCGAATCAATAACGGACAAGCTGTTATTTGTCTATCTGGGAAATAAACAAAACTCACGGGAAGAAATCAAACGCTTCAAGGACAGGAAAGTGGAGCAGTATCACATCGACACGATGAATGAACTGATCTATAATGCATTACAGACCGATGAAATCGCCGTTTTTGAGCAGCAATTGGATCAATCTGAAGAATTGATTTCACCGATTATAGGTACTACTAAATTAAAAGAACGTTTATTTGCAGATTATTCCTACAGCATCAAATCATTGGGTGCATGGGGAGGAGATTTTTTCATGGCAACATTCAGGGATCTCCAAACGGCAAAAAACTACTTTGAAGATAAAGGACATGATATCTTATTTACATATCAGGAATTCATAAAATAAATGGAAACAGACAAGGAATTGATGAATAACGTAAAAGTAACGTGGCGCTGCCCGTCTAATATTGCAATTGTTAAATACTGGGGAAAAAAGGGAATTCAGATCCCTTGCAATTCTTCATTAAGTTTGACTTTGTCAAATTCATTTACAGAGGTAGAAGCAGAGCTATCAGACAAAACAACCGATGAAACGGTTCAGCTATCTTACTTTTTTGAAGGGGCTGTCAACGAGAAATTCGGTCAGCGTGTTGCTAAGTTTTTAGAAGATAATCGTGAGTTCTTTCCGTTTATCGGCGAAAAAGCGATTACGATCAATTCCTCTAACAGTTTTCCGCACTCAGCCGGAATTGCGTCTTCTGCATCAGCTTTCGGTGCAATTTCTTTGGCACTTTTAGACATTGCCTACGGCCTGGAAGGAAAGGAAAAAAACGAAACATTCTACCGGGAAGCCAGCAACCTGGCACGTTTGGGAAGTGGAAGCGCATCCCGTAGCATGTACCCGGCATTTGCACAATGGGGAGAAAATGACAAAATTCCGAATTCTTCCAACCAGCATGCGATCGAGATCAAAGACATTCATCCGGTTTTTCAGAACATGAAGGATGCTATTTTGATCATCGAAGATGAGCCGAAGAAAGTATCCAGTTCTGTGGGACACTCTTTGATGAATAACCATCCGTATGCAGAAAATCGTTTCAAGCAGGCAAACGAACGTACTGCTGAGCTGGTTCAAATTTTGAAGACCGGCGACATGGAAGCATTCATCCATATGTGTGAATCGGAAGCACTGACATTGCACGCCATGATGATGACTTCTATGGACTATTATTTATTGGTAAAACCGGGAACCATTACAGCCATTGAAAAATTGATGGAATTCCGAAAAGAAAACAATATTCCGGTATGCTTTACATTGGATGCAGGTCCGAATGTACATGTTCTTTACCCGAAAGCTTATGAAGCACAGGTCGAAGAATTTATCCATAACGGATTACGCGACACTTATAAAAAAGTCATTTTCGACCAGGAAGGAAACGGCCCAACAAAATTGAACAGCTAATAAATGGAAAGCGTTAATTCAAAAATTCTGGTGTTTGGAGAATACAGCGTTCTGCACAACGGTATGGCGCTGACGATTCCTTTCAGCAAATTTTCCGGTGAATTGTGTTATCCTAAGCAGGGAGACGAAAGTTCAGTTGCCGTATTATCCAATAAAGGTATTCGGGAATTTTTCAAGCATATTTTGGAAAATCACACAGACGACACGTTCAAACTGAATGTGAATGAGCTATCCCGTGAATTGGACAAGGGCTTGTTTTTCAGAAGTGATATCCCGCAAGGTTTTGGTTTGGGAAGCTCCGGTGCGCTTGTTGCCGCAATATTCTTGCGTTACCTCGAAAAAGCAGGTGATTTCAAAGATGAACTGAAACACCTGACCATGGACCATATTCAAAGCCTTAAAAACTACCTGGGAACTTTGGAAGGACATTTTCACGGAAAAAGTTCGGGAATTGATCCCTTGAGTATCATCATCAATGAACCTTTGTTGTTAAAATCCGACAAAGAAATTGAAAAGGTAGAAATTCCTCCTTACGACGAAAATGGGAAAAATGTCCTGTTTTTATTGAATACCGGGATGGCAAGAAATTCCGAGACCCTGATCAAAAAATTTCACGCTGCTTACGAAAAGGAAGACTTTCAGAAAAAGCTGGAAACGAAATTAATCAAGTATGCAAATGCCGGAATTACGGATTTCCTGAAAGGAGACACCGAAAATTTCTACCGGACCCTGGATAAATTGGTACGTTTTCAATTGGACGAAATGCATTACTTAATCCCTGAAAAATACCAATCCATTGTGAAACAAGGCTTGGAAACGAAGCATTATTACTTAAAAATTTGTGGCGCCGGCGGTGGTGGATTCATGATCGGATTTACCGAAAACTGGGAAGAAACACAAAAATTATTAACGGACGAAGAACTAGAAGTTTTCTATAGATTTTAAATTATGACAACAACGACAGCAATCAAACAGGATTTGGAAATCCAAAGAAAAGCAATTATTCAATTTTTGGAGAAGGATGCATTGGAAGGTTTTCCTTCTAACCTTGCTGATTCTACATACCACATCATGACCCTGGAAGGAAAGCGTTTGCGCCCCATCATGGTGTTAATGGCAGCTCAGGGGTTTGGTGTAAGTACGGAAGATGCCATGTGCGCAGCAATTTCTATCGAAGTGTTCCACAATTTCACACTGGTGCACGACGATATCATGGACAAAGCTTCGCTTCGCCGCGGAACAATTACAGTTCATGAGAAATACGGAGTTGACAAGGCAATCGTAACAGGTGATGCCATGTTGCCGCATTCTGTGAGTTTATTGATCCGAGGAAATGAAGAAAAATCAGCAGTCCTGTTGAAAAGCTTCCTGAAAATGGCACAGGAAGTCATGGAGGGTCAGCAATACGACATGGAATTCGAAACACAGGACGTAGTAACCGTGGAAGAATACATGAACATGATCCGATTGAAAACTTCCGTTTTGTTTGGATGTGCTTGTGAAATCGGAGCCATTTTAGGGAATGCTTCCGTTGAAGATCAGCAAAAATTGTACGATTTCGGACTATATACGGGATTGGCATTCCAGATCATGGATGACTACCTGGATACTTTCGGTGATGATTCATTCGGAAAACGAATCGGGGGTGATATCCTGTTGAACAAAAAGACTTTCTTACTGATCAATGCCATGCAGCATGCAAACGCGGATCAAAAAGCACGTATTGCGGAACTGTTCGAAGAAAAGAATGAAGAAGCTAAAATCAGTGGGTTCCAGGAAATTTTTAAAGAAATCGGCGTGGTGAAAATTGCTTTGGACAAGATGGAAGAATTACATGATAAGTCGGTAGAAGCTATTATGTCATCCGGTCTTTCTGAAGATGATAAAAGAAGAATGATCGAATTGGGTGAAATTATGCTTCGCAGAACAACTTGATTCACCATGAATTTCGATCAAAAGGACCAATCTTATTTTTGGGATACCTGGAAATTTCATTCAAAAAACGGACAACAATACTGGAGTTTTGAGCTTCCGGATGATCTGAAAGGGATCATACAGTCAGAATCCGACTGGGACAAACCGGAAGGAATCGCTTTTTTAAAGGCGTTTGATCGTGCGTTTATTTTCGACAAGCTGGTCAATCCGAATTCCGGCGATCGCGTATTTCGCTATTTGCGTAATAAACAGGTCGGCGAACCGAAGATTATTCCATCCGACGATTCCCTTTCACTCAAAGAAAGAGCCCGTATCGGCTTATTGAACGGTTTTTCGTTCTACGAAACCCTTCAGGAACCAGACGGGAACTGGGCCGGCGACTATGGTGGTCCGCTTTTCCTGATCCCGGGATTAACCATTGCATCTTACGTTACCGGCTCGCCTTTTGAAAAACCGATGCAGGTCTTAATGAAGCGCAATTTGTGGAATCATCAAAACGAAGACGGCGGCTGGGGACTGCACATCGAAGGGCACTCAACCATGTTCGGAACGGTGATGCAATACGTAACCCTTCGTATTTTAGGCGAAGATCTTTCAAATCCGGACATGAAACGGGCGCAGGATTGGATTTTAAGCCATGGTGGGGCCGTACAAATTCCCATGTGGGGCAAGTTCTATCTTTCGGTGCTAAACGTATACGAATGGGCCGGAAATGATTCCCTGCTTCCCGAACTGTGGAAACTGCCGAAATGGCTTCCTTTCCACCCCTCAAAATACTGGTGCCACAACCGAATGCTTTACCTTCCGATGTCCTACTGCTTCGGGAACAAGGTAAAAGGAGCAGAAACAGAACTGGTCAAAGAATTAAGAAAAGAATTGTACACCACCAGCTACGATTCGATCAATTGGAAAAAAGCACGCCGTCAGGCCTGTGAAATCGATATCTTCAACCCGGTCAGCAAATGGTACACGGCTCTAAGCAAGATCATTAACGGATACGAAAAGATCCATTCCAAAAGATTTCGAAAAAGTGCGTTGAAATACGTGGAAGATTACATCGATCACGAAGATCTGCACACCCGATATATCAACATTGGTCCGGTAAACCAGGCCATGAACTCTATTTGCGTGTGGCATAAGCACGGCTTAGATTCCGAACAGTTCAAAGGTCATTTGAACCGTTGGAAAGATTACCTGTGGATTGCAGAAGACGGAGCAAAAATGGGAGGCTATAACGGCTCTCAATTGTGGGACACTTCCTTTGCCGGACAAGCATTGCTTGAAGCCGACATGGAATCCGATTTCCCGGAAATGGCTGAGAAAATCTACCATTTCATTGATATTACCCAAATTGACCGCGATCCGATCGATCATGAAAAATACTGCCGTGACATAACTCTTGGCTGCTGGCCTTTTTCAACGATTGACCATGCCTGGGCAGTAACGGATTGTACTTCGGAAGGAATGAAGACTGCCCTGTTGTACAACGACAAAGCATACATCCAAAAACAAAATCACATTGACCTGGATCGTTTAAAACCTGCAGTTGACTGGTTATTGTTCATGCAGAACAAAGACGGAGGCTGGGCTTCTTATGAAAAGAAAAGAGCGCCACAATGGATTGAAGTGCTGAATCCTTCCATGTTGTTTGAGAATATCATGACCGAAGTGACTTATACGGAATGTTCTTCCGCCACCATGCAGGGATTGAAGGAATTCGCCAAACGCCACGATTACCGCAGGGAAGACATTCAAAAAGCGCTTGACCGCGGTGGAAAATTCCTGCAGTCCAAACAAGATCCGGATGGTTCCTGGTATGGCTGCTGGGGCGTTTGTTACACCTACGGTACCTGGTTTGGTATCGAAGGTCTATTAGCTGCCGGTCATAAAAATGATTCCCACGAAGTCCAAAAAGCATGTAATTTCCTGTTGGGCAAACAACGCACTGACGGAAGCTGGGGAGAATCCTTCGAATCGTGTGTACAGCACAAATACATTGAACACGAAGACGGTCAGATTATCAATACGGCTTGGGCACTTATGGCTTTGATGAAAGCCAATCACCCGGATAAAATGGCTATTGAAAAAGGAATCGAGTTCATCCTTTCACGCCAGGAAGCAAACGGCGATTTCCCGCAGGAAGGAATTTCCGGGGTATTTAACGGGAACTGCATGGAAACCTATACTTCGTATAGAAATATTTTCCCTTTGTGGGCGGTAGCGCGGTATTACCGGTATTATTCGTAATTTATTTAACAATGACAGTTATAAAAACCCACTGTAAGTATTAGGTCTACAGTGGGTTTATTTTAAAAAGCTCCAGGGCTCCAATCGAACTATATTAACAGCAGGACTCATCAATTCTACTTATCTTTGCTAAAGTTTACAACCTTAACTGAAAAATTTATATGCATAAATTAATCCTTCCTTTTTTCTTTTTAATATCCTTTTTTTCCGATTCCCAGGACCTGGAGTACGTTTGGTCTTCGGTGATAGGTGATTCCACCAGCAACCTTGCAGTTCATCCCAATGGAGTATTCATTGACAACCATAATAATAAATTCATCTGCGGATTCTTTTCCGGTACTCATGATTTTGATCCAGGTCCGGGAGTTCACCAAATGAGTGCGATAACCAACACCCAGGCATCAACAATCTATGTGGTGAAGCTTGATTCTCTGAACAATTTTGTTTGGGCAAATTCTTATGGTACAACAGGCTCTATATGGAACTATGGTTTTGTTGTTGATTCAGCGGGAAGTGTATATACCTATGGCTATTATCAGGGATACCTCGATTATGACCCTCAAAACTCAACCGGTTATGTTACTTCTGAATGGTGGTATTATGATTCTTACATGCATAAATTAGATCCCAATGGTCATTTCGAATGGATCAAATCATGGGGTTCCAACGCAACAGACGGAATACAAAAAATACAGATGGATGAGGACCAAAATTTCTATGCACTCGGTTTTTATTCCGATTCGACGGATGTTGATCCGGGACCGGGGAACTATATGCTGCACGAATCCACACCTGGCGGAAACGGTTATTACATCGCAAAATTCGATCCTGACTTCAATTTATTGTGGGCTAAGCAATATGAAAGTCCCGGAGTGATACAACCCCTTCAAATGACGCTCGACGCAGCCGATGAAATCACAGTAACCGGACGATATCTAGGGGTTATGGACTTTGATATGGGTGCAGGAACAGATTCCGATACGGCTTATTACTACGATATGTTCACCCATGTGATGGACCGATCGGGAAATCATAAATGGCATCATTCCATTGAGGGACCTGACATTGAAATGAATGGAGCCTGTGCCGTCGATTCCCAAAAAAACAGGTATATTCTCGGTTCATTCC
The DNA here is from genome assembly GCA_966248825.1 of uncultured Fluviicola sp. Classification (GTDB taxonomy): domain Bacteria; phylum Bacteroidota; class Bacteroidia; order Flavobacteriales_D; family Crocinitomicaceae; genus Fluviicola. Next base: position 76,504 of record CBINBC010000020.1, read on the forward strand.
AATCTACCATGGACTTCAATCCGGGAGGAGTTCCCAGCGTTATCGAATTTACCCCCCAATCACCAAACTATTCTGACAGCTACATCCTGAAACTGGATTCATTGGGTAACCAGGTATGGACAAAAGCTATTCAGGGTATGGGTAATAATGAAGCCCAGGGACTAAAAATGGAGTCGGACCAGTTAATCGTATTTGGCCAGGTAGATTCAAGAACAGATATTGACCCCAATAGCGGGTTAATCATGATTGCCCCACCCTATATGGTTAATAGTCTTGTTTTTATAGAAAAACTGGATAGTAATGCGAATGTCCTTTGGCACGAGGAATTTCTTTGCAGCAGTACCTTTTATATTAACGGTTTTGAAATCGATCAAAACAATGATTATTTCATTATGGGTTACCTTTCAGGACATGTAGATATTGATCCGGGACCAAATGTAGTTCAACTAACTCATAATCTTTCTAATACAGCAACCTATCTGGCTATTTTAGGAGAGCTCCCGTGTTCCCGGCTAGGCTCAAACTTTTCATCTCTTACGAATGCAACTTGTTCAACGCCGGGCGGAGTGACGGCATCAGGAGTTTATGGAGCACCGCCATACAATTATACCTGGCTTACAAATCCTCCTTCAAATGGTCCGGGCCTGGTTACAGATACCTGTGGCTTATACTTCGTCAAAACAACCGATGCGAGCGGCTGTGTGGACACAAACAGTGTCTATATCAATGGCCCGGTATCGGGGTCAACAATTGATCTGGATGTGAATCTTGTGACAAGTACTTTTGTTCAGGGACAACCCGCCACACTCTGGTTAGATGCATACAATTCAGGTTGCCAACAAACAACAGGAATTGTCATGCTGGTTCTTGATTCGCTTACGCAATATGACTCATCTTCCGTTGCGCCAACGAATATCATCGGAGATACGCTGTTGTGGGATTTGGCTTATGGAACCAGTGACTCAGTACATTTTATGGCTACCATATTTGTAACTACCAGTCAAGCCGCAATAACAGGAGATACTGTTTGCTTCCAGGTTCAGGCAAGTCCCTTTTCAGGAGATTCTGACACCTTAAACAATGAGAAGACTTATTGCGAACCTATCCTGGCAAGTTATGATCCCAATGATAAAAAAGTGTTCCCTCAGGGACTTTGTGATGATCATGTCTATATGGGAGAGGATTTGACGTATACCGTTCGTTTCCAGAACACAGGGAATTCTGAGGCAATAAATGTGAACATTATCGATATGATGGACCCCGATCTGGATCTTACAACATTCGAGGTACTTGCAAAGAGCCATCCAGGTCTTTCTGTGAACCACATGGGAGGACGGGAGCTGCAATTCAATTTTGAGAATATTCATCTTCCCGACAGTGCCTCTGATCCGGAAGGCAGCAACGGCTACATCATTTTCAAAATATCTCCCAGAGAAGGAATGGCTGTCAATTCAGTGGTAAGTAATGAAGTCAACATCTACTTCGATTTCAACGCTCCAATACTTACAAATACTGCTACAACAACTTTTACAAATGACATTCCTTGTATTCACACGGATGATTTGAATCTTTTTGAAATCGAACAATCAAGTTTCACAGTTTACCCGAATCCAACGGATAATACCATTACTTTCAAAGTAAGGGATAATCAGACGCATCCATTAAATGTCTATTCATCCATTGGAGAGCTATTGTTCTGCAAAGTGATTACAGATGGAAGTGTAGTATCTTTGAAGGATTTACCAGACGGGTTGTATTTCTTAAACCTGGAAGGTTATGAAAGTGTGAAAGTAATAAAGAGATAATTAACTATGCATATTCACTTTGTGAGAATAGAAAGAGCGCCACTAATCCGGCGCTCTTTCTATTTGTGTTACTCCAAATTCAACCGTTTAAAACTGCGTTTCATAAGGTATTCTGAAAATAACCCTTACTCCATGTTGATCCTTATTCAGATCGCTTAGATTAATCACTTCGAATGTGGTGTTTGATCCGCTGAGTGTCCGGATCCCGGCAATTCGTTCCCGGGTGATCGTTGTGGCTAAAGATTCATGGTTCCCTTGTTCCGGTTTCAACTGGTTCAATCCT
>CBINBC010000021.1:0-78556 GCA_966248825.1 uncultured Fluviicola sp.
TATGAAAAACAAGTAATTAACAGCAAATCTGTTCACAAATTTATGAAGACATGAATTTATAAATTCTAAACCGGGAATCAAATGGATACCAATTTCGAATCAAAATGAAACGAAAATGCCTTTGTATCAACCGGATTTTCGAACAGACCCGGATAGTAGGCGGCCATTTCCCGATGCATGAGTTCAAATGGAATATCGGCAAACTCACCATAAAAATGCAGGTATTCCATAAACTGCTGATCTTCCACAAAAGCCTGGAAAAGTGAATCTTCACTTCCGTCCCATTCCAGCAGCGGAACACCGCTTAGTTTGCAAATGCGCGGGTCAAAAGCCGGAGTACATTTACTCCATTTTCCTTGAAGATAAACCTCAACATACCCGTGAAACACAATTTCATCGCGTTTCAAATAGGTTTTCAATTTTTCCACCCCGATGTGGTTCTTCACAATGCCAAATCCCAACCGCGCGGGAAAGCCAAAAGCACGAAAACAGGTACAAGCCAGCAAAGACTTCTCTACACACCATGCGCGCTTTTTTGACGCAACCACACTCGCTTTCAGGGATTCCGGACGCAAATCCAGGTGATACGGATCATATAAAAAGGAATCCCGCACAATTTCATAAATAGAGATCGCCTGTTTAACCCGTTCAGTATGAACAGGAATTGCTTGGATAAACTGTTGTACCTCCCGGCTTGAATAATCCATTTGTGGAGTTTCTGCCAGGTATTGCTCCCATTTTAACTCCGGGTTTTGTGCGTTCATTCTGCGAAATTAACTAAATTCGTTGAGTGACGGATTCTGATAAAAAACATTCCTTTCGCGAAGAATTTGAGGCTCATTTAGAAAGCCCGATTCCCCTATTATCCCGATTACGCAATGTAATTTTCGGAAAGGAATCCCCTGACAACTATACCCAAATAAGCTTTTACCTGGGATTACTGATTTGGATTATATTTTTAGTTTGGATCATTCTCGGATACGTTGTACTGACCAGCACGGAATGGATTGAACAGGAAAAAGGATTGGATGTGCACACCCTGATAGAACAGCGCGGACAGGAGCTTGGGTTTAAAGGAACGGACTTTCAGACCAGTCTGATAACTTTTTACAACATCGCTTTGGTTTCCTGGGCAGGACTTTTTATCGGGCTGGTACTTCAATGGCGAAAACATCCCTGGTTTATCTATTTCATTTGGGGAGGCGGAGGATTGTACCTACTTGCTATGTGGTTCCTGTTAGGGTTTTCGTATTGGTACCACGACACCACTACTTTCGATAAAATCGCTTTTTTCCTGTTTATTGGCCATTCCAGTTTACATTATTACTTTCTAAACAAAGAGCTAAACGGAGAAAAAACCAACTTTTTCGGAATCGACGAAGAGTTTGATTAGAACCAATGGGAACGGATTGAATTTAAAACTAAAAATTAAGTTTATTTAATTCTTTTTCAAGTTTTAAAACTAATTCATTAGGTGAGTTTCGCTCATTTGGCATAATGAGTTTTGCCTGCTTGTAAAAGTGAACCCGTTCACTTAGTAAAGCCTCTACAAAAGGGTGAAATTCAGCATCACTAAGGTCTCTTAGCAGAGGTCTTTGTTCTTTTTCTTCTCTTAAACGTTTAAGCAAAGTCAACAAACTTGTATTCAAATAGATAACCAACCCCATTTCATGCATCAATGGAAGTGCATTTTCGCTAGTTGGAAGTCCGCCGCCAACTGCAACTACGGAAGGTTCAATAGATTCTAATTCCCGGAGGAAATTCATTTCCATTTCACGAAAAGCCGTTTCACCATCCTGCGAAAAAATCCCGGAAATGCTTTTTCCGGCTTTTTTCTCGATCTCCTTATCCGAATCTAAAAAAGGAAGGCTCAGGCGTTCAGCAAGCAAAGCACCAACGGTCGATTTACCGCTTCCCATAAAGCCTATCAAAAAGATGTGTTTCTGCATGATTGTATTTTTAACTGCAAAATAGCGCTAAGGACGTCAACTGACTCATGTTGTTAAATTAAAAAATTAGTTTCCGTTCCTTCAGTGCTTTCAGAGCAGCTTCCAACTTAACCAAATCTTCCTCCGAATTAAAAGCATTGATGGAATAACGCACATAGACCTGTCCATTCTGGACCATCACAGGAATTTCTATTTTATACTCGTTGTAAAGTATGTGCTTCAATGCGATAGGATCCTCACAGTGAACAGGAATACTTCCCAATTGACCGATGAATTCATCCGTAACCGGTGCCAAAGGCTTGGAACCAACCAGGTCACACAATTTAGGAAGCCATTTTTGTACCAGCTTTCTACAGTCTTCTGCTACTCCCCACCAATCATTCCATTTCATAAAATCAAGGGCTTCGGGAATGGTCAGATAAGCGGAAAAATCGCGTGTACCGTTAAATTGATGGTAATCCAGGAATTGCGAATCACCCGGAAAATCTGCTTGGTATCCCCAACTTATTACCAAAGGGTCCAGTTGTTCCTGGTGCTCCGGTTTCACATGCAGAAAACTGGATCCTTTTGGTGTCATCATCCATTTATGGCAAGCTCCGGTATAGAAATCCGCATTCAGTTCTGTCAGATTCAGGTAAATATGTGCCGGAACATGCGCTCCGTCCACAAAAACCAAAAGTCCTCTTCGCTTAGCTTCTTCGCAAATCTCTTTTACAGGCAATATTAAGCCTGTAGCGGAAGTTATTTGCGAAATGAATACCATTCTCGTCTTTTCACTAAAACCTTTCCGGAAATCAGCTAAAAACGCTTCCTTTGATTCAATGGGCAGTGATATTTCCTGTTTGATGTATTTTGCTCCCTTTTGAGCACAATAAAAATCCCAGGTCCTGTCACAGGCTCCGTATTCGATATTGGTACTCAAAACCTCATCTCCGGCTTTCAAATCCAAAGATTTGGCAACAATATTCACCGCATAAGTCGGATTGGGAACATATACCAAATCATCGGGTTTACAGCTGAGAAATTCTGCTAAACGAACACGGCTTTCTTTTAAATATTCGGGACCTTTGTTTACGATAAACTGAACCGGCTCGTATTCCAGCTCTCGCTGAAAGCGCTGATAAGCATCAAAGATCGGTTTGGGAGTTGCACCGAATGAACCGAAGTTTAGGAATGTAATGTCTTCACGAAGCATAAATGCTTCTCTTAGATCGCTGTAAAGGATGTTGTTTTCTTCCATATTGATCCCGGTTTCGTGTTAGAGACGGAAAATTTTCCGCCCCTAACACTTCTATTGACAAATTCGTAATTCAATTAATGTTTTTCCCAGATCTGTACCAATTCCACTAGTGTATCCACTGCTTTTTGCATATCCTGGATGCTTACGTACTCGTGACGGCTGTGAATGGCCATTTCTCCGGTAAAGATATTCGGACAAGGCAAGCCCATGAATGACATGCGCGAACCATCCGTTCCGCCGCGAATAATGGTTGGTTTTGGAGTGATTCCGGCTTTTTTCATTGCTTCGATGGCGTAATCCGTTACGAAAGGAACATCTTTGATGATTTCCTTCATGTTTCGGTATTGCTCCGTTACTTTGGATGTATAAGTTGCTCCGGGGAATTGAGCGATTGTCTCTTTCAGTATTCCTTCCAGGCGCGTTTCATACTCAGCCAGTTTTGCTGTAAGGTGGTCACGAATAATAAAACTTACCGTTACTTCTTCCAATCCGCCGGAAATGGAAGTAGGGTGAACAAATCCTTCACGATCCTTCGTGCTTTCCGGCGACCATTCGTCTTTCGGCAATGCGTCAATAAAGGCACTCGCAACTTTCATAGCATGTACCATTTTCCCTTTTGCATACCCCGGATGTGCACTTACACCGGTAATCACGAAAGTCATGGCATCTGCAGAAAAAGACTCATCTTCAATAGCTCCCAACTCTCCGGAATCGAGCGTATATCCGAAATCTGCACCTAATTTTTCCATATCCAGCTGCTCTACTCCTCTTCCGACTTCTTCATCAGGGGTGAATAAAATACGGATCTTCCCATGCGGAATTTCTTTTTTCTTCATGAGCTGTTCGGCCAAATCCATGATAATCGCAACACCTGCTTTGTCATCTGCCCCCAATAAAGTCAAACCGGAAGCTGTAATCAGGTCATCCCCGATTTTCTCTTTCAGGTATGCATGTTTTTCGGTTGTAATCACTTGCGTCGGATCATCCGGAAGTGTGATCGGAGCCCCCGTGTAATTGCGGTGTATGATCGGTTTTACATTCGTTCCCGAGCAATCCGGAGCGGTGTCCATGTGCGAACAAAAACAAATAGTCGGAATATCCGCTTTCGATGAAGTTGCCGGAATGGTTGCATAAACATACCCCCATTGATCCGCTTCCGCATCTTCAATTCCCAGTGCTTTCAATTCCTTCACCAATAAATGAGAAAGGTCTTTTTGCTTTTCACTGGAAGGAAAGGAAGTAGAGTTTGGGTCTGCAGTCGTGTCAATTTGTACATAACGCACAAAACGTTCTTCTACCGAATACGGGGCATTTTTCATGTGATTCTAATTTTTCCTTAAAATTAGGAGATTTTTAAGACACGGACCATCATGCGACTACTTTAAACAGAAAATTCTTAGTTGGGTATATGGTTTCATTTGCCTCAATTGATTTTTCTATCTTTAGCCCAAATTACATCGATGAAACCGACACTTCAATTACTACTTGGACTAAGCCTTTTGCTGCTTACAACAAACTGTCAGAGTGCATCTTCTGAAACTCTAAATCAGTTACGGAAAACTAAATTCCCTTCTTTCGAGGAAGTTTATACAAACGTTAATAAACAGATCACAGCTCCGGGGAAAGACTGTCAATTCGGTTTGGCCAAAAAAAAAGACGGTTATTACCTGAAAGTTATTCCCTACATTGGCAATGAGTTCAAAGAACCTAAGTTTTTAAAGGCCTGGGATGCAGCTACGCAAAAATACCTGAAACTTGAAATCAAAAAGTACCTCTCTGAAGATTATTATGAAACAGAGACCTACAAAGAGGGTTTAGAATCGACCAGGAATCTTAGCCAAAACTTTGATTTTAATTACTTATACGGTTATCCGAATTACACCTCTGAGCTCATTACGCTACTAAAAGATCAGCAGGATCTAACTAACAAAGAATTGGAAATGCTGGCAAGGGCTTATTCCAATGAGGCTTGCGACTACATTCATCCGAATCAGCTGGGAAGTGAAGTCACTGCAACGAAGGATCTTCCGGATCCGATGTATGAAAAAATCAACCCGGACAGGATCTCTTCCTTCATGAAGCTCGCAGAACAAAGTATTGCCTGCTATAAAAAGATTAAAGCCAATGATCCGAACTATAAAACCACGATCATTGAGAATTTGGACCTGAAGATCAATCACGACCTGATGAATTATTACCTACAGCTAAAATCGGTTCAAGAAGACGGACAAGCCGAAGGATTCTTAAAACTGGTAAATTACAAATCAGATGCTTTGAATTATGCAAAAAGCCTGCTGGATGCGTGCACCCAAAATGGCGTATTGATCACTTTCGGGGATTCGGATAGTTTCCCGCTCTGGTTTGCCCAGGAAAAACTGCATTATCGACCGGATGTCATTGTAATCAATCATTCATTGCTTCAGGCTCAATGGTACTTTGACTACATCAAGCACACAACTCCTGTCAAATCAGCGTTTTCAAAAAAAGAGTATGCCTTTTATAACGGAGGATATGTCATTCTTAGAGAGACGGATGATCAGGCGAAGAACTATCCGGAGTGGCTTTCCGAATTAAAATCCACTCAGAAAATTTCCGACCCCAAACAGGCCAATTCCTGGCAGGACATGCCACAAGCTCCCAAAAACCTATTGATCGATATACAGGGAACTCCTACTCTTTTCTCTTCTGATCGCGGATATCTTGTTGGAGTGGATTTGTGTATGCTGGATTTATTGAATTCCAATAAGGAGCGTTCTTTTTTCTGCTCTTCTGCTATCGGTTTTAATGAAAACAGCTTAAAAGAACATCTTGCAAAACGCAATGTGGCATACGAACTCGTTCCAGCTGTTGTAAATTCTAATTGGGATAGCCAATCCACGGTAAAACTAAAAGAAGGACTTCAAAAGAATCCGGTTACAATAGCTCCTTCCGGTACTACAGATATTCAAAAAGGAATTCTTTATTCGATTTGCCTGGACTGGATCCTGCTTCCCGAAGAAGAAAAACAATCCAGCAAACCCGTTTTTGATCTGTTCTTAAAACAACTTCCGATCCAAAAAGTCGCGGAATCTTCAGACTTAAAATTGGTTCAGCTATACGGCACCGCCCTCTGGGAAATGGATGTTAAAAAGGCCGAAGAATTCTCGGATAAATTTGCTCCGGGCGCACTGAAAGTAATTGATAACATCGATGAACAAGCAGTATGTTCAGAGACAGACGGAGAAAATTTGTATGCCATCTATTCCATTTATTTCGGCCGAAATAATTTTGAAATCACCTATTCGGCTCCAGCCCCCCGAAAATATTCCACTGCCCAGCAGCAAGTCATGAAAGCACTAAAGAACAAAATCAACAAACTGTGTAGCAACCCGCTAAACATTCAGAATTTAAGCTGGACAATGGACATATTGAAGCGAATTAAAGAAGGGACGGATTTATACTAACGATGCCCTCCGGCAAGCTGGATCAACTCTTCTTTTTTAGTGATAAAGATTTTGCGTGTCTGTGTATCGATCAATCCTTCTTCCTTAAGCTCTTTCAAAAGACGAATCAGTGTTTCTGTAGCCGTTCCTACGAAATTAGCCAGGTCTTCACGGGAAAGATTGATAGGTTCGTCTCCGTAAATATCTGCAAGGATCATGAGGGAATAAGCCAAACGCTCACGAACTGTTTTCTGGGCCAGGTTCGTAATGAAAATAGCACGTTCGCCCAATTCTTTGGACAACTCCTGGATCAATGAATTTCGAAGACCCGGAAGCGTATCCATCATGTTCAGGAAATCATCCTTGGAAACGAAACAAATATTGGAATCTTCCAATGTAGAAGCGGACAGTTTGTAGGACTCACCACTCAACATAGCACGAAATCCAATGACTTCTCCGGCTTTTGCAATGTGTACAATCTGTTCTTTCCCTTCATCTCCCAGTGCATAAATCTTCACTTTCCCGTGATTGACACAGAAAACACCGCGCGGATAACTTCCTTCTACAAAAATGGTTTGATTTTTCTTGTAGAACTGACAGGATTTGTGATGATCCAGATTAGCCACATCTTCACCCGTTAAATGAGCGAAAATACTGTTGGAGCGAACAGCACATGCTTCACAATTCACATGTTTATGCGACTTCTCTATCATGAATTAGTTTCCGTTACTGGATTGTTCGACAAATGTACTCTTTTTACTGATTTTCATAAAACTGATCCACATCATTTTTTAAAGAAATCAGCCCGGCTACTTTTGCAAAAAGGATTGCAACATGGGAAAAGACGAACTGATCCAAAAATACAATCAACCGGGCCCCAGGTATACTTCCTATCCACCTGTACCTTTCTGGAAAATTGACCGCTGGAATGCAGCCGACTGGATTGAGACCCTAAAAAAGGGACAGGAGCTTCCCGATGGACAGGACATTTCGATTTACGTTCACCTGCCGTACTGCGATTCTCTCTGTACTTTTTGCGGATGCCACAAATATATCACAACCAATCACCAGGTAGAAAGCCGGTACATTGATGCAGTGCTGAAGGAATGGAACAACATAGCTTCTCAACTTTCCCCCAAAACACGCATTTCCGAGATTCACTTGGGCGGCGGCACTCCCACTTTCTTTGCTCCCGGCGAATTAAAACGCCTGATCGAGGGATTAAAAAAGCTATTTCCTGTTTCTGACGATTTTGAGTTTGGCTTTGAAGCCCACCCGAATTCGACGACCGAGGAACATTTGCAGGTACTTTACCAATTAGGATTTAGACGCATCAGCTTTGGAATACAGGATTACAATAAAATCGTGCAGCAGGCTATTCACCGAATCCAACCGAAAGAACAGGTTGAAAAATGCCACAGAACAGCACAAAAAATTGGCTACACCAGTATTTCTCACGACCTGGTATTTGGTTTACCCAAACAAACACTTAAAGGATTCCAAAAAACGGTAGAAAAAACCATTGCCTTCAGACCGGAACGGCTTTCACTTTACTCCTATGCACATGTTCCCTGGGTCAAGGGTACGGGACAACGCGGATTCGATGAAAGTGATCTTCCCTCTCCTCAACTGAAAAGAGAATTGTATGAATTGGCAAAAGAACGCTTTCTCCAGGCTGGTTACCAGGAAATTGCCATGGACCATTTTGCACTTGCAGAAGATAAACTGGCACAGGCTTACCGTTCCAAAAAACTTCACCGGAATTTTATGGGATATACGACCAATAATACCAAAGTGCTTATCGGACTTGGTATGTCGGCCATATCCGATTCCTGGTTTGGCTATGCGCAAAATGAAAAAGACCTGAAGAATTACCTCAAACGCATTGAAGAAAACAGCTTTGCCTGGGAAAAAGGACATCAGCTGACCGAAACAGATCTTGAACGACGGGAGCATATCAATCAGCTCATGTGCAGTTTTGGAACGGAAATCCGTGAAGAAGAAGAGATTGATATCACAGACATTACGGACAGGCTTATACCAATGATTAAGGACAAACTGGTTGAAATTGCAATCCGGAAAATCACCGTTACGGAAAAAGGAAAACCATTTGTACGGAATGTCTGCATGGCTTTTGACCCATACCTGGAAATCCCTGTTTCCAAGCCAACTTTCAGCATGACGATTTAATCCGAAAACGATGAAAAACCCCCAAACTGACACAGTTATTTGCTTCCATTGCCATGAACCGGCTTCGGAAGAAATCATTCATTTTGAGGCTCACGATTTTTGCTGCAACGGGTGCAAGCAAGTTTATCAATTGCTCTCCGAACACGATTTGGGTGCTTATTATTCCGATCAAACACTGACCGGGATCCGTCCGAACAAATACTCCAAAAAAAGATTCGATATACTGGATGATCCGGCAATCCGGCAATCCTACATTGATTTCCAGGAAGGAAATACCGTAAAAATCACCCTGCATCTCCCTCAAATCCATTGTGCAAGCTGCATTTACCTATTGGAACATTTATCAAAGCTCAATCCGGGTGTTATCCATTCGCTGGTGAATTTCCCAAAAAGACAGTGCTCTATTATCGTTGATGAGTCCCAAATAACCTTATCCGAATTGGCACACCTGCTTACTAAGATCGGGTACGAACCCAATTTCACCAAAGTGGAAGCACGTAAATCAGCGGTTAACAAGCGCTTGCTTTTTCAATTGGGGTTTGCAGGATTCGCTTTCGGAAGTATTATGCTGTGGAGTTTTCCCGAATATTTGGGAATTGATCAAACCTACAAAGGGTTCCGTGATTTGAGCGCTTATCTGTCTTTTGTGGTTTCTCTTCCGGTACTGTTCTTCTCCGCACAGGATTTTTTCAAATCGGCCTTTGGCGCACTGCGAGTGAAAACTTTGAACCTCGACATTCCCATTACAATAGGAATTATCGCGTTGTACCTGAGAAGTTGTTATGCCATTTTCTCCAATGAAGGTCCCGGATACATGGACTCTTTTGCGGCTTTCATTTTTTTCCTCCTGATCGGGAAATGGTTCCAGGATAAAACCTATCAATGGCTTTCTTTCGAACGGGATTTTACAGCTTATTTTCCAATTGCTGTCATCCGCAAACAAGGAGACCAAACAGAACTTTGCCCGATTGATGAACTAAAAGTCGGTGACCAGGTATGGATCCGCAATGAAGAAATCATTCCCTGCGACAGTTTACTGCTTTCGGAAAAGGCCACCATCGATTATAGTTTTGTAACCGGCGAATCCGATTGGGTAGAAAAGAACCAGGGCGAAATGATTTATGCGGGAGGAAAGATCTGTGGTGAAACAGTTGAACTTTCCGTTTTGAAAACCAGTTCCAGAAGCGAACTTACTCAGCTTTGGAACGAACAACATTCCAAACTGGAAAATGATGGTTTCCAATCGCGTCAGGACCACATTTCACGCTATTTCATAGCAGCTGTTCTATTGATTGCAACCGGAGCTGCAATTGGATGGAGCTTTGTTGATCCGCTGCAAATTCCGGAAATTGTTACTGCAGTTCTCATTGTAGCTTGTCCTTGTGCACTAGCACTTTCTGTTCCGTTTACTTATGGAAATATGATGCGTAAACTCGGAAGGAAAGGATTTTATCTCCGAAATACCACCATCATTGAACGCATCCAGCAGTGTACACACATCGTTTTTGATAAAACCGGTACTTTGACCGAACAGGATACCAAATCGGTTGAATACATCGGTGAGCCCCTGACACTGGAACAACTAGACGAAGTCTACGCGATCACCAAACACGCAACACACCCTTATGCATTGGCAATTCATCAGTGGATCAGGCACACATTACGCCCCACTGAAATGGATGTAAAAGCCGTTGAATATGCCGGGTTGGGAATCGCTTCCGAAAACAGACTGAAACTCGGCTCAGCAAGTTTCGTGGGCATGGATGAGTCCAAACACCTGGAATCCTGTTCTTATTTGGCCATACAGGAACATGTTTTGGGGAAATTTGTGTTTAAATCCAGTTTGCGAAAAGGGGTTTCAAACGCCATCACGACTTTAGGCAAAGGACACAAATTATCCGTTGTTTCCGGAGATACGGGACGTGATCTTGAGCTGATCCGCCCTTTTTTCCCTTCCGGTTCGGATTTTCACTTCGAACAAACCCCGATAGCCAAGAAAAAATACATCGATCAGCTGCAGCAATCCGGAGAGCGGGTATTGATGATCGGAGACGGACTGAATGATGCCGGAGCACTCAACAGCGCATTCGTGGGATTAGCTTTATCTGAAGACCTGGTGCGCTTCACACCTTCCTCCGACGCTATTTTGAAAGCCGAAAACCTGCAATTTCTTCCGGAGTATATTCGGTACATCCAACAGGGAAAGGGCTTTTTAAAAATTAGCTTTGCTTTTTCACTGATGTACAACCTCACAGGTGTCGGTTTTGCAGTCAGCGGTGCATTAACTCCTTTTGTTGCAACCATACTAATGCCGTTGAGTTCCATTACCGTTGTAGGGTTGGCTACCTTTTTGACGCTAAGAAAGAAATTACCTCCATTTCAGGAAACAACCGTTTAATCTTTTTTATCTACCGAAGGATTACAACTGGATAAAATCGACATGCAGCAAATCCTGGATATAACGCAGCTTTTTGCGTTCCACAGATTCCACCAGGCTCAAAGAAATTCCCCGCTTCCCTGCCCTTGCAGTTCTTCCGCTGCGGTGTGTGTAATAATCCGGATCATCCGGCAATTGATAATGCACCACGAAAGCCAGGTCCGGGAAATCCATTCCGCGGGCTGCAATATCGGAAGCTACCAAATACTGGGTGTGTTCCTGAGAAAACATCCGCATCGCTTTTTCACGTTCTTTGGGGAACATTTCTCCATAAATTTCGGTCACTTTCTTGTCGTGTCCGCGTAAAAAACGAGCCACGTGCTCCACATCCCCTTTGGTTCTGCAAAAAATAATCCCGCGGCCTTTTTTCATGGTTGTCAGGAATTCAAGCAGCAGCATGGGTTTGTCTTCTTTCTGACATTCTACATATTGATGTTCAATCCGCGGATTCATCACTTCTTTGGTAGCAATCACCGCTTTCGGCGCATCCATGTGTAAAGTCTGCTTGATCCATTTCGTTAATTCGCCGTGAATCGTAGCAGAAAAAAGCCATTTCTTGTGAAAATCGTTCGTTTCTCCCAAAATCTTATCGATTTCCTTCATAAAACCTTTCGCATACAGTTCATCCGCTTCGTCAAGGATAATGGTTTTTACCCTTCTGAGAGAAACAGCTTTCATGCGCATCAATTCCAGTAACCTTCCCGGAGTCGCTACCAATACCTGCGTTGGACGCTGAAGATCGCGTTTCTGCTGTTCAAGATCATCTCCTTTCACAATAGATTGAATGAAGAATTTGTCCAGGTTCTTGGAAAGTTTGAACAGGGTTTTTGAGGTTTGAACAACCAATTCACGTGTAGGCACCAAAACAACCGCCTGTACATCTTTATCCTTTGCATCAATGCGCTGCAAAAGCGGAACACCGTAAGCAATTGTTTTCCCGGACCCTGTATGAGCCTGTCCTACATAATCCTGGTGCTTTTCGATCAAATGTTTCCATGCGTGTTCCTGGATGGGTGTCGGATTCGTAAAACCCAATTCCGCCAGGCGACTTAAGATTTTCGGATTAATCGGTGAACTTGTCTTCATACTGCAAAAGTAAGCATTACCCTTCGGGAATTGCGAATTACGAATGACGAATTCCAAATCACTGTTGTCCGGTTAAATTTCCAACACCCTCTCACGATACTCCTTATCTCCTTACTTTACCTGCAGCTTTCGCACTAACGTTTGTCGCTGTGCGTCTTCACCTGCTGCGCAACTTCTTCCGAGGCAAAAAAAGTAAGCAAAAATGCCTTTGCACAATTACAGCTTTCAGCCAACCTGCCGATTTTGATCAATCCACGAAAAGGCAGGATCAGGATCCAAAATGCAATTCTGTAGTTGTTTTGCAAACACTACAGAATTAGCACCTTCCGGGATTGATAACCAAATCCGCCGGTTGCCGTTTCTTCAAAAAGATCTGAAGGACGGGTAATGATCGGAAGATTCTGCTATAGTTCTACAGGTCGTGTAATTGTGTATTTTGGCAACTAATAGTAATCCGCCAAAAAAGAGTAGATACTTATTTCAAAAGATTCGTAATTCGTAATTCGTAATTCGTAATTCGTAATTCGTAATTGTTCATCAAAAACATGATATAAATCACTTTTTTCAGTTACATAAGTCATGTTTTTTCTGCTGTTTCCTCGTGTTCTTTGTACCATGGGAATGATCTACATAATGCTTATCGTGAGTCTCTGTCTGGCCGTCTTTTTCTTGGGAATATTCCTTTGGGCGACGAAAACCGGGCAATACGATGACGACTACTCCCCAAGTGTTCGAATCCTTTACGAGGACGAACCAGACCAGAACGAATCAAATCAAAACAACAATGGAAATACAAACGGTTAAGTACGACAATAAAATTGTCAAATATTTCGCATTTGCCACCATCCTGTGGGCAGTCATTGGAATGCTGGTCGGATTAATTGCCGCTCTGCAGCTGGCTTTTCCCGAATTCTTCAACGACTATCTGGGCTTCAGATACATTTCGTTCGGGCGGATCAGACCATTGCACACCAATGCAGTAATCTTTGCATTTGTTGGAAACGGGATTTTCATGGGAGTTTATTATTCCCTGCAGCGACTACTCAAAACCCGGATGTGGAGTGACAAAATGAGTTACCTCAATTTTTGGGGCTGGCAGTTCATCATTGTCTGTGCCGTTTTAACCCTTCCTTTCGGAATCACTTCCAGTAAAGAATATGCCGAACTGGAATGGTGGATCGATATCCTGATTGCACTGATTTGGGTGGTTTTCGGCTGGAACATGTTTGCTACAATCCTGAACAGACGTGTAAAACACTTGTATGTAGCAATCTGGTTCTACATTGCAACATTCGTAACGGTTGCCATTTTACATATTTTCAACTCCTTTGAATTACCGATCTCATTCCTGAAAAGTTATTCCTGGTATGCAGGAGTACAGGATGCATTGGTGCAGTGGTGGTACGGACATAATGCGGTAGCTTTCTTCCTGACAACACCTTATTTGGGTTTGATGTACTATTTCGTGCCGAAAGCAGCAAACAGACCGGTTTACTCCTATCGCTTATCCATTATTCACTTTTGGGCGCTTATTTTCATCTATATCTGGGCCGGACCTCACCATTTGCTCTATAGCTCCCTGCCTGATTGGGCACAAAGTTTAGGAGTAGTATTTTCGGTCATGCTGATTGCTCCGTCATGGGGAGGAATGCTGAATGGTCTTTTAACCTTGAGAGGAGCGTGGGACCGCGTTCGTGACGATGTCATGCTGAAATTCATGGTAGTTGCTTTGACCTGTTATGGAATGGCAACATTCGAAGGCCCGCTTTTGTCCCTGAAATCCGTGAATATGATCTCACACTTTACCGACTGGACAATCGCTCACGTACATGTTGGCGGACTTGGCTGGAACGGAATGATGACTTTCGGATTGATTTACTGGCTGATACCTAAAATGTTTAAAACACAGCTTTATTCCATTAAACTGGCAAACAGACATTTCTGGATCGCTACATTGGGAATCATTCTTTACGCAGTACCGATGTACATCGCTGGTTTCGCACAAGGATTGAACTGGCAGCAATTTAATCCGGACGGAACACTTGCTTACAAAGACTTCCTGGAAATCGTGATCGATATGAAACCTTACTACATTCTAAGATCTATCGGAGGACTTCTTTACATCATTGGTGCACTGATGCTGGTTTATAATGTCTACAAAACTATCAAAGCAGGATCTTTCCAGGCAGACGAAACAGTTGAAGTAGCAGTTGAGAGAGCTCATGTTTCTACGAAAAAAGAGTATTGGCATCGTGGAATCGAAGGAAAACCGGTTCGCTTCATGGTCATCAGTATCATCGTTGTTGCAATCGGTGGTTTGGCAGAGATTATCCCAACCATTGCCGTGAAATCAAATGTACCGACCATCAGCAGTGTAAAACCTTATACTCCGCTTGAATTGGAAGGCCGCGACATCTACATTCGTGAAGGTTGTAACAACTGTCACTCGCAAATGATACGTCCGCTTCGTTTTGAAACAGCACGTTATGCTCCGACCCCCGAAAGCGGCGGATACACAAAAGCCGGAGAACACGTTTACGACCACCCATTCCTTTGGGGGTCCAAACGCACCGGTCCGGACGTTGCGCGGGAAGGAGGTTTACGCGGAAACATGTGGCATTACAAGCACATGATTGATCCGAAAGCTTTATCACCAGGATCCATTATGCCGGCATACTCCTGGTTGAAAGAAGACAACCTGAATACCAGTCTTTTGCCTAAAAAGATCGAAGCTATGCAGACACTTGGAGTCCCATATCCGAAAGGATACGCTCAAAAAGCAAAAGCAGATCTGGACAAACAGGCAGAAGAAATTGCAGCTGACATCGTAAATAACATGCCGAAAATCGCATTGAACGGCCTGGATAAAAACGCCAAGATCGACGAATTGAAGCAAAAAGAAATCATTGCCCTGATTGCTTACTTACAGCGGTTAGGAACAGATATCAAAGTGAAACAAGCTAAATAGGAAATTATGTTACGATTTATTAAACATCATTTGGCAACCGAGTCCGGGGTAGAATTCTACGGTATATTTTCCCTGATGGTCTTTGTGATCTTCTTCCTGGTTGTATTGATACGAATCTGGAAAATGAAGAAAACGTCCATCGAAGAACTCAGTAACATTCCTCTTCTTTCCGAGGAGCCAATTCATCAAAATGAACGACTATGAAAATCTTGAACATACTTACTTTTGCTTCATTATTCCTTACAACACTTACATACGGCCAGGGAGAAGCGCTATTTAAGGCCAAGTGCAACACCTGTCACATGGTAGACAAAAACTCTACAGGTCCACTTCTGAAGGGTGTAAAAGCAAAATGGACAGATGCCGGAGAAGGTGAACTGATTTATGACTGGGTCAAAAACTCCCCGAAACTGATCGCGGGCGGGAAAAGTAAAATGGCGCTGGCCATCAAAGACTTCTCTGGTTCGGAAATGCCTCCTCAGCAGGCAACTAATGAGGAAATTGATCAGATTTTGGATTATATCGATAATTACACACCTCCGGGACCAACTACCAATGTTACAGCCCCTGGGGAAGAAAAAGAAGTCAAAGTTGTTCCGAACTACAAGGAAAACCTGAAACTGTTCTATGCATTAGGCGGATTGATGATTGTATTGCTTCTAGCCATAGTCCTGATGAGCAACTCCATTTTGAACTTTGTAAAGTCTGATGTTTTCAAGAAAAAACTGAGAGAACAGGAAAATGTGACAAAAATATTAGTCCTTCTTATCAGTGTCGGAGCGCTCTGTATTCCCGGATATTCTTACGGAATGAGCGTTGTTCCGGAAGAAACGGTACAAGAGAATCTTCCGTGGTTATTGGTTACAAGAACAGACCTGTATGTCGTTATTGCGATTGATATCGTTTTATTGCTGGTGGTTGTTTACCTGCGAGGACTTTTCAACGACTTTTATTACATGGTCTATCCACGAAAAGTAAAAGCGGCCAAAACCAGACAAAAACGTGCTGCAAAAATTTTAACGGATGCCGTTCCAATCGAGGAAGAAAACAGCATTTTGATGGATCATGAATACGATGGTATCAGAGAGCTCGATAACAATTTACCGCCTTGGTGGGTTTGGGGATTCTACCTGACTATTTTCTTCGCTTTTGCCTACATTCTCTATTACCATGTGTTCAATGGAAACAATCAGGAAACCGAATACAAAATATCTGTGCTTCGGGCCCAAAAAGAGATTGACGCCTATTTGAAAGATGCAGCTATGAATGTAGACGAAACGAATGTTACTCTGCTTACTGATCCTGAAGGAATTGCCGCAGGAAAACCACTCTTTGAAGCCAACTGTACAGCTTGCCACAAAGACGGAAGCGGTGATATCGGACCGAACTTAACAGACAATTACTGGCTGTACGGAAACGATATCAAAGATGTATTCGGAACCATTAAAAACGGTACTCCTAATGGAATGCCCGAACATGCTTCCAAATTGAATCCGGTTCAATTGCAGCAGGTTGCTTCTTATGTCTTAAGCTTAAAATATAAACCCGGCAAAGAACCGCAGGGAAAAGAATATCCGAAAAAATAACCCGAGAATGCCTGCTAAGCAGGCATTTTCTGTACAAAAAAGTCATGGAAGAAGAATTCAGAGACCATATCGCAACCGTTAACGAAGACGGAAAACGTGTTTGGGTCTATCCAAAAAAACCAAAAGGAAAGTTTACCAACCGCAGAAAATTGGTAAGTTACTCCCTCCTGCTTTTTTTATTAAGCGCTCCATTTATTAAAATAAACGGGGATCAGCTTATTGAAATAAACATCCTTGAGCGTAAGTTTTCTTTGTTCGGTGCTACATTCTGGCCTCAGGACTTGTACCTTTTCGCTTTGATGCTGGTAATCCTGATCGTTTTTGTCATCTTGTTTACCATTATTTACGGCCGCTTGTTCTGCGGATGGTTCTGTCCGCAAACAATATTCATGGAGTTTGTTTTTAGACAGATCGAATATTGGATAGACGGAGACCGCCCGCAACAAATTGCTCTCGACAAACAGGCGTGGAATGCACAAAAGTGGATCAAACGCATCCTGAAGCACACCCTTTTCTGGCTCGTTTCTTTTGTGATCGCTAATATCTTCCTGGCCTACATCATTGGAAGCGATACCCTTTTGAAGATCATTACGGAACCGGTTAAACTGCATATCGGCGGCTTGATCTCAATCGGGATCTTTACAACCATCTTTTATTTCGTATTCTCCCGATTACGTGAGCAGGTTTGTACTACCATTTGTCCTTACGGAAGGCTCCAGGGTGTGCTACTCGATCCGAATTCCATGGTAGTTGCCTATGATTATGTGCGTGGAGAAGGCCGTGCAAAATTCCGCAAAGGAGAAGATCGTCCGGCAGCTCAGAAAGGAGATTGTATCGATTGTGCGCAATGTGTGCGTGTATGCCCGACAGGGATTGATATCCGGAATGGAACACAGCTCGAATGCGTGAATTGTACAGCCTGCATTGATGCCTGCGACACCATGATGGATGGCGTTGGACTGGAAAAAGGCCTGATCCGTTTTGTTTCCGAAAACGGGATCAAGAACCGCACCCGCTTTCAATGGACAAGACGCGTTATTTCATACACCGTTCTACTCGTTATACTGGTTGCCGTTTGGGTTACCATGCTTGTTATGAGGGATGATTTTTCCACAACCATTATCCGTCAGCGCGGCTCTACATTCCAGGTAACCCGTGAAAACGATATCAGCAATATTTTCGAGATTGATTTGACGAACAAAACGAAGAACAATTTTCACGTCAAACTGATTCCTTCCGATCCGAAAGTCAAACTGGAACTTGCCAATGATTCACTGGAATTGAAAGGTGAAAAACGGGTACGAGAACGCTTTTTGGCACGTTTCCCCTATTCTGTTATTCAAAACGGGACACAAAAAATGGAAGTAATAGTCATGGGGAACGGAAAAGAAATAGACCGGGTGAAGATCAAGTTGATCGGACCATCCTTTTAAATTCAAAATGATGTTCCGATAGCTATCGGAATCAAAATGCAAAAGTTTCCTGTTTTGAATTTTGCATTCAGAATTAATAATTAAAGTATATGAACTGGGGAAAAAGAATCATTTTGGGAATGGGACTCTTTATGGGGTTCATCCTTACAATGGTGGTAATCATGATGCGCCAGAAAATTGATTTGGTGGAAGAAGATTACTACAAAAAGGAATTGAATTATGAAACGCAGATCAATGCACAGAAAGTCTATGTTTCAGCCAATGAAAAGATCAGCATAAAGACCGAAAAAGACAGCCTGTACTTGTATTTTCCTGCCGTTTTTCAAACGGAGGACGTAACCATCAGCTTACAGCGTCCGGATGATAAGAACCTGGACTTTGTGCTGACTGCAAAACCTTTGAGCCGGATTGTGATCCAAACGGCCAAATTTCCAAAAGGTGTATTTACCTGCACCATTAACGGGAAAATAAAAGACCAACCCTATGAAATGTCTCAGCAAGTAACATTCAGATGATTTTCCTGATTGGATCATTTATACTGGGACTTGCGGGTTCGTTTCACTGCATCGGAATGTGCGGGCCGATTGCGCTCGCACTACCGTTGAACAGACAGTCTTCCGGAACCATGCTGCTGGGAATCCTGGCTGCAAACCTGGGACGGATCATTACTTATATGCTTTTAGGATTCGTGATCGGTAGTATTGGTTATTCCATACAATTATTCCGTATTTTCCAGGTGCTCAGTGTCTTGTTCGGAATCGGACTGATACTCATTGCCTGGAGGAAACACTGGCTCAAGCGGATAGAACTCCGAACTCCCGGATTACAAAACTGGATTTCAAAAAAAATGAGCCTTCTGCTTCGCCAAAAAGGTACTTCTAAGCTCTTCGGAATCGGGTTGTTGAACGGCCTTCTTCCCTGCGGAATGATTTTCCTGGCCTTGACAAATGCCTTACTTGCCGCAAATCCGATCGGAAGTGCCGCTGCAATGGCCGCATTCGGTTTGGGAACACTTCCGGCACTGCTTGGAGTTGGATTTTTTGCCCAACGGATAAATCAGGCTTTTCGCACAAAATTGACAATGGCGTTCCCCTATATCTTATCCGTCATCGGATTGATGATCATTCTCCGGGGAGCAAACCTGGGAATTCCTGTTCTAAGCCCTAAAATGGAAGAACAAACCAAACCCGGGGATCAAAAAACGGTGGTAATTGAGTGTCACAAATAACTAATTATCAATTATCAGCTTTTAATTATCAAGGCGAATCCGAGTAGGGATTTACAGGCTATTGACCGTTTTCTGCGGGATAAATTTCGTAGGAAACCTTCATGATTTGCTCATCACAGTCTTTGACATCCTTTCCGGAACGTTTCGGAATGTACAGCACTTTTTTCTTCTGACGCTTATTTTTCTGCTTGGAAGATTTGATGTTCGTTGTCACCACCAGCTGGTCATAAATCAAGGGAATAAAGATTTTTCCATCCGGATCTACGAAACCAAATTTGGAATGATCCATAACCAGGGCATAACCGCAGTATAAGTCGTTAAATTTCCCCACACTGTCATATTTCTGCACCCAAAGCATGTTTCTGCCAGTCCCATTATTCATCGATTGGTTTTCAACGGATTCATTGCGCTGCTTCTCATTCGCATAACCAAGAACTGTTACCGTTGGTTTTGGAACCTGTAGTGAGTCTCCTTTTGAAGTTTCTTCGGAATTAGCCACCATTCCATAGTAACTGTGATTTTCGGAACGAATCTTATATTTCCCGGTTGCAACAGCGTATTTCGGATTGGTTTCACCCGTTTCATGCCAATCAGTAGGTTGAATAAGCGAACTTTTGCCTCCTGGCTGGTTTGATTGACGATTGGTCTGATCCGTCCGGAATGCTGATTCGGAAGGATTCTTCGGAGAAGATTTCAAAGAAGCATTTTCGGTCATTTGTTTCGTTTGATTGTTTTTGGAATGTATCCAGTATACAATTCCGGCAACAATAATTGCTGTTCCTGCAATACCGAGCGCAAACTGCTTGATGCGTAGGTTTCGCAGGTATAATTTCCCGGTATGCTGAATCAGTGTGCGTTGGGAAGCTCTTTTGGCAGCCGACTGAATAAGCTGGTGCATCTCCATTTCTTCCCGGAGTTCGGGATTAACCTCAAGTTCCTGTTCGAAAGCGCTTTTTCCCTCTTCCGACAATTCATCCTGCAGGTAACGCTCGATGAGTTGATTCCAATTCGTTTCCATGTCTTAAGCTTTAATCGGTTCAACTGTTAGTTCCTGTTCCTGAATCAATTCCTTTGCCTTCTGCAGGCATCTGTATTTCTGTGCTTTTGCCACTTTATCATTCCGCAAGCCGATTTTCTTTGCGATATCCACCATGTTCCATCCCAATCCGTAAAACAGCTGCAACAATTCCTGGCACTGAGCCCCCAATTTTGCCAATGTGGATTCCACTTCCCGAATCTTCATCTCTTTTTCGAACCAGGCATCTTCCGTTGCTTCGATGTTTTCATGCAATTCCGTAGAAATTTGTTTTTGTTCCTTGCGGGCCTGGTTGTACCAAAGCAGTTTACAGGTATTCCGCACGTAGAAAAAAGGTTCAACAGTCAATTCAAAATCCGAGGATTCACGCTTACGAACATAGATCAGCAGGGCTTCCTGGAAAATATCCTCCCCGCTCACCGGATCGCAGCCCAAAGTCTTCAGGTAACGGCGGATGTCCGGCCATTTCCTGTAAAGCTGTTTCAATTCCTGCTGCATATTGATGGTTCCAATCATGGAGGTGTTTTCAAGTTGATGTCGGGAAAGTGAAAAGGTAAACAATAATTTATAATTATGAATTACGAATGCCGAATTCCGAATTGAAATCATAGAGAAAAAGGCGCTTTACCAAAGTTTCGGGATTCAATAACCTTTTATTTAATCAATGGAATTTTTTAGTAAATTTCGTTTACAAAACTGAGTCTAACATGAAATACCTGTTTTTGGTCTGTTTTCTTTATCCTTTTAGTTTCCTGGCCCAACAGACAGAAACTAAAAAGTATTTGGAACTTTATGAGCGTTTCGAGGATGAGAAAAAGTACGATTCGGTAATTATTGCCTGTCAGGAATTGATCAGGATTGACAGAAAGATTGCCAGGGAATATCATTTGAGCTATAAACTTGCTTACGCTGCATTCCAGGCAAAAGACTATAAACTAGCGATTAAGGAGTCCAAAAAGGTGCTTCCCTCTTTCTACATCTTTTGGAAAACAAGAGAAGGAGCAAACAAGAACATACGCTATCGGAATCTCAGCTATAAACTGGTTGAATATTACCATGAAAAAGAGAATTACAGGAAAGAATACTACCACCTCTCACGGATCAAACGAAGATTTTATTACATGACATGCGGAACCGGAAGACATATCCGGGAAAGAAACCTGTACAAGCAAATGATCGAATGTTCACAGAAAATGGGCAAAACTAAACAGGCGAAACGGTTGGAAAGAGGACTGGAGGAATATGGCAAGATAGATCGAAGCAGTAATTTTTGATTTATATGTGTTCATATCATTCGTAATTCTTTAAAATTCCTTAATTCTTACCCAACATCCAACGGGTAATTTTGATTTTTAACTATCTTGAGTGAAAATCAATCGCATGGATGACGTAGACAATATAGAACTCACCTATTTACATATTTCCGATTATGAGGCGCTGAAGGAAGCCATGGTGGAATCTTATACCGGTTTGGCGAATCCTTACTGGACGCGCAAGCAGGTAGAAACGCTGATCAATCAATTCCCCGACGGGCAGGTTGCTATTAAAGTGAACGGGCAGATTGCCGGCGTGGCACTTTCCATCATTGTGGATTCTTCCAAATACGAGCATTTACACACTTATAAACAAATTACGGGGAATTATACTTTCAAAACACATCGTCCGGACGGGAATATCCTTTACGGAATCGATGTTTTTATCAAAAGGGAATTCCGCGGCTTGCGTTTGGGCCGTCGTTTGTATGATTACCGCAAGGAATTATGCGAAAAACTGAATCTTAAAGGCATTGCTTTTGGCGGACGCATCCCGAATTACCACAAATATGCTTCCGAAATGACTCCGCGTGAATACATTGAAAAAGTGAAACGCAAGGAGATCCACGATCCGGTACTCGATTTCCAGATGTCGAACGATTTTCACCCTTCCAAGATCCTGAAAAACTACCTGGAAGGCGATTCACATTCGAAGGATTACGCTGTTTTGCTGGAATGGGACAATTTGTATTACGAAATAAAGAGCGAAGCTCCCAGTGCGATTAAGACCGTTGTTCGTTTGGGACTCATCCAATGGCAGATGCGGCCCTACTCCAACCTCGACGATTTGATGCAACAGGCAGAGTATTTCGTGGATGCTGTTTCCGGTTACCGCTCGGATTTCGCATTGTTCCCGGAGTTTTTCAATGCTCCACTAATGGCAGAAAACAACCACTTATCGGAACCGCAGGCTATCCGCGAACTGGCGAAATACACGCAGGAAGTCGCGCAGCACTTCTCCAAACTGGCAATCAGTTACAACATCAATATCATTACGGGAAGCATGCCTGAAATTCAGAACGACCGTTTGTACAATGTGGGGTATTTGTGCCACCGTGACGGACGTATCGAACGCTTTGAAAAAATTCACGTCACTCCTGATGAAGTGAAGATCTGGGGGATGGAAGGCGGAAACCATCTGCAGGTTTTCGATACGGACTGCGGAAAAGTCGGGATTTTGATCTGTTACGATGTCGAATTCCCGGAATTAAGCCGTTTATTGGCCGCTGACGGAATGGATATCTTGTTCGTTCCTTTCCTGACGGATACCCAGAACGGATATTCCCGCGTGAGGCATTGCGCCCAGGCACGTGCTATTGAGAATGAATGTTATGTAGCTATTGCAGGAAGCGTAGGAAACCTTCCGAATGTGCACAATATGGATATCCAATATTCCCAGTCGATCGTGTTTACACCCTGTGATTTCGCTTTTCCATCCAACGGGATTAAAGCCGAAGCAACGCCAAATACGGAAATGATCCTGATCGCTGACGTAGACATTACACTTCTGCGGGAATTGAACCAATTCGGGTCGGTTAGGAACCTGAAAGACAGACGAACGGATATTTATGATTTGAAGAAGAAGAAACGGAAGGAGTAATTACGAATGCCGAATTACGAATTACGAATTTCTAAAGTGTGTGTATTCGCTATTTAGCGAATGCTGAAATCAGAGTATTTAGAGATAAAAAGGAAGGAGTAAATAATCAATGATGAGCGGTTTAATTATCAAGGGCTTTGATAATTAATAATTGATAATTAATTTTGTACCCGAATTAAAAATTCCTCCATGTAAAAAACAATTTCTTTCTAAAACAGGATGGTAAGCCAAGAGCTGTTTACCCGATTTGTTCATCTTACAGAAAGAAATCATGGTTCTTCTTCAACATTTATCGTATCAACATCCCAATAAGGACCGGTTGTTTGAAAATCTCAGCCTGACTGTCCAAACACATCACAAAACTGCCATCATTGGAAACAATGGGTTCGGCAAATCTACCCTGTTAAAATTAATCGCAGGGAAACTCCAACCGGCTTCAGGACAATTGTCTGTTGAGTCGGAACCTTATTATGTGCCCCAGCAATTCGGACAATACAATGACCTTACGATCGCGGAAGCATTACAGATAGCTGAGAAACTGAGAGCACTAAGTCAAATTCTGCAGGGAAATGTTTCCGAAGAAAACCTGGAAATACTCAACGACGACTGGACCATCGAAGAACGCTGCGAATCTGCACTGCAACAATGGCAGCTGCAGGAACTGGATTTGGAGCAAAAACTGGAATCCCTCAGCGGTGGACAAAAAACAAAGGTTTTCCTGGCAGGAATAGCGATCCATCAACCGGAATTAATCCTGATGGATGAACCGACCAATCATTTGGACCTGGCAGGCAGATCGTTGCTGTATGACTTTATCCGGAATACATCTTCTACCCTTCTTGTTGTGAGTCATGACCGAAAGCTGCTTCAGTTGCTGGACACCATGTACGAACTGTCACAATCCGGAATCAGGACTTATGGCGGTAATTACGAATTCTACACCGAACAAAAAGCCATTGAACAACAAGCGCTTCAGAATGAATTACAGCACGCGGAAAAAAGTTTAAAAAGAGCCAAAGAAAAAGAACGCGAAACCCTGGAACGTCAGCAGAAGCTGGATTCGCGCGGGAAAAAGAAACAAGATAAAGCCGGTGTGGCCCGTATCATGATGAATACCATGCGAAATAACGCTGAGAACAGCACGGCCAAGGTAAAAAGTATGCATTCCGATAAGATTGAAGGGCTTTCAGGGGATCTGCAGCAAGTGCGATCAAAATTATCAGGAATGGATCAGATGCAGTTTGGTTTCGAGGAATCCGGTCTTCACAAAGGGAAAGTACTCTTCAAAGCCGATGGATTGAATCTTCATTACGGAAAAACCAAATTGTGGAAAAAACCTTTAAGTATTCAAATCAACAGCGGTGAACGCATTTCAATTCATGGTTCAAATGGCTCCGGGAAAACAAGCCTTCTGAAAGTCATTTTAGGGGAACTCCAACCCGAAAGCGGCAGTATTCAACGAACAGAAAGTGCTATCGTTTATATCGACCAGGATTATTCCCTGATTGATTCTTCAAAAACAGTTTATGAGCAGGCACAGGAATTCAACACCACTTCTTTACAGGAACATGAAGTCAAAATCCGCCTGAACCGTTTTCTTTTCGGCAAAGAAACCTGGGATAAATCGTGCAGCAACCTGAGCGGCGGGGAACGGATGCGTTTGCTTTTGTGCTGCCTGACGATTTCAACAATTGCCCCTGATATGTTGATATTGGACGAACCAACAAATAACCTTGACATCCAAAACAGCGAAATCCTCACAGCAGCGATCAATCAGTATCACGGCACAATCCTTGTAGTTTCGCACGATGAAATTTTTCTGGAACACTTACAAATTGATC
Source organism: uncultured Fluviicola sp. (assembly GCA_966248825.1). Taxonomy (GTDB): domain Bacteria; phylum Bacteroidota; class Bacteroidia; order Flavobacteriales_D; family Crocinitomicaceae; genus Fluviicola. The sequence continues at coordinate 25,330 of CBINBC010000021.1, forward strand.
AAAGGATCAATTTGTAAGTTCAAAGGTTGAAAAGGTTCAAAGAGTTTAAAATGAGTCAAGACTTTTGGAGTCAGGAGTCAAGACAGATTAATAGTGATGAAAGCACTTTTCAATCTTGACACTCAATATCTTGCCTCATTACTCTTCAATTAGTTATATTTGTTAAAACAACCCTATTATGAAAACACTACTAGCATTCGGGCTATTATTATTCGGTACAACCCAGGCATTTTCACAACAAGTTTACTCGGTAGATTATGAATCTCAGGCAGATGTAAAGGTATTTGTGGTGAACTATGAATCACAAGCTGATTTATTGGTTTACAAAGTGAAATATTCTTCCCAAGCAGGAAATAACGATGGAAAATGGTTCTTCGTGGATTACGAAAGTCAGGCTAAGAAATCGATTTACTTTGTAAAGTACGAAAGCCAGGCAGATTTGAAAATCTATTTCGTGGATTACGAAAGCCAGGCCGGTTGGAAAAATAGTAGCAAGAAACAACTGATGTACTAGAGGACTAAAGACTCAAGACGAGAGACTAAAGACAAATTCCGTCTATAGTCTTCTGTCTATGGTCTTAAGTCTTCAAAAAATCAATTACCTTCGTGGGATGTGGCTCAAAAACCTGGTAAAATACTATTTCAGCAAACGCATACACCGCGATAAACTACACCCTTCTGTCGGCATTCAGCAGCGCGCTTTGATGCAGCACTACCAGCTTGCACAAAAAAACAAACAGCTGCCTGCTTTTAACACGACAGGATTCAAGGTGTTTTCCCAATTCGAAGAAGACGGACTGTTGCTTTTTTTGTTTTCTCTGATCGGTGAAGGAAGCAAGACCTTTATCGAAATTGGTTCCAATGACGGGATCAACAGCAATTGCAGTAACCTGGCAATCCATTTTGGCTGGTCGGGATTATTTTTTGAAGGCGACGAAAAACTGATCCGGCGCGGAGAAAAATTCTATTCAAAAATCCCTACCCCATATCATCCTAAACCGAAATACGTTCAGGCAATTATCAAGCGGGAAAATATCAATGAATTGGTTTCAAAAGCCGGACTTTCCGGGGAAATTGAATTGCTTTCCATAGATATTGACGGAAACGATTACTGGGTTTGGGACGCATTGACGGTAGTTCAGCCGAAAGTAGTTGTCATAGAGACACATACCGAATTCGGTTTAGAGAACATCGTAGTGCCTTACGATCCTGATTATATGTATCCGGGAAAACACCCGATCTACCATGGAGCAAGCGTTATTGCGATGAATAAGCTGGCAGAGAAGAAAGGTTATCGCCTTATCGGAGCAAATGATTTGGGAATGAACCAGATTTATATTCGAAAAGATTTACTTTTGGAAGAAATTCCAAGCGTTTCCCCCGAATCGACTTTGTGGCACCCGAAAGCAAAAGCGGATTATGCAAAGTTTCATGAAATTAAAGATTGGGAATACATTAAAGGTTAGATTATGGAAACACTTTTTGCAAAACAAACACTGGATCAAAGCATGGATCGGATCAATCAGTTACAAGCTGATGCAAAGCCGCTTTGGGGTAAAATGAACACGACGCAAATGCTGGACCATTGCAGTGAAACCATGAAAGTGGCACGCGGACAAAAAGAATTAAAGCGTATGTTTATCAGCTATATCCTTGGAAGTCTGATGAAAAAATCATTTTACAACGACAAGCCCGTTCCTAAAAACAGTCCTACACACAAAGATTTTATCATTACCTCCACTTCCGATTTTGAAAAAGCAAAAAAGGAATTGATCGATCACCTGATCGCTTTCCAGGAAGGAGGAATGGAAAAATGTACAGCCCTTCCGCATTCATTCTTCGGGAATATCACCAAGGAACAATGGGGATTGGGAATGTACAAGCATTTGGACCATCATTTACAGCAATTCGGAGTATAAGATATGGAATTTATTGATCAGGCACTGGACGATTACTGTTGCGCGCATACCACGTCAGAATCTGCTTTACTGGCAAAACTGAACCGCGACACACATGTGAACATTTTACAACCACGTATGCTGAGCGGACATTTTCAGGGTCGTTTATTGAGTTTGCTTTCGAAAATGATCCGTCCGGAGCGTATCCTGGAAATCGGAACTTATACCGGCTATTCTGCTCTTTGCATGGCTGAAGGATTAACGGAAAACGGGAAGATCATTACCCTGGACATCAATGCACAATTGGAAGATTTTGTTCGTTCTTATATTGCGGAAAGCGAGTATGCTTCCAAAATTGATTACCGCATTTGCAATGCGATGGAAGAAATTCCGACAATGAATGAACAATTCGACCTGGTATTTATTGATGCGGACAAAATGAACTACATCAATTACTACAACCTGGTGTTTGACAAGGTGAAGCCGGGCGGGTATATTTTTTCCGATAACGTTTTGTGGTCCGGTAAAGTTGTTCAAACAGAAGGAAAAATCGATAAAGACACGCAGTTATTGAAAGAATTCAATGATTTGATCCACAACGATCCGAGGGTAGAGAATATTTTACTTCCGATCCGGGATGGAATTATGATCGCGAGAAAAAAGTAAAGCTTTTTTCTAATTATCAATGAAGGAATTATCAATTATCAAGGGAACTAATCTTCTATAGAAAATCCTCTTGATAATTGTGTCGTTGATAATTCATCATTAAGTAGGACGTATAACTGCTTTTTCTTTCTCTAATTCAACATCCGTTGCTTTGCTTTTCGAAACAAATCTTCCTTCCTTGAATTCCACCGTTAAAAGATCGTACCCGTCATAAAGTGCACTGACACCCGCATTTTTAAATGGAAGTGCTATTTTCAACACTCCGGAAAATTCCTTTCCGTTGATATAAAACTCATGAGTTTCCAGGTTATTCAGGAACTTACTGTATTCCAGGAATATTTCGTCTGTTTCAGTCGTTTTTCGATTGGAAACGTAGTAATGAACAATTTTATAGGTGTTTTTACCGTCAATTTTTTTTACAAGTGATTTAGTCGTCAGAAAAAGTTTCTTTTTCTCCGTAACAATATTATCGGAACAAATGCTGAAATAGCTCCGCCCTACTTTTTGTTCACTGCAGCCGGATTGGGCATGAAATTTTCCGGGAAGCATAAAACCAAGCATCAGAAGACTAAGGGTAAAGAACAATTTCATTTTCATCGGTTTCACTTTTATAAAACTAAAATATGCATTTTATCGGCGAAACATAAGAAATAATTGTGCCAAAAAGATTTAAAAATGTGCAGCATTCAAACGTTCAAGCAGTTCAAAGCGTTCAAATGTTCAAAATTGAGTCATTGAACATTTTATCTTTTGAACTTTTCTTGAACTTTTCTTTGGAAAATGAGTAACCTTTTCGTCGAAATTACGATATAGTAAATCGGGCATAATTATTGCCTATTCGAACTGTATTTTAACGCATATGTGGAAGAACTACTTATTAATTGCAGGAATTTCTCTTGCTTTCAACACTTCTTTTTACGCGCAGGAAGAGGATCCTTCGTGTTTAGCTCCTTCTAAAAAGACTCAAAAACTCATTGATGCCGGTAGAAACTCAGCGGATCTTCAATCTGCCGCAACGAATTTTGCCAAAGCCATTGAATCGGAACCTGAAAATGCCGGACCTTATTATGAATTTGCCATGTACGCATACGAATCGGGACGGAAAGCATATGAAACCAGTCCAAATCCGGCAACCGGCGACCGCAGTTTCCTGAAAGCGGAAGGATTGTTCCAAAAAGCAGCAGAATTGTGCCCGGATTATCATTCTGATATCTATTATTATTTGGGAGTCATCAACTATACACAGGACGACAAAGAGTCTGCAACTGCCTGGTTCCAAAAATTCGTAGCTTTTAAAAATAATGATAACAGCCGCTATGGCGCTGAGTATACCAAACAGCTGGCTGACGTAAAAAAACTGCTTGCTTCTCAAAAAGAAGAATCGGAAATGCTTGCTAAAGAGGTGCCGTTCAACCCGAAAAAAATCCCGAATGTGAGTACGGATAAAGACGATGAATACTTACCGATGATCTCTCCGGATAACTTGTTGATGTTTTACACACGCAAACAAGACATGAAAAACCTGGGCGATGTCGTTTCCAATATCCAGGAAATTTACACCTATTCCAGCAGAACGGATGACGCAATTGCATTTGATGGCGGGAAAGCATTCCCAAAACCTTTCAACAAAGGCGATTTCCAAAGTTACGGTGGAGCAACTGTTTCTGTCGACAACAAGGAAATGATCATTTGTGCCTGTAAGAAAACAGAAGTAAACGGTCAGCCATACATGAATTGTGACCTTTATTCGACAACTTACCAAAAAACAGGGCCGAATCCTTCTGATTATCAATGGACGGAACTCGTAAATTTAGGACCGAAGATCAATACTCCTGATGGCTGGGAAGCACAACCTTCCATGTCGGCAGACGGGAATACTTTATTTTACACCGCTAATCGCAGAACTACCAAGGATAACGATGTTTTCGTAGTGAAGAGAAATGCAGACGGAACCTGGGGAGCCCCGCGTCCTTTTGACGAAATCAATACGGCCGGAAAGGATAAAAGTCCGTTCCTCCACCAGGATAGCGAAACTTTGTATTTCGTTTCCTCTGTCTCAGATGAACGCAAAGGAGTTGGAGGACTTGATATTTTCTACATGCGCGAAGAAAATGGTGTTTGGAGCAAACCAAAAAACATCGGTTACCCGATCAATTCCAAAGGAGATGAAGTTGGGATCTTTGTTTCCACAGACGGAAAGCTGGCTTATTTCTCTTCACAGCAACAGGGAAAATGGGATATTTACGGTTTCGATCTGTATGAAGAAGCAAGACCGAAAGCTGTAACAATCATTAAAGGAGATCTGAAAGATCCGGCAGGAAAGCCTATCGAAAATGCAACAATCGAAGTTGCTTATGAAAACTCTGAAAAGGTAGAGCAAGTGCGCGTAAACGGGAACGACGGAAAATTTGCCGTGGTTGTAAAAACAGACAAGCCCCAGGATATTATGGTCTCTGTGAAAAAAGAGGGAGCTGCTTTCGACTCCAAATTGATCACCAAAGAAGAAATCACGAAGAAAGAAAACCGCTTGAACAACAAACTGGAAGTCAAAGAACTGAAAGTTGGCGAGGCTTATACCATCAACGATATCCTATATGACTACAACTCCGATGTTCTTTCCGGTAAATCGAAATTCATTTTGCGTGAATTTGCACGTTTCTTAAAGTCTAACCCGACGATTAAGATCATGATCCAGGGTCACACAGATAGTGATGGTGATGATGCAAAGAACTTAGATCTTTCCGACCGTCGTGCAAAAGGGGTAAAAAATTACCTGATCTCATTGGGAATCGAGGATGACCGCCTGGAGGCAAAAGGATATGGAGAAACAAAACCAAAAGCTGAAAATGATACTCCGGAAAACAAAGCAAAAAATCGTAGAACGGAGTTTTTGATCCAGGGAATGTGATATAAATTATCAATTATTTAGTTATTAATTATCAAGGGGGATTTTTGTTTATTGCAGATCCCCCTTGTTAATTTCATCCAATTGATAATTTATAATTTTCTTATGTTTGATTGATGAAAATAGTTTTATTCCTTCTGATCTCAATTATGCTTTTAGCATGCTATCAAAAATCGACCAACGGAAAAACGATAGTTGTAGATGTTCGTCCGGAGGGGATTTGGAAACAGGGACATGCCTGCGTTGGCAAGAATATTCCTTTGGCGGAGCTGGAAAAGCACAAAACGGAACTATTGGAGTACGATACCGTGATCTTTGTCTGTGAAACCGGTTCTAGTGCTCAGCAGGCCACATCGTATATGAATGCTCAGAAAGAACACACTACTGTTTTTAAAAACGGCGTTTCCTGGACCAATTACCAAGATTGTCCTTAACCGGTTCAATGGGTTCAAAAGTTCCAGCGGTTCAAATAGTTCAATTTGAACGCTTGAACAATTGAACTTTTTCTACTGATTAATAACCTTAAACGACGTTCTTCTGTTCTTTTGGTGCAAGACTTCACGTTCCGCTTTCACCTTAAATGTATTGATGTAAGTTTCAACCAACATAACAGGTTTTCCTTCCGCGTCCAAAACCGGTTTCTTATCCGGTCCGTACAATTGGTTCGGCTGGGTTTCTCCGTATCCCTTCGGAATCAAACGAGAAGGATCAATTCCTTTGGAAACCAAATAATCTACACAGGATTTTGCTCTTCGCTGAGACAAATCCAGGTTATATGCATCTTTTCCGCGGGCATCGGTGTGTGAATTGATTTCCACGATGATGTTGTTGTTCAATTCCAGGAAGTCGAATAGTTTATCCAAAACGGCCTGGGAAGCGGGTCTCAATTTATCGGAGTTAAAATCGTACTCAATTCCTTCGATCTCGATTTCTTCCTGAGGAATCGGTTTTAAATAGAAATCCCTGATAATACTTGTTGTCTGGGTAATGGAATTGGTATTTAAACTCGTTGCATCAGCAAAATAGTTGATCTTTTGACCCTTGATGAACAGCTCCACACCGTAAGTCAATTCCTTTTCATAGTAACCATTTGAATCCGTCACAATGTTGTAAGAAGGGAAAACTCCGCGCACATCTTTGAAAGTCAGTTTAACATTCGGCAAAATTTCTTCCGTGTCTTTGTTGTAAGAATACCCGCTCAGGTAGATACGGATCGGCTCATTAACTACTTCGTAAATATCGTAGCAGCTTCCGCCATTACATGGCTCTCTGTCACTTGAGAAAAATCCTTTGGACAAACGGGAGTCCCACATCATGTAAGCATCGTCTCTTGCCGAGTTGATAGGCATTCCCAGGTTAAGCGGAACACTAAATGCTTCTGTTTCGCGGTCGTAATGCGCTTTGAAGATATCGAGCCCTCCGATGCTTCCGTGTCCGTTGGATGAGAAGAACAAAGTGGATGAAACCTCGTGAAAGAATGGAGTTACCTCATCCTGATCGGAATTTATCAATGATCCCAGATTCTCAGAATGACCGATCGTATTTCCGGCAGAGTCGATCGCAATCTTCCAGATATCCATTCCTCCTAATCCTCCCGGACGGTTGGAAGAGAAATACAATGTCCGTCCATCCATAGAAACATATGGCTGAATACTTTTATAGCCCGGATAATTCACCGATGTATCTAATTTATACGCTTCGAAGAACTTCATGTCCATCATTCGTGCCAGGTAGATATTTTGTTCGGTTTTCTTTTCTTCGCTCCAGCGTGTATAGAAGATCACGTTGTTATTATTAAACGATCCTGCTCCATCGTTTTGAGCGCTATTCAAAGGACGCCCGAAATTCGTTGGTGTCGACCAGGTACTGTCATCGCTATTCAAGGAAACCCAGTACAAATCACACAAGTATTCCGATTGTTGCTTTTCATTCAAAATAACACCTCCGGTTCTTGCAGATGTAAACATTAACCTTTGGTCTTTATCGAAGTACATTGTAGCAAAATTTGCCGTCCCCTTGTTAAACACATTGGTATCAGCCATTTTCACACTGATCTCTCGTGTTTTCTCGATCTCTTCTTTTGCCAGGTAACAACCAGTCATTGCCACTTGTGCAGCATGCAATAATTCAATATCTGCCTGCGGAGAGCGGATATAATCTTCAAATTGAGCAATTGCCTCATCGTATTTGCTGTTATTCATGTAGCTCTGAGCCAAATAATAACTGTCGTGAGGATATGCTTTTTCATCGACCGTGTTTTTCAGGTGTTTTTCTGCATTCGGGTAATCGTGTAAACGGAAATAACACCATGCGATATGGTGATGCAGGTACTCTTCCATTGTTACACGCAGACTGGTATCCACTTCTAGTTTTTTCGTAGAAAGTTTTTGGTTGCTCACCTGGATCTCATACGGATAAGTCATGGTTGACCTTGCCACAGAATCGGACAGTGCCAATTTGTATTGCTCAACGGCATTTGCGTAATCCAGTTTATTGAAATACTCATTACCCAAATAGATATACATTTTTTTTGATTGTGCCAGTGACATGCCGGATATCACCAAAAACAACAAGCATATGATCTTCGATTTCATAGTTGCGAATGCGTATTATAGTCGTGGACAGATTTTGTAATCGGTTGGTTTTTTCTTTTTGTGTACATAGGTGAAGGAAATTTCAAACCCTCCGCGGCTCTTGGATGTGGAAGTCAATGAGGAAACATTGAAATCGTAAGCCAGCTTCAGCGTATAAGCATCTTTCTTCATTCCCAATGTCGCTATCATAGCATCCTTTGCACGGAAGATCACTCCTCCCAATACATAAGCACCGCTTCCTTTCAGGAAATAACCTGCTTCTACTGCATAAGTTTGTTCATGAAACTTCTTTTGCTGCATGATCAACACTTTCGGAATGACATAGAATAGTTCCGTAATGTTGATACGCGTACCTAAATGTGTATACATGCGTAAAGGAAGTTTACTTTCTCTCCCGAAAAACGATTCATTGGGTTGAGTCAGGTTGAACATGGAAACACCGATAAAGGGATTTAAACGTGCCTGAGATTTCGAATAGTAGTACAACGCACTCGCATTCAACATCGGGATAAACTTGGACTGAGCACCAAAATCTTCCCCGGATACCAGGGTTTGGTCAAACTCTCCACCATTATTCAATGTATACTGATTATTGAAAGACAATAATTGGTACTCGATCGATTTCTGGGTAACTCCTCCCTGAATACCGAAGTTCACAATGTGCGTTTTATTCTTATTCAGCGGAACATAATAAGCCGCAGAGAGTAAGCCCTGCAACACATTAAAATTACCGGCTCCGGCTCTGAAATTGTTGATCTGAACTCCAAACCCCCATTTTTTAATCGGCATATCAAAGCTGATCAAAGCCGAAGTATAAGGTTTGTAATTCACGGATTTCCACTGAGTACGGTACTGACCGTGTACTCTGAAATCACCTTCTATCACTCCGGTAAGAGCCGGATTCAAAAATAACGGTGCAGCATCATACATCGATAAATGTGCATCCTGTCCGTAAGACAATCCATTCAAGAAAATGGCAAAAAAACAAATTCTCAATTTCATGACTTATCGAATTAAAGTTACGTCGCCTGATTCTTTGACAACAAAATTACTTCCCATATCAATCACAAAAGTCCAGGTGTAAACACCCAAAGGAACCGGTTCTCCTTTGTATGTTCCGTCCCAACCCACTTCGGAGTCGTTCGATTCAAAAATCACCTGTCCCCAATTATTATATACTTTAAAATCTACATTTCTAAACGGTCCACCGCGAATAATGAACACATCATTATCTCCATCACCATTAGGAGTAAATCCACTTGGAAGCACCGGAAGCAGAGCAATTGAAATTTCTTTGGAAACCGTATCGATACAACCGATATTGTCCACAATAGTCAATGTAACCACATACACTCCTCCATCCGGATAGCTGTGGGTTGTAATCTCCGTATTGTCTCCTTCTCCGTCACCGAAATCCCACTGCCAGGAAACAATATTTCCGGGAGTTACGTCTGTGAAAGTAATATCCTGCTCAACAAGTGCCGGATTTGGCGTAGCTGTAAATGATGCCGTCGGAATCGCATGAACATCAATTTGCTGGATTACCGTATTGGTACAACCAAAATCAGAAATTGCTGTAAGGCTCACATTGTAAATTCCACTTGATGGGAATACAAACGAAGGATTAGGTTGTGAACTTGAACCTATTCCGTTGAAGTCATAAGAATAGCTCGCTATTGTTCCGGAAGGAATGAATGATGTATTTGTGAAATTTGTCGGGTATGACTCACAGGCGATCGAAGCATTGAATGACGGATTCGGCAAAGGATAAACCGTTACCGGCTTGATAACCGTGTCCGTACAACCGTTGCTTGAAGTAACGATCATCTGCACATTAAAGTTACCCGGACTTGCGTAAGCATGCTGTGGATTTTGAGCAATTGAGTTGGTATTATCTCCAAACGACCAGACCCAGGAAGCCAATGTTCCGGTATTGGCAACGGAGGCATCTGCAAAATTCATATTACTCGCCTGACATACATTTGTAAAGTTGAAGTCAGCTGTCGGGATCCGGTTGAATGTAATCTGGATCGTATCTCTATCCGGCGGGCATCCGAAATTAGAGGTGGAAGTCAGGATCAAACTGATTGGTCCGCCTGCAACATCACCCGCTGAAGGATCATACAATCCGTTCAGGTAACCAGGTCCCGGAATAAATGTTCCTGTTCCTAATGTAGACCAGGTTCCCGTAGTATCTGCCCCAACGATATGTCCGTTCAATTGCACCAGTTGGTTCTGACAGTAGGTCTGATCCGTTCCGGCATTTACCTGCGGCGGAGAAACAAAGGTCACGCGAATGGAATCGTGTGCAATCGGACAAATACCGGTCGTAGACAAAATAACATCGATAAATCCGTTAGTGATATCCACCGGGGAAATTGTATAAAACGTATTCAGGTTGGAAGGATCTGCAATGGTACCAAAACCGGAAGTTGTCCATTGCGTTGAAAAGCCTGAAGTTACCGTTCCGGTAAGGTTCAGCGTTGCATTATTGGAACAGATCGAATCCATGGAAGTAATCGTTACAACCGGGAAATCGATGATTTGTATTTCAAGGCTGTCCATTACCGCCAAACAGTTTCCGTTGTTGGTCGATTCAAGGTATAGCATAACCGTACCGTCTGAAATATCGGCTGTTGACAGCACATAATCTGCATTCAGGTTTGACTGGGAAGGTGAAAAACCTCCTGTACCGTCTGCAGACCAAATACCGGTAGTTGTAACTCCGGTGATAATTCCAGTCAAAGGAACATTTGTTGTATTTGAACAAACCAACTGGTCTCCCCCTGCATCAATAAATGGTGCTTCTGTAAAATAAATGACCACGGTATCCTGTTTGTTGGGGCAAGAGAAGAAACTTCCTGCAGTGGTATAGAAAAGCATAACACTGTCAGATGCCAGGTCTGCCGGTGAAGGCGTATAAGTTGTTGATGCCGACCCGATATTTCCGAAAGCACCTCCGTCTCCACCACTCCAGGTTGCCGCAGCAGAATAGGAAAACGTCCCGTTAATAGGAACTGCACCTACGTTGTTCTTACAGTAAGAATTATCCGTCCCTGCATCTGCTTCCGGCGACTGGATAAATGTCACGACCATCGTATCTCTAACCGGATCACAGTTTCCGGTAGAAGAAAGTACAAAAGTCAACGTTCCCTGGGTGTAATCCGAAGCAGAAGGAACATAAGAAGTAGCCAGGTCCGTGGCATTGGCAAACGAACCTGCTCCGTTAATTACTGTCCACTCACCGGTTGTTGCTCCCCCTTCAACGGAACCATTTAATAATACAGAAGGGTCACCGTTACAAAGCGTGGTATCGTTTCCGGCTTTAGTATATACTTTTCTGTTGAAAGCAGACATATAGTGGTAATAACACCCCGAACTTGCTCCACCGTTAATGACTCCCATTCCAAAGTATTCACTGGAGTTTGTAATTAAGTTCGATGAACCAACCGGAATATCTGTCGTGTTGAACGTAATCTGGGCTCCGCTCCAAAATCCTCCCGTTCCCGGAACGGGACTGAAAGCAGATCCTGGAACAAGTGTTGAGCTCCCGTTCAGCAAGAAATTGTTGATTGCAGATGTCGGACAAAGCAGGTTTAAGATAAAAGTTTCTGAGTTGGTACGTGTAAAACTTACCTGGTTAGATCCTGCGCAGTTAATCGGAGGTAACAACGCTTCTCCGACCTCGCACCCGAATCCGCTTGCCTGCAACACGTAAACATTCTTATCCGCATCTACGTATGCAAGGGCTTCAGTGGCAGTCAGTACATATTTCCAGGTATCTCCCTGGTTTAATAGTTGTGAAAACGTTCCAAGGTTGGTTGTAACACTTACAGAAGTAAAGTTTTGAGTTGCAACAATGAAAATTCCTTCCTGGGAGTTTGCAAACATGTTTCCGCGGTTCACGATGTAATTGGTTACAACCACATCTACCTGAACAATCTTGTCTCCCATCAAATCGCGGCATCCACCGCCGGAATTAGTTACCGAGTCATCCGAAACTGTTACCGCAATCGGTTTATCCGATACTACAATGGTTCCGCCAAGGTTATTCCCCGGAGTATTGGTTGCCTGGGAAACATTCTCAACAGTATAGGTCTGACCTTTGTTTAATACGATTGAATAGGTAATCCCGACAGGATGTCCGACCACTGTTGCTTTGGGGGTAATCCAAACGGTGGTATTATCCTCCGTTGCAACAATACAGATCATCGATTTAGGTTGTATCGGAGCATAATTACCATTTGCCCAAGTATTTTGGAAAGGACAAACAAACTCCGTTCCCAATGCATTTTGCCCTTTCAGCGAGTATGTTTCGGGATTATTGACAACTGTAACCGCCTCATAAACTACCGTAATTAGAGTATCTGCTTCAATTTTAAGTCCGTAATTCAATACGGAGTTCGCAGGTTTTGACTCCAGGGTATTGACAATCGCATCGAGAAAAAGAGAACTCAGGGAGTTTGCAGGAACAACAAATGTTGAATCATAAGTTCCGGCAGGCTGATAAACCCGAACAGTTGTTGGTGCGTTGAATGTTGATATGCGCAACGCGATAGGTGTATTCCCGGCGTGGCTTGGCGTAACCCAGGGTGCAGCAAACCAAAAGACCGAGTCAATCTGACCTTTACTTTCGAATGACCCGACTGTAAAAATCAAAGCTAGCAGTAGTATTATCCGACATAATTTCATAAGCTCTAAATTCATCCTACTATTTATTCTTATCGATTTCCTTTTGGATATCTTCCAGAATACTATTATTCAATTTATCATCTTCCTCCTCTAAAGAAGGTCTGTTTTTCGTAATTACAAATGAGATCCCGATCTCATGTGATCCTGCGCTGTATTTTCGCAGCTGCGTGTAACTATAGTCATATCCGTAAGTAATAGCCAACCTGTTTTTCAATCTCACACCCAGGAAAATTCCCATCGCATCATTCGTTCTGAAATTCAATCCTCCGAAGAACTTGTCCTTATAAGCCAACTGGGCCATAATAGATAATTGCGCAGGAACCGGTTTTGTATAACGGAATAAAATACCCGGTCTTAATTCCCAGTTCTTTTTGATCAGGAATTTATAGGAGCTCAGTATCGTATAGTGGAACTGTAAGTTCTGGTTGTAAGATTTAAAGCTTTTCCCCATGATCATGTGATCCAGTGTTCCGCTAAACTCAAACTTATCGCTGTATAAGCGAAAACCTGCATTGACATCAAATGCGTTTCCGGAATAACTGTTCCCTGTAAAGATCGGATCTCCTTCATCGGCGATTACCGCATCATACAAACGAACCCGGTACTGAACAAATCCGGGACGAACTCCCAATCCCAATTTCCATTTCGATTCCTTGCTAAATTTCAATTGATACCCGTAATTGACATAAATTCCGGTTTTACCCACTAACCCCATTTGTTCGGTCAATACCTGAACTCCATAACCATGTTTTGCTTTATTTTTAAAGGAGCCATGGAAATTCAAATAAAAGTTTCGCGGAGCGTCTTTAAATCCAACCCACTGGCTTCTATTGTAAAAACTGACTTCGTGGTAGTTGGTACTTCCCACATAAGCCGGAGAATAATGCAGTGGATTCGCAAACACATTCGTGAATAAACTTTGCTGCTGTCCGTATGAAACAAAGAACAGAGTCACAAATAAGGCTGTAATAAAATTCTTCTTGTTCATCTTAATCTCGTTTTCTTAACACCATTAACACTCCTTTGTAAATATCAGGGTCGGCGTTTGCATTCAATTGAATGACAAACAGGTAATTCCCATCCGGAACAGGTTCACCTTCATAAGTACCATCCCAAGGGGTTTCATAACCATCGGAAGTGAAAACGGTCTGCCCCCACTCATTGTATATTTCTATATGCGCATTCGGATAAGCCAATTCGAGGAAATCAAGTTTCCAAACATCGTTGGCGCTATCTCCGTTTGGTGAAATAATAGTCGGGATCAAGGTATTAATCTCAGTTGTAACGGTGTTAATCGCTATAAAACGGATTGCACTATCCGTACAACCCAACGCATTTGTTACCTCAAGAACAATGTAGTAATTCCCGTTCCCATAATAAGTATGACTCGGATCCATAGCATTGGAAGTAGAACCATCCCCGAAATCCCAGGAATAACTCACTGCATAATCCGATGTGTCAATGAAGTTAAATACGGCCCCAATGTTCATTCCGCCGTTTGAGTTGTAATAGAAACCTGCATCCGGAAGAGGATCAATGGTAATTGGTTCAATAATCGTATCTGAGCATCCGTTCACTGTTGAAACAATGTGTGTAATCGTATAAGTCCCACCGCTTGCAAACTGCTGGTTGACATCAGCCATAGCTGCCGAACCTTGTCCGCCGAAATCATAGAACCAGGAATTGATCGTTTCTGTACTTACAGAAGCATCCGTAAATGCAACAGTAACCTGGTTATTCGGACAGGAGTTGGAAGAATTGAAGTCCGCAACCGGCTTGTCGAAAACTGAAACTGAAATAGAAACGGTGTCTTTGCATCCGTTTGAATTGGTAACAATTAATTCTACCGGGTATGAACCTGCAGTTCCAAAATTATAGGTTGGATTTTGGTTTGCGGATGTCTGACCGGCCTGGAACGTCCATGCCCAGTTTGTAAGTGTCCCCGAGCCGGGAAGTGAGAAGTCAGTAAATACATTCGGAAGTCCTTCACATACATTTGTGCCGCTGAAATTCGCAAAAGGAGGTGCCACAAAATTCACCTGAACTGCATCCGAAACTACCGTACATGTTCCATTGTTGGTTGAAGTCAGAGTTAGCACAACACTTCCGTTAGAAACTTCGGAAACAGAAGGCACGTATGTTGCATTCAAGGCACTTGTTGAAGGACTAAATGTTCCGGAACCTCCGCTCCAAACACCTCCGAATGGACCACCTGTAACATTTCCGTTCAACTGAACCAATGTTGCATTCGAACATTTCAACTGGTTAGGACCCGCATCTACTTTAGGCGCATCATTGATCGAAATATAAATACTGTCTTCAACCGGGTTACAGTTCCCGTTTGAGGTCGATCTCAGGTAAAGCCATACAAAACCTGCCGAAGTATCAGCAACACTCGGAATGTAGGTACAATTCAACGAACTGTTATTCGGAGAGAAAATACCTGTTCCGCTGGTGAGCCATATTCCGGTAGTAGTTGGACCGCTAACTGTTCCCGACAGGGAAACAGTCGCATTGTTTGCACATACGATTAAGGTATCAGGACCTGCCTGTACATTAGCCGCATTGGTAAAATTAACCATCATCGTATCCGAAACCATTGCAC
This sequence comes from uncultured Fluviicola sp., assembly GCA_966248825.1. Lineage (GTDB taxonomy): Bacteria > Bacteroidota > Bacteroidia > Flavobacteriales_D > Crocinitomicaceae > Fluviicola. The sequence goes on from CBINBC010000021.1 coordinate 40,690, forward strand.
AGGAAGGTGCATTTGTGGATGTAAGTACAAATTGAAGAGTTCCGGATGCCAAATCAGCAGCCGAAGGAACATAAGTTGCATTTAAAGTTGCTGGATTCGGTAAGAACGTACCCGAACCGTTAGAAGTCCAGATTCCGGTTGCGGCACCACCACCGATAATTCCATCCAGCTCAATAACCGGATTGTTTTCACAAACCGACTGATCGACATTTGCATTGACAAGCGGTGCCGGAGTGATTTCAAGATACATGGTATCTCTTGCAACCGGACAAAAACCTGTAGTCGATAAAATAATTCTGATCGGGCTGATAAGCGTATCCAAAGGACTTGGAATATAAGTGTTCGGAACAGAGTTCAATCCGTTTTGGAAAGATCCATACCCATTACTCGACCATGAACCCGTCACAGCGCCTCCTCCAACATTTCCATTTAAAGTGTAGTTTACATTCGCACAAACCGTGTCATTTACTCCTGCCTGTGAAAATGCAGTTGCATAAAAGTCGGTCGTATAAGCATAAGCAGCGCCTGTATTAGTTCCTCCTCCGGAAATCACTGCCATGGTGAAAATATCCGCCAGGTTCACAATCATATTGTGGCTGTTTACCGGAACTTCAGCTGTATTAAAGAAAATACGTGCCGCTTTATACTGACCACTTGTTCCGGGAACCGTTTGGAACATACCTGCAGTAATCAAACCTGAACTTCCGTTTAGTAAGAAATTCCCTTCGAATCCCGCCCTTGTTACCAAAACGACTCCTAAAGAATCTGAATTGGAACGAGAAAACGCCGTGTTGTTATTTCCTTTGCAATTCAAACTCGGAACAACCGCCGCACTTAATTCACACCCAAACCCCGAAACATGATACACATATACCGGCTTGGTCGATTTAATAGAAAGCAGTTCATCCGTCATAGGAATTTCCAGGGTTTCGGAAGAATTGATCAGTGTAGTTGATGTACTTAAACCTGTCACTTCAATAGTTGAAGCATTCTGTGTTGCCAAAACATAAATACGGTCAGTGGTTGAAGTTCCTTTATAAATTGCATAGTCTGTTCCGATAGAAGGAGTAGGTACCAATTGGTCTCCGATCATATCTGCACAACCTGACTGAACCAACTGCCCGTCGAAAACGGTAAGGGCTATTGGTTTATTGGCTGAAACAATAGATCCGGCAAGACTTGTAGTTGCATTTACGTCAACATCCCTGGCACTGTATGTCTGTCCGGCATTCAAAACCACCGAAAAAGTAGCATTTGCCGCATGACCTGTAATTGCTGTTCTTGGAGTAATTAAGACCGTGGTGTTGTTCAATGTAGCAACAATTTCAATCCCCGAATAAGTAGCAGGAGTCGTTACTTCATTGTTCCAAAATTTCTGAAAAGGTGTATAGAAATTTATCCCCAAAGCCTTCCCGCCTTTGAGGCTGAAACTTTCTTTGTTATTAGGTGCAATCACTTCGTAAACCACATTGATCAAACCGGTAGAACTGATTTTTATCCCGTTATTGGAAACAACATTCGCTGCCGGACTCTCGATCTGAGCCAGAACCGAGCTAAGATCAATGCTATCGCTTGAGAAAGCGGGCATTGTCAGGGTAAGCGGGACAAAAGCACCATTCGCAGGCTGCGTAACAGTAATTGTTGCCGGTTGATCGTACGATTGGAATCGAAGTTTAACGGGAGTCTGACCAACTCCGGCTGAAACATCGGGAGCCGCAAACCAAAAAACGGTATCTCTCTGCGCATGAGAACTTATGCTAACAGCAAGACCAAACGCAAGAAGGAAAAGTTGTATAAATCTGAACATAAATTAAGTTGTCTCAGTTTTGAGTTCGCAAAGATAATGCTTATAAGATCAGTTTTAACTAAAATTAATAAAGCGAAACATGCCATTCACACAGTGAAAACGGAAATTTATAAATAAAAATCAGTTAGTTACGAATTTAACAGCTTTTTAGGGCCATTCGTCGAAAGACAACTATTTTAGACGTTTAAACTAATATTTACCGGTGATTCGGGGGAAGATCCGGTTTCAATTTTGCAGCGCGATCATACAACACAATACTTCCTGTCACAGCCACATTTAAGGACGAATTTCCAGGAAGCTTGATCACTTTCCGGCATTTCGCCAAAACAGATTCCGGAAGTCCCTGGTCTTCGGATCCAAGCAGGTAAATTGCACGTTTCGGATGTTCAAAATCATGCAGGAATTCAGCATTTTCGGTTAACTCAACTGCAATCAAGTGACAATCGTAAGGAATGTTCTCACATAAATCTTCCAGGCTATCGTAGTGAAAATAGGGAATCCGTGCCCAGGTTCTGGTTACATCCGAAGTTTGTTTTTTGTAGCGTTTCCCAACCGTAAAAATGTAAGAAGCACCCAAAATATAAGCCGATCTCCATAAGGTACCGATGTTATGGTCTGTTTTAGCATTAAAAACACCAATTGCGCAATATCCCTGAATATTTGAAGTTTTCATTGTTCTGAAGTCTTGATTTTTTCAACATTCATTGCACTTCCGATATGGAAGATCGCATCTCCTTTATTCACCAGGGGCGCTTCATTGGTGCAAATGACATATCCTTTCGAATGGGATTTGATCTTCCGCTCCGAAGAACCGTAAGGATCACTAACATAACCGATTACTTCTCCTTTTTCTACATACTGACCGTTTTTTGCAACCGCATGAAAAACTCCGGACAGCGGTGCCCGCTGCCATTTGGATGATTTGATGATTATAGTTTCCTTATCCGGTTGTTCCAGTTTGAAACTTTTCATGTGAAAATGATTCAGGATACGCTGAATTCCCAGCAACCCCTCTTCAACAATCGTTTCATCGATCGAATTCGTTTTTCCACCCTCGAACAAGAGGATCTTCTTCCCCATTTTATTCAAAGCTTCACGAACCGATTTGGAAATATATCCTGAATGAACAATGAATGGCGGATTAAAAACCCGGGCCAATTCCATACTTACAGGATCAGAAAGCAGGCATCGGATCTGGGCAATATTGGAACGTTGTGCGGAACCCGTATGAAAATCAATCACAATATCTACATTCGGGGCGATCTGACTCATAAACTGATAAGCAAACTGGCTCGCAAGCGAACCGTTTTTAGACCCCGGAAAGCTTCGGTTTAAATCCCTGCCGTCAGGAAGCTCGCGTTTCAAGTTCAAATACCCGAAAATATTGAATACCGGAAGACAAATAATTGTTCCTGAAATCGGTTTATTCCATTTTTTACGGATTACCCGGCGTATAATTTCCATTCCGTTGATCTCGTCACCATGCATTCCTGCCATAAGCAAAACGATTGGTCCGTCTTTCAGTGAACGCTCAACAAAAACCGGTACCTGCACCGGCGTGTGTGTATGCAGTTTTGCTACATCCATGCTAAGTTCAACACTCTGTCCGGGCAGAATTTCCTTTCCAAGTATGTAGAATCGAGCCATAATTTACTTTTTTACACTCTTTTCAATAAAAGCAATGATTTTTCCGGCAATATCAACCCCTGTGGCACGTTCAATACCTTCCAGTCCCGGAGATGAATTTACTTCAAGCACCAGTGGTCCGCGTGAAGACTGCAAGAGATCAACTCCTGCCACCCCCAAACCTACTGCCTCGGCGGCTTTAATGGCCGTACGCTTTTCTTCCTCAGTCAGTTCAAGGATAGTTGCCGTTCCACCGCGATGCAGGTTCGAACGGAATTCTCCTTCTTTTCCCTGGCGTTTCATGGCACCTACAACTTCTCCGTCCACAACGAATGCACGAATATCTGCTCCTCCGGCTTCTTTGATAAACTCCTGGACGATTACCCGTGCTTTCAAACCATTAAATGCTTCCAAAACCGATTGGGCTGCATTTTGGTTCTCTGCCAAAACAACACCCAATCCCTGAGTTCCTTCCAATAATTTCAAAACCACAGGAGCACCACCAGCAGATTCAACGACGTGCTCTACATTTCGGGAATAATTGGTGAAGACGGTTTTCGGCAGTCCGATACCTTCTTTTGATAAGACTTGAAGACAGCGTAGCTTATCACGTGAATGGACAATTCCGCGGGAACTATTCACGGAAAAAACATTCATCATTTCGAACTGACGTACAACCGCAGTTCCGTAAAATGTTACAGAAGCTCCCACTCGCGGGATCACAGCATCAAAACCTTCCAGATACTCAGATCCATAAAACAAAGACGGTCCTTTTTGTTCAATTTCGATATTGCATCGCAAATGATCTACCACATGAGCTTCATGCCCATGTTTTTCGGCAGCCTCAACCAAACGTCTGGTAGAATATAACTGTGGATTTCGTGATAAAATGGCGATTTTCATTCTTTTTCCTGAAAGGCTCATCCCTTTCCTTCGATCAATATTTCGTTATTTATTCTCGTATTTATAGGAACAGTTCGTTTTGGACGTATCAATCAAAAAACGTTTATTCAACAACCTTCGACCTAATAAAATCGGGTTCCTTAAACCGGTCCTTTCTGTCAGCGAAAATACAGTTTCATATGTTTGTCCGAACAACCGAACGGTTCCTTTAACAAAAAAACGTTCCTGGGCTATCCCATTGGAACTTTTCACGGTCTTTGTCTTAAAATCGTCAAAGACAACTTCTTTTCCGGTATATCCCGAGATCCCGGAATCCAGGAAAACAACCCGAAGCTGCTCTTTTTCATCGAATTCCACTACTTCTATCGACTGGCAATGCATGGAACTGGAATAAGCTCCGGAATCAATTTTTACAGGTACATTCTCCAGCTCAAAATCCGGAAAGGAAACCAAATCCTTGCGTCCGAGTATTTTCTTTTCCACTGCCTCCATATTATCACTAACTTTGTAAAGAAGTTTGTTATTCGGTAATCGAAATTAGAAAAAAAGCGATTGAGATGAGAAAAATGGCTTCAAATAAAAAAAAAGTTAGAGTGGATTACCATAAAATGAAAAATTATTCCTAATATTGCACCCCCAATTACGGGATAGTGAAAGAAAATTAGAGTCATGGATTTTATCAGAGAGCTTCAAAAAGAACTAGTAGAATTGAAAGAATTCCCAGCATTCGGAGCTGGAGATACGGTTACTGTATCTTACAAAATTAAAGAAGGAAACAAAGAGCGTATTCAGCAATTCCAGGGTGTTGTTCTACAACGTCGCGGTCAAGGTACAACTGAAACGTTTACAGTTCGCAAAATGTCAGGAAACGTAGGTGTAGAGCGTATCTTCCCTATTTCTTCTCCTTTTATCGATGCAATTACAGTAAATAAGCGTGGAGCTGTACGTCGTGCACGTATCTTCTACTTCCGTGGTCTTACCGGTAAAGCAGCACGTATCAAAGAAAAAAGAAGCTTCTCTCACTAAGTCGAAGATTATTCTCAATATACAAAACCCTGACATTTATCGTCAGGGTTTTTTATTGCCCTCATTTTACGATGTTATTACGGCACCGATTTTGTTTATGTGCGGTCATGAAATTTATACCTATACTTTTTTTTTCACTGATTATTCAATCATGCGCCGGACAGATTGAACCAACGGACAAAATTAAATCAACGGAACTTACTTCCGAACAACCCGGATCAGATCCAATTACGGAATTGTATAATCAGTACCAGAATAAAACCGGAAACAGTAAATCTTCGGGTACTGTCAGCAATGGCACTTTAATGAACGGACGCATTTTTCCCTTCAAAGGTCCAAACTTCATTTACTTCGACACTGCAAGCTACCTGAACAAACACGCTTTTACTCACGAAAAAGTAAACCGGACGGTTTTGGCTGCTTATCAGCAATTTGAGACATTGCTTCCTGCTTTTGAATTCGGATTAATGGAATGTTCTAATGAACACGGCGGAAAGATCTGGCCTCACAGAACACATCAGAATGGATTGAGTGTTGACTTCATGTCACCGCTTTTAAAAAACGGTATTTCCACTGCTGATTTTAATACGATCGGACTTCCACATTACCTGATGGATTTCGATGAAAATGGAATCTACACCGAAGACCCGACTTATTCAATCGACTTTAACCTAATGGCCCGGCACATTTTGATCTTGAATGAAGAGGCAAAAAAACAAGGATTGAAGATTGAGAAAGTCATTCTAAAAATTGCACTAAAGGACAATCTGTTTGCAACCGAATACGGGAAGAAACTAAAAGCCAGCGGTATTTATTTTGCGACAAACCTCAGTGAACTGATTGACAGTTTGCATGACGATCATTATCATGTGGATTTCACACTAAAATAATTACGAATTACGAGTTCCTGATTCCGAATCAGCAAACACATTCCCCGCGAATTCAGCAACCATTCAATCAATCAAACCTAACCTTCCAATCTTTTCAACTTACAGTTCCTTTAAACATTTTAACTTTCCGGTTGTACAACTTCTCTCAATCCGAAAACATGAAGATCATTCTTTTCCTCACCATTTTTCTATCCGGTTCAATTGCTTATGGCCAGGCAGATACTTCACGCATCAAAGAATTGCTGATTGAACTCACCAAAACATCCAAGCCGCGCAATTACCAAAATCCGGAGCAGTTGAACGAAACAGCCGCATTCATTTACAGCTATTTCAGGCAATATGCAGATACCGTTTTTTACCAAACTTACCAGGTGAACGGAATAACTTATGGGAATGTCGTGGCTCGATTCGGTGATACTATTCAGGAGCGTTTGGTGATCGGAGCGCATTACGATGTGTGCGGCAACCAGGAAGGTGCCGACGATAACGCTTCAGGGATTATCGGTTTATTGGAGATCGCACGCATGATTCGTGAACAAAAACAGCATAAAAACATTGAACTCGTTGCTTACACATTGGAAGAACCACCTTTTTTCCGGACGGAGTATATGGGATCTTTTATCCATGCACAGTCGCTCAAACAGTCGAAGGCAAAGATTTCGGGAATGATCTGCCTGGAAATGATCGGATATTTCAAAGAGGAGAAACACACCCAGGATTATCCGCTCGGGTTCCTGAAACTTTTCTATGGTTCGCGCGGAAATTATATTACCGTCGTCAACAAATTCAGCAAGGGAAAAACAGCCCGCAAATTTACCAAACAGATGGACCGTTTTACAAAGCTTCCGGTTAAGAAATTCAACGGTCCGAAATCACTTACCGGCATTGACTTTTCGGATCATTTGAATTACTGGAAAATGGGATTCAGCGCTTGTATGGTCACAGATACAGCCTTTTACCGGAATAAGAATTACCACGAAAAAACAGATGAGATGGGAACCCTGAATATTTCCAAAATGGCAAAGGTGATTGACGGTGTTTTTTTCAGTATCTTAGCGTAAATTCACGGATTATGAAATTAGTGATATTCGCTTCGGTATTAGCAGTTGGCGCTTCTGCTAAAAGTTGTAATAAAACGGAAGACTGCAAAGAAAAAGTAAAAGAGGATTGTGTCTGCACCATGCAGTATGATCCGGTTTGCGGATGCAACAATAAAACTTATTCCAACGCCTGCAGTGCACAATGCCATGGAATCACGAAATATGTGAAAGGGGAATGCCCCAACTAATTATCAACTATGAATGGAATAATTATCAAGCTACGATTCGGATTCCGAAAGCTTGATAATTGATAATTATGGAATTTATAATCTAATATGACAAGTTTACAAATCGTAAAAGCGTATTACGACGCATTTAATGCCAGAAACTGGGACGAAATGTTGTCCTTAGTCGACGAAAACATCAAACACGAGCCAAACCAGGGAACACCCCGTATCGGGAAAAAACTCTTTACCGAATTCATGCAGCACATGGATACCAGTTATTCCGAAACATTGAAGGATATCGTACTTTTTTCTTCCGAAACGGAAGGTCGCATTGCCGCTGAGTTCGTGGTTCACGGAACATATAAAAAAGCGGAAGAAGGTTTACCTCCGGCACACGGACAAACATACATACTCCCGGCAGCTGCATTTTTAGAAGTAAAAGGAGGGAAAATAAGCCGTGTAACCACGTATTATAACCTGGAATTATGGATCGAACTGGTTTCCAAATAAAGGTGGATCAATTACATTACGAATCCTTTATTGGATCAAACATTGCCAAATTGATCCCGAAATTGGGGCAATTGCGTATCTGTGTTTTTTACGATTTCCCTTATTTGTATGAAGGTTTGCAGGAATATGAAGAAAACTACCTTCAGGTTTATGCTAAAAATCCGTTAAGTATTGCTTTTGGCGTATTTGACGGTGAACAACTTGTTGGTGCAACCACAGGAATGCCATTGAGCGCACAATCAGCTGAAATTCAACAGCCTTTCCGCGAACGTGGAATGAACATCAACGAGATTTTCTATTTCGGAGAAAGTATTTTACTCGATACATACCGGGGGCGTGGAATAGGACACCTCTTTTTTGATGTTCGCGAAAAACATGCTTTGGAAAACGGGTTTACTACAACAGCTTTCTGCTCGGTTATCCGCCCGGAAGACCATCCGTTAAGACCGGCTTCATACCACCCGAATGACGTTTTTTGGTCGAAACGCGGGTACAAACCACAAGATTATTCCTGCCGTATGACATGGCTCGACAGGAACGAAACACAGGAAACGGAGAAAGAATTGATTTTTTGGACCAAAGAATGGAAATAAGAATTGCACTGGCACAATACCCGATCACATTCCATCACTCATTGGAAGATTGGAAAAAGTACACGGAAAATTGGATTGCAGACGCTTATTCGCAAGGCGCTCAAATTCTGGTGTTTCCCGAATACGGAAGCATGGAGTTAACTTCTCTGTTTTCAGAAGCAGTAAGAAATGATCTGAAACTTCAGATCAATCAGATGCAGGAGCTGCTCCCCTATTTCATTCAATCTTTCCGGGAATTTGCACAGAAATACCATTGTGTCATCGTAGCACCGAGTTTTCCGGTTGATTTGGGAGAAAAAACAGTAAACCGCTGTTTTGTCTTTACCGAAAATACGTTTTCTTACCAGGACAAGCACTTTATGACTCGTTTCGAAGATGAATCCTGGGGAATCTCCGGTTCTGACGGTGCTTTGCGATTATTTGATACGTCTTTCGGGAAATTTGGCGTTCAGATCTGTTTTGACATTGAATTTCCTATCGGAGGACATTTGCTTGCTGAAGCCGGAGCGGAGTTCATTTTGGTACCTTCCTGCACAGAAACCCTGAAAGGTGCAACTCGCGTACATATCGGTGCGAGGGCAAGAGCCATGGAGCAGCAACTGTTCACTTGCGTTTCTCAAACGATCGGAGAAGCATTGTGGTCACCGGCAGTTGATCTCAATTACGGCTACACAGCCTTCTACTCCTCTCCGGACGGCAATTTCGACGATGAAGGAATTCTCGCAAAAGAAAAAGCACAACAATCCGGATGGCTGATTGAAACACTGGACCTTTCTAAAAATGCTGAAATACGCGAGAACGGACAGGTTTTGAATTTCACACACAGTCAAAAGCTGGAAATCGGAGATGGAAATTGTTTTGTGGAGGTCGTTTCTTTGAAACAGAATGAGAAACAGGTTGAGAAAATGGAATCTGTTTCGCAATCAATCTAATCCATTATCTTTACCTCCAAATACCTTTAAAATGAAACAATTCCTCTTCATCTTTTTCCTTTCGGTTCTTTTGTTTTCCTGCAATGATCCCAAGCGCGACCTGGTTATTTCGTTTGAAGAAATCAACGGTTTGGACGAAGGTGATTATGTGATCATCAAAAAACAGGATGTGGGAACCGTTACTGAAATCGAGTTCAATAAGGACTATAAAATTGACGTTCATATCCACTTAGATAAAGTAGACCATTTACCGCGCGATTCCAAATTCCTGATCGCAAAAGACGGTATATTCAGCAATGCACTTTATGTTATTCCCGGAAAGTCGAAATACGCTTTAAAAAGCTCTGACCGCGCGAAAGGAAAAGCCATCAAGGAAATTGACTGGGGCAAGGAATTCAACGAAATCATGGATGAAAGCTTCAAAAAGCCTGCTCAAACACAAGATTCCATGCTTCATGAATTGCGTGACATCAAAAAAGAGGTGCATGAAGTGAATGAGAAAACGAAATAGAGAAACCATAGAATACACTAAGCGCACGAAGTTTATTTTTGCATGATCAATTTTTAGCTATCTGAACTCTATGAGACTTCTTTTCATTCTCTCTTTATTATTGCTTTATTCCTGCGGGAAATCGAACCGGGAGTTGGTTATTAATTTCGAAAACTCTCATGGAATCAGTACACAAAGCAAAGTGATTTGTAATGGTAAAACAATTGGCAGTGTAACTGGTTTAGGCCAGGTAATCAAACCGAATATTACCGTAAACATTCACATTTTATTGGATATTGAAGGTTTACCAAACGATTCGAAATTCATTATCCGGGAGAGAGATTTATTGAGTAATGCTATTTATGTAACGAAGGGAAAATCCAGCCGCTACTTCTCTAAGTCAGATAGAATCACCGGAAAAATTGAGACTTTAAATTCTATTCAGAGAAGACAATTTTAAAGCGTTTTGTTTTCAATGATCTGCTTATTTTGCTAACTTAAAATCATGAAAGCATTCATTGATCAGCAGCGCGTATTTTTCAATTCCAATCAAACAAAGGACCTGAATTTCAGAATAGACCAATTACAAAAGCTTAAGAGCCTGTTATTGTCGAACCAAAACCGCTTGAACGAAGCCATTTATGCTGATTTCGGAAAATCTCCTTTCGAGACTTTCACTAATGAATTCGGGTTGGTTTTCCTGGATATTGACGAAGCCTGCAGTAAATTGAAAAAGTGGGCAAAACGGAAGCGTGTACGAACAAACTGGGTGAATTTCCCGGCCAAAAGCTACATCATCCCGGAACCGTTGGGAGTTTCACTGATAATCGGCGCGTGGAATTATCCGTATCAATTATCATTAGCCCCTGCAATTGCCGCTATAGCTGCCGGAAATACGGTTATCCTGAAACCCAGTGAACTTCCTTCCAATACCAGCAGGATCTTAGCAGAGTTAATCAACAACTCTTTTGATCCGGGATTTTTTCGGGTTATTGAAGGCGGGATTGATGAAACAACGGTGCTCCTGGAACAACGCTTCGACAAGATTTTCTTTACCGGAAGCACGAATGTAGGGCGAATTGTATACCAGGCCGCTGCAAAACACCTCACTCCTGTTACATTGGAACTCGGAGGGAAAAGTCCTGCCATTTTTACCGAAGGAGCCAATCTGAAAATGGGGATCAAGCGGCTAATTTGGGCTAAATTCCTCAATTCGGGCCAAACATGTATTGCTCCGGATTATGTGCTGCTTCCAAAAAACATGAAAGACGCGTTTTTAAAACTGGCAAAAGCAGAAATCGAACAAGCTGCCTATTCCGTGGAGAACGGGAACTACATACAAATCATCAATGACCGCAATGTAGAGCGCCTAAAGAAACTGATCGATAAAGAAAAAATCTATTACGGCGGTGAAGTCCTTGAAGAGGAACGAATCATCCAACCGACTTTGATGCAGGATGTTACTTTCGGTGACATGGTTATGCAGGAAGAAATCTTCGGACCAATTTTACCGGTAATCACTTACGATTCTTTGGACGAAGTCATTTCAGAGGTGAAAAAGCGCGAAAAACCGCTTTCCTGTTATGTTTTCACTAACAACACTTCGATAAAGAAGAAATTACTGAACGAACTTTCATTCGGAGGCGGAGCAGTCAACGAAGCTCTTATGCATATTTCCAACAGTCGGTTGCCATTTGGCGGTGTGGGGCAAAGCGGAATGGGATCTTATCATGGTGAAGCCGGTTTCAAAACATTTTCTCATTATAAAAGCGTCTTGGAAAAAGCAACCTGGTTCGAAACGAAACTCAAATATCCTCCCTATTCCGAGGGGAAACTGAAATGGATTAAGCGATTGATGGGAATGTAGCGAAATTCAAAATTATAAAACACCTGCGCCAGAGCTCGTTCCTTGGCGATAACTACTGCACATGCGAACAGCACGGATGCATGTAACATTCAAAACAAGCATGTTTAAATCTGTAAATGATATAAAAGAATCCTTTGATCGCTGCAATCATTCTTATTCGGAATTTCCGTAAATTGAAAGATCAATACTTTAGTCATGAGCGCAAAGAAATCGAACAAAAAAGACGGAAAAGACAAAGAACAATTTCCGGGTTATCCGACTTATCCGGCGAGTGAGGATATTTATCGAAACGATAAAGAAGAAAAAGACCTTGATCCGGAAAATCCTGCCAAAAAGAAACCTTTCAATAAACCTTCCATTGATAAAAACCTGGATGTTCCGGGTTCAGAACTGGATGATGAACAGGAAGATACCGGCAATGAAGATGAAGAAAATAATTATTACAGTTTGGGTGGTGACAACCACACCAATTTAGAGGAAGATAACCAATAAGTTCAGCATTTTGAATGCTAAACTTATTGGTTTAAATTGTTGTTTTTGAGTATGTTTTTTTCAAATACCTGAAATTTATTTTGAACCTTATCAGAATGCTTCCAAAGTGCTTCTTTCGTGTCTTGTCTGTTTGAAGAAAGACGGGGAAAGCCCTGTGATTTTCTTGAATTGATTGGACAAATGTGCCACACTGCTATAATTCAACTTGTAAGAAATCTCTGTCAGGTTCATTTCATCGTACATCAAAAGCTCTTTCACGCGTTCGATCTTGTTCATGATAATGAATTGCTGGATCGTAATTCCTTTTACTTTAGAAAACACGTTTGAAAGATACGTGTAATCGTAATTGAGTTTTTCACTGATGTAATCCGAATAATTGACTTTTGGCGCTTCATCCGAGTAATGGATCATTTCAATAACAACTCCTTTTATTTGTTCAATCAATATACTGGTCCGGTCTTCCAGCAATTCCAATCCACATTTGGATAAATTGATGCGGATCTTTTCCCGAAGTTCATCAGATACATGATCTTTCACCTCCACTACTCCCAACTCCACTTTACTTGGGCGTAAACCCAGATTTGCAAGTTCTTCCTTCACGATCATCTTACAACGAAGACTTACCATGTATTTAATAAATAACTTCATCCCACTTTAATTTTTAAATTAAAAACTAACTCTGTTCACTTAGTTATTCAGGTATCAGTAAAAATCTTTGTAATCCCTTAGAAAATTGTAGTTTGCTATAAATTCAGTAATAATGCTGTGCGTGTGTTATGAGTCCAAGATAACACGAAAAAACCGGGTAGCAAAATACTATTGTTATGTTTTATAATTATTTCACATTTCCAATCTACCGTTTAAATCAAAAAAAAACCATTCAACAACATCTATTGCCGAATGGTCTTATATTAAACTTGACGGATATTCTTAATCCCTTCTTCCAGGAATTAGCTGCAAAACTATTGCTATCAGTGCAATGACTAAAATTAAATGAAATAAACCTCCTGTATGGTAACCAAAGTACCCTATGGCCCAACCGATAACTACTATTATTGCTATGGTGCTCAATATTGCTCTCATGATCATTTATATTAATTGGTGAATATTTTTCCTGTCCACCGGAGCGGACCGGAATTTGTCTGTTAGTTTAATCTACAAAGGTCATTGAAGTTTCGTAAAAAAGGAGTCCGCTGTATGCTTCTGCCAGAGCCGCAGCATTTTTGCAGCGGATTCCTTTTCTAAAACCAATTTTAACCTATCAACACGGTATTCTTTAATGGCCGCGCTAACGCTTGTTTGTTATCGCCTGCCGTTGCAGACTCTTATTTGTATTACTTGACATTGTCCTTTCCAAGATCTCTAAAAGCCTGTCCAAGTTCGTTCATATCATTGTTGAACTCTCTTTTAAATTCCTGCCAGTTTTCCCTTCTCGTATTTTTCATTTCCTGCATACGAGTTTCCATTTCATCGTTGCGCTTTCTCAGTTCCTCAATGCGTTCATTTCTTCTTTGAACGACATCCGCACGGGCGTTGATCTTTTCTGCTCTCAGGCGGTCGATTTCAAGTCTGTTGTTATCGATGTCCTGCTGAACGGAACGCCGGTATTCGGCAACCTCTTCTTCGTATTCTCGCTGCGCCTGGTTCAAATCTTCTTTTGCATCCTGAACACCGTCTGCAGCTCTGTCGACTTTTTTTGACCCGGTATCTGTACAACTTGCAAGAATGACTACCAATAGTGATAATCCCAGGCGGATTACTATTCTTTTCATGACTATCCAGATTAGATGGTGAATTTGTTTTCACCTGTAACAAATATGCAAGTTGGAAGCCTTTAAAATATTACATGATTCGATTCATTAATTGCATATTTTACAGAAGCCTTAAGGTTTGTTAAAAAGAGATTTTGACTCTTACTGACGCTTCGGTAAGGACATTTTCAACTGAGCCACAATAAAAAGCGCCGGTCAAATTGACCGACGCCCTTCTCTAGATAGAACCTAACAGTTACTATTAATCAACTAATAGTAGCTCTTAGTCTTGTTACACATCTAAAAACAAGTATTACAACGTGAATCGATCAGGTTCATCCTCGTTAAACTGGCCTTGATCGGACTGGTTCTTATTGGATGGATTCTGCTGATTTTGATTCTGGTTCTGATTCGGATTATTAAACTCGTTCAGGATATTTGTGACTTCATCGCGCGACTTGTTGAGCCTTGTACCGATTTGATCCATCAATTGATTTTCCTGCCCGGGTTTAAAATCCAGATCGGAATCTGTAAGCTGACTATACTTATCCTTTAATCGGGATGATTGCTGTCCCCAATTGCCCGTAATTTGAAACGGTGCAGTGTTTTGTCCTGTACCCGAATTTTTACCGTATTCCTGGTTTGCATGCATATTGGTACCTGTACCCGAGTTGGAATCCTGTTCATTCCCTCTTTCATTCCACTGATTACTTCCCGAACTACCCTGGTTTTGATTTCCCTGACCTTGCTTAGTCTGCGAATCCTCACGTTGAGCGCTCGGGTTACCCTGGTTTTGGTTAAAACCCGTATTTGGATTTGAACCCGTAGACTGATTTTGACCAGATCCCTGATTTTGGTTCTGATTCTGTTCACGATCACGATTTTGATTCGTTTCGGAACCTGTGTTTCTCTCTTGCTCTGACATAACTTTAATATTTAATGTACTACCTTCATCACTCTTACAAAGGTCATTCAATATCAAAGGATTACCATTACAAAAAATTCCGGGAATATTACATAAATCTCACCCCGAATCAGCGGACAAACTGGCTTTTCACATATTCTATGTAATCCGCCTGGGAAGGAAGATCGGGAATATCACATTTCTGCAGATAAGGATACATTTCCACTACCATGTTCTGCATAATTTCAAAATCATTGGCTGCTTTTGCCTGCTGGAAAGTTGTCATGAAATAATCATTGATCTTGCCAAGGTATTCATCCTGGTCTTTCAGGTTCTCTTCGTTGTTCAGGAATTCTTTGCTCAAAGGAGAAGTATAATCATGAACCGCACTTTTAAACACGTTTAATTCAACCGGATCTTTCAAATCCAAGTTCGGATATTGTTTGTAATATTCTGCTGCGTACTTGGTCAATGAATCATGCTCATTATCAGCCAACACTTTTACAAAAGCCTTCAGATCTTCCTGTTTCTTTTTGGACTTCTGGTAGGTCTTGTTTGCCAGGAAAACCGGGTTTCCTTCCGGATTCAATACTTCTCTGCCTTTGGCAAGTAATTGTTTGGCTTGCTGTCCACCAACGATTTTTGCCACCAGCTCTCCGTTTGCATTGAAATACAAGAGTGTAGGATAAGCGCTGATACCATATTTACGCATCACTTCGGGACCATCGTTCTTTTCCCCGTCTAATTTCAAAGAAATAAAGTTTGAATTGTAAAAAGCTGTCACTTCAGGATCAACGAAAGCAGTTGCTGCCATTTGTTTACAAGGTCCGCACCAAACTGCAAACACATCTACGAACAAAGGTTTTTTAGCCTCTTTTGCTTTTTTCAGAGCTTCATTCAGGGTTCCGTGTTCGAAAGTAATCTGGCTAAAGGAATGTACACTTATTAAAGCTATTATGGCAAGGAATGTCAATCTCATTGTGTTCTATTTTTTGTTGAAGTTACGAAAAGACAAATATCAAGCCAAACAAATCGGGAAGGGAAAATTGGATTGTCAAAAAGACTAAAGATGAAAGACCAAAGACTTTAGACTTGTGCCAGTCTGGCTTGGGTCTTTTGCCTATAGTCTTAATCTTCTTTATCCCAACAGGTGAATTTCCAGTTCTACCAGGCGCGGTAAAAGCACATCGTCTTCCAAAACAGCATGAATTGCCAGGTCTTTTTCAAAATGTTCCAGTTGAGTCATGAATATACGGAAAGCCAAAGGAGTCTTCAAACCTGCAATATTTTCCGTGATTTTATTTCGCACTTCATTCAGGTCTTCTTCCAGGTTGGAATGGTTCTCAAAGAACTGTTTCAGGGTAAAATTCCCGAAACGCTCCCGGTCAATCGGCGCACCGGATTTTTGAAGTTCCAATAACGATTCAATATAAGGGAACAGAAAAACTTCTTCGTATTGAATGTGAGCAACCAATTTCTTCTGGTAGGAAATAAAAAAACCACACAACATCAGCAGCACATTGTCCGAATTGGTCTGTTTGCTGTACAGGTTGTAAATGGACTGTTCAATCTCCGGAAGTTTGGTATTCAGGTAATATCCATGTGATTTTTTTAATGCCTGCAGCATATCCGGAATGGCTACCTGCCGAATCAGTTCTTTTGGAAATTCAGTAACACCTTCCCTGGCCAGATCAATCAAACAATTCAAGACATCTTCGGAAGCATCAAAAACAGGCATGTTATTCAGCCGTTCTTCCAATAAACGGTCTGTCAAACTTGTACCCAGTTTCGTTTTTTGCTCTTCCTTCATTTCAGTTGTGCATTGTGAAAATCAACTCAAACAAATGTACGAATACAAACCTGCTCTATCAATACCTTAAAAGTGGTAAAGCTGATTTTGAGTGTTAAAATATGAGAATTGCCTGTTGTTCAGCATTCATTATTGAACGAAGTAGCCAGCCAGATTTAACTTTCAGCCGGTTATTGTTTTGCATCATCATTCACATATTCTAAGATGTCGCCTGGCTGGCAATCCAACACTTGACAAATCATCTCCAATGTACTGAATCTGACTGCCTTTGCTTTTCCCGTCTTTAAAATAGAAAGGTTCGATAAAGTCAGCCCCACTTTTTCGGAAAGTTCGTTCAGCGACATCTTTCGCTTTGCCATCATTACATCTAAATTTACAATGATTGCCATACCTTATACCGTTAAATCATTTTCAGTCTGGATGTCTACTCCCTTTTTGAAAATAGTCGCAATAATATAAACGATAGCTCCCATTAAAATAAAGGCCTGACTGTCTGCCCAAAATTGGTTTAGGTTGTCGGTAACAAACCCGTAATGCATCAAATTCTTAGTTTGCAATCTGGCAATATAACTTAACAGTCCGATTGAAAGCGTATAATAACTGATTTGCGAAATTTGTCTCACAACAAAAATGTTAAACGGTCTTGACAGATCCATTTTGTGCATCAACCTGATAACTACGTAAAATAGCCAGGCTTTTAAAATTGAAATAATTAGAATAAAGCTATAGATGCCAAAAAAAGCAAACTTACTGGTCTGATACATTTCAGTTAAATCCAACTTTTGATAAAGATTTTGAAGAAATTCAGGTTTATACAGGCTAAAAAAGAAATTTACCAGCAGTCCCCCCGCTTCAATAGACAAGCCTACAAAAATGAGCCAGGCCACTACATATAAGCCCCAAAATACGAAATTGTTTGTCTTTGACATGATTGATACATTTAAATTGCTACCACGAACATACTGAAATAATTATTGATAAACAATAAATATATGTTCTAATTCAAAAAATATTTTCGGAATATCAAAATTTTGGAGCTCAGTATTTCAAGTCTTGCTATTGGAATACACAGGTCAGCATTTATTGAGAATTTGTTGGATAAACAAGAAGAGTCTCAAATTTCATTAATTTAACAACCTGTACCAATATACCTGGGATTTGAATCGAATTATGCCCCATTTTAAAAACTATTTTCTTTTCACGGTTTGCATCTTGTGGGGATCAACAGTAAGCGCACAAAACCGGAATAAATCTGTGCGTGAACTGAACCACGTAATAGAATTAATGAATGCTTTCAGCCAATGCCACCAGGACTGGTATTTCGACGCACTTCAATTGCAGAAAGCACTTCACATGAGCAGCCAAAAGGTGAATGAGAATTATTTCTACTGCAGCAAAACACAACACAGCGGACTTTTAAGTTATACAGGTATTGAGTCTGACTTCCGGTTTAAAGAGATTACACCCAACAAAGAAAACCAGATTCCGGCCTACCAGGCAGATTACATTCCATGGCTGAAAGCGCGTGAAACCGTTTTAAATACAAAGGCAGAGCCCAAAAGTGAATACACTTCATTTGGTGCAATACTTGATAACTACCTGGCTGCTACAGATAGTTTATACAGCGTTCATGAAGAACTGATCAACTATGTTTCGGAGAAAAAATACCGTTCGGACGATCAATTCCAAACAGCTAAAAGCATTTTAAAAGCGCATGAACGTTTCTTCAAAGTGTGTTATTTCCGGTTACAAGAATTGGATAATGCTTTGGTGGAATACTGCAATTTTCATTATCCGCCATTCCAAACTCATAAAGAATTGCAACAAGGGCTTCAGGAGCTGAACCTGACTATGAATGCATTGACAAACTGGGAAAAAGAATTGTATGCCGAAAATCTTTCCAATAATGCGAAATACGATGCCAAAATCAGGGAGCTGAATACTGCAGGTTTGAAAAACGATTCGCTGTACCTTTACAAAACCCGCGGATATGGTGTTTTGCGCAGTGGTTTCTGGCTTCATACACGCTACCGTACTTTTTATACATCTATGCAGAGCAGACTTTACTGGTTCGCTGCTTCCAAATACGCAACGGAACCATACGTCAAGAAATCCCAGCAGGCTTACAATGAGTTTGTTCGAAGTTACAACGCAGTGGTGGAAGATTACAACGATTACATTGCCATTGCTGACGGACTGACGTTTCGCAAGACTTCTGACTGCTGCCTCTCTCCTTCCGAGATCGATACGAACCAAAATGTGCTTCTAATGGCTCCGAGGCTGATTTATAAATTCGAATATTCGGAAGAACTGTCCGCATCCACTCCGAAGGATTCTGCTTCAACAACTGCCAATCTCAGCGAGGAAGAATTGCTGATCCAAAAAGCGGCGCCTCATCATTTGATCTATTTACTGGATGCTTCTTCTTCCATGAATGAATCCGGGAAATTGGCACATTTGAAGGAAAATGCAACAAACCTGGTCAATATACAGCGCGAAGCAGACCGCATTTCGATTGTTACTTTTTCCGGGAAATCAGATATCCTGCTGCAATCCGTTCCCTGTAACCAGAAAAAGCATATCAATGAAAAAATCGAACGCATACACGCTTTCGGGCAAACCAATATCCAACGCGGATTTGAAACAGTTAAAAACCTTCTAAATACCAACAAACTGGAAAAAGGAGTAAATGCGGTATTGCTGCTGACGGATGGTGAATTTGTCTTAAACAGCGAAACCCAGGCCATTTTGAATGAATTCAAAGCCGGTAATATTCCTGTTTATTTTATTTACCTGGGAAAACCGTTAAGTAAAAAAGAAACAAAAGCATTCCAAAGCGTCTATTCCGCAATGAACATTGTTTTGTACGATACCAATAAGATTGATCTGAAAGAAGCTTTGTTGAAGATTGCTACGGAATGACTTAAATTATGTAGGAAACTAGTAGGGTCGAAAAATTTTTCGCCCCTACTATCCTTAAAAACGGTAGCCAACACCTGTAGAAGCAATCCAGCTGAATTTAGCGTTTGGTCTATGTTTTGAAGTATATTCCACTTGCTCCGAATCGATATTATAAAGGACAGATTCGGTATGGGAAAAAGAAGTTCCTGCGCCACAACTTACAAAAGCAGTGAGTTGTTTCCAGATTCGGACATCAACTCCAAAACCTCCGTAAACACTTAGGTAATGCGTTTTTCTATCCCATTCTCCGCGGAAACTGTAATCGATTTGCGGACCGTATGCAAGCATCTCTCCGCTGATGTAATCATAGTTATAAGCAATATGTGAATACCCGTACTCTGCTCCTGCCTGTGCAAAAAGACGTGTTCTCTTCGCTTCAGACATGAAATAATAACGGAATGATGCATCGATAATCAGCTGCTTATTGCGCACATAGAAGGTTGATTTTTCACGGAACATTCTCTTATAGCCAAATCTTGGGCCTACAGAAAGCATCCACCTGCAAGAATTCAAAGTCAGAGCAGGACTAATCCCATGGGCTTCGCTACTTGAAAAAACAGAAGATATTTGAATTCCGGGTCTTAAACGATCAGTGGTTTCCTGTCCGAATGCAAGGGTACTAAAAAGAGCAATTAAAAAGGCGAAACGGTTCATAATGATTAATTGAATACATCATAACGCGCTGGCGCACTATTTATTTTAGGCAGTATTTTGAAATTCACACATCCCGGCAGCTTTAAAAACCTTGACAACAATCTCTCTCAATCTGCGTTATCGGGATAAATTATCAAGAAAGTAGTTCCTTCATGATAATTAAAATTTTGATAATTGATAATTCTCCTTTTTAGAACTGCACTGACGCTTGTTCTGTATCAAAAGTTATCACTTTTTCTTATCCTTAAAAATAGCATCGCTCAACCCGCCATTGACTTTGTAATCGCTCAAAGTAATCGTGATCGTTCCTTTTGTACGCTTTTTCTCCTTGGCCTTTTTTGGATCCGTGGAAGTTTTATTGATATCAGCGGCAACGCTTTTAGGCATTTTGAATTTCTTTACATCGATTTCGAATTTCAATTCGCTCGGAAGACCATAGTTTAATTGCGATCCATATTTGAAATCTGTTTTTACCGTTCCGTTTGTTTGCGTTGTAACCTGCGAGCGCATGATCACCGAGTTTTTTTGATCGACCCAAATCTTGGCCAATACAATTTCTCCTGAGGCAGCATTTGGAATGATATTGATCAGGCGTGTATCTGTACCATTGATTTTCAGTGAATCTCCGAACACAGCCGAGTATTTGGATTTATCGGACAAAAACGTATTCAATTCCGTAAAACCCTGCTTGGGTAAAATGGTAATCCCTTTCGATTCGATTTTCACTTTATCCTTCTGCTTGAAGTAAATCTTCGCATTGGAAGGCATGATCTTGATCATCGGGATGTCAGCATCTATATGTGCATTAACCGTATAATCTTTCACGGAAGTGATCTTCGCATTGATCTTATCAATTACTTTTTCCGGTTCTTGTGCAAATACCCCAAAGGCAGCGAACAGGAAGCTAAACAAGAGCAAGTATTGCTTTCGTTGATTTTGAACTTTTTTCATTACGAGGTGATATCTTTTCTGTTAAACTTAAATAAGGTAATTCCTACAAGCAGTACAATATGCGTGAGTAAAATGACGACTGAATTCACAATATCATCAAAAG
Source organism: uncultured Fluviicola sp. (assembly GCA_966248825.1). Lineage (GTDB taxonomy): Bacteria > Bacteroidota > Bacteroidia > Flavobacteriales_D > Crocinitomicaceae > Fluviicola. The sequence goes on from CBINBC010000021.1 coordinate 62,227, forward strand.
GAACGGGATCTTCGAAGAAACTTCGCCAGGAAGCCATGTGTGTCGTAAACAGGTACGGTTTGATCGAATCAAAAACGGTTACGTCCAAGCTCCCGATGATTGTAAAAATGATGATGATGGACATGGTTGCTACAATAGGACCAATGGAATTCTCAGCAAAGGCCGATAAACAGATTGAAAGTGTTGCAACTGTGAGTAAAGACAAATAAGCCACACAAAATGCCAGTCCGAAACGCCATAAAATATCAGCTTCAGGCAAAATGACGAGTCCATCGCTGTTTAACACCATCAAATCCCCCGATCCGAATACCAGGTGGGAAACCAGCAGGGATAAGATTCCCAGCCAAAGTGTAATAACCAGTGTATAAATGGCCCCGGCGATAAATTTAGACAGGACAATCCCTGTCCGTGAAATGGGTTTGCTTGCCAACATGCGGATTGTTCCCATTGCAGCTTCACCGGAAATGAGATCTCCTGTTACCAAAGCGATCAATAATGGAATATGGACCACCAGCATCTGCAAAATGATAAAGGCAATGAGGTTTCCGTTTACCAATTTCCCGTTGAACGAAAGTGTTTGCTCGAAACTGGCTGTTACAAAAGAAACCATGGATTCGCCATCCGCCTTCATGGCAAAGATGATTAAACCGATCAAGACCGTTAAAGCTCCTAATCCCAGATAACTCCGGGGTTTCGATACGATCTTTATGAACTCGTTGTACGTATTTTTGAAAAGCATCAGGATTGAATGGTTTTAATGAAATAATCTTCCAGTTTGCGTTTTGGTTCTACGGCATGAATCGTAAACCCGGCGAATACCAGTTCTTTTGTCAGATCCGGAATCCGGTTTTTTGAAATCAGTACTTCCAGCTCCTTTGCAGAAGTGCGGGTTATTTCGGCAGGATTAAACCTGGATCTGATCAATTCCAGAGCTGAATCAACCGAATCGATCTCAATACGTACCATGGTCTCTTCGCTGTTCAATAACTCATCCACGGAGCCTTCCACAATGGACCTTCCCTGGTTGATAATAACCATGCGGTTAGCTATCAATTCGATCTCCGACAATTGATGTGAAGACAGCAAAATGGTTTTGTTCTGTTCGTTCTTCAGTCGCAGGATCAGGTTCCGGATCTCAATAATTCCCTGTGGATCCAATCCGGTCGTCGGTTCATCTAAAATGATCAGTTCCGGTTTGTGCAGTAAAGTTTGGGCTATACCCAGACGCTGCTTCATTCCATGGGAAAATCCTTTCACCTTGTGTTTCGCGCGATCTCCAAGCCCAACAAAATCAAGCATTTCATGGATTTCCTTCTTGGAGACATCCGCTCCCGAAATACGTGCAAAGATTTCCAGGTTCTTTTGTGCCGAGAGGTATTTGTAGAAATCCGGTTTTTCAATAATACTTCCGATGTTTGCCAAAATTTCCGAACGATTTCTTTGCAGGGATTTGTCAAATAATTCGATGCTTCCGTTGTCCGGACTGATAAGCGATAACAAACAGCGGATGGTGGTACTTTTTCCCGCCCCGTTTGGTCCCAGGAATCCGAAAACATCCCCTTTATGAACAGTAAAAGAAACATTTTTGACTGCTTCGAAGGTTCCGAATTTCTTAGATAAATTCCGGACTTTGATAATGGTTTGATGTTCCATAAATCGATACAGATTAGTTGTCGAAAAAGACACTTAAAAATACGCATTATCACCACTCGCTCTTTCTTAAAAATTAAAAAAATCGGTGAACGGTAGCAATTCGTCGGTAACCACAAAAATGCACGTCAAAATACAGGGGGAAACCCTTATTACAGGCGATTTGGAACAAACTTGCGAATTAATCAACTGACTTTCAAAGATTCCGTTAAAACAGTTCCTTAGAAACCATTGTTTTTTCTGTTTTCTGTGACCTAGGGTTACCCCCTGAATACTTACCCGGGAAATTTTTCAGACTGCAAAAGACCTAGTTTCGCAAAAAAAACGAAACATGAAAAAAAATTACCTCATTTTCAGCATGCTTGCTGGTTTGCTGATCACCTTCACCGGTTATTCTCAAAGCTATTCCGAGTATGGGAGTACTCCATCAAACGATAACTACAATTACATTGATTATTCGAACGACACGATGTATTACACCTTTAATTCCCTTTCCAACGGGGCATACGAGGACGCTGTACTGACAATCAGCGGAACAGGATATTTCAGTGGCGGGTCCTACAATGTATACGGACCCGGTTTAGTATTGTTAGGTAATTTTACCAACCCGGCTCTTTATAACTGTGCGGAATTCACAACGTCAATTACCATTCCTTTTGCAACCATTAACAGTTTTGGTGGAAGCGCTGTATTGAAGTTTGTAAAACAAGGAAACGTTTATCCTTATTGCAATGATAACAGATTACGGGCGAAACTCCATTATCCATACTGTACTACGGGAATCCCTGCTCAACAAGCTCATTTTGCTTTTACTACTGACAGCATTTTTTGTCAGTCGGAAGGGCCTTTCACTCTGACGGGAACACCGGCCGGGGGTTCTTTTTACGGAAACGGCATTAGCGGAAATGTACTGGATCTATCAGCTTTGTCTTCAGGCATACATACCCTTACCTACCAGTTCACCGAAGCAAACGGCTGTTATACGGAAGATTCCACCACCTTCATGATCCTTGAGAACCCAGTCGATCAATCAATTACCGTGTGTGAAAACATGGCACCGGTAATGAATACAGGATCCATTGCTAAGATCTATGCAACTAATGAAAGTTTAAGCAACCTGATCGGAAGTGGGACAAGTGTCGCCTTAAATCCGATTACTTCTTCTCCTACGGAAGTGTTTTCCGCTGTTGTATCCAGTCCGTTCTATTATCAAATAAATACGCTTGATACAACGAATTACCAGATCATTGATCACGAAGTGGTGACCGGTGATGACCGCGGAGGAATTGCTGTCACTTCAAACTATGTATACATTGTCGGGGATGATGCCACCGGGCGTTTTGACCTGAACCTGCAAAACGGAATCGATTTACCGAAACGCGACGGGATTTTTACAGACCTGGCACAATTGAAACTGTACACATTCTATAACACAACAGCTCCTTACACACCTAATGATGATAACCAGGACGGTTTTACCATGAATGCTTTGCGTTCACTGAATGAAGATTTAAGTTATGGAACTGAGATTATCCAGCTATCTCAACCGATCTCAATAGGAATTGATGATCAGGCTGTTATTCTTGCCGGATACAATGAAGTCATCGTTGGAACTGCTTACGGGAATTACGATTTTTATCACATCTCTATTTTAAACGGATTGGTTACTCCTTTGGGTCAGCACACCCTGAACGTATACGGTTCTGAAAACTGGGCTGACTGGGGAATGTCCGGATTTGACGGTACGGATCGCCATGCCTATTTCAGAGACGATAATGATTCCATTGTTGATTTTAATTTTACAACCGGTACTTTGATAAGCATCCTTCCTATTTCTGACTTTTCAGACTTATCCAGCTTCATCGCACACCCTGTCAATCACCGTTTCTACGGACATTATGAAGGCAATGCATCCACTTTTGGTGGTGATGAAGAGACCTTATTCTACTTCCAGATTTCAGACAGCTCTTCCCGTTTAGCTGCAACTCCGGTTAACTATGGTTGCCCGAATACGATTACGTTTATGTTCAATTCAATTGACCTGGGAGCAGATACAACCGTTTGTTCTGAAGACGGATTGTATATTATTCCCGGAGGGAACGGTTATGCCTCTTATACCTGGAATGGTGTGAACAACAATTTTAATTCTTACCCGGTACAAAACACAGGTGAAGTGGTGTTATCTGTTATAGATGAGGTAAATTGTACACTCACAGATAGCGTTTTGGTGACGGTAGTTGATTGTACTGCCGGAATTAACGAATCAGTCGTATCTTCCCTGGAGATTTATCCTGTTCCGAACAACGGAGCATTCCAGGTTACTTTTGAGGCTTTGAATGAAGAAACTCAATTAGTGATTATTGATGCACAAGGAAAACAAGTGATCGAAAAAACAATTGCTAAAGGTGAAACCTCTGTTGGAATGGAACTTTCTGTTCAACCGGGGATTTACTTTGTACGCTTGATCTCTGAAAACGTTGTTACACAGCGCGCGATAAGCATTCAATAATATTAAAACGCATTAAAAAAAGCCGGTTTGAATATTCAAGCCGGCTTTTTCACTCTTACTTCAAGGTTGGTAAATTACCTCATGATATAAATAGTTTCCCGTTTTGACCCGCATCGGAAATAATAGGTTCCAACAGGCCACGATTCTGTTTCGATCAATTGGGTTCCGCTGATTGTTCCCGAATACATCTCTTCTCCCTGCGCATTTACTAATTCAAACGGAAGTGCTTTTGCCGTTCCACCGATTATTTCAAGCGTCAGGTAATTCGAATTATAAGTATTGTGGATATTCATTGTCAGGGAAGCCGACTGATCATTCGATCCGGAAACCTCTCCCGAATGAAATTGATCATAAGCAGTTTCCTGAACGAAAAGACACATCGGAACCGGCTCATATTTCTGAGCAAAAGTAAACATGTTGCTAACTACGACTACTGCTAAACTGAATGATATAAAACGTGCCATATTCTTTCATTTTTAATGAACCGTTCCAGCCTGGTGATTGCATATAGACAACAACTATACCAAGCAAAAAAAGTTACATTCAAAGAATGGCAACAAATGCTAAATCAGTTTTTAGAAACACCTCCTCAGAAGTGAAAACCGCTTACAACTCCTTATTTTTAAAGCTTTTTAGTTCTTAATACTCTCTTGTTTCGGAAAAACAAACACATGTTCGGTATTTTGAAGATCATCCGAAAAGATGTTCAAATTGAAAACAAGTTTTTTCAATTTGAAAATAAAAATGCGCCACGGATTTTACTCCAAACCGTTCTTCAACGCCCATTTTAAAAGGACGTTCTTTTCCTTGGGCAATCCCAGTTTTTCAATGATATTGGAACGATGTCCTTCAATGGTTTTTTCTGACAGGAAAAGCATTTCGGCAATCTGCTTACTTGTTTTTTGCTGAGCAATCAATTCAATGATCTTCCGTTCTGAAAAAGTGAGCTTATCCAATTCACTGGTTCCTGTTTCGCGCACACTTACCAGGTCATTTAGAAGAGAATCACTCACATACTGATTTCCCTTTGCGACTTCGGTCAAACAGTTTTTTAACTCCACTTGTGCATGCTCCTTGAGGATATAACCGTATACTCCGTATTCTTTGGATTTGTTGTAAATGGTCATCTCATTGTGCATGGTCAGAAGAATAACCTTGGTCTTCAATCTTAATTCCTGTATTTTTTTTGCCACGTCCAAGCCGTCAAGTGCGGGCATATTAATATCCAGAATAGCAATATCCGGTATGCGGAGCTGGATCATATTCAAGGCCGAAACGCCATTCGCACAAGTCGCGATAACCTGGTATCCGTAAGATTCCACAAAACTCTGAGTTCCCTGAAGCGTAAACGGATGATCGTCTGCAATGATGATTGTCATGTTGTTTTCTTTAAGTCAATAGTGATGATGGTCCCGTTCTTGTCGGAATGTATTTTCGCATGACCTCCGATGGCCTTGCTTCGTTGAATGATATTGTGAAGTCCGAAAGCATCTTTCCTGGAGAGTGTTTCAGACACATTAAATCCTTTTCCATTGTCTTTGATCTGTACCATCAGATCTTCCTGACTTTCACGAATGATGATTTTTGCTGCGACCGCCTCGGCATATTTGATGATATTGGAAAGCGCTTCCTGGATTATCCTGTAAACCTGCAATTCATCCGATACAGACAAGGTTCCGCTGTAAACAATATCAGAAGTCACCATGAGCTGATTGATCGATTGTGCACGGTCCAGCATCTGGTTAATACTTGCTGACAAGCCTACTTTCTCGAACATCACCGGATGCAGGTTCCGGCTGATACTTCTTATATCCCTGATAATGGAATCTATTTTTTCACCGGAATTGACCGTATTCCCTACAATTGAATGCTTCAGGTTCAGTAGTTCGTGGCTCACACTATCGTGAAGATCGCTGGCGATACGCCTTCTCTCCTCTTCTGTTTTATCGAGTAATTTTTTGGTATAAATCTTTGCACGCTTATTCTCCTTTTTGATTTTATTCTGTTTCTGGCGTGAAAAAACAATGAACACAACGAATAGCAGAACCATCAGGAGTGAAAACAGCAAAGCAATGGTTATCTTCCCATTATATATCGTTTCTTTTTGAAGTGCTATCTGCTTCTCTTTGCGCTTGGTTTCATACAATTTGTCCAGCTCCATAGTCTTCGCAATGATCGTATGATCACTGATCTTATTCTCAGCATGTTTCAGCTTTTCAGAATAGAAATAGGCTTGTTTATAATTTTTTTCCAGGACTGCATTGTTTTTCAATACTTCGGCAAAAGCAACCTGATTCTGATAATCTTCCTGTTCCTCTACGGCTTTCAATGCTTCTTCAATTAGCGGAATATCGGTTATTCCCTTGCCGGATCCGATCTCATACTCCGCCAATGCAATCAGGTATTCAATATCGGCGGTGGCTGATTTCAATTTTTCAACCATCACTTTCATGTCATCCAGTAGTTTTTCAGCTTCCGATATCCGGCCTTCCCGCAACAAGATCTGAATATAGAATGAAGACAAGGAAAGCTCCAGCGATTCATCTATAAGTTTGCTCTTTTTGAACAGATGATAAGTAGATTTGATTAGCTCGTACTCCTTCGGATGTCTCATTTCCTGGTAGAGAATGATCTTATTATACAAGGAAGTGAACATATTCACCGTGTCATTTACTTCTTTAAAAGACGCCATTGCTTTATCAAAATAAGCTTCGGCATCTTTGTAATTCCGGGTATAAAGGCTTACAAGTGCGAGGTTATCATAAACACCGCCTTTTCCGGTAACATTATTTGTTTTCTCAAACCATTGCAGCGCCTTTAAATCGTTTTGCAGGGCTTTTTCATGCTGACCCATTGCAAAATAGCAAAATGCCATATCTCCGTATCCGTGTGCAACTTCAACACTGGTATTGTAATCAAAAGGTTCGTTCTTTACCAAACTGCGGAAATAAGGAATTGCATCCCGGTACTCATTTTGGTTCACATGGTAATTTCCCAGGTAAGATTCCACAAAAAGTGTTTGATCCCAGGGGAGTTTTGCTTCAAAATACTTTTTGAAGGTTTTCACTTCTTTGAGCGTACTTTCTTTAAAAAAAGAAAAATACATTTCTATTTCAGTCAATGCTCCTAGTGCACAAGCAGCTTTGTCATACCGTTTAAGTTTTAACTGCTTTTTGTAATAGGCATTGAAAACCGGGTAATAATCGGGATTGTGAAAATGCTTACGTCTGCTCAGCCAAAAACAAGTATCGTCCAGTTTTTGGATTGTTTCTTCCTTGTAAATAACAGTACTATCAGGTTCATCGCATGCACTTAGTAAAAGTAGCAACAGTGAAGCGGCTCCCAAAAGTTTTGTCACTTTTTTAATCATCCGGATAAATTTCACGCTAAAAATACCAGTTTGAAAGATATCCGCGATCGCCTCACTCAAAATAGAGGGTTTCCCCTTAGTTCTTAACCCGGGAAAATAACTGACATTTGCTCTCTCATCTTTTTATAAAAAGGATGATCCGGAAAGTTCTTACTCGAAATAACCAATAGCTACTCTACTTATAGCGTAAGAGAAAAATCCTCCGTCAGCTGAATGAACGGAGGATTTTGTTTTACATCTTCATTCCAATATGATTTTCATGAAGATGCAACTTTACGCAAGTGTAAGTGGTAGCCGTTTGTAGTTATTTTATTTTTTAATAATCTCTTAAAAAAAGCAGAGGCCGCTACTGCCTCTGCTCCCATGTGAAAGCTAACATTTAGGCGCTATTATAGTTGTGTTTCAGTGAATAGCGGTGGTAATCTCTTTTTTACATCGCCGCTCTCTCGGAATTAATTTCCTGCTGTAATACAGTCATTGCCCCTTTCAACTGATGGATATAAGTTCTGCTTGGGAATTGATCGATAATCTCTTCCGGGAAATCAGAAGGAATGTCCATCCCGTTCGCATAATGCAGGTACAATACATAGTAGTTTTTCAAATATTCATTCTGAATGGCCATGTATGTATTGATGGTATTCATCTTATTTGCTATATCTGTCATCAGCAGTTGTTTATAAGACCTGTCCGGAAACCTATTCAAATGCTTTTGAGGAAAATCGAACCGCAAGATTTCTCCGCGGGAAAAATGCCAATACAGTTCCAGGTATGCCTCCAGATCTTTAATATCATCCAAAACCTGTCTAGCATCCGGAAGTGGTGAAAGTCTTATATCTGTAAGTAATAATTCCATTTTTCTTCATTTTAGTCTGCAACCCCATTGTTATTGCGTTTTGACTAGAACAAGTATAGGATTCTTGCCTATTTGATTTCGTTAGAATGTCATGAAATCCGGAATCGATGTCATGAAAAACCTAAAATGAAGCATGGAATTTTTTTAATTATCAAATGATGAATGTTGCCCGGTTAAATTTCCAACACCTTCCAATAATCCTCTTTATCTCCCTACTTTTTGCCCAGGCAGAAAAAGTAGGCAAAAGAAAGCCACGAAGTGGATTGAAGACGAAGTATAGTTTCGTTGAAACGTTATACGAGGTAGCCTTTGCACAATTACAGCTTTCGGCCAACCAGCCGATTTTGATCAATCCACGAAAAGGCGGGATCAGGATCCAAAATGCAATTCTGTAGTTGTTTTACAAACACTACAGAATTAGCACTTTCCGGGATTGATAATCAAATCGGCTGGTTGCCGTTTCTTCAAAAGATTCTAAGGACGGGTGATGATTTATTGTTCTCTTATGTTCCTACAGTTCGTGTAATTGCGCGTTTTGGCAACTAGTACTAATCCGTCAAAAAGATTAGATCCTTACTTCAAAAATCACCCTACCCATTATTTAAAATGGATTCAAAATCCCAAGAAATAAGGAAAAAGAAGTCGAATGAATCTTTTTATCAGACAACAATGATTGATAATTACTTGATGATCTTAAACTGGTTCAGCACTTCTTTGTAGTGATCGCTGATAGGGATATGCTGTTTATTACTCATAACCAATAAGCTGTCTGAAGGCTGGATCTCTTCGATCTCATGTGCATTAACGATGTGATTGCGATGTACGCGGTAAAATTTAGACGGATCCAGCAGATTTGTCACTTTGGTCAGTGAAATCTGGATCACAAATTTCTCCGTCCCTACAAAAATGGAGCAATAGCGCTCCTCTACTTCGATATTGATAATGTCGGAAACAGCGACTTTTTTCAGCGCATCCTTTTTCTTGATGAACAAAAATTCGGAGCTGATCACCGTATCCTCTTCATCACTTTGAAAGATATCGGGTTGTCCGTAAAACTTCTCAATGGCCATTTCCAATGCATAAAGCACTTCCAGCGGATTGAACGGTTTTAAAAGGAAACTGTATGGTTTGGTAAGCCGTGCACGTTCAAAAATACTTCTGTCGGTTGAACTGGTAAGAAAAACAAATGGCCTGGATGATTCGGGAACATTGTTGAGTGTTTCGGCAAACGTAATTCCTTCGGGAATACCATTCAGGAAAATATCAATCACTACAATGTCTACTTTATTGGCGTAGAACAGCTGCAGGGCTTCCTGGTGGGAACGCGCCACTCCTACTACTTCAAATTGACTTTCGGTCAATGTATCAATCAATTTATCGCTTTCTGCTACCGTATCTTCAACAATCAGAACCTTAATTTTTTCCATCAGCACATTTCTTTAAGGTAACGATCATAACCGTTCCCTCATTTTGTCGACTCCAAATATCTAATTTCCCGGCGTTTTTTGCTAGCATTGCGCGACATAAATTCATTCCCAAACCCGAACCGATGGTTTTTTCATGGTCTTTTTTAGTCAATTGAGGCGAATCACTGAGCAATTTCAGGCGCGTTTCTTCCGACATTCCTTTCCCGGTATCTTTCCATTGAAAACAGACTTCGTCCTCATTCTCGCTCTGCACACTCACACTGATCATTGCTCCGGATTCTGAGAATTTGATGCTGTTATCCATAAAATTACGCAGCACGATCTTCAGCGATTCCGCATCTACAAAAACTTTAACCGATTTTGGAATGGTATTTTCGAAAGTGATCCCTTTTTGGTTTAAAACTCCTTTGAAGTTAAAAGCTACGTGATCGACCAGCATACTTAAGCGATGTTCTTCCTGTTTGAAATAACCGCCATTTGTTTGTAAAAGAGCCCAATTCAACAAGTTATCAAGCATGTTGTAGGTATTGGTTGCAATCACACTGTTTTCTTCCAGCTGATTTTCCAAACTGGCATATTCCTGCTTTTGGACTTTGTCTTTCAGTTTGGAGTTACTGACACTGAGTGCGTGCACGGATGACCTCAAATCGTGGCTCACAATAGAGAATAACTGGTCTTTCGTTGCATTTAAAAGATCGAGTTCCTGTTTTTGGCGCAGGATCACCCGGGAGCGCAGTACACTTTGGCGGTAGAAATAAGTTCCGAAAATGATTACAAGAAGCAGGAACAAGGCGGCAAATAAATACGTATTCAAGCGTGCCTGCTTCAATTTATTCTCTGTTTGCAGTAATTTCACCCGTTGCTGCTCATGGGTCAATGCCAGTTTTTTCTCGATCTGTGCAACTTCGTAAATTTTGTTTTGGTCATTGAGGGAATCCCTCCAATCTTCATATTCTTTGCGGTAAACCAAGGCCTGCTCGTAACGCTTTCTGTTCTCCTCTACCACGGCCATGTTTAAGGAGGTCTTTTGTTTCGATTCGAATGAACCGTATTTTTTGGAAAGATAATATGCTTTTTCAAAGTAAACAATGGCCTTTTCGTCCTGGTATTGCTCATAATAAACAGCTGCCAATTCCATGTACGAAACCATCAATGCAGAATCATTCTTAGCTTCCAGAATTTTCTGAATAGCCATCAATAAGTATTTTTCGGCTTTTTCAAAATCCCCCAGATGAAAATAACAGGTTCCAATATTATGGAATAATGCGTCAATCGGGATGGTTCGAATACCTTTTTGATCCGTTGTATCAATGCTCTTGAACAAGTTTAACGCATGGTTATACTTTTCCCAGGAGAGAAAAATTCCGGCCTTGTTGAACCGAACCATGGTATAGAACTCAAATTCACTTCGAACCAGATTGAATTCACGCATAGCATATTTCAAAATATTCTTTTTATGAAATGCTTCCGCCCTGTAATAATGAATGAAGTTGAGTAATTTCTGGTTTTCGGTACGCTGTAATAATTTTTGTGTATTCACTAAAACTGAATCCCAGTTTTCCTCTTGTACAAAAGCAATTGTTTTAGAGAACTCTTTTAAATCGGTCCTCTCACCTGCCAATAGCAGTGCCTTTTGATCCAGGTAGTGATTACTTTTATTCCGCTTGGCAGAAACATTTGCTGATACTAAAAAAAGTGTCCCGAAAAGAGACACTTTTACCAGGTTTATCACTGTATTCGAAAAGAACATGGGCTTCTAAACTTCGGTGGTTCTTACTTGAGAACTAATACCTCTTGAAGACTTCGGTCCGCACGAATTCACCATCATGGTTTTAACCGTTAAAATACCTCCCATCGCGATCGGGCTTCCTGCCGCATCGAAAGGGCTTGCTTTAAATCCGCCAGTATACGTTTTAAGATTCCCCGGAGATTCACAATAGTACGTCAGGTAAAAATACAATTTGCTCGAATCCGAAGCATTGTAGTATTGTGTAACAGTCACCTGGTTGGGATTCACATTTCCGGGAAGCTTGAAGGTTACCAGTACATTTAGTTCCTGTGAGGTAGTTGAGTATGCTGCATCCACTGCTGTTGGATCATCAAGTGTCGCGGGTACTACGGGCAACATCGGTGCTGCTACCGGTTGGACAATGTAAGTCTGAATGGTTGTTTCCATAAAACGCTTTTTTTAGTTAGACAAAAGTTTGTTGCTATCAAATATGCCCTTTTTTAAGCAAAGAAGAAAGTCATTTACCCGAAAATAACGGAATATTTTTCCTTACTTCACATTCAAAGGCTCAATCTAACGTCCCTTAAAAATAGTGGATATTTCTATTTGGAGGCTTTTGAAAAATCGATTTATCTAAATTTTAGTAAACAAATCCGTTTCAATATTACTATCTGAAGTCATTGACAGGTAAATTTATGGGATTCACTCAATTTTCGGTCGGATTGAGCATCTTTTCTGCCACAGCGGATAAAAGACTTTTAATTTTGCCACCAGGAAGGAACTTATAGCGTACGCTTCGGCGAAATTCCTCCGGATTACAACTTATACTAGCAAACTCTTGCTCGGTTAAGAAAAGCCATGATCCCCCATCAGATTGTGGCTTTTTCTTTTGCACAAATTCCAAAAAAGTTCAATGGAGTTCAAAAGTTTAATTAAATCCTTGTGAACTATTTTAGCTTCTGAACTTTTAAAGCATCCACAGCATAGTCGCGCTCATTGCTATCATCAACGCATCCTCTATGATGGTTACGGTACTCATCGGCAAATTAAAAACAGCCCCCAAACAAGCACAACGAATTCGTTTTTTATCCAGAACGGTTCGAAAAACTCCGATAATACTCAAGCTCATAACACTCAAAGCGACCCAATTAGTAATCAACGGATTGAAATTAACCAGGTACGCAATTCCCAGGCTAAGTTCTAAGAAAGCATAAATATATGCCCAACCCGGAAGCCGTTTAGCGAGTACATCGTACATGACATAACTATCTGTAAATCCTTTCAGATTCAACAGCTTAAAAAAGGAAAAGACCAGGAAGAAACCAGCCATAAAATGCCGCATCCACTGCATCCAGTCGAATCGGGCATTTTCCAGTTGTACCAAAATCGTAACGAATAGAATGTACCCGAAGATCAGCAAAATCGGTTTGTAAGTCTCCAACCAGGAACGTTTTTCTTCCGGTTCATATTGCTCAACAGCCGGCACCATTGAAATGCTGTATTTCGAATCAAGAGCAACCTGTAATTCCGATGTTGAAACATGTTGATCCATGGTAATAACAGCACTGTTAGTTTCTTTTGAAACTTCAACGCTTGTGATTCCCGATATATGTTCCAATGCTGATTTCACCTTCGCTTCGCAGCTGGAACAAGTCATTCCTGTTATGTAATAAGTGTGTTTCATCTTAATTTCCAATAAAAATTCAAAGGGTCCAATTCTTTAAAATTCAACCAATTCGTATCGAACAAAGGTAAAACGGGTCACCCTGTTGGACACTGTAGAATTTCAGGATTGACTTGTAAGATTTACAGTTCTTCGATATTCCGGCGTTTATTCTCTTTTAGAGATTTGTAAAATGAAGGAGAAAGCCCGGTTTGTTTTTTGAATTGATTGGATAAATAGGCTGCACTGCTGTATCTCAATTGATCAGCGATCTGTGCCAGTGAAAGTTCATCGTACATCAGGAGTTCCTTGACTTTTTCGACCCGTTGTGTGATCAGGTATTTCTCAATGGTAATTCCTTCCACTTCCGAGAACAGGTTGCTCAGGTAATTATAATCGTAATTGACTTTTTCTGCAATGAAGTCCGAAAAATTAGTCTTTGGAGCATCTTCATGGTGGTGAATGAGTGTTACAACTGCATTTTTGATCTGTTCGATGAGGCGACTTTTCCGGTCATCAATGATCTCAAACCCCACTTCTTCAAGGCTTTTTTTCAAACTTTCAAGTTGCAGCCGGGTTGGTGTTTCTTTGATTTCAACTTCGCCCAATTCCACAGAAAAAGGGACTAATCCGGCTTTGCTAAACAAATCGTTTACCACCATTTTACAGCGGCTGCACACCATATTCCGGATGTAGAATTTCATGATCGTAAAATTAGCGCTTTCTAAAGCTGCAGAAAACAAAATTCTGCTTCGTATCGAAAGGAGTCGGGTGATCCACAGTCAGGCATTCCATTTTTTCAAAGGAATCACCCGTGACCTCATCCAAAGCGCTTTCGGAATATTGTTTGATCTCAATTCCGCTGCATTTTAAGGGTCCGCTTTCAGAAAATGTTCCCAGAACGAGAATCCCTTCTTTTTGGATGTACCGTTCCATTTGGGAAATGTATCGCTTGATATCATTGTCGTTTGTTACGAAATGAAATACCGCACGATCATGCCACAGATCATAGATTCCGTCCAATTCCATTTCCAGCACATCAGCTGCAATCCATTTCACCGAATCGGCACGAGCCCCCAATCTTTTCCGGGCGCGATCCAATGCATTTTCCGAAATATCGACTACTGTCAGGTCGGTATATCCCATATCCAGCAGGTGATCCGTCAAAAAACTATCGCCTCCGCCCACATCTATGATCTTAGCATCTTTGGGTAAATTGGCTTTTTCAATAAAATACAAAGACGTTTCCGGTTTCGGCTGATACCAGCTCACTTCATGCAGTTGTTTATTCGAATAAACAGTTTCCCAATGCTCTTTTTTATTGAAATCTGACATTTTCTCTGATTTTAAGCGAATCTAAAATTACGGATTCATTTTTCCAGATAACAATAGAAATCGGAAATTTTAATATTACACCTTTACCATTGTTACAAGAGAACAAATCAAACAATGAAGGATCGCGATCCGGTGAATGCAACAAAAGAGGGGTATATTCTAAAACTCCCATTTGATCTCAAAAAAATCACACAACTTCCCCCCTTACATTCAGCGTGTTAGAAAAGAAGACAAACTTTTTTACGTTTTTTTTCCTCAAAACCCTTGCATAAACACAAAAGATATCTATCTTTGCACCCGCAATCACGAATGAGTGATGAAGAAAAAATAACAAGATTCCGTAGCTCAGCTGGTAGAGCAATACACTTTTAATGTATGGGTCCTGGGTTCGAATCCCAGCGGGATCACCAAGCGGGACAAACACGATTCATATCGAGTTTGTCCCGTTTTCTTTTCCACGAAACGCCCAGTATGCTTGAGAATTGTTCTAAACACAGAATCTAATTCGGGTGTTCGAACTTCATTATTTGAAAAAGAAAATTTCCCAACGAAAATGGAACACAGTATTTCCTTTTTCTGCTGTAACCCGCTATTTCTGTACAATTCAAGCACATTTGGTATTACAGCAAGCTTCTTTCTTAAATCGGTCGTCCATCCGCTTTGATCTTCCTTAGAAGCTACCAATTTTGCCTTGGCTTCCATGATCTGAGTTTCAATAATCGGTTTCAATTCTGAATAATCTGACGCGCTAATTTGTCCCGCGAGAAACGTTTTTTGTAAGTTGCTTTTGCGTTCTTCCAGTTTTGCCAATTCCTGTGAAGCAGTAGAAACGTTTTGCGCTTTATGGTGAACGCTTCCTTTCATTTCCTTTTCAAGAATTACGTTATAAAGCTTTTCAACTTCGTATTCAATTTGAATCGTTCCCAAAAGTGCTTCCATTTCAGAATTTGCTAAATCTGCTCTGTAACGTTCTTTTCCGCACTTCATACAATGGTAGTAATAGTGCTTTTTCCCGCTTCTACTTTTAGATGCACTTCCCGTTACATGGTTTCCGCATTTTGTACAGGTTAAAAGCCCTCTTAGGGGTAATTCTTCACGTTCTTTAGTACTGGAATGTTTGTTAAGTTGTTTCTTGCGACCTGAAACGATTAATTGAACCGCTTCAAATAGTTCCTCACTAATGATAGCTTCATGTAATCCCTGTACAATTAAATCGGGTTCGTCACCGAATGCAGGGATTAATATTTTACCAGCATATACGGGATTTCTTACCATTCTACTAAAATTAGCTTTGGAAGCTTTTAACCCCTTTTGGTTCATTTCGATTCTAATATCGTTTAGGGTTCTTACACCTTTTGCGATTTCTTCGAATGCTTGACGAAGCAAATAAGAATTTTCAGCGGGAACAATAATCGGTTTGTTCTGTTCGTCCCTTCGGTTTAAATAACCAATTGGAGCTTTCCGCACCCACCGACCGAGTTTATTTGCTCCACGCATTCCTGAACGTACTTTTTCAGAACGTATGTCATTATCAACTTCTGGAAGCGTTAAGTAAATGGAAAGCATGATCTTATTTTGTGGGACACTAAAATCAATCGGTTGCATAATGGCTTGTGCTTCAATGTTCCACTTTTTGAGTTTACCAAGCATTTCATAAGCATCGGGAGCGTTTCGGGAAAATCTATCCCATGAAACGAATAGCAAATAATCTATGTGTTTATTGTTTGCTTTCGCATAGTGTAAAAACTCTTTGAACTGCGGACGGTCAAAGCTTTTCGCGCTGTGATCGTCAAC
>CBINBC010000022.1:0-75727 GCA_966248825.1 uncultured Fluviicola sp.
GAGCTACATCACCGTTCTCAATTGCGAGGGCAAAGATAGTAATAGAATTCATTACTCCTAAAAAAAAGTGATTTTTTTTCTAAATCAATCCTATCTTTGTTCCTGATGGAGCAGGGAATTAAATCAATTGTAGTCGATGCAGGAAACACCCGCATCAAAGCTGCATTATTCCAAGATTCTAACATCCAGGAAGTTCACGCATTTTCAAACGACGAACTTGATAAGCTCAAGTCCTATTTGATCAAACACAAAAATATTCGTGGAATTATCAGTTCCGTAAGGTCTGATAAGAACACCAAATGGATCAAAGGACTGCTTCCGAATGCCATTTTGTTCACGAATCAGTTACCTGTTCCGCTTGTGAACAATTATGAATCCCCGCATACCTTAGGAATTGACCGGCTGGCAAATGCCATAGCTGCAGCCAATATTTCGGAGAAAAATGCGTTAGTGATTGATATTGGAACCTGTATCAAATATGATTTTGTCCGTTACCCGAAGATTTATGAAGGCGGAACTATTTCCCCCGGGATTGAATTGAGATACCGTTCGATGAACCAGTTTACAGGAAAATTGCCCCTGATCGAAGACCGGATACAGGGACCGTTCATCGGGAAAAATACCCTTGACGCAATGCGGAGCGGTGTGATGAACGGAATGCATTTGGAAATGGTGGGGTTTATCGAAGAATATCGAAGACTTTATCCCGAATTAACAATTTTTCTCACGGGTGGTGACAGTCAATATTTTGAATTAGGTAATAAATATGGCATATTTGCCGACGAGAATTTGACCTTAAAAGGATTATTAATAGCGCTTTTACATGCCCAAACATTTCATTCTTCTAGTATTTAGTACTATTTCGTGTTTCACACTGTGGGCACAAACCACCTCATCATCACCTTACAGTACAACCGGAATCGGTGAAGAAGGAGCTCTTCCCGAAGCACAATACGGAGGAATGGGAAACATTTCTGCTATTTGTTTTGACTCGACATTGATCAATACGTACAATCCCTCCAGTTATTCGTTAATGTCTTTCGGTCAGCCCTTGTTTTCGGTGGGTATTTCATCCAAATTCTCGACTTACAGCACCAATGCAGGAAGTTTCCAGGGAAAAACAACCGGAATCTCAAACATTACAATGGCTATTCCCATCGGGAAATATTTTGGAATTGGACTGGGATTAAAACCTTACAGCCGGAAGGGATATGATCTGACACAGCGTTCTTATGCCTATGATGATTCGGTAACCTACAATTACAAAGGTTTCGGGTCAACAAACCTGCTTTTTGTAGGGTTGGCCTATTCCATCATCAAGAATGAGCGGTCTTTTTTAAGCGTCGGATTTAACCTGGGGTATTTATTCGGATCAGTAACAGATCAGAGAAGCAGCGTATTCGATGCAAATATTGCTTCAGGTGAAGGCGGAGTAGACCAAACATCTTACCGTTTAAAGTCTGTTCATTATTCTTTCGGTGCGAGCTACCAGCGCTTCCTGGATGTGGATAAACGCAAACAATTGTTTTTATCTGCTGTTTACACCCCGAAAATTTCTATTAATTCATTCCGCGACTATGGTTTGTACTATGCAAAGGATGTAACCAACGAACTTTCGTTTCTCGATACAGTCACTTATGTTGACAACAGCAAAGGAAAGATCACTTTCCCGAGTAAGCAAACTTTCGGTGCCGGATATACTTTCACTCCGGATACAAAGCTGGCAGACCGTACGAAATACCAATTAGGTGTATTTGCGGAAGTAGATCTGATGCAGTGGAAGGATTATGCTGAAAAATTCGAAGCCCACTCAACAACAAGCCAGACATTTTCCAATACTTACATGTCACGCATTGGATTACAATTCATTCCAAGTATCGATGTGACCAAAAAGACCAAGGGTATAAAATACTTTTCTAAAATTAAATACCGCATCGGAGGTCAATACGGCCTGTTGCCAAATTCCATGAACGGAAGACAACTAAAAGCTGCTTCGGCAACCATCGGATTCGGATTCCCCTTCCTGAGCCAAAAGACCAATTCTTCGTTGAATTTCAGCTTCCAATATGGTTCAACGGGCACTGGAAATGCAGCTGACCTGAACGAAAAATTCTATTCGATCAACTTCGGGATTATCATTGCTCCTTCTTCTTACGAGAAATGGTTCAAAAAGTACAAACTGGATTAAATGAAAGCCAGACTGACATTATTCCATTTTTGCTTTGCAGGTGCAATGATGTTGGGTTCCTGTGTGAACGATATTGACACCATCAAGCAAATAACTTTTAAATCAACCGATCCCGAACAAAAAACAGAGGAATTATACGTACTTCAAACCGAGGGTGGGTTTCCTCAATTCAGGCTGTATGCACCTTTGGCTGAAGCTTATTCCAAACCGGAACAGGTTACCAAGTTCAAAGAGGGAATCAAAGTAGAATTCTTTGACAACGACGGAGACCCGGAATCTACACTCACCGGGCTTTACGGCGAGATCAATGAAACGAAAGGAACCATGCGTGTTCTGGACTCTGTGCAGTTACACAACCCGGAACGTAAACAAACCATGTATACGGAAGCACTTTACTGGGATCAAAAAGATAGTCTTATCTTTACAGACAAAATGGTTATGATCAAAAGTCCCACTGAACTCATTTACGGAAAAGGCATCCGTGCCAGACAAGATTTTTCCTGGTATGAGTTTTTGGAACCACAGGGTCGTATTTCCATTCAAAAGTAGAAGAGAGGAGAGATTAATATAATCTGAAGATCACTCGTGAGCAAGCTATAATTAAATACAATAAAGACATGAAACTATACAATCGCATTATGGAGCTATTTTGGCTGGCGGTGGGAATTATCATCATTATTATGGTAACAGTGATGTGCCTGAAAGAAAGTTTCAGCAGTTGGGCAGTTTATTATGCGTTTGCATTCATGGCCCTGGGAACTTATTTCCTGAGAAGGTATATGCGAAAACGTATGGAAAAACACCAGGCATACCTGAATAATCAGCATGGCGGTGGCAACTCCGTTCCAGATGTTGAAGCACCAGATTATTCCGACAACTAAAACTGGAAATAACCGCTCAAACATCCAATTTAAGCTTTTACATGATTTTCAGCTAATTAGCATTCAAATCTCCTTATTTTCGTTTCACCCATATACTCCAGGTTAAATGAAGCTTTTGAAGGTTTTCTACCTACTCTGTGTTATCTGTATCCCCGCAATTACGATTGCTCAATGGAATTTGAGCGGCACGGTGCTGGACGAAAAGAAGCTTCCTATTCCTTTCGCGAATGTATACGTCAAGAATAATACGGATCTGCGTACGCAAACGGATGAAAACGGAAAATTCTCGCTGCAGCTTTTCGACGGGGAATACTTTCTGATTGTCAATGCTACCGGCTACCAGGAACGCGAAACCTACGTAGTTATTTCCAACAAGGGCGCTGTAAAAGACATTCAGCTGTTCCCGATCAAGATCAGTGAACTGGACGATGTGGAAATTGTCACCAAACGCAGCAATCCCGGAAGGGACATCATGCTTGAGGTTGTGAAGAAACGCGACCAGATTAACCCATGGTCTTATGCCCACTCCACCGATGTCTACATAAAGGCTACGGAAGCGATCACACGCAAAGAGAAATCCGAGACAGAAAAGAAAAATGACCGCCAGGAAGCAGATCCCTTCGAAGAAGAGAAACGGAAAATGGAAAAGCTGGCCGGGAATATGAATTTCGCGGAAATCCAGGTAACACGCAATTATGCACCTCCGAATAAAGTAAAGGAAATTCGAAATGCGTATGAATTAAGAGGTGATGAACGAACACTTTATTATACCACAACAGTCAAATCGAATTTCAACTTCTTTCAAAACCTGCTTTACCTGGAAGATTTGCACAGCACTCCGGTTATGAGCCCGATCTCTACTCCCGGGATCCTTTCCTACCGCTACAGGCTGGAGGCACAATATGAAGAGAACGGCAGAAAGATCCATAAGATCAAGATTCTTCCGCGTATGAGTTCTACATCAACTCTCACCGGATACATCTATGTAATCGATTCTCTTTGGCTGATCCAAAAACTAGATCTTACCATGGAAAAAGGAAACCTGTTCATGTACGATTATTTTTCCATCCACCAGGAATTTGACATTCCCGGAGATTCGATGTGTGTGCTGCGCGAACAGGTGCTGGATTACGGAGTAAAATACAAAGACCAGAGTTCTGCCTGTAAAACGGTTGCCAAGTTCACCAATTACAACTTCAAACCGAATTTTACCCCGAAATTTTTCAATAATGAACTGGCCGTCACAACCGAAGAAGCTTATGAAAAGGATACCAGCTTCTGGAAAGAACAACGCGCTGTTTCATTAACCCCTGAAGAGCAACGGTTTATTATTATCAGAGACAGCATTCACGATGCCTTGAACCGGAAGGAATACCTGGATTCGATTGATCAGGTATTTAACAAAGTTACTTTTCTGAAGGTACTCTGGTTTGGGGTTGAACACCGCAACCGCCCGAAAAAGACCCAGTGGTCTATCAGTTCACTTGCTGCAATGGCAAGGCCTTTATATCCTGCCGGTCCCCGTGTTGCGCCGGGATTCAGTTATTTCAAAAAATGGAATGATCAGCGGACTTTAGATGTCAATACCGAACTTTCTTATGGTTTCCTAAACCACGACATCAAAGGAAACATCAACGGGAATTACCTCTACGACCCATTCAGGCAGGCCAGGGTCAGGGGTGGATTTGATCACGATTTCGATGCTGTCATCTCCTACGATGCGATTACCCAAATCTATAAACGAAGTAATTTCATTGAAGCCACTTCACTCAGCAGTGGACACACACAAGAGTATATCAATGGTCTTTACGCCGATATTGATTTCGAATTTACGGAACGAAGATCCATCAATGGCTACAAAAAACTGGGATTCCTGGACAGTGTTATTCCAAACGATGATTTCAAACCTTTCGAAGGATACCAGGCATTGATCGGCCAGATAACCATTAGTTACACCCCTGGCCAAAAATACATGCGCGAACCGCATCGGAAAGTGGTACTCGGCTCCAAATGGCCAACCGTTTATGCGACTTACGAGCGGGGAATTCCCAAAATATTCGGCAGCGACGTGGACCATGAATACGGATTAATGGGAATTTATCAGAATTTCCAGCTGGGAACCCTGGGAACATCCTCCTACCACATCAAATCGGGAAAATTCCTGAGCTCCAAGAACCTGAAGGATGCCGATTTCAAGTACCAGCGCCGCAGTGACCCTATTTGGTTCTCCAATCCTTTGTACTCTTTCCAGGACCAGGACTCCTCTCTTCCCTCACGCGATTACTATATCGAAGCGCACTTCATTCACCACGACAACGGTTCGATCATGAATAAAATCCCTTTCATGAAGAAAACGGGAATAGGGCTGGTTTTTGGATGCGGTGCCTTATACGTTGCCGAGTACAACTGGAGACACTATGAAGTACTGGCAGGAATAGAGCGCAATTTCAAATTCTCGAAGCGGAGGCTGCGCATTGGTTTATACGGTGTATTCTCAGACGGGAACAACATTTCGCCCAGATGGACCGGGAAAATTTCATTTGCCGTTCTGGATGACCGGAATATGAAATTCAATTTTTAATCCGATAACAAGTAGCCACGCGATTAATCGCGTGGCTACTTGTTCAAATCAAATCTACTGGTTATCTTTGTCGCAGATCTTTGAGATAACTTATGAAGAAAGGTGGAGGGACAGGCCCTGTGAAACCTTGGCAACCTGCCGTTTCTAAAGCGAAAAGGTGCCAAATCCGATCTGGACGATTCTGTCAGGAAGAGATAAGTATACAAGTAGTTTTTCGAAACTACTCCCCCCAACTTCATAGTTTGCAAAGTATAAACAAAGCTATGAAAGACATCAGGCAATTACTAAAAGAACGAATTCTCATCCTTGACGGAGCGATGGGAACCATGATCCAGCGTTATAACCTGGAAGAAGAAGATTTCCGTAAAGGATGGTTTGAAGATCATCCGCACAAACTGAAAGGCGATAACGACATCCTTGTCCTGACACGCCCCGACGTTATTAAAGAAATTCACGCTCAATACCTGGAAGCAGGAGCAGATATTATCGAAACCAACACTTTTGGAGCGACATCTGTTGCACAGGCAGATTACCATTTGGAAAAAGCGGTTTACGACATTAACTACCACGGAGCAAAAATTGCACGCGAAGTGTGTGATGAATTCACCGCCAAAAATCCGGATAAACCGCGCTTTGTAGCAGGGTCTATGGGACCAACAACCAAATTGGCTTCCATGTCTCCGGATGTAAACGATCCGGGATTCAGAGCAATTACCTTCAACGAACTGGTTGTTGCGTTCAAAGAACAGGCAACAGGTTTGATGGACGGTGGAGCAGATTTCCTGCTGGTAGAAACCATTACAGATACCCTGAACTCCAAAGCTGCGATGTTCGCCATTGATGAATTGAGCGAGGAAAGAGGTATTCAAATCCCGATTATGATCTCAGGAACGATCACTGACCAAAGCGGACGAACATTAACCGGACAGACTACGGAGGCATTCCTGGTTTCTGTTTCTCACATGCCGCTTTTGAGCATTGGGTTGAATTGCGCTTTGGGAGCAGACGCTATGAGACCATACTTACAGGTATTGTCAAACCAGGCTCCATTTGCCGTAAGTGCACATCCGAACGCCGGATTGCCGAACGAATTCGGACAGTACGACGAAACCCCCGAAATGATGGGTTCTCAGATTGAGGAATTCCTGCAGGAAGGATTGATCAATATTATCGGAGGATGCTGCGGAACAACTCCTGACCACATTCGCAAGATGGCTGAAATTGCCGCTAAATACTCACCCAGAAATATCAGCGAAACAGCAAACACATGAATCATTTACGCTTATCGGGCTTAGAGGCCATTACCATCACATCTGAAAGTAACTTTACAAACATCGGTGAACGAACCAACGTAACAGGATCACGGGCTTTTCTTCGAATGATCAAGGAAAACGATTACGAAGCTGCGTTGTCTGTTGCACGCGAGCAAGTGGAGGGCGGCGCACAGATTATCGACATCAATATGGATGAAGGAATGATCGATGGGAAAGAAGCCATGGTGAAATTCCTGAACCTGATTGCTGCTGAACCTGATATTTCAAGCGTACCTATCATGGTTGACAGTTCCAAATGGGAAATTATCGAAGCGGGGCTGCAGTGTATTCAGGGAAAAGGGATCGTAAACTCCATTTCACTGAAAGAGGGTGAAGAAAATTTCATCCGCCAGGCAAAACTGATCAAAAGGTACGGTGCGGCAACAGTAGTGATGGCATTCGATGAGAAAGGTCAGGCCGACAGCTACGAAAGACGTATAGAGATTTGTGAGCGTTCTTACCGCATTTTGGTAGATGTGGTCAAATTCGCACCTGAAGACATTATTTTCGACCCGAATATCTTCCCGGTAGCAACCGGAATGGAAGAACACAATAACAACGCCCTGGATTTCTTCCGGGCAACCAAATGGATCCGTACAAACCTTCCCGGAGCACATGTTTCAGGCGGAGTTTCAAACGTTTCTTTCTCTTTCCGCGGGAACAACCCGGTTCGTGAAGCCATGCATTCAGCCTTTTTATATCATGCCATCAAAGAAGGAATGGATATGGGAATCGTGAATCCATCCATGCTGGAAGTTTACGATGATATCGATAAGGAATTATTGGAGTATGTAGAAGACGTACTTCTCAACAGAAGAGCAGACGCTACGGAACGCTTACTGGATTTCGCCGAAAACTTCAAGGGAGAAGACAAAAAGAAAGAAGTTTCCCTGGAGTGGCGAAATGCTCCGGTAAACGAACGTTTAGCTCATGCATTGGTAAAGGGAATTGTGGATTTCATCGATGAAGACGTCGAAGAATGCAGACACCAATTTCCAAGACCGATACAGGTAATCGAGGGACCGTTGATGGATGGGATGAATATTGTTGGCGACTTATTCGGCAGTGGAAAAATGTTCCTTCCTCAGGTAGTAAAATCTGCCCGTGTGATGAAAAAAGCGGTTGCATACCTGCTTCCGTTTATCGATGCTGAGAAAGACGGAAAATCCACATCGGCAGGAAAAGTGATCATGGCCACCGTTAAAGGAGACGTACACGATATCGGCAAAAACATTGTTGCTGTAGTTTTAAGCTGTAACAATTACGAAATCGTGGATCTGGGCGTGATGGTCCCTGCTGAAAAGATCATCCAGGCGGCAATCGATGAAAATGCCCACGTCATCGGACTAAGCGGATTAATCACACCCTCCCTGGACGAAATGGTGCATGTTGCCAAAGAAATGGAACGTGCAAACCTTTCCATTCCTCTTTTGATAGGAGGAGCTACCACTTCCAAAGTACATACTGCCGTTAAGATCGAACAGAACTACCACAAAGGACAAACTGTCCACGTATTGGATGCTTCGCGTTCGGTAACTGTGGTAGAACAATTGCTGGGACACAAAAAGGAACAGTTCGTCAAAGACGTTCAAGCCGATTATGCACGTGTTCGTGAGCACCACGAAAAACACCGCGGCGCGAAGCAGGTATTGAGCTATGCCGATGCATTGAAAAATAAATTGGTGCTGGAATTCAATTCCGAAACCATCAAAAAACCACGTCAATTGGGAGTTCAGGTGATTGAACAACAGGACCTGGCGGAATTAGTTCCCTATATTGACTGGACACCTTTCTTCCAAACCTGGGAACTGCATGGAAAATTTCCGCGTATTTTGAAAGATGAAGTTGTTGGAAAAGAAGCTACGCAACTTTACGAGGACGCTCAGAAAATGCTGAAGCAGATCGTGGATGAAAGGTGGCTGACTGCAAAAGCGGCCTACGGCATCTTTCCGGCAAACAGTATGGATGACGATATTGAAATTTACTCCGATGAACAACGATCTTCGGTGTTAGGTATTCAGCACGCTTTGCGTCAGCAGACCAAGAAAGCGGCCGGACAACCCAATCTTTCCCTGGCAGATTTCATTGCTCCAAAAGAAAGCGGGTTAATTGATTATGTAGGAGCATTCGTCGTTACGGCAGGTATCGGTATTGATGAACATGTGCAGCGTTTTGAAGCGGATCACGATGATTACAATTCCATTATGGTTAAAGCCCTTGCTGATCGTTTAGCGGAAGCTTTTGCCGAATACCTTCATGCAAAAGTGAGACGTGAAACCTGGGGTTATGCGAACGACGAAACATTGGACAACGACGCATTGATTGCCGAAGAATACAAAGGAATCCGCCCCGCACCAGGCTATCCGGCATGTCCGGACCACACAGAAAAACCCAATCTCTTCAAGCTGTTAAATGCAGAAGAATTAAGCGGTGTTTCTTTAACGGAGACTTTAGCGATGTGGCCTGCGGCATCTGTTTCAGGCTGGTATTTCGCTCATCCTGGCTCCAAATATTTCGGGCTTGGCAAAATAACTATGGATCAGGTAGATAACATTTCCTCCAGGAAAAAGATGGATATAAATGAAATGAAACGCTGGCTGTCGAGCAACCTTATCGATTAATTTAGCATCTTTACAAGGAAGATTAACGATTCAATCACTTGACTGTTAATAAATTAACAGTCAAGTGATGTTAATCTCACAATTGTGTGAACCTTGAAACTAAGCTTAATTATGCGCGTACTACTTTTTTGCCTAATGATTTCCACATTTGGATTATCACAAACACCACCAACCGCTCAATTCACTGCATCACCACTTACTGTATGTTTGGAAGAAAGTATCCATTTCACCAGTCAATCCACGGCGGGGAGTTCGCCCATTACTTCCTATCAATGGGATTTCGGGGACGGAAATGCATCTGCCCAGCAAAACCCGGATCACATATACAGTGCCCCCGGAACATATACGGTAACTCTCACCGTCCAGGCTTCAAACGGACAAGCCGATTTTGAATTAAAGGCAGGTTATGTAACAGTAAACCCGAAACCATCATCGAATTTCACCACTACTGCAAACGGTTGCAGCTTACCGGTAAGTGTAACTTTCGGAAACACCACTACCGGTGCCGTTTCTTACAACTGGAACTTCGGCAACAGTCAAACCTCGACTCTTCAAAACCCTGCCGCGGTCAATTACACAACTGCCGGAACCTATAATGTAACGCTTATTGCAACCAATAGTTTCGGATGTAAAGACACAATGATCAAACCAATTGTTATTTCAAATTTCCAGGCTGGTATAAACGCTCCGGCCACGGCTTGTCAGAATACACCGGTATCCATTACGGATAATTCAACAGTAGGTGCCAATTCCTGGGGTTGGTCTTTTGGAGGAGGCAACCCTTCCAGTTCTACCTCTCAAAACAATACCGTTACTTTTTCAACTCCGGGAACATACACTATTGGCTTAAACGCACAAAATACAAGCCTTGGCTGTTCCGGATCTACATCGAAACAAATCACCATATTACCTACTCCAATTCCTTCCTTTACTGCAAATCCGACTACAGGGTGTGCTCCGCAGGGAGTTACGTTTACAAATACAAGTCCGGCCGGAACCAACTTTCAGTGGAATTTTGGCGACGGTACCACTTTTAACGGGCAGAATCCACCGGTACACAACTACACTAACAACGGAAGCTACACGGTAACATTAACCATGACCGGGGCAAACGGCTGTCCGGGAACCATTAGTTTAAATGCAGTTACCTTAAGTCCTCCGCTTGCAGGTTTTACCAGTACAGACACAGCTGGTTGTGAACCTCTTACAGTTACATTCATCGACACTTCTTCAACCATCGTTCCTATTACGAACTGGTTATGGACATTTGGCGACGGAACTACTTTTGTAGGACAAAACCCTCCTGCACATACTTACAACCTGGGAGTCTATGATGTTTCTTTAACGATCACCACCCAATCGGGATGCCAGGGAACTGTTACTATTCCCGCATATATCGAAGTAGGGAAAGTAGACCTTGTCAATTTCACCATTGATCAAAGCCCGGAATGTGCTAAAAGATCCATCCATTTCAACAATCTATCGCAGGTATTAACCCCGCACACTCCCGATGAGGTCACTTATTTGTGGAATTTTGGCGATGGCGGAACCTCCACCCTTGAAAACCCGGACCATTCCTATTCCCAGGATACAGGTTATTTTGATGTGACTTTGATCGTTACCTTCCGTGGTTGCAGCGATACACTTACCATTCCGGATGCGGTTTATATCAAAGCACCTATCAGCCGATTCCAGCCGGCCCAAACATTGTACTGCAACCCGGCAAGCTTACCGGTAAACGTAGCTGTGAATGATCAATCCATCATTGGGAAACTTTCGGATGATTGCGCAATGATCTGGAAATGGGGAGACGGATCAACAACCACTTTTGACGATCCTGATTTCGACGATGCCGACCTGGGATCAACTTCACACAATTATGCAAATTATGGTTCATATACCATCGAACAGGTAATTTACAATTATACTACGGGCTGTGCGGACAGTACAACACAGGTAGTGCACATATCGACAGTTACAGCAGGAATCTTACCGCCATCAAACGACTCCGTTTGTGTGAATTCTTCGTTTACACTTGGTCAAAACTCCACAACCTGGGTAGATCACCCATTCGGTACCTATTCCTGGAACATGGGAGACGGCCAAGTGCTTACGGGACCGAGTCCGAGCTATGCTTATCCTGCTTTCGGAACATACACCATTACTTTAACCGCAACAAACAACGTGGGATGTTCCGATAACGCGACATTCAGCCCGATGATCGCTCTAGCGCTTCCTTTAGCGCAAATCACCCCGGACGACAATGCCGGCTGTGCTCCTTTCCTGGTTAACTTCACAAATGGTTCGACTTTACAGAATAATGGTGTTGCCTTGTCTTCTTTCCTGTTCACTTTTAATGATGACGGTACAACACAAACAACCGGCAGCGTCGGAACAGTTGTAAGCCACACTTATACAACAGAAGGAACATTCACAGCAACCATTGTAGCTACAGACCAATTCGGTTGTGTTTCTGCACCGGCAAGCACTTCAGTTACCATTACGAAACCAGCGGCACTGTTTACAATCGATTCCGTGATCTGTAACCAGGAAAATGTAACTACGGTGAATGGTTCTACCGGTGTCGCTCCATTGACCTACCAATGGATTGTTGACGGTTCACCAGTAAGTACCACAACAGATTACGGACATACCTACAACGAAAATCTGAACAACTCTACTTCCAGTTTCACACACGGTTATGTATTGATTGTAACGGACGCTAACGGATGTAAAGACACAGCATCCAGGATATTGACTATCTCTACACCGGTAGCTATTCCGCAATACCAATTCAGCGGGGCCGCAACAAATGCAAACGGAGATTACCTGTGTCCTCCTGTTTTTGCTGATTTAACAGATGCCTCTCTGACTTATGGAGACATTACCAATTACAGCTGGATATTCGGGGATGGAAAAACTTCCGTGCTCGAAGATCCGAATAATACTTATGTATTCCCTGGAACATACAGCCTCAGTTTGTCTATAACCGACGAATTTGGGTGTACTTCGGATACTACTTATGTTGATTACCTGACAATCTTTGGTCCGGTAGCAAATCCATCGTGGACACAGAATGTGGGTGGTTGTGGTCAGGACGTTGATTTCACGATAGGTGCAACCAGTTTCCTGGAAACGATCTTATGGACATTAGATGACGGAACAACCGTTAGTGATTCTACAAGCTTCACGCATACTTACCATGATGTAACGACCTACAATCCGACTTTGACTGTTACAGACAGTAACAACTGTGAAGTAGTTTATCCGATGAATCCTATTACTATTCCGGATATCGGATTGAATGCCTACTTTGTAGTAAATCCAACATACATTGATTTAGGTACAACCGTTGAATTGGATGATCAATCGAGCAGTGTAGGTGGAATTTCAACATGGACCTGGGACATGGCCCCAAATCCCCAGGTAATTAATAATTCGGGGGTTTCTATTTATCCGACCTATTACTCTGCAGGATCATACACCGTTACATTAACCGTAGAAGATCCGAATGGATGCTTTGATACTTACACGACGGTCATCACCGTTACAGGTGATTTCGAGATGCCGAATATCATTACTCCTAACGGTGACGGAACGAATGAAGTTTTCTCTTTCAAGAAAGACATTTTCAAGTCATTTGACATCCTTATTGTTAATCGTTGGGGAAATGTAGTTCACGAAGGAAAAAATGTAACAGGAACGATTTTCTGGGACGGTAGAACTCAAGGAGGAGATCCTTGCAGTGAAGGAGTTTACTTCTATAAATTAAACGGAATCTTAAAGGACAACAATCCGATTGAAAAGACCGGATTCCTGGAGCTTGTCAAATAAATAAACTTTAGTTCTAACTTCAAAAATAGTATACGGTTTAAAAACAAAAAGCGGTCATTGCTGACCGCTTTTCGTTAACCTAACCTAACCACTATTCACTGAATCAGAAACTGAAGATATCAGCTCCTTTTCGATTACAAAATTGCATATTAAATTATGTATTTCAAAACCCAAATTTTGCTATTTCCAACATTTCTTGAAAGTTAATACCCTATTACCGAATTAAAAACCATCAATTTATCGGTATAATTAGTGCATTCGGAAGAATAATCGACCTGTTCAGCAGTTCTGACTATTGGAATCCTAAAAAATCCACCAGGGTGAATTTTTAACAACTATTTAGCTAAAATCAGTTTTTCTACAATATTTATTAGAAATTTTAAAACGCAGGATTTTTATAACTTTGTCCCTGTGTCAGAATACATTCAAATATTTACAGACGGCTCTGCCAGAGGGAATCCGGGTCCCGGGGGCTATGGAATCATATTGAAATACAAACAATCCGTTAAGGAGATTTCCCAGGGTTACCGGCTTACAACTAATAACAGAATGGAACTCCTTGCGGTTATTTGTGCCCTGGAAAGTTTGAAAACCAATACAATTCCTGTCCGGATTTATTCGGATTCCAAATATGTCATTGACGCGATCGAAAAAAGATGGGTTTATGGGTGGCAGGCAAAAGGCTTTGCCAGGAAAAAAAACAAAGATCTGTGGCTTCGTTACCTATTGGTTGCCAAATCTTTCAAGATTGAATTTATCTGGGTGAAAGGACACAACGGGCATCCGGAAAATGAGCGTTGTGATGTATTGGCAGTTGAAGCAGCTTTAGGAAAAAACCTGTTGATCGACCAATACTTCGAAGAAGTGCAGCAGCACGAAGATTAATTGCTCAGAAAGCAGGATTTCACAAAAGTATAAACTAAAGGATGAGGAAGTTCCCGGGTCGAACTAATCTGCGGGCAGAATCCACATGCCAGGAAAAACCGGCGATTCTTCAAGCTGATGATTTCAGGCTCTTCAAATTGATTGTAAGCTTCAATATCCAGATCTGTTTCCGTAAGACTTCCTATCAACTGCGGATATAAGCTGTAACGTGTAGCTGTTAACTCTTCCGGATTCCGGGTTTCATATAAATGGATGAGTGCAGAAGAATGCGGTACCACGTAAACGCGTTCGAAATGATTGCCGTCTACCAGGTTATCTGAAATTAATTTTTCTCCGTTCGCACTGAGGTTATTGCGATGGATCAAAACATCAATTAAGGCTTTATATCCTTCCCCGGTAATGAAAACAGGAGCTTCCTGTTGGAGCATCAAATCGATGACTCCATTGAGATAAAATAAATTGAGGTATGGACCCGGGGCAAACCAAAAGCCATCATAATTTGACAATTGCTGAGGCTTCATGTTTATGATCTCGTTGATCTTAATCCAGTAATAAGACAACTCTACTTCCAAAAAACGACCTGCATGGTCTAAGGCCATATTTGTTGCATGGTGCGTATTGAAGGTAAAGTTAAAATCCCCAATAATTCCAATTTTCAGTTGCTGCATACAGAATCAACTAAAAAGCCACCTGTCGATTGACAAATGGCTTCTTTAAATTATCAATTATCTTTTAAACCAACCCTTTAAAACCGCGTCCTGGATCGGCAGTGTAAGTGTTACCGAGTCATCAAGCGGAGTCGGAGTTGATAAGTCCGGTATTTTGCGATATACATTACAATTAAATGTACATGTGAACTTTGAGTAATCTCCCGAACCGTCGGACTCCTGTACAATCCCTGTGAAAACAACATCTTGAGGGGTTGACGCAGGATCAGATTTCCAAACGTTTCCTGAACCATCACGGTAAACCACTTCGAAACCATTAACAGCATTAGCTTCATAAGTCGGAGTAGTCATCGTTGTAAAGAAGTTATTAAACACAGACAAACTCGGATCACTGTTCGCACTTCCGTCAAACTGAAGTGAACCCAAACCTACCCGAATCGAAACCAATGTGCTGGACGACTTCATATTTGCGTAATAAGTAGCCAATGAAGGTGTAGGTGAAGGCTGGATGAATTTTGTTTTTGTTGCATCCAAATAATATCCGTCAACATTTTGTGTCAACTCCAACTGACTTCCGTTTACAAGTCCAATAAAACTCGACTCCAGTTCTACCTTTGGTGTCGGTGCCGGAATAATTTCGTGCTTCGGACAACCAGCTAAAAACACTGACCCAAACACAAAAAGAGGAATAATTTTTTTCATAGATTATGTTTTTCAAACCAATATGTTCCGTAGAACACAATTCGAAAATACAACTTTTTTTCTTACTCCAAAGATATTTCTGAAAATCTCACACATCTAGGCTCTTAACAACTTATTCTGTTCAGGCAAACAATAATAAGGTAAGAAAATAGGCTTATCGGTATTTGATGTTAAATCCATTGAATAAATGATCTCGGAATCAGAGATAACAATTGTATCCAGGTTCTCATCCATATTCAGGTCTATTCCGCGAACACTTAATTCACACATTAATTGGTTAAATGCGCTCATGCTCACAAAAATCTGGCTTTCAAAGGCATTCCCGTTTTCATAAATACAGCAATCCAGCTGTACTTCTGTTGATGAATTTTCAAATTGAATGCGGTTTAGTAAGATGCTGTCGAATATTGTTTTCATACTGTTTGAACTTTGATGATACAAATTTGCACCCGGCAGTTCGTAAAGTACTTACGATCTACTTTCACAGTAGAAAAAAGTTCAAAGGTTCAAAAAGTTCAATATTTGCGGAGGCTTTCACTTTTGAATTTTGAATTTTTCGTAATTTCACAGGACTTATAGATAGAACGATGAAATATTTCCCGATAGACAAAAACCTCTTTATTGAAAACCGTAAAAAGTTTACGGCAAAAATGGCAAAAAACACCCTGGCTGTTTTCAATTCGAATGATATTTATCCTGTTAGCGCAGATGGGACGCTTCCGTTTACACAGCACCGCGATATTTTTTATTTATCAGGAGTGGATCAGGAAGAAAGCATCCTTGTTCTATTTCCGGATGCAAGTAATGAAGCGCACCGCGAGGTCCTTTTTCTAAAAGAGACCAACGATCACATTGCGGTTTGGGAAGGAGCCAAACTCAATAAAGACCAGGCATTTGAAACAGCTGGTATCAAAACCGTTTATTGGCTGCAGCAATTCCCGACAATCTTTAAGCAGTTAATGGCCGAAGCGGAAGGCATATACCTGAACACAAACGAGCATTTACGTGCGGACACGACTGTTCAGACACGTGAAGACCGCTTTATCCTTCAGGTAAAACAAGATTATCCGGCACACCAGGTACATAAAAGCGCACCGATCATGCACCAGATTCGTTCTGTGAAAGAAAAGATCGAATTGGATCTGATGCAGACTGCGTGTGATATTACCGAAAAAGGGTTCCGCAGAATTCTCGGCTTTGTAAAACCGGGTGTTTGGGAATATGAGATCGAAGCAGAGTTTTCTCATGAGTTCCTGCGCAACCGCTCCAAAGGATGGGCTTACACCCCGATTGTTGCTTCGGGTAAAAACGCATGTGTACTGCACTATATTGAAAACAACATGCAGTGCTGGGACGGTGATGTAATCCTGTTGGATGTAGGAGCGGAATATGCAAATTACTCCTCGGATATGTCAAGAAGTATTCCTGTTAACGGACGTTTTACCCCAAGACAAAAAGAAGTTTACAATGCTGTTTTGCGTGTTAAATCACAGGCTGAAAAAATGCTAGTTCCTGGAACGATGCTGGCTGAATACCAAAAAGAAGTAGGCCGCATGATGGAATCCGAGTTGCTTGGATTGAAATTACTGGACCAAACAGACATTAAGAATCAGGACCCGAACTGGCCGGCATATAAAAAGTATTTTATGCACGGAACGTCGCATTTCCTTGGACTGGATACGCACGATGTCGGTTTATGGAATGTCCCGATCGAAGCGAATATGGTATTTACCTGTGAACCGGGGATCTATATCCCGGAAGAAGGACTGGGAATCCGAATTGAGGACAACCTGGTGGTTCAGGCTTCCGGAGAACCCTTCAATTTAATGAGAAATATCCCGATTGAAGCGGATGAGATAGAAACGTTGATGAACAGCAAATAATGAACGAACAATTATTGAATTACAGGATTTCCGGAAATGGAAGTCCTGTAATTTTTTTACACGGTTTCATGGAGGATTACAGCATGTGGGACGAATTGATCCCCCATCTCCCTGTGAGAGCAGTTTGCATTGATTTACCCGGACACGGCAAGAGCCTTGTAGATTTCGACGCTGCTCCTTCCATCCTATCCATGGCCAAAGCTGTGGAACAAATCATTCTTCATGAAGAACTGAAACACCCTATTATCATAGGACATTCTATGGGCGGATATGTCGGTATGGAATTGATGAAGCTCATTCCCGGCATTGAACACCTCATCCTGTTCCATTCACACCCCTGGAGTGACTCGGAAGACAAAAAGCGGGACCGCGAACGGGTTGCCCACCTGGTACTCACGAAAGCACCTGTTTTTATTCGTGAAGCGATTCCGAACCTCTTCTCCAATCCGGAAATGATGAAGGATGCGATAGATCATTATATCCGAATTGCTGAAAAAATGGACCCAAAAGCAATCGCATGGGCAGCCCTGGCCATGAAAAACCGCTTCGACCTCGCATACCTGATGGAAAAGAACCCTGAAAAATATACAGTCATCAGCGGACACAACGACAAACTGGTCAATGTAGGATTACTGGATTCTTTTTGCAAGCAGCATAAGATCTCTTCTATTGTCTTTCCAAATGCAGCACATATGTCGCATGAAGAGAACCGCGAGGAAGTCATTCAATTATTGCAAACAATCTTTTGACCGGCTTTAAATAATACGAAGGAGGAAAAATTTTCACCCACGATTTTACTAGTTGATTCTGCAAAAAATAAATAATTTTAACGGTTATAACTTTTGATTATACTGGCAGGCTATTTATTTTAACAGTTTAAATCTGAGTGTATCCTGTTTAAAAACCGGCACTCAGTTTCTAAGAACTCGTAAATTGTCGGTAAGAACACGTAACAAACTACATTATGGAACCGAAAAGACTTCGCGCTTTAGTCATTGATGACGAAGAATATGCACGCAAAAATTTAATCATGATGCTGGACGATTTCTGTCCTGAAATCGAAGTAATCGGTGAAGCTTCCGGGAAAGAACAAGCCAAAGCACTGATCACTGCCAGCAAACCGGACGTGGTCTTTTTGGACATCCGAATGCCGAGCGGTGCAGAAGGATTTGAATTACTGGAAGAGGTAGAAGAAAAGAATTTCCTGGTTGTATTTGTTACGGCCTTTAAGGATTACGCGATCCGTGCATTCAATGCAAGTGCTGTGTATTACCTCCTGAAGCCAATCGATATTGACGACCTGCGGGTTGCCGTTGAAAAACTGGTTGAAGCAAATAATGTATTCGGGCAGGACCCGGAGAATTATGTGACTTATTTCAGAAGCCTGCGTAACTTGTCCGACCAGCTGCTTCGAAACAAACCGAACAACCGCATCGCAATCAGCCATACCAAAGGATTGAAAATCGTGGAAGACAATACGATTTCTCATCTGGAGGCAAGCGGAAACTGTACAACGATCTATTTTAATGACGGAACACGTTACCTGGACACCCGAACATTAAAGATTTACGAAAACATCCTGAATCCGGCCAAGTTTTTCCGGATCCATAAATCACACATCATCAATCTCAATAACCTTGCAGAATACATCAACGAAGACGGTCATTTTGCAGTACTCAAAAACGGACTGCGCATACCCGTGGCAAGAAACCGCGTAACTGATTTCGTAAAAATGCTGAAAGAAGGATGAGATTACTCGTATTCATGGTCTTTGCAGCCATTTCTACTTTGGGAATGGCGCAAGACTATTCTTTCATTACTTACTCCAACGGGCAAGGTCTCCCACAATCACAGGTCCAGTGCATCACACAAGACGATGACGGCTATTTATGGGTCGGGACATTAGGCGGATTGGCTAAATTCAACGGAAAAACTTTTACAACTTTTTCACTGGAACAGGGTTTGTTCAACAACCGTGTCTCCTGCCTGCAGTTTATTCAAAAAACCATTTGGGTGGGACATGAGGGCGGAATTACCCAAATCAGCAACAACAAAGCACAGACCTACTCACTTGGAGATAATAACCGAACTGTAATCGTTACAGACTTTATTCAATATCAGGGAAAAATCGTTGCATCTACCGAAGGAAGCGGTTTGTATATTCTTTCAAACGGGCACGTTTCAAAAATCACTTTGAAAAACCCTAACGCATCTTCCTGCAGGGATTTGGAAATCATCCACGGAAAGCTTTACATCGGTACTCGGGACGGATTGTATTTCACGGATGACCTTACCAATTTTAATCGTGTAGAAGCATTTAGGGACCGACGCATTTCCGGAATTGCACTCGCTCAGAACAAGGTTTTCATTTCCACTTCTTTTGATGGGCTTTTCAGAACCGATATGGCTTTCAAAAAATTTGATTCGATTCCCATTCAGGCAACAGATCTTTATATCGGAGCACTAACAAGTGACCGTTCCAATCAGATCTGGTTGTCTTCCCCGGAAGGTGTTATCCGTCTTTCCCCTCAAATGAAACAGCTTAGCTTGAACGAAACTAACGGGCTTCCTGTACAAGCCATCAACTGTACTTTCCAGGACAACGAGGGAAATATCTGGTTTGGAAGTGATGGAAAAGGACTTGTTCGCTTTGCCAATCAAAACCTGCAGATTTATTCTACCAAAACCGGCATGCCTTCGGACCTGATCCTTTCGGGGACAAGATTGAAAAACGGAAACTACCTTTTCGGTTCCTATGATAAAGGGGCCTTCAAAATGAACCAGCAGGGAGTTTGCGAGAACATTCCTATTCCCGCAACAACTATCTGGGACATTGAATATTTCAACGGACTAGCCTGGTTCGCAACCGATATGGGAATTTTCAGCTGGGATTTTAAGTCCGAACCGAAAAGACACATCTCCGAACACTTTTCCACCACCTTCCGGGTGTTGAAACCACTTAAAAACAGACTGATAGTTGCCGGAGAGGAAAGTCTGGGATATATTGAAAACAATACACTTCACCATTACCCCAGCTTCAGGTTCAATATCATCAGAGACGGAAACATCCGGGATATTACATTTTACTATTCAAACATACTCGTTGCGACATCCAAAGGGCTTTACGAACTCAATCCGGCCAAAAAGACACAGAAACTTCTTAAAAAATTCAAGGCCAGCATTGCTTCAATCGAAACAGATGTGGACAACCGCGTTTGGATAGGCACCGAAAACGGGTTGGTTATCTTCGACGGGATCAATTTCACGGATGTTTCCTACAGTTCCAAGAGCGGAGCTCGCTTTATCAATTTTATCCACCGGGTAGAGAGCAATATTTTTGTAGGTACGAATGATGGTTTGTATGTTTTTCAAAACAGCGAAAACTCTCAATTACTGGTGAAACACATCGGAACCAATAACGGCTTGATCAACCTGGAATCCAATATCAATTCTTCGATTTATGAAGGTGGAAACTTTTGGTTCGGTACCAGTGAAGGCCTGGCAAAACTCCAGCTTAATCTGGAGGACGGTTTCTCCGACTTTGCACCGAAGCTCAACATTGCACGAGTTCTTGTGAATTACCGGGAAATAAACACTTCGGACATTTATAACGGACTAAAGCTAAATTATTCCAAGAATAACCTGATCATTGACCTGGACGGCATTTCGATGGAAGATCCCGAATCCGTTACTTTTCAATACCGCCTGGAAGGAGAATCCGACAAATGGTCTCCACCGACTTTAAACCCGACCATCATCCTTTCCAACCTGGATGCGGGAGATTATATACTTCAGATCCGTGCTATTTCCGGAACGAAAAAAATATCAGACATCAGTTCATTTGCCATCACCATTACTCCGCCTTTTTGGAGAACCTGGTGGTTCTATATCCTTGTTTTTGTAGCCATAGCATTCGGAATACGCTATTATTTCAGGCTGCAGATCAAGCGTGAAAGAGAACGCAACTACAAAATAAACCTGGAAAACAAATCGCGACTGCTTGCTTTGGAGCAGCAATCGCTGAATGCCAGCATGAACCGCCATTTCATTTTTAATTCGTTGAATTCCATTCAATATTTTATCAATACGCAGGACCGCGTATCTGCAAACAGGTACCTGACCAGTTTCGCGAAATTGATCCGGAAAAACCTGGACAGTGCATCGGAAGGAGATAATGTGGTGACCCTGCACCAGGAATTGGAACGATTGGAATTATACCTTTCCCTGGAAGCCATGCGTTTCAAAGACCGTTTTACCTACAAAATTGAAAACCGGGATATTGACCTGGAACAGGTAACTGTTCCGGCGATGCTGCTTCAGCCATTCGTAGAAAACAGCATTATTCACGGAATTCTTCCCGACGAAACAAAAAAAGGAGAAATCGTTGTAACGATCAAAGCACTCGGAGATCAATTGGAAATCTGTATTGATGACAACGGGATCGGAATAGACTACAGCTTGAACAAAAAAGCCAAGTTTAAAGGCGATCACAAGTCACAGGGAATGGAAATTACTTCAAAAAGAATAGACCTGATCCGTCAGATGTGGAACAAGGATTATGAGCTGATCGGACCATTTCAAATGACGAATCCGGACCGTTCAATCAAGGGAACACGCGTTTTAATCAAAATTCCTTATGAAAATTTGGAAATAAATGATTAAATAGTTTATATTTGTTGAGTATGCGTTTTTACGATATGAAGAAGATAACACTTATAGCATCATTATTACTCGTGTTTGCAGCTTGTCAAAAAGCTGACATCCGTCCAAGAACTGGCGGTTGCACGGAGCCTGAAACGGAGGCTAAAAGCCTTTCAACAGGAACTTCTACGACTTCACCTGAAGGAATTGGAACCCCAAATGCTTTAGGCGGAACAGGAAATGGAACCGGAACGGATTCAAATCCAACTGTTGATCCAAATGCACCGGATCCGGATGGAGGAGATATCACAGATCCGTTAAGAAAGAAAGATCAGAAAGACAATAAATAAAAAAATCCCCTCGGTTAAACCAAGGGGATTTTTTTGTTCCATAATTTCTCCAACCCCTATTGGAAATGATTCCATCCCTGGGCTCTTAAAGGAATCAAAGATTCATTCGTATCAACCAGGTAAGTTCCTTCACTTGCATCCGTCATATACCCAATAACCGTCATGTGCGGATTCCCTTTAATCTTATCAAAATCACTTTGAGCAACCGTGAACAACAATTCATAATCCTCTCCTCCATTCAATACACAAGTAGAAGGATCCAGGTTAAAATCAATTGCCGTAGTCGACGTCAGTGAATCGATCGGAAGTTTTGCATTATAAACCATCGCACCTTTATTGCTTGCTTTACACAGGTGTAGTACTTCAGAAGCCAAACCGTCAGAGACATCGATCATCGATGTAGGAACCACATTCAGTTCTTTCAAATAATTGATCACATCTAAACGCGCTTCGGGTTTCAATTGTCTTTGAATAATATAATCTTTTCCATCCAGGTCTGGCTGAATATCCGGATTCGCTTCAAAAACACTCTTTTCACGCTCCAAAACCTGCAACCCGACATAAGCCGCACCCAGATCTCCGGAAACAACCAATAAATCATTCACCCCTGCTCCTGATCTGTAAACAACTTTGGATTTATCAACCACACCAATGGCAGTTACAGAAATGACCAATCCGGATCTCGAAGAAGTCGTATCACCGCCGATCAAATCTACTTTGTAATGCTGACACGCCAATCGGATTCCATCGTATAACTCTTCCAACGCTTCCAATGGAAACCGGTTTGAAACAGCTATTGAAACCGTAATTTGTTCAGGTGTACCATTCATTGCAGCGATATCAGACAGATTCACCGCAACTGATTTATATCCCAGATGTTTGAAAGGAACGTACATCAGGTTGAAATGAACACCTTCCACCAGCATATCCGTGGAAATAAGGGTATACTGCTCCTCATTCCTTTCCAGGACAGCTGCATCATCACCGATACCAAAAGCTGTTGATTCCCTTGTGAGCAGGAAGTTTTTCGTCAATAAATCAATCGTTCCAAATTCACCCAGGGATTCCAGGTCCGTTCTTTTTTCTTCTGACATGCACTTTAATATATCTTACAAAGATACACTTTACAGAAAAGAAGCCGTACTTTTATCACATCAACTCCATCAAGCATGAAATATTTCATCTTCCTCCTTATCGTCGTGCATTTATTTTCCGGAAAAGCTCAAACCTTCGTGCGTTCAGAATTGCCGACCCAAGTTTCCACGCCCTGGGAATTATTCTACGGACCGGATTCCGTGCTTTGGGCAACAGAAAGCAACGGAAGAGTCTCCAGGATCGATCCGGAAACAGGAACTAAAACCGTTATTTACACAGCAAGTGATTATTTCGGAGGAAGCCCTTTGGAAAACTCTGTGCTTTGTCCAAGCCTGGGAATCGGAGGCGGCACTTTAGGACTTGCTCTGCATCCGGATTTTACAACTCCCGGAACCTCCTTTGTTTACTTCATGTACTCCTACAATTCCGGAACTTCAGGAAATCCGGCAACCCGATTTAAGATCCGTAGGCTGGAATGGGACCCGAATGCAGAACAAGTTGTGGCTTACCAGGATATTGTCACCAACATTTCCACAGGCTATGATCACCTCGGAGGTAGATTACTGGCCGTAAAACAAAATTTGATCCCGTATCTATTCGTAACCATCGGCGACCATGGTTCCGCAAATACCCAATGCTACAATCCTCCGACCGACAATCCGAATAATTTTGCCCAGGACCCGGCAACCGACAATGGGAAAATCCACCGTTTCAACATGGACGGAAGTATTCCTGCAGACAATCCCATTCCCGGAAATTCCTTTTTCACACGCGGACACCGAAATCCGCAGGGATTGGTCTACAACACCAACCTCGACCTTCTTTACGACATCGAGCACGGCGACAAAACGGACGACGAAATCAATATCCTCGAAAAAGGAATGAATTATGGTTGGAAAGACGTCCATGGTTTCCACGACGATGATAATTTTCCGGGAGAAGTGGCCTACGTTGCCAATTATGTTCCACATCCTCAAATTGCAAACGATCACCTGGTTGAACCGATTTATTCCATTTGTGCAGTTCCAACTCCAGGTTCCAATGTTGGAAGCAGTTGGTGTACGGTTGCTCCGTCTGACGGGATTTATTACAAAAGCACTTCCATCCCCGAATGGACAAACAGCATTTTAATGGTCACGCTGAAAAAGGGCGACAATACAAACATGGAATTGTACCGATTCAAACTAAACGCGCAGGGAACCATTGCTGCTTCAACCAACGAGAACCCCAATCCCAAAAAATACTTTGCCGAAGACCAGTTGCTGAACGGGCGGCTGCGCGACATCGCCGTTTCTCCTAACGGGAAGAAAATTTACCTGATCAACAACGGCGGAGCAACTTCAGCCACCGATAAAATAACGGTTTACACCTATGT
Source organism: uncultured Fluviicola sp. (assembly GCA_966248825.1). GTDB lineage: Bacteria > Bacteroidota > Bacteroidia > Flavobacteriales_D > Crocinitomicaceae > Fluviicola. Next base: position 25,018 of record CBINBC010000022.1, read on the forward strand.
GGAACCACCGGTTGTTCCATACCAAAATTCGGGATTAAAAATCACTCCGAATCCTTCTTCGGGCTTGGTACAGATCGAACTTCCTGAAAATAAGCCGTACACCCTTCAAATCTATGATTACCGCGGCGCAAAACTGAAAGAGATCAAAGACGAAGAGGTTTTGATAAGCCTGGATCTCTCTTCGTTTTCCGCAGGTTTGTATTGGTTCCGGTATGAATCAGAAAGTATGCAACGGATGCAGAATTTTGTGAAGGAATGATTCATCCTATCACAAAAAAAGCTTCACCCGATTCGTGAGTGAAGCTTAATATATAATAGAGATCAGAATTGACTTCTGATTCGTTGTGCCTTGCTGTTAACTCTAAAATAGAAAGAAAAACAACCGGAAAAAGTTAAGGAATTACAAAAAAGCCCGGCATTTCGACTCCGCTCAATGGCCTGGGCTTTTTTTCGGTTAATGCACCGGTGGCGGCTGATTGGTCGGACAAGTCGGATTCGGACATTGTAAATGCCCCTCCTGCAATGGCGTTCCACACGCCGGACAAAACTTCTGCTCTCTAGCCAGATAAAACTGCTTTTTCATACCCCTCGATTTTTTGTTTATTGACAAGTTAGGAAAAAACACCTTGGATAGACGTTAAAGAGTGTTAGATAACCTGACAGAAGGAGAATGAGTATGAGAAAATTAGTGGATTCTCGCTTTATGCTTAAAAATCCTGAAAGCCATATTCCGGAATAAACTCTTCTTAATAACTACATGATTACAGGGCATTCCTTCGTATGTAGAAGTCCCGAATTGCGGCGACAATACTTCTTTTCCATCAACAATAAAACTGAAGAAAAAATCATCAGGGGTTAAAGAATACCCGCACACCCATTTATCTCCTTCCTTTACCATAAAACCATCCAGTTTGTAGTAGAAAAAGTCTTCCAGTAACACTGAAGTAGCATCTTTAAATCCTTCCAATTCTATCTTATAATTTGTATTGGAAGGAAATTTTCCTTGCAACAGATCATTCACCATCTTTAGCCCTTGATCGTCGGGATATTTTTTCAATCCTTCAGTTATCGACTCCAAAGCTTTTTCCTTTTGACCTCTGCAATACAAAGCAATGGCATTGACCCGAAAATCCTTTGCTTCCCAGATACTGGTTTTCATATAATGCTCAAAAATCGGGTAAGAATCAAAATCTGCATCCATTTCCAATAAACCCGTAACCAATAAGCGCATTTTCTCCGAACGCCTTGTAGAATCCCGAATGGAATTCATGATTTCAATTGCCGCTTCATTCTTTTTGTTTTTAGCTGCTTCATAAGCTTTCACCAAGTCCTGATCTTTGAATAGATCTGGGATATAGATGGAAGTTTTACCGAATTTCAGTAACTCTTGAACAGTGGTTTTATAAGGATTCGTATAATCCTGACCGAAATAAAACCAGATCTCACCTGTTGTAAGATTGTGAATATTCGAATAAATAGTACCTACACCTGATGAATAATACTGATGTGTTGAATCACAGATTTGAGTAAACAGTTCAAACGAAGGTTCATTGTTTTTCAATAAACGTTCAGCAATCGGCATTCTGTAACAATCATCTCCATCTCGATCGGCATGACATACATTGTAATTCGTTGAAGCGAGGTAATTATTGGTGGTTATCCACATACTGTCGGCCACTATAATACCCAGATTACCATATTTATCAGCCAAATGAAGCTGACCGTATTCAATACCCCATACTTCGTATTTTTTGTACAGATCTATTACTTCCTGAACGGTTTTTAAGTGTTCCATCATGTATTCGAATAGTTTCTCATCTCCACCAGGAAAGTGTTCTTTTGTTGTTGATTCTTCTTTGCGTTTAGTATAAGGAACAGCGTTGAAATCGAAAAACAAACCGGCCTCATTGAAGCCGCCCTGCATGGATGCACCAGCCCAATTATAGGTTAAATAAACATATCCGAAACAATCCGTCTTGGGCGGAACAATATTGATTAAATTCTTAAATGTAAAAAAGTAGTCTTCATTATTTCCGGCCCATACCTGACCATTTTTATCCTTTGCACTGAATATGGTGCAGGAGTGCCCACTATTGAAGAAAAAAAATAGGCTCAATAGTAGAAGTGAAAGTCTGATTTTTATCATGGCAGCGTTCAATTAATCGGGTTGTGATTATACAAAACGGACAAATTTGATTTCTATTTTTCAATAGACGTTTATTCTTTGGATTTTCACTCCACACTCATTCTCAAAACCCGCTCTGCAAATCCTCAGATTTATCCTCCCTCTTGATCCCCCTCCCAAGGGGGAAATAAAAAAGCTCCATCTTTCGATGAAGCTTTTCTTGTTGACCCACTAGGGCTCGAACCTAGACTCTTCTGAACCAAAATCAGACGTGTTGCCAGTTACACCATGGGTCAATTTAAACCTCTTACCTGTTGCCTCCCGATAGCTATCGGGATACACCATGGGTCAATTGCGGTGGCAAAGTTAATACTAAATTCTTTCCATCCAAGAAAAGCAGTAAAAAAAATGGTGTTTTTCAGCGAAAAAGTGGAAAAAACATTGAATTTCATTCATTTAGCATTTTTCAACATTTCTATGAGGAATCGTGCCAATATATTTATAACTTCGCGAGTCAAACTTTCAAAGTAAATCATGAATTACAATAAACTGAATAACCTTACAGGCTGGTTTGTTTTTTTAATCGCAACGATTGTTTATTTCCTAACCATTGAAGACACCGTTTCACTTTGGGATTGTGGGGAATATATCACAGCAGCAAATAAATTAGAAGTTGGTCACCCTCCGGGCGCACCGTTATTCATGGTACTTGGACGTTTATTCTCTTTCTTCGCAGAACCCGAAATGGTGGCTGTGTGGATCAACCGCCTTTCAGCTTTGTGCAGCTCATTTACCATTTTGTTCCTGTATTGGTCCATTACCATGTTCGGTAAAAAGATCATGCAACGCAAGGACAGAGACTGGTCAAGAGGTGATCAGATCGCTACAATCGGGGCAGGAGTTATCGGAGCTTTGGCTTATACCTTCTCTGATTCTTTCTGGTTCTCTGCTGTTGAAGGGGAAGTTTATGCGATGTCATCTTTGTTTACTGCTGCGATTTTCTGGATGATCCTGAAATGGGATGCAGAAATGATCGGCATCAAACACGGAGAAATCAAAGACGGAAGATCTCCGATGCGTTGGATGATCCTGATCTGGTTCATGTTCGGTTTAGCGATCGGGGTCCACTTATTGGGTCTACTTGCTGTGCCGGCAATTGCTTACGTGATTTACTTTAATCTTTGGGAGAAAACAAACCTGAAAGGAATTATCCTGACAGGCTTAATTTCAGTAGTTGTACTTGCTTTTGTTCAGGAAGGAATCATCCCAGGATCAGTTGCTTTGGCTTCTTCTTTCGAGGTTGCTTTTGTAAACTCCTTCGGATTGCCATTCTTCTCCGGAACCATCTTCTTCTTCCTGTTATTGATCGGAGCCTTTATGTGGGCTTTCAGATACGCAAAGAGAAAAGCAAAACCGATCTTAAATACCGCTTTGTGGAGTTTGGCATTCTTGTTAATCGGGTATGGCTCTTTTGCAGTAATCGTTATCCGCTCCAATGCAAACACACCTTTGGATGAGAACGACCCTGAAAACTTAGTTACCCTCCATGCTTATTTGAAGCGTGAACAATATGGTTCATGGCCTATCTTAAACGGAAATTACTGGAATTCACAATTGAATGATCAAAGTGAATACGAAGATGCGGCTCCTTTCTACCTGCGTCGTTTCGTGGTTGAAAATGAGCAAACAGGAATGGATGCGAAAGCTTTCATGACTGAAAAAGAAGCTGCGGACTGGGCTAAATCGAGAGGAAGAAACTATTCCGTGAAAGAGAAATATTTCTCCAGTAACGAAAGTATCCGAAAGAACAGCAAGCAGACCTATGCTCAAAAAACGTTCTTACCGCGTATGTATTATACTTCCGGTAATCCGAATGATCCTAAAATTGCTGCTTATAAAAACTGGTCAGGTTATGATCCTACGGATGTAAGGGATTCCGATGAGAACGGTGACGACGGCTTAAGACTTCCGCGCTTCGGTGAAAACATGCGCTACATGTTCAGCTATCAAATGAACTGGATGTACTGGCGTTATTTCATGTGGAACTTCTCCGGTCGTCAGAATGACTTTCAGGGCCATGGTGATGAAATGCGCGGAAACTGGATCTCCGGATTCTCATTCATCGACGATGCGCGTTTGGGGAACCAGGAGCATGCACCTTACTACACATTGGAAAATCCGGCACACAATAATTTCTGGATGCTTCCGCTTGTTTTGGGTGTGATCGGACTGATCTTCCATTTCTACAGAGCTCCGAAAGACGCATTTATCGTATTCCTGACATTCTTCTTTACCGGAATTGCGATCGTTATTTACCTAAACCAAAAACCGTTCGAACCGCGTGAGCGCGATTACGCTTACGCAGCATCCTTCTACGCCTTCGCATTCTGGATCGGATTAAGTGTTCTTGCTTTATACGATGCTTATAAGAACTTCCAGAAAGAAGACTGGAAGAAAATGCTGATCGGTTACGGAGCAGTAACAGGATTCATTTTGATATTCGCTGCTTCCGGCGGTGGTTTCATTTTGACAACCTGGTTAATTATTGCAATTATCGGTTTGGTATTGCTGGGATTAGCCTTCGGACTGCGGAAAGCGCTTCCGAACAATACTGTTGCCGCAACCTTATTCACCCTACTTACTTTATTCGTTCCTTACATCATGGGTGAGCAAGGATGGGATGACCACGATCGTTCCAACAAAAGTTCTGCTCACGATTTAGCATACAATTACCTTCAATCTTGCGCCAAAAACGGTATCATTTTCTCTGTCGGAGATAATGACACATTCCCGCTTTGGTATTTACAGGAAGTAGAAGGTGAGCGTACGGATGTTCGTGTATGTAACACCAGCTTATTCGACACCGACTGGTACACCAACCAGATGAAGATGAAAATGTATGATTCAGAACCGCTTCCTATCACATTTAGAGAAGACCAGATCCTTCAGTGGGCCGGTGGAACGGACCAGGCATTCTTCTTGTCAACAACACGCATGCTGAACCAGGGAATCAAGCGCGAAGAAGTTGATCGTTTATTCAAAATCAAAGTAAAAAACAATCCTGCCGAATTCAGACAGGCGTTTACAAACTTTGCAAATGCAGGGGCATCTGTTCTATCCGGTGTAAAAGCGAAAGATGTCGCATACGAGCCTAGAATCAATGAGATTCGCCAGGTGTTCCAGAATGCAAGCGCAGATTCATCTTCTATCGAAGTGATCGAAGCTATGGAAAACGGAATCCTGGAAGTATTCGAAGGGTACAGAAACCAATTCCTGGAAGCTGATGTGAAAGGATTGGAGACGATGCAGGAAATCCTAAGCTCATGGGAAGATTCCTGGTCATTCCTTCCTTTGAAGGACGTGATTGCTTTTATGAAGGATGATGATAACATGATCAAATACGGAACCGCTTCTCTGCGTGTTATTCCAAGTACCGGATTCATCCTTCCTGTCAATAAGAAAAATGCTTTGGCATCTCAGATTATCTCCGAAGATGAACTGGCAAACTGCGAAGATGAGATCCGTTTCCGTTTCAATCCAAGATCCGTTCAGACGATTACAAAATCTGACATTATGATTTTGGACATGTTAGCTCACAACGACTGGAAACGCCCGATGTACTTTACTTCTCCGGGAAATACCGAAGTTTCCACAGCGATGTACCAAAGCGGACACTTGCGCACAAACGGTATGGCATGGGAGATCACTCCGATCTTAGCCCAGGGGAAAACTCCGATCAATGAGAAGTTGATGTACAAACATTTGATGAACACTTACCATTATGGTAAAATGAACGACCGCAACGTATTGACTGATTACTATGCAAGAAGACAAACCGTTCAGTTCAGAACCATGTTTGCTCAATTGGCCGAACATTACGTAATCGAAGCCGAACAGATGGAAATGAGCAAACAGCAATACGGTCCGATGTTGAAGAACCTTCGTGCTTCCGGTCAGGCAAGAGTAGCTGATTCTTTGGAAAACTCTTTCAAAGGATCCATGGGAATGACTCCGGCTCAATTGCGCAAAAAAGCGGCTGAAGTAATTCAGAAGTCATTGGAAGTAATGCCTGCTGATATTGTTTTGGATTACGGTGAAAGACCTTCGCCTGCAGGTTCGATCAAAGATGCGAACGGAGCAGAATACCAACAGTTCCAGGACGGAGTTCTTCAGGATTACGTAGGACTTCTTTACAGAGCCGGAGACAAAGCAGGAGCTGAAAAACTGGGAGCTGAAGTTGCACGCCAATTAGAAAGCATCATCGGTTACTTCAAAAACAGCCCGGCAAACTTTGCCGCATCCAACGATATGGATTACATCTCAGCGGTGATCAACTATGCAACACTTCACAGGTTTGCAGGTGACGAGCGCATTGCTTCTAAGAACAATCCGTTGGTGAGCAGAACTACGAAAGGCCTGGAAGAACTTTACAACGTAGATCTACCACGTATTTATACGGAATTGGATCAACTTTCACTGGAAAACGGTGAAAGCAGAACAGATGGAAACTTTGCAATTAAGAAAGCACGTTTACAAGGCACGATGAATGCAATTGATTTTACATTCGAACTGACAGGAACACAAGTTCCGACAGCTCCGAAACCGACTCCAAACGGAATGCCGGCAGGACCTGAGGGAATTCTGCCTGAAACATTGCCAAAAGGTGCTGAGTCGGACAGCGAACCGATAGTAGGATAAATAACTATCCATGAAACTATTTAAACCTCCACGCTTAACGAATTGGGTTTTTCCAAGGTTAAGGTGGAGGTTTTCCATTTCCGAGCCAATTGTTTTCATCACTTTTGATGACGGCCCGAACCCGGAGATCACACCATTTGTACTGGACCTGTTGAAGGAATATGACTGGAAAGCAACTTTTTTCTGTGTGGGACAGAATGTCACTAAGTATCCGGAACTATTCAGGCGGATATTGGATGAAGGGCATACGGTCGGAAACCACACCATGAAACACCTGAATTCCATCAAAACGGAAAATGAATTGTACCTGGAATCATTCCGGGAATTTGAAGAAACCTATCCGACAAAACTGTTCAGGCCTCCCTATGGCAGAATCAAACCAAGTGTTGCAAAAGAAATTGCGAAAACACACCGAATAATCATGTGGTCGTGGTTATCTTATGATTACGATCTGAGTGTAAGTAACGAACGGATTCTTTCGGAAGCAAAACGGATCAAACCGGGAGAAATACTTGTGCTTCACGACAATGCAAAGATCACTGAGCGGCAAAAAGAATTATTACCGCAATTATTCAAATTACTTCAAGAAGCCGGATTCCGCTCGGAAGCTATTTCTGTTTCGGTTTTTTGAAAATAGGAACCGTAGAACAAGGTTCGCCGTACATAATGCTGGAGCAAACCGGCTGAACTCTCAGCAAAAACTGAGACATTGCAGCTTCCGGATTTGGAATATCCGAACACCCTTTCACGATCAGTTTCCCGTCATTGAATTGCTCAATATTCAATTGATCGATACTCCATTCCAATGCTTTTTGCCGGGCGTGTGCTAAAGTACCGATTGTCACCGAACTTGCAATCCCAACCAATTTTGAGCTCACCAACATAAAAGCCCAGGATGGCAAAATAGCATCCACTGAGCAATATAAGTACACATGCTTGTTTTGGAAGCTGTTCCAATCGAAATTCTTAACGTAATCGCGGAAATCTTTTTCCTTTAAAACCAATCCCTGCCACAGAGAAGGCTCGAAATCAAAACCTGCAAACTCCGAATTTTTCGGACAATACTCCGCAAGGTCCACTGCGATTAGTCCGCTTTGTGCTACTTTATTTACTATCTCAGACATGATGCAAAATTACGTTTATTAATTACCAATTGTCAGCCGCGGCTGACCGAATCACGAATTATTTGACACTTAAGTCGTTTTTCATCATTCTTCTTACCTGCATAAAGCATTGCAAACCTGCACTTTCCTATTTTGGTATAAGAATCTGTCAATTGTTAAACTTCAGTTGCCGTTCGTCCATTTTAACAAAAATTAGTGAAACAGGTCTTTCATTTCCCTTAATTTTACGCCCACACATTTAAATTAAACCATGAAACACTCGATTTTGTTAGGACTTGCAACTGTTTTGGTTTTGGGTTCTTGTACATCAACTCCTGAAAAGAAAATCATCAAGGTTGAGAAGAAAATAGTTACTCAAAAAATGGATCCGGTTCATGCTAACCGCAAACTGGCAATCGAGGTTTCAGGAATGAGTTGTGAACATGCTTGCGGTGGTTCTATCCGAATGGCATTGAAAGAAACAGGAGCTGTTGACCGCGTTTCTTATGATTTCGAATCGGGAAGAAAGACCAATACTGCTTACATCACTTTTGACAAATCAAAAATCTCTGCTGATAAAATTGTTTCCATCATTGAAACCATCAATGACAAACAGTTTACGACTGGAAAATCGAGCTCCTCGGATATTGAAGGAGAAATGAAATCAAGCAGTCCTTCAACAACAACCGTCACGGAAACAAAGACCACGAAGATCAATGTAGAAGTTCCGGAAGCAAACTGGGAAATGCCGAATATCTTCCGTTTTTTTTCGCACTTACTCAGCTAAAAACAAAGCGGATTTGTAGTTTTGCAGCATGAAACTGCAGCATCGCATTATCGGGGAAGGAAAACCTCTGATTATCCTCCATGGACTTTTTGGTTCTTCAGACAATTGGCAAACCCATGCCAAGCGTTTCTCGGATTATTTCCAGGTTATTCTAGTAGATCAGCGCAATCACGGTCATACTGACTGGAGTGACGAGTTCGATTACGACATTCTCGCAGAAGATCTCCATGAATTAATCACAGACCTCGGATTGGAAAAAGTCAATCTTTTGGGGCATTCCATGGGTGGAAAAACGGTGATGCGCTATGCACAGCTTTATCCTGACACGATCGAAAAAATGATCGTTGTGGACATGGGAATCAAAAGCTATCCTCCTCACCACCAGGAAATTTTAAAAGGCATCGCTGCTTTGAATGCCACCCCCATGGATTCGCGTGCGGCTGCAGAAGAAGTCCTTCTTCCTTTTGTTCCTGAAAACGGTACGCGTCAGTTCCTCATGAAGAACCTTTACTGGATCGAAAAAGGCAAATTGGCCTGGCGCATGAATGTAGAAGTCCTGGAACGGGAAATGCAGCATATCCTGGAAGCAATTCCGGATGAAGAGGTGTTTGTTCAAACCTTATTCATCCGCGGCGGAATGTCCAAATACATCATCGATGAAGATATTCCTGAGATTGAAGACCGATTCCCGGACTCTTCTTTTCTGACGATTGAAAATGCCGGACATTGGGTACACGCAGAACAGCCGGAGGAATTCATGAATGCGGTATTGGAGTTTTTGTTGCGGTGAAAAATCTTTCATGAAAGATCAAAATATGGGTCCTTTCCATTGAACTCTGTTGAGCCAATCGTAAGCATTGCGTGAAAATGGTCAGGCATAATGACAAAATTATGTAGGTCCAACTTCATCCTGGTCCTTAATTCAAATGTTCTCAACCATTCTTCATGAACAATTTCACCTATCCTGCTTAAAGTGATTTCGTTATTCAAAATCTCACCAAAGAAAGGAGTTTTGTCTTTTGTACAAATTGTAATAAAATAGGTTCCGGAATCAGAATAATCCCACCATTTTGCTCTTAAAGAATCATTTTTATGTTCGGGCATTAATTTTACCAAAAAAGATTCATTTCATTCAAATTTAACGGGTAAACCCACATACGATTTCACTTTTTTACCTTCGTGCTCTGCCGAAGTCCAGTTCGGCATGCTGTTTATTAAACGAATAGCCTCTTCTCCACATTCCGGACAGGCAGGAATTCCTTTTAAAACTTGTGCAGCCGAAATCTCCCCTTTTTCAGAAACAACAAACTTGACGTAAACTCTCCCGGAAATAATTCCCTCCCGCACACTTACCGGATAACGCAGGTTGGCAGATATGAATTCATCCATCTTCTCCCTTCCACCTGTGAAAACGGCAGCATCCTCCGTCCATTCAAAAATTTTTGGTTCATTCTGCTCAGCAGCAATCGGAGAAGAATATTCAAAAGATGTGTATTCGATAGGTTCATTCGGTTTTCCGGCGGGAACAAAACCCGGAAAGACTTCCGGGAAAGTCAAAAAATAAGCTTCCGAAAAACCCTTTGGTCCTTTCTTCCTGAAAACTGCTTCCTCCTGTTTCAATCTATCCTGCAATTTCCAGCTGTCCGAAGTCAAATCATTTGCTAGTCCCTTGTATACCCGAAACATTGAATCAATACGTGGTAAAAAAGTACTGATTCGCGCTTTGCATTGTTTCATTTCATCCAATCGAATGGCATTTGAAAGAGAATAACGCTTGTATTCTTCCAATTTTCGGCGCAGCACTTTATTCTGTTCCTTTACACTGAGATCACCCAGATCTGTTTTCTCCGAAACTTTCTCAAACACAAAATTCGCTGACAAAGTATTCTCAATAGGAACCAGGAACTCACTGTGGACAGGAACTCCATCACTTTTAAAGGTGTGCTTTAAAGATGGAAGTTCTGCTTTCAATTCTTTTAACTGGTAAAGAAATCCTGAATAATTAAAGAAACAGGCCAGCAGTTGTTTTTCACCGTTTTTCAGAGTATCAATCTCGACATAAGCAATCTTTTTCACCGTATCAAACTCAGCTTTGGATTTGCTGAAAACAGCAAGAGCTTCTTCTTGTTTTAGTTGTTCGGAGGTACAATCAGCTAAAAGCTGCCGGCGCTGTTTTTTGGCGCATTGTCCCGAAACATTGAAGCTTGCAATAATAAACAGTGAAAAGAGTAGTGACTTCATGCCCGAAAGATAGTAATCTTCAGAGATTATAAAATACGTAGGGCTGCTTAATCGCAGCCCTACGTGGTATATTCATGCATTGTTTCAATTTATTGACTGATCCAATCGCTTCACCATCGTGAGAATTGTGGCAATTCCTACCAATGGCTCATCCGTATCATCCAGCATTTCAACCAGCCATTTTACAACGCCGCGTTGGATGAGTGTTTTCGGGTCTTCTTCATTCGGAGTAACATCCGTACTCACTTTCTCTTTACATGTAAAGCGGATGTGGATTTTGGCTCCTGAGTAAACCGGTTTGGTAAAACGCAATTCATCAATTCCGTAATTCAACAACACCGGATTGATTTCGTAGCTATCCACAAACAATCCAGCTGAAATACTCATGATCAAATATCCGTGGGCAACCTGCTCGTCGAACATCGTCCCGGCAAAATTCGTTTCTCTTTTGTGTGCGTAGAAATTATCCCCGCTCAATGCAGCAAAGGCATCAATATCTTCGGCAGTAATCAAACGGCTTTCTGTAATCAATTGATCCCCTACTTCCAATTCTTCGTAATGCTTCCTAAACGGATGGATATCGGTGATATTTCCTTTGGCACCTTGCTGGTAAACTTGAGTTATCTCGGTAATTGTTGTCGGATGCCCTTGAATTGCAGTTCGTTGCATGTAATGCATGATTCCGCGTTTTCCGCCCATTTCTTCACCTCCTCCGGCTCTACCAGGTCCACCGTGTGTCAGCAAAGGCATCGGGGAACCGTGTCCGGTACTTTCCTTCGCACAATCCTTATTCAGAACCAAAATACGTCCGTTCACACAAGCGGTTTCTACCACAAACTCACGTGCTTCTTTATCGTCAGCAGTAACAATCGATGTTACCAGGGAACCTTTTCCCAATTTCGTCAGTTCGATTGCCTGGTCCATGTCTTTGTAAGGCATGATCGTTGAAACCGGTCCGAAAGCTTCTACATTGTGAACATCCTGTTTGTCGAACGGAGAATCATTCAAGAATAAGATCGGGGAAAAGAATGCTCCTTTGTCCTTATCCGCGCCAACCACATCGAATTGGTCCAGATCCCCGTAAATAATTTCCTGGGATTTCGCCAATAGCTCCACATTCTCACGAACGCGCTCCACTTGTGTCCGGTTGATCAAAGCTCCCATGCGCACACCTTCCACTTTCGGATCACCGATCGTAGTAGAAGCCAGGCGAGCCGCAACTCCTTTCTGCACATCTTCGATGAAATTCTCAGGCACCAAAATACGACGCACAGCTGTACATTTCTGACCGGCTTTGATTGTGATTTCTTTCGTTACCTCTTTCACGAAGATATCGAACTCTTCTGTTCCCGGAACAGCTTTTTGACCAAGCACCATCGCGTTCAGTGAATCGGCTTCCAAATTAAATGGCACCGATTCTTCGATCAAACGCGGATGTGCTTTCAATTTTCTACCTGTATATGCGCTTCCTGTGAACGTTACCACATCCTGGTTAGTCACATGATCAATAATTCCACGCCCAAACCCGGAAACCAGCTGCAAAGCGCCTTCCGGTAAGATTTTTGAATCGATGATATCCTTTACCATTACTTCCGTCAGGTAACTGGTAAATTCAGAAGGTTTCACCACTGCCGGAACACCCGCCATTAAATTCACTGCAATTTTCTCCAGCATCCCCCAGATCGGGAAGTTAAATGCATTGATATGAACGGCAACTCCCTGTTTAGGAACCATGATGTGATGCCCGATAAACGATCCGTTCTTGGACATTGGTGCGGCATTTCCGTCTACGTAATAAGGTAAATCCGGAAATTGCCTTCTCAAAGAAGCATTTGCAAACAAGTTCCCGATCCCGCCTTCGATATCAATCCAGGAATCCACTTTCGTAGCACCTGTCCAGGCAGAAACTTCGTAATAAGTTCTTTTGCGCTCCATTAAGAACAGCGCCAAAGCCTTGAGCATGCGTCCGCGTTCCTGGAAAGTCATTTTGCGCAGTTGTTTTCCACCGACTGTTCTTCCATAATTCAGGATTGCTTCATAATCCAGCCCCGCACTTGAAACCGAACCGATCTGATCACCGGTAATGGCATTGTAGATTTTTTGTTCTTCACCTTCACCGGCCACCCACTGACCGCATATATAATTCTTTACTTGTATCATCTTGATTTCCTCTGAAATTTCATTTCAAATATACAACGCTCAATCAGCATCGTGGCAAAATGCCGTAATTTCTTTTAAATTAATAAAGCAGTTGAACCAAAGTTGAAGGAAGTTGTACGGGAGTCCGAATGAAAGAATGTTCATTTTGAGTTAATGTATACTTGATTTTACCGTAACATTCCGCAAAACAGATCCATTCGTTCGTTCAATTGATAATTAAGGTACTTAAAACGCAATTTGAAACATTTTGATAAAAAAGGCAACTCATTTCACTAAAAGGTTTGGAACTAATTAAAACCTTTTTAGTATGTTTGAGGCTTAAACATGTAAAAAGTTTCAATAAAGACTAAATTATGAGCAAGACAAAAACAGGAGGAGGTTTTTCATCATTAGTTGCCTCATTATCTATTGCAATTGCATTAGGGATTGGATTTCTTATCTATTATTTCATTTTAGGAGATCCAGCAAACTTCGTTAATGGTGATCCGAATGAGCACCCGATTGACAACAATACATTGGGTACTATCTACAAAGGAGGTATCATCGTACCTTTCTTGATGGCGGTAAACATCATCGTAATTATTTTCTCTGTTGAGCGTTTCATCAGTATTTCCAAAACAAAAGGACGTGGTAACATCAATGCATTCGTTGAAAGAATCAAATCTTTGATGGACTCAAACGATATCCAGGGTGCATTGGAAGAGTGTGATAAGCAAAAAGGATCATTGGCTAATGTAATCCGTGCCGGACTAGAGAAATATGAGTCAGTTCAGAATGATCCGACTTTGGATAAAGAGACAAAATCTGAGATCATCAAAGCTGAGATCGAGGAAGCAATTTCTTTGGAAGTTCCAATGATGTCTAAAAACCTGGTTATCATCTCTACTTGTGTATCTGTTGGTACGTTGATCGGTTTGATCGGAACGGTATTGGGGATGATCAAATCCTTCCAGGCTATGGGTGCGGGTACTCCTGATACAACTAAATTATCAATTGGTATCTCTGAGGCCTTGATCAATACGTTCTTCGGTATCTTCGCTTCTACAGTGGCTACAATAATGTACAACTTCTTCAACACGAAGATCGATCAAATGACTCACGCTATGGATGAGGCTGGTTTTGCTATCGTTCAAAACTTTAATGCTAACAATTAATATTCATTCGTCTTTGGCGAAGAAATAATATAAGTAAGAATGGCTAAATTAAAATTACCTAAAGGTTCCCCTTCCATTGACATGACGCCAATGGTTGACTTGGCCTTCCTTTTGGTTACATTCTTCATGCTAGCAGCTGACTTCCGTACAGACGAAGTTGTAAAAGTCGAAATCCCTTCTTCTATCGGAAAAGATGACATTCCTCAAAAGACCCTGGTAATGGTTACCGTGGACACGAAAGGAAGAGTCTTTTTCACTTGTTCGGGAGAAGAAGTTCGTAAAAAAGTCTTGATGCAAATGGCAGCTAAATACAGAGTTCCGTTTTCAGAAGAGAATATTACAACATTCAGCAGACTGGAAGGAGGTTTTGGATGCAGCATGAGTGAGCTTCCGAAATACCTTTCTCTTGAAGCTGAAGAGCGCAAAAGCTTGCCGAATGCAACAATACCGGTTGATACAACTCGAAACAACGAGTTGGCCGACTGGATCAATTTTGCAAACCGCGAGATGCTCGACTACGGAAAAGCAAAGTTTGAGGAAGAAAATGCCAAACAAGGAAAAGGAGGTGTTCCTCTTAAACCGGAAGATTTCAAACCGAAATTCGTGTTGAAGGCTGATATGGAAGCCGAATACGTGAAAGTAAAAACGGTGATCGAAGTATTCCGTAACCTGAAGTTGAACAATTTGAATTTCGTGACTTCCCAGGAAGCACAACAATTATAAGAAGTTATGGCAGAAATAGCAGAAAGCGGCGGCGGCAACGAAAAAGGCAAAAAGCACGGCAAGAAAGGTTCCGCCAGAATTGATATGACTCCAATGGTAGACTTAGGTTTCCTGTTGTTGACATTCTTCGTATTGACTTCCACGTTCGCGAAACCGAAAGTGATGAGTTTGACTTACCCTGCAAAGACAGAAGATCAAGGGCCTGAGCCTCCAAAGGTTAAGAATGGTATGACCTTTATAATTTCGGATGATCGTATCTTTTACTACAAGGGAGAGTTTTATCCGGTAGGTAATACCAAAGGTGAAGCTCCGACTCAATTAATCGAAACCAATTTTGGCCCGGAAGGAGTTCGTAAGATTCTGAAAGAAAACAATACGTACGTATTGAACAAGATCACGGAATTAAAAGGAAAGCTGGACAAGAAACAGATCAGTGATTCAATTTACAAGAAGGAACTGATTGAAGCAAAAGGGGACAAACAAGCTTTGAAAGTATTGGTGAAAACCGATATGAAAGCGAAGACCCGCAACTTCATCGACGTAATTGATGAATTGTACATTGCTCAAATCGGGGTAATTGCTCCTGTAGATATTACAAAGAGCGAGCAGGCACTGTTGGACGAAAAATTAAAACAATAAGTATATGTTAGTAGCAGTTGTTGTACTTCTGGTAGCTGGACTCTCATTGTATGAGTATTTCAGCTCAAAGAGCTGGCAGCAGGTAACATCTGACGAGCGTAACGAAATCGTATTTGAGGACCGTAACCATGAATATGGTGCGTACCAGATCCGAACAAATTACAGTCGTAACCTGTTACTTGTTATGGCCGGAGTAATCCTGTTCATCGGAACAACTTTCGGGATTTATAAGTTGATTATGAATCTTCCTGAAGAAAAACCAAAAGAAGTTCCTTTGGATTTAACAGCATTTGCTGTTGATGCTCCTTTAGAAAAAGAGGAAATCGTTGAACCGTTGGAACCGGAAGTTCCGCCAATGGAGAAAACCATCCAATTTACTCCACCGGAAATTTCCGATACGGAAGATTCCGATGTTCCTCCTCAAGAAGAGATTAAGGACGTTAAAGCAGATACGGAAACTCACGAAGAGACGGATGCCTTTGCTAAAACTCCTGAAGTAGTCGTTAAAAAGGAAGAAAAAGTAGAGAAAAAAGAGAACGTAATCTACGATATCGTGGATGAGCCTGCTGAGCCCAATGGTGGTATGGCAGCTTTGAAAAGATACCTTGCAGAGAACATCAAATATCCTCAAACTGCAGTTGAAATGGGACTTCAGGGAAAATGTTATCTTCAATTCGTAGTGAGTGAAAACGGTTACATCTCCAACGTAAAAGTGAAGAAAGGTGTAACAGATTGTCCGGAGTGTGACCAGGAAGCAATTCGCGTTGTGAAAGCCATGCCGAGATGGACACCGGGGAAAATCAACGGTAAAGCCGTAAACAGTACCTTCTCATTACCGGTTTCATTTAAATTGAATTAATTTCAGTATTAATAGTAATCCCCCTGATTCAAAGTCAGGGGGATTTTTTTCGTTTAGTATGTTCAAGAACTTACCCCTTATTATGGCAGGTTTCATGGTAGTCATGTGTTTAGTCATGGCTTTTTACCTGCTTTTTACCGATCTGCTCATTGAAAGGCTATACGGCTTCAAACGACACTTATTTGTAGCCCTCATCCTCATTTATGGCCTCTACAGAGCATTCCGCTTATATACATTGATACAAAACAATAAAAAAGAAGAACAATGAAGGTTATAAAGAAAGGGATCCTTTTAAGTTCATTGGTCCTTCTGGGAATTCAATTCTCCTGCGACAGCAATCAAACACCGGATGATACTCCCAGACGCGGAAAGAAAACCATGTACGTGGACGAATCCTTCCAGCCGCTGATCAAAACAGCATCCGAAGTATTCACCGGAATTTATCCGCAGGCAGAACTGAACCTGGTTTATACCAGTGAAACAGCGGCTATGAAAGCGCTGTCAGAAGGAAAAGCAAGGACTATTTTCATCGGAAGGGATTACACCAAAGCCGAAAAGAAATACCTGAGATCACTCAATATTACGGTGACTTCTGACATCATTGCACATGACGCCATTACTTTTATTGTAAACCTGGATAATATGGATACCCTGCTTACCCAAAATCAGCTCCGTGATTTACTAAAGGGAAAAAGCACCACCTGGCCCATTTCTCAAAAACCGATTGAAATTGTATTTGACCAGGTACAATCTGCCAACTTTAACCACATGTTGAAATGGATCGGAACCGATTTCGGGAAACAGGTACACGCCGCAAAAAACACCGAAGATTTGATTAAATACGTACAGGAAAATCCGAACACCCTCGGAATAATCGGTTACAACCACATCAGTGACTTCGATGATCCGAATGTGAAAGCACGTTTGAAAAAATTCCGTGTAGTTGGGATTCAAGGCAACGATAAGTACTATTGGAGACCAACCAAAGCAAATATTACAGAACGAAAATACCCGTTCTGGCGACCAATCTGGGCAATCAATTCAGGAGCACCCGACGGACTAAATACCGGCTTTGTAAACTGGCTGAATGCACGTCAGGGTCAGTTGCTGCTGGAGAAATGCGAACTGGGTCCGGGAAAAGGAACTCCGCGAGAAATCAACTTTGTTACGGAGTAGAAAACGTTCAAAACGTTCAAACTTTCAATAACGCATCCAAATTTTGAACTTTTTGAACTGTTCAACTTTTTGAACCTCAGCAATTTTCAATAAGAGAAAAGCTTAGAGCCCAAACTGCTCATTTCAATCAATGAAGCAGACAGACAAGTCGATAAATATGAAATAATCGTTAAGAAACAATACCATTTCGTCAGTTTATGCTAATTTGGCAAAGGAATTGTACAGAGACTAATACGTTGAAAAGACAAAAAACATGAACAAGTTAAAACTATTCGTTCTTGCATTAAGTTTAGGAACAGCCGCACAGGCGCAGACTTTGCAGGACGCAAACAAGAAAACGGAAAACGAACGTTACGATTTAGCGCGCGTGGAATATCAAAAATTGGTACAAGCAGACCCTACCAGTGTAGAAAATGCTTTCTTTTTTGGAAACTTCTATGCACTGATCGGTGAAAAAGATTCGGCAATCACCTTATGGAGAAAAGCTGCATCTATCAATGTTGAAGATAAACTGGGAATGGTTGCTGCCGCAAAAGCGCTATACTTTTCAGGTGACACCACAACGGCAGGTCAGCAATTTTGTGAGATCATCAAGAAAACCAAACGTAAGAACCCGGTTGTTCTTCACCGCATTGCGGAAACATATGCGACAGGTCCGATTAAAAACCTGAAGATGGCGGAAATTTACCTGCGTGATGTTGTTCGTCTGGATTCTAAAAATATTGATGCTTACGTTCTTTTGGGCGATGTATTGCTTGCTCAAAGCGGATCAAATGCAACTCAAGCTACAGAACAATACAACAATGCTTTGGCTATCAATCCAAATTCTGCAAGAGTAATTGTACGTAAAGCTCAGATCTATCAGCGCGTTCAAAACTACAAACTGGCAAACGAAGAATACAAAAAAGCTCAGGCTGCCGATCCGAATTATGCTCCAGCATACCGTGAAAACGCCGAATTGAACATTTTGTTCGACCAGTACAATGCTGCTATAGAAATGTGGGAAAAGTATTTGAAACTGAACGACACTGATGAGGCACGTTACCGTTATGCGAGTTCATTGTTTGGAGCAAAACAATACTGCAACACATTGCCACAATTGGATCAGCTGACTAAAAACGGGTTTACAAACCTGTACACAAAGCGTATGTTATACTACTCTTTGTACGAGTGTAATGAAGCGAAAGACAGCTTGCGTTATGTTCAGGCATTGAAAGCAGGTGAAGATTTCTTTAAAACTGTTCCCAAAGAAAAGATCATTTCTGTTGACTACAAATACCTGGGGATGATTTATGACAAATTGGGGCAGGAAGAAAAAACCATTGAGCAGTACTACTTAGCTGCTGATATCGATACTGCTAAAGCGTCAGAATACCTTTCAGATATCGCGAAAATCTACACTGAAAAGAAAGATTACCCGAAATTGATCGAAGTTTACACGAAAATGATGGACCAGTATCCTTCCAAAATGGATGCGACAGACTATTACAACTTAGGACGTGCCTATTACTTCGGACCAAAGGATTACAAAATGGCAGATTCTATCTTCGGTATTTTGTCAACAACTTCACCGACTTTTGCCGGTGGACCTTTCTGGCAGGCAAGATCACGTGTGCAGTTGGATTTGGACTCTAAACCAAAAGCATACCTGGCTCATGAACAATATGAAGCATTCTTAGCTGCTTTGACTCCGGAAGATATTGCTTCAGGTGCGTATAAAGCATATATTATCGAGGCATCTAAGTACTTGGGTGATTACTACGTAAACTCCCCGATGAAAGATAAAGTAAAGGCGGATGAAATGTGGAATAAGGTTTTGGAGTTAGATCCAAACGACACGCAGGCAAAGGCTTATTTTAAGAAGTAATTGCTAAAAGCATAAATATTAGAATCCTCCCTGACGATAACTGTCAGGGAGGATTTTTGTTTTTACGGGGATTACCAATGTTTCGTTCAACCCATTCCGTAACACAAATGTGGGTGCAAATAATACATATATCCCGATTAATCGTGTCCCTGTTTCAATAAACGATTGCAGGGAAGAAAAATTTTTCTTCCCTGCCCGTTCCAATCATTCCGGATTTGTGATAAAACAAAAGCCCTGACAATAAATATCAGGGCTTAATCTATATCCATAAGGTTGAACTTATCTACTTCTTACCTATCGTCAAAGCATCATTCCAACGCATCGGAAGAACCACTTTAGGCATTTTCGTTTGTGTACTCTCCTGGAAGACTCCCTCAAAATGGATCAACATCTCAACCAGCTGCATATCCATCTTCGATCCGCCCTCCATGCGTTCCCAGTTAGCCTGGAAGGATTCAGTCTCTCCTTTTTTCAAAGCAAAAACATCCGCTTTTGAACGAGCAGTTGCATACAGGTTACCATCCGGCATTTCTACTGAAACTTTCGCAGGAGAAACAAACGCCAGTCCTTCACCGGTATAAGTTACCTTGAATTTCACATCCGTTCTCGCGGTTTCCTTCGACGAATTTGCAAGCGTTATTCTAAAGTTCCCGGCAACAAATTCATTATTGGAAGCTGGCAAACGGAAAACCGGAGTCGCAACAGCAGGTTTCAATGCCACTTTGTAAAACCCTTCACAAACAAAATTAAATGCACGCGCATTATTCAGGTTCGCACCCACTGCGCGCATCACTTTCTTCTTACTATCATTCGGGGCAATCAGGATATACTTATCCTTAGTATCCATATTCTTTCCATCCAGTTCAATCTTACTTTCATCCGAGTTATACAAAAGCCAGTCATTTGTTTTGTTCACAATATTCATTCTGAACTTCAATTCTTTTGGTAGTGCAACCACATTGTCGATTTCAACCTTGTAATCAGCTGTTTCAAATGTAGTATCCGTGTAATAAACTTTTTCATATTGTCCAAACACGTTTCCGGAAAGAGCCATTAATCCAACAAAACCAGTAATCGTAAATATTTTCATAGGTCTAATTTTTTAAATTTTTCCCAAACTTACCAAATTCGTGCCAATCATCAGGGTCTTCGTCCGGGTTTCAGGTTCATTCATCGGTTAAACTACTTAAAAACAAAAGACTGTAACCGCTTCAAGTTATTTTGGCTACCGTTAACTAAGGCATTTCGACAGATAAAATTGTTTTAAAAAAAGGTATCCGGTTCTTTATTAGATTAGAATATAAGTAAATCCAAAAAAGGCCTGTTGGGTTTACGTTTAGCTAGATAATAAACTTTAAAAAAAACCAAATCATGGTACTTACACTTTCAATCATGGCAATCATAGTCGCATTCTCGCTTTATGATTACTTCTCTTCCAGGTCCTGGCAAATGGTGACTTCGAAAGAGCGCAACGAAACGGTATTTGAGAACCGCAACAAAGAATACGGGGCATATCAAATCCGCAGGGATTATGACAAACGAATCCTTTTGGTATTCTTAGGAGTTACTGTCGGAATCGGAGCATTGTGGGGAGCATCCAGCTTGTTCAAACCACTTGACCAGAAAAAACAAATCGAGATTGACATGCATACATGGACTGCGGATCTTGGACCAGAAGATGTCAAACCCGATATTCCGGAACCGGTAGTTGATGAACCTGCAGCAGCTCCTTCGAGAGCAGAAATTGCGGAATTTCGTGAATTAACAGTAACTGATGATGACGATCAGGATAAAAACCTGACACCTCCGGATGGCAAAACAGCTATCGGAAACCAGGCTCAAACCGGAGATCCGGGAACGATTTGGGATGACCCCGTAATTGCACCTCCGGGAACTGGCGGTGGCGGAACCATCGAAGTTAAAAAACCGGACAACAAAATCCATGAGTTTGTGGATGAAGCGGCTTTATATCCAGGAGGAATCCCTGCATTGCGTGAGTTCATTAGAGACAACATCGACTTGAGTATGATCGACGGAAGTGCGAAGGTTTACCTCAAGTTCGTAGTAGATACAGATGGAAAAATTTCTTCCGTGACCGTAACAAAAACAAGTGACGATTGTAAATCCTGTGAGAAAGCCGCTATCAAGGTAGTGAAATCCATGCCGCAATGGACTCCGGGAAAAGTAAACGGTGAACCTGTAAAAAGTTACTACCGACTTCCGATCAATATTCAATAGAAAAACGAGTTTCTTTTTCATAATCCGGAAAGGTGGGTATGCTTTGGCTGCCCGCCTTTTTTTTTATTTAAGAGTGTTTCCAAACGGATCAAGCTCTTCGAAATGTTCAATGGGTATTAAGCAAATCTATTCGGAACTTTGATCCTGATCTGTATTGGTCCATGAGCCCGGGACTTTTGAACTTTTTTTGACTTTTGAACTTTTCGAACCCGCGAACTCCCTTAATTCTAAAATTTTAGGAAGTTTTGTTCAATAAAAATTGGATAAAAAAATAAAAACAGTAACTTTGCGCCCAAATTAAGGAATACACTTAAAAGGCAACAAAATGTCCAAAATTCAAGGAAAAATATCACAGGTTATCGGACCGGTTGTCGATGTAACATTCGACAAAGGCATGTCACTTCCAAACATCTATGACGCACTAGAGGTGTTCAAAACAGATGGAACAAAAGTAGTTTTAGAAGTTCAGTCGCACGTTGGAGAAAACTCCGTTCGCGCAATCTCTATGGACTCTACGGACGGATTCCGTCGTGGAATGGAAGTTGTTTCTACAGGAAGCGCTATTAAAATGCCTACCGGAGATCAAATCAAAGGTCGTTTGTTCAACGTAGTTGGTGAAGCTATTGACGGGATCAACGCTGTTGACAATACAAACGGTTTACCGATCCACCGTGAAGCTCCTAAATTTGAGGACTTATCTACAGCAACAGAAGTGTTGTTTACAGGAATTAAAGTAATCGATTTGATCGAGCCTTACGCAAAAGGAGGTAAAATTGGTCTTTTCGGTGGTGCCGGTGTAGGTAAAACAGTATTGATTCAGGAATTGATCAACAACATCGCTAAAGGACACGGAGGTTTATCCGTATTCGCAGGTGTAGGTGAGCGTACTCGTGAGGGTAATGACTTATTGCGCGAGATGTTGGAATCAGGAATTATTAAATACGGAGAAGCATTCCTTCACTCTATGGAAGAAGGAGGATGGGATCTTTCCAAAGTTGATTTGAACGAAATGAAAGAGTCTAAAGCTACTTTCGTATTCGGTCAGATGAATGAGCCTCCGGGAGCTCGTGCACGTGTTGCCCTTTCCGGACTAACAATGGCAGAATACTACCGTGACGGTGATGGTGAAGGACAAGGAAAAGATATCCTTTTCTTCGTTGATAACATCTTCCGCTTTACCCAAGCTGGTTCTGAGGTATCTGCACTACTTGGACGTATGCCTTCAGCAGTAGGTTACCAGCCAACATTGGCAACTGAAATGGGTGCCATGCAGGAGCGTATTACTTCCACGAAAAGAGGATCTATTACATCCGTACAAGCGGTATACGTACCTGCGGATGACTTAACGGATCCGGCTCCGGCAAACACATTTGCTCACTTGGATGCAACAACGGTATTGTCCCGTAAAATTTCCGAGTTGGGTATCTACCCTGCTGTGGATCCGCTGGATTCTACATCCCGTATCCTTACTCCGGCAATTTTGGGTGAAGAGCACTACAACTGTGCTTCCCGCGTAAAAATTACCTTACAGCGTTACAAAGAATTACAGGATATCATCGCAATCTTAGGTATGGATGAATTGTCTGAAGAAGATAAAATGATCGTTCACCGCGCGCGTCGTGTACAACGTTTCTTATCTCAGCCGTTCCACGTTGCAGAGCAATTTACAGGAATCCCGGGTTGTTTGGTAGACATCAACGAAACTATCAAAGGATTTAACATGATCCTGGATGGTGAAATGGATAAGTATCCTGAAGCTGCATTCAACCTGAAAGGAAGCATCGAAGATGTGAAAATTGCAGGTGAGAAAATGTTAGCTGAAGCATAAGATAGACATCAGGACTTTAAGACATTAAGACATTAGGACTTTTGAGAACTTCCGAGAACTTGAAAGTCCTAAAATCCTAAAATCCTGAAGTCTTAAAATCAAAAAAAGATGCAATTAGAAATTATCACTCCGGAAACATTAGTATTCAAAGGTGAAGCAACTGCAGTTCAATTTCCGGGATTAGACGGATCTTTCCAGGTATTGAATAATCATGCACCGATTATTTCCGGGTTAAGTGCAGGAAGCATTAAAGTGGATTTAGTAGAAGCTTTTAAAGTAACTCCTAAAACAAACCCGAATATCACTGCTGAAAACCATGGTAAAATCATCCATGTTGCAATCAAAGGTGGTGTTGTGGAAATGCAAAACAATAAAATTATCGTATTAGCTGAATAATACGCAGTAATAAACCAATAAAGAGGGGTGTGGAATTCGCATCCCTCTTTTTGTTAAGGTCTGTTATAAAACGTATTTTTGCACTAGTACATAAGATTCTTTAATTATTTTCGTTCTGTAATCATGAATCTACAGGATCAAATAGATTTGACAAACGTGCCTAAGCATATCGCCATCATTATGGATGGGAATGGACGCTGGGCTAAAAAACAAGGGCAAGAGCGCTTATACGGTCACTCATTCGGAGTTGATTCGGTTCGTGCTTCCCTGACGGCTTGTAAGAATATCGGCGTAAAATATGCTACAATGTACGCCTTCTCTACAGAGAACTGGAGCAGACCGCAGGATGAAGTAGAAGGACTGATGAGCCTGCTTGTTTTCACCATTGCAAATGAAGTCAATGAGCTGAATGCTCAAAATGTGCGTTTACTGAGCATCGGGGATACGGAAGGACTGCCTCAGGATTGTCAGAATGAGCTTTACAACGCTATTGAATCAACGAAAAACAATACGGGAGTAAACCTGGTGATCGCTTTAAACTATAGTTCCCGTTCGGAAATTGCAAAAGCCGTACAGGAATTAGCTTCACGCGTAAAAGAAGGAGTTTTGGATGTATCGGCTATTACACCGGAATTGATTAGCTCCGCTCTTTCAACCAAAGACATCCCTGATCCTGAATTACTCATCCGCACAAGTGGCGAACACCGTTTGAGCAATTTCCTGCTTTGGCAGGCCGCATACAGCGAATTTTACTTCACCCCCGTTTTATGGCCGGATTTCCGGGAAGAGGATCTCTACAAAGCCGTTCTTGATTACCAGTCAAGAGAAAGACGTTTCGGAATGGTATCCGAACAATTATAATGTATTCTATGAAAAATTTCCTATCAATTTTATTTCTTACGTGCGCTTCTTTGTCCTTTGGACAGGTTGGACAAGTCGATACGTCGAACGTAAACAACACCACAAATAAAGTTGATTCTACCAAATCCACTGTCACAACCATTGGCGGCGGAATGGATTTCAGTTACTCCAAAGCAGAAAAATATATCTTAGGTCCCATCCGCATTGATGGTGCTGATAACTTCGACCCCCAGGCTATTAAACTGATTGCCGGACTGAAGCAAGGAGAAGCTATTACGATTCCTTCAGACAAGATCAGTACTGCTATCAAAAACCTGTGGAACGAAGGCTTATTTTCCCAGGTTTCCATCGAAGCGGAAAAAGAGGTTGCAGGAGTTATTTATTTAGTCATTAAACTGACACCACGACCAAAACTTTCCCGTTTCCGTTTTACGGGTGTTTCCAAAAGAGAAGTGGACAAAATCCGTGAAGAAGTAGATCTTTCTTCCGGGCAGACTATTACGGAAAACCTACTCTTCAAAACCAAAAATAAAATCAGGGGTTACTTCCTGGAAAAAGGATACAATAACGTTAACGTAGCCATTACACAGGTTAAAGATACACTGATCAACAACTCCGAAATCTTTTTCATCACTATTGATAAAGGCAAGAAAGTAAAGATCAAGGAAATCATCTTCGAAGGGAATACTTCCGTAAAAGCATGGAAGCTAAGAAAAGCCATGAAAGACACCAAAAGAAGATCTATCCTGCGTGTTTTCAAGCGTTCGAAATTCAATTCTACGGCATATATCCGCGACAAAGAAGCTGTTCTGGACAAATTCAGGGCTGTTGGTCTGAGAGATGTGCATTTCGTGGAAGATTCCGTTTACAACATCAATAGCCGCAATATCGGGATTTACCTCAAGGTAGAAGAAGGTCAGAAATACTATTTCGGAGACATTTCGTGGATTGGAAACACCAAATTCGCTTCCGGACTTCTGGATACCGTTTTGGGTATCAAATACGGAGATGTGTATGACAAACCGTTATTAGACCAGCGCCTTCACCAAAGTCCCGACGGAAGAGACATCACTTCCCTTTACATGGATAGAGGATACTTATTCTTCCGACTGGAAGCAGTTGAAACAGGCGTTAAAGATAACCACATCAACTACGAGATGCGTATTCTCGAAGGAAAAGAAGCACGTGTAAAAAATGTCTTCATTAAAGGGAATTACAAAACCAATGAACACGTAATCCGCCGGGAGATCCGCACCAAACCGGGAGATCTGTTCAGCAAGAATGATATCATCCGTACACAGCGCGAATTAGCGCAATTGGGATACTTCAACGAACAAGGCTTCCAGGTGAACCCGATTCCTAATCCGCAGGACGGAACGGTAGATATCGAATACATCGTAGAAGAAAAGTCTGCAGACCAGATTGAACTTTCGGGAGGTTATGGAGCCGGACGTATCATCGGGACACTCGGATTGACATTCAGCAACTTCTCTGTAAAAAATATTTTCAAACCGAATTCATGGAGCCCGCTTCCAACCGGTGACGGACAAAGACTTTCCATCCGTGCACAAACCAACGGACGTATTTACCAGGGATATAACTTCTCATTCACCGAACCGTGGCTGGGAGGAAAAAAACCCAATTCATTTACCTTCTATCTGAACCATACTTCGTTCTCAAACAGTGTGGATATCAAGAAAAGAGATCCGGACTACAAGGGAGTTGCTATTTCGGGTGCAGGAATCGGATTGGGAAGACGTAAAAAATTCCCGGATGATTATTTCAGCGCTTATTACGAATTGGCTTACCAATATTACGATGTACGCAACTACGCGAACCTTTTCCCAAGCTTTAACGACGGATACGCAAACGATATCAGTTTGAAGTATGCTTTGCAGCGTAACTCGATCAACTCACCGATCTACCCGACTGAAGGATCCAAAATTTCCTTCACGGCAAAAGGAACCCTTCCCTACTCTTTAATGGGTGGAAAAAAGGATTTCAGCACCAT
This sequence comes from uncultured Fluviicola sp., assembly GCA_966248825.1. Lineage (GTDB taxonomy): Bacteria > Bacteroidota > Bacteroidia > Flavobacteriales_D > Crocinitomicaceae > Fluviicola. The sequence goes on from CBINBC010000022.1 coordinate 51,884, forward strand.
GACTGCGCAGGAAACATTCAAATACCTGGAGTACTACAAACTGAAATTCACTTTTGAGTACTATTTGCCGCTTACGCCGGACAAAAAACTCGTATTGATGCCTCGCATCGGTTTCGGATACATGGGCGCTTACAATGCAGCGAAAGGATTAACGCCGTTTGAACGATTCAATTTGGGTGGTAGTGGACTTTCAGGTGTGAATCAGTTCGGAGGTCGTGAGATCATTGCTTTGAGAGGATATGATGACAATGCGCTGTCTTCCGGCGGCGGAGACCCGATCGTTGCGAAATACACCATGGAATTGCGTTACCCGATCTCTTTGAATCCGCAGGCTACGTTCTTCGTACTGGCATTCGCCGAAGCAGGAAACACTTATACCGGTTTCAAAACCTTCAACCCGTTCAACGTAAAACGAAGTGTGGGAGCAGGTGTCCGCATCTTCCTTCCGATGTTCGGTATGCTCGGACTGGATTACGGCTGGGGCTTCGACAAACTGGATAAACACTCTTCCGGTTACGGAGGTACTATTGACCAGTCCATCGACTCCAAAGGATTCTTCCCTAAGTTTACCTTTACCATCGGTATGAATTTGGGTGAACTTTAAAAGAAATTTGAATACAAAAAATGCCAGCAAAAAGCCGGCATTTTTTGTTAGCACAACACATTGTCTCTTCTAATAACCATCATTCTACATCATTAACCTCTGCCCTGTCCCATTATTTAACATTCAAATTATATCCACGTAAATTGTTTACGATCTCAAGCACTAATTTTGCATTACGAAATCAGTTGATGCACTGATTTCACGGATACCCCAACTTTATCATTAACCATAAAGAAAACCATCATTCCAAAAAATCACTCAGCTGTTTAACCTTTTAGCAAAACTGTTCTTATAGCAATTGGATAATCACTATTTATTAACCCTAAAAACTGAATGCGTATGAAGAAATAATCCAACCTTTCAACCGGTAGCTCGTCTACGGGATGTAGGCAGTTTCCTGGTCTTCCGGATGGAAGGCCAAAACAAAACACTATTTTTACAAAACAAACTTATCAATTGCTGAACATACAAAAACATATTCAATCGTTCAGTCCCGGTTTTTTACCGGGGATAAAATCTGCTTTATATAGCGCTATTCTTGTTTTTACATGCTCGATATCTGCAACCGCCCAGCCAAATTTGGTTGTAAACGGTGATTTTGAAGAGTATTCAAGCTGTCCGCAATCTGAGAGTTCTCCTTTTCAAAACCCGAAAGAAATAGAAAAATGCATTGGCTGGAAAGCTCCCACGTTTGGTACATCCGACTATTTCAATGTATGTACCAGCAGTCCCGTTATTTCTGTTCCCACCAACTTTCTAGGAGAACAGCAGCCCTATAATGGAAATGGTTACTTAGGTGGTCTTTTCACAAGTTACACAGGTGGATCAGGTGATGATGGTTATTCAGGAATCATGTGGTGGGAATATATTCAAGGGAAATTGATTGTACCATTGGAACAGGGCAAGACCTACCAATTTTCAATGGAAGTTTCGCTTGGGGAATATTCTGATTTAATGATCACAGAAATAGGGGTCTATTTTTCCAACACAGCGATCTCAAGCCCTAATACAGCAGCGTTAACAGTTGTCCCACAATGTATATTCAACGATCCTGATCGTTACAGAGACACCATTAATTGGGTGCATCTGGAAATGGATTATACCGCAAGTGGCGGGGAACAATTTCTGACCATTGGTAATTTCAGGGATAATGTGACAACAGATACTCTTCGCAGGTATGATATTTCGCCCAATGGATTGAATCCATATGCGACCTATTTTTACATTGATCACGTGGTTTTAATTGATCCATCTTCCAATGGGCATGTAGGGAATGCATTTACACCGAATGGGGATGGAATTAATGACCTTTGGAGCTTTCCGTTTCCCGGAGAGTTGGGTACAAAAAGGATCTCGATCTTAAACAGGTGGGGAAACCTGGTTAAAGAAGGAGACGTGGCTAATTTCAGTTGGGACGGAACAACCCGGGAAGGGAAGGAGTGTTCGGATGGGACTTATTTTTACCGGATCGGTGATAGCAACACAGCTGGTTTTATCCAATTGGTGAGGTAAGCACCATCAATTTCTCATTAATTTATATTATTTTACACATAAATGAGAATTTTATTGTAGTTTCATCCAATTAATTATTTAACATTCAAACTATGTTCACGTAAAACCTTTACGATCTCGAAAACTAATTTTGTATGGCGTAATCAGTTGATGCATTGATTTTTCAGATACCGCAACTTTATCATTAACCATGACACAGAAAACCATCCTTCCAAAAAATCATTAGGCTGTTTAACCTTTTAACGAAGCTGTCCTTATAGCAACTGGACAATCACTATTTATTAACCCTATAAACTGAAAATTCATGAAAAAATAATCCAACCTTTCAACCGGTAACTCGTCTACGGGATGTAGGCAGTTTCCTGGTCTTCCGGATGGAAGGCCAAAACAAAACACTATTTTTACAAAACAAACTTATCAATTGCTGAACAATCTTAAATATATCAACGTGTTCAGTCCCGGTTTTTTACCGGGGATAAAACTTGCTTTATTATTTTTTTTACTGCTTTTCTATTCCTCTTCAACAGTTAATGCCCAGCAAAATTTGGTAGTCAATGGCGATTTTGAAGAATTTTCGAATTGTCCCAATTCACCCTCATCACCACTTCAAATTCCATACGAGGTCACTAAATGCAATAATTGGGATTCTCCAACTTATGGAACAAGCGACTACTTTAATGTTTGTTCGAATAATGCAACAGTTCAGGTGCCTGTAAATTATGTCGGTTCGCAAAATGCCCATTCAGGAAATGGCTATTTAGGATTTGCTAGTATTTATCAAGTGGGTATGGGAACTGACGGATACAATGGACCGATGTGGTGGGAATATATTGAGGGACATTTAAGTCCTGCTTTGGAACAAGGAAAAATCTATAAATTGTCAATTGAAGTTTCATTAGCCGAATATTCTGATTTGATGATTAATGAGCTAGGAGTCTATTTTTCAAAAAATCCTGTTTCGACTCCAAACACAGCAGCACTAACAGTTATCCCTCAATGTGTATTTAACGAACCAAATTATTTCAGAGATTCCCTTAATTGGATCCATTTGGAAACTAATTATATGGCGTCTGGGGGAGAAGAATATATCACAATTGGTAACTTCAGAGATAATCTTACAAATGACACAGTTCGAAGATATTCAAGTTCTCAACCTCCTTTGATCACTTATTTTTATATTGATGATGTAGTTCTCAAAGAAGAAATTCATCCTACATCTAATATTTTTACACCGAATGGGGATGGGATAAATGATCTGTGGCTATTCTCCTTTCCTGGAAGTAAAGGCATGAAAATAACAATTATAAACCGTTGGGGGAACCTGATAAAAGAAGGAGACTTGAAAGGCTTCAGTTGGGATGGGAAAACAAAGGATGGTAACGATTGTTCAGATGGGACATATTTTTATCGTGTAAGTAATACAAATATTGCAGGTTTTATACAATTGATAAGATAAAATTAATTATCAATCATATGAAACAAGAAATAATAACCATTCTGGGGATTGTTTTGTTAAGTAATAATCTAAGTGCTCAACAGGACCCAACTATTACAGCTCCTGCGGGAGCAGCTTTGAATGGATCAAATAGCAGTGAATATTGGTCACGGGCAGGGAATACTAACGCTCCTGGAGCCAATATTAATAATATCTTTGGAACCTTATGGGATTCTCCCATTTACGTTCGGACGAACGGGTTAAACCGGGTACAATTTTTCTCCAACCAGGGTTCACTAGCTCCAACGTGGGTGGCCCCGCTTCCTGCCGGCGGGGGGATGGCTATTAACCTGGACCCTTCCAATCCTATCCGCAACCCGCTTTCACTGCTGCATATCGGGGAACATTTGCAGAGTGGTACACAGGGCGGATACCGTTCCTGGATGCAGGTAGGTACCTTTATCGGGCACCGCTCAGACCAGTTTTACATAGGAACGAAACCCGAAGCATCTACTGCGAATGACCGCACGGATGCCGTGATCAACTGGGGTGACAATACCAACCTGGTGGGAGGCCCTGCAGAGTACGGCCCGGATTACCTGCGTTTCATTTTTACAGCTCCACGCGGTGGAAGCGGGTACAACACCTATGCCGCCGGAAATGACGGATTGGAGATCATGCGCATGCAGCCAGACGGCTCGGTAGGGATCGGGAACTTTTATAACGATGTTTTGTTTCCATACAAATCACCTGCCCGCCGACTGGAAATCCTTTCCAATAAAACAGCAGCAGCAGCAAACGGAACACCGGTTATGAGAATGACACATACCCAGCAAAATCCGGCAGCACTTACAACAACCGGAAAATATGTTGACTTTGAACCTAGAGCGACTGGAGACCTGGTTATTCAATCATTGGATAATACGCAGCCAACATTCCCAGCCAGGAATTTTAAAGAGCGCTTTGTGGGGATCAATACTGCCAACCCGGGAAATACCCTGGAAATTAATTCACAATGGGCCGGTCCTAATACCCTTACCGGGGCAACACCTACATCAACCGGTTTTTCCGGCTTACGCTTTACGGATTTAAACAGTACTTCCGTACCGCAAACCAATCCGGGAGCCGGTTTACTGGCCCTCAATGCCAGCGGAGATGTTGTTTATGTGGAAGCGCCGACAGGAATAGTCGGACCTGCGGGTCCAGCTGGTCCAGCGGGGCCTCAGGGACCAGCAGGACCAGCTGGAGGTTTTGGAGGAACATGTTCAGCAACCCCATCTGTTGGAGCACTTTCAGCAAACACACGGGTAAACCTGAATAACTACAATTTGTACTTTACTAATCTTGCCACCACGCCTTATATCATGACTAATAAAGTTGCTGTTGGTTATAATTGCAATTCGGGGCTTTTGGCTAGATTCAATGTTCTTCAAAAGGAGATAGGCCCGGTTTTAATCAGTACAACGGCCTCATATGCCGACAATCAGGATCTAGGAGTTAATTTTGGGCAAGAATTCACTGGCTTTCGGGGTATTTCGCAACGTGCTCAAAACATCGGAAGAATTACAAATACCGGAGGATCCTTTACGGGAATTAATGCTGCCATAAATTATGGTGTCAAAGGGAATGCTTCTGGCGGACTCTTCACAGGTGCAACGTTAAGCTATGGAGGTTTATTTGTAGCTAATGATCTAAATGCTGCATATGGTATTAAAACATCGGCAATAAGCCCTTTTACCACCGGACTTACCTATGGTATTTATGCATCTGCATCCGGAGGAGCGATTTCACTTGCAGGTTACTTTGAAGGGAATATCCAGGTCAATAATGATTTGATTACATCAGACTCAATGTTTAAGACGAATGTCACTAGGCTAAACAGCAGTCTTAGCCTTATCCAGTCATTGAAGCCTGTCAGTTATAAAATGGATGACTCGAATTACCCACAAATGAATTTTGACAACCATTTACAATTTGGGTTTATTGCACAGGATGTTGCACAAGTTTTCCCAAACCTGGTATACGATAGTTACCGTCCATCCTCTATTGATTCCCTTGGAAATCCAATCGATTCAGCAGTGACATTTAAGTCTTTAAACTATACAGGACTGATCCCTGTCAACACGCAGGCAATCATTGAACTGAACCAGAAAGTAGACAAAGCAACTCTTTCAGATCAGTCCATTAAAACGAACGTACAGGATCTCACAGGTTCATTGGTCAAAGTATTGGATATGCGCGGTGTCTCTTACGATTGGAACCACACAGTTCACCCAGAACTGAATTTGGATAGTGTTAGCCACGTTGGATTCATTGCTCAGGAAATACAGCAGATTGATCCGCGTTTGACTTTTATGACAAACGATAGCTTATTACATATAGAATATGACAAAGTTGTTCCAATTTTGGCTGAAGCTATCCAGGAACTAAATGATTCAATCGGAGTAAGAGATTCCATTATCCATGCGCAATCAGCTCAGATCACAGACCTGAACAATCGTCTTACAAACCTGGAAAACTGCTTGAGTGCTTTGCTGCCTACTTTGTGTTCGATGAATCAGTCTCTGATCCAGAATAATTCTGCTGAGCAGCAGGCCTTGGTTCGTAAGGATATTGCTGTTACTTTGAGCAGCAAGGATGCAATTGTTTTGGACCAGAACGTACCGAATCCATTTGCTGAGCAAACAGTGATTAACTTTTCAATTCCTGAAACGGTAAAAAAGGCACAGATCCACTTCTATGACGGACAGGGCAAACTTATGCAGTCTGTAGACGTAGCTGATCGTGGCCTTGGAAGTCTGACCGTTTTCGGTGCCGACTTAAGCTCAGGTGTTTACACTTATACCCTGGTTGCCGACGGACAAGTGGTCGCAACAAAGAAAATGATGAAACAATAATCATTGTTAAGAAGTGTTAGGACATCTGGTTGTCCTAACACTTTCCTTTGGTTTTTGTTTCAAAAAACAATAAAAGTAGTATCTTCGTCGTTCTTTCAAATTTCGCCTATGAAAACTCTTGTTTTATGCTTGTTTATGGTCTTTGGCATGACCTTTGTCTCTTCCGCTCAGAAGTACGGTTATATTGACTCGGAATTTATCCTGGGAAAAATGCCGGAATATAAAGAGGCTAAGGATCGTTTGGATAAATTAGCCGAACGTTGGACCAAAGAAATTGAAGAGCGTTATGAGATGATCAAAAAGAAAAAGGAAAACTTTCTAAGAGAAGAAAGTTTATTGCCCAGCGAAGAAAAAACGAAACGCGAAGAGGAAATTAAAACATTGGAGTCGGAAGCCATGGAAATGCAGCAAACCCGGTTCGGAGTTTCAGGAGATTATTTCCAAAAACGACAAGAATTAATCAAGCCGATTCAGGATCGCGTTTACGAAGCAATGCAAACAGTTGCTTCTAAACGGAATTATAGTTTTATCTTTGACAAGTCAAATCAAAGCAACCTGGTTTATGCCGATAGCAAATTCGATATCAGCGACGAGGTTCTGAGAGAGATCGGTGTAAGCACCAAGTGATAACTAATAAATTGGTAAATACTAACCAATCATAAAAACAACAAACACAAAAAACAAAAATGAAAAAAATCCTATTTGCCCTGGCACTTACTGTATGTGCAATCGCAACTACACAAGCTCAATCGAAAATCGGACATGTGAGATCCCAGGTGTTACTGGACACCATGCCTTCCCGTAAAGCTGCGATCAAAGAAATCAAAGAAATCGAGAATGCTGGTTTGAAAGAGCTAAAGGATGCTGACAGCGCCATTCAGGTAGCTTATATCAAGTATCAGAAAGATGCTCCGGGAATGTCTGAAACAGTAAGACAATACGAAGAAAACCGTATCCGCCGCATGCAGCAAAACCTGGAAGAGCGCCAACAGCAGATCGATCAGCAATTGCAGACAATGACTCAGGAAATGAACCTGGTTATTTTAGATCGCGTGAAGAAAGCTGTAGCTGTTGTAGCAAATGCTAAGAAATACAACTACATCATTGATGAAAGTACCACGCTTTTCTCTGCGGGTGGAATTGACGTAACAAACGAAGTAATCGTTGAATTATTGAAACTGGAAGCAGAAGCTAAAAAGCCAGGTAAATAATCGCACATAAATTTATAAGTAAGGCCGTAAAATTTTACGGCCTTACTTATTTAACACACTTTAATTACCATGGTAATTAATAACATCGTATATTTGCGGTATGAAACGACAATCATTTGTTAAAGGTATGTTAGGATTTGCAGCACTGGGTGGTTTGACTTCTGTAAACGCATTAGGCAAACTATTGAACGAAGAAGATTACACCTACCCGGTTTTGTTTATCGGTCATGGTTCTCCCATGAACGGGATTCAGGACACTTCCTTTTCCAGACAGTGGAAAAAAGAAGTGGAACATTTGCCAAACCCGAAAATGGTGTTGGTAATCTCCGCACACTGGTTAACGAATGGAACCTATATTACAGCCATGGAGCATCCGCAGACTATCCACGATTTCGGCGGTTTCCCGGATGAATTGTTTGCTGTCCAATATCCGGCTCCGGGAAGTCCGGAATGGGCACAGCAGACCCAAGAAATGGTCAAAAGTACAACGGTTCATCTGGATCACGAATGGGGATTGGATCACGGTACCTGGACGGTTGTCCGACACATGTACCCGAATGCCGATATTCCGGTACTTCAGCTTTCCATTGACTACAACAAACCGGCTGCATATCATTACGCTCTTGCACAGGAATTAAAAGAACTGCGTAAGAAAGGAGTCTTGATCATCGGAAGCGGGAATATGGTACACAACCTGCGCATGGTAGCCTGGGACAAATTAAATACCGTAAACTACGGCTACGACTGGGCAATCGAAGCAAATGAAACATTCAACAAACTGATCCTGGACCGGAACCACCAGGCTTTGATCGATTACCGGAAACTCGGACAATTTGCCCAATTGGCCATTCCTACTCCGGACCATTATTTCCCGATGATCTATAGTCTAGGACTGTCTGATACCAGGGATGAGATTTCAATATTCAACAACGAATTGGTCGGCGGGTCGCTGAATATGACTTCCGTTCGATTTGGGTAAAACAGAAACGTTGTGTACTTTTGGATCATGTCAGTGAAAGGTCCAATTGGTGTTTTTGATTCCGGATACGGAGGTTTAACCGTTCTAAAAGAAATCAGAGAAAAACTACCCGAATACGATTTTCTTTACCTGGGAGACAATGCCAGAGCTCCATACGGGTCAAGAAGCTTTGATGTGATCTATCAATACACCTGGCAGGCGGTTCAGGCTTTATTCGACCGGGATTGTTCATTGGTAATCCTGGCATGTAATACCGCTTCGGCAAAAGCTTTAAGAAGCATCCAACGGATCAAACTTCCTGAATTGTACCCGGACAGGCGTGTATTGGGAGTCATTCGTCCCAGTACGGAAGAACTCGATAAGCACACAAAAACCAAACATGTAGGAGTATTGGGAACCGACGGTACCATTCGTTCGAACAGTTACCAGATCGAATTGGCAAAATTTGCACCCGATTTGATTGTGAATCAGCATTCCTGCCCCATGTGGGTCCCTTTGATCGAAAACAATCAATTCGATACTCCCGGAGGCATTTATTTCATTCAAAGCGACCTGGTATCGCTGATGGAAAAAGATCCGAAAATCGATACTATCCTTTTAGCTTGTACGCACTACCCTATTTTGCAGGAACAATTACAGCGATTGCTTCCTACCCACATCGAAATACTTGCACAGGGAAAAATTGTAGCGGAAAGCTTAGCCGATTACCTGGAGCGACATCCTGAAATGGAAACCCAATGCTCAAAAGGAGGAACTGTAAGGTATCTTACGACCGAAAATGCAAAAGCTTTTAGTGAAAAGGCTTCGCTTTTGATGAATGACCAAATAGAAGCAGAACATTTAACCTTACATTAAACCCGGAATTCCTTGACTTTAGAAATAATCGGATATTTTTCAGCACTTTTTGTCGGGCTTGTAATCGGTACACTCGGCGGGGGTGGTTCTATTTTAGCAGTGCCCATTTTGGTTGGTTTTTTCCAGATGGAACCACAAAACGCCACCGTATATTCGTTATTCATCGTCGGGGTAACTTCCCTTTTCGGAGCAATTCAGCATTTCAAATCGAAGCTGATTAATCCTTTAAATACGTTATTGTTTGGTATTCCGGCCGTTATCAGTATCTCAATTACCCGGTTATTGATCATCCCGACTATTCCCGAAAAACTTCAACTGGGAATTCTTAGTTTTGAAAAGAACACATTTATCATGCTGCTGTTCGCTATTCTCATGGTACTTGCTTCCGTTCCAATGATCAGAGGTCAGAAAGAACATTCCGGAACGAAAAAGAACAGACCGACCATTTTAGTAATCTTCGGAGTTATCATTGGTTTCATCAGCGGATTAGTCGGAGCAGGCGGTGGCTTCATGATCATTCCTTCTCTTTCCATTTTCATGAAAGTTCCCATTAAAAATGCAATAGCTACTTCCATCGCCATTATTGCCATTAATTCCCTGAGCGGATTCACTGCAGAGCTTTTCACACCCAATCTAAAGTTAAATTGGGTAATACTACTTGGTTTTACACTGATCGCTACTGCAGGTCTGATTATCGGTTTGAAATTAAATCACCGCATCCAGTCTGCCAAGCTCAAAAAAGGTTTTGGCATATTTGTACTTTTAGTCGGGATCACGATCCTGGTAATGGAAATTCTGTCTATCCGTTAGAACAAGAGAATATTCAAACTGAATTTAGCCATAATGTTATCTTCCACCTTCGGCGAGATCACTCCGCCGGCATAATGGTAAAACACACCGATACCGAATCCGATACGACTCATAACAAGCACATTATTGGCAAGCAACCCTGTTTCAGCGTACCCTTTATCCAAGGAATTGTAGCTAATCGAATGACGGCTCTGATCGTCCTTGCTTCCATACCCGATTGCGTGGTGAACGGCAAATTGCGGAGCGGTCCATTTCTTGCCTGTTTTGATTGCTTTGAAATCAAAACGCGTGAATAAAGCGGCCATTTGCGGAGAATAGTACGTGGATGCCATCATTGTTTCAAAGGTGTTTGCAGCAGAGATTTTCCACATTCCTCCTGTACCCTGCCCGACTTGTTGCAATAACAAAGGAGAATCCCCGTCTACCACTGTTCCCATTAAAACATAGGTGAATTTACCGACTGCACGCACCGGCACAATTTGCTGAATGCCTGCTGTAACACGAGTGTAATCGATTTTCGCGGCTGTAACACCCGGAAGGCTCTTCGTCACTTTCATGGTCAATATCGGCCATTTTGAGCCGAGAGACACCCGCTTCGTTCCCAAAGAAACAACTTTATCACGGATCGCCCAGGTCAATTCCAAAGAACTTTCCGCTATATCGTAATGGTCTACCGTACCCATTTCAGGCTTCGTCCATTGATACCGGTAACCTTCTGTGAATTCAATGCGTTGATAGGAACCGGAAAGACGGAACTTCATACGCGGGAAAATATACCCCGTGAAAGCGATTTCCCCGAGTCGCTGTTTATCCATTTGGCGAATGTAAACGTCGCGGTAAAATGAATTCAGTCTCGTAACAACCGGTTCCGAGCTCATGCCCACACCTCCGCGTTCAATGATGTCCTGCTGGTAACGTGCCTCAAAATCGAGAAAATATTTCGGAACCAGGGTCACTTTTCCGTAACCTCCGTATTTCCACATTTTATCTTTAAATCCATAAGCAAAATAACCTCCAACACGAAAACGGTCCGACAGCTTATCACTCGTTTCAAGCCCGATTCCCAAACGGAAACCTTCGTAATCCCTGAAGTTCACCAATCTTAGAATATCGGCCTGCAAATACCCCAATGGAATTTTACCCTGCATTAAGGATTGAAGGGTTTTGAGTTTTCCTTCCAGGTTTTCTTCCTGCGAAACACTGTCGATCACCTCGTAGGTTCTCAAATCTTTACTGTCCAGATCGTATTTTCGTTTTTCATCCCAATGGGTACTGTCCTTCTTATTTGCATCACGGGCTGTTTCCACAAATACCGCATTGAAACGCTGATCTTTCAGATCGGCATCAAGTACCACTTTGTCAATATACGTATTCCCTTTCCCGACGAGGTAACCATCCTTCAGTTTTGAATTAATGGTTAAAGCCGGAACCTTTATTTCGGTAGACAATTTATAGGGGAACCATTTCTTTCCGTCCAGCAATGTATACTCTTGTATAATCCTAGGATTAATCCCTCCTTTATCTTCTGCAGGTTCGGCATCCACTTTCTCAACCGCAAATCCTCTTGTATTGATGTAAAGTCTTCCTTTCATCCCTTCGAAATTCTTATCTCTTCTAGGCTGAAAACGGATGGTATAAGTAGTATCTCCCGGAGCAGTGATGGTGGTATCTTCCAGGATAAACAAATACCGGCGGATCGATCCCAAGGCAAGCGGATTCAGGTAAGAACGTCCAAGAATATCGAATTGGTTATCGTAAAAATTGAATGACTGCAATTCATTTGCAAAAGTGGAGAACATTGGATCCGTAAAACCGGAAACGCGGTAGGCACTGATAACCTCCTTTTCTTTAAATGGCGGTTTAAAGTATTTGGTTGAAGTACTTTCCAATAAGAAAATGTGCTGCTGGTCAAAGAATTTTCGAAGATCCAATAAGTTCGTATCTGCAGTAGTATCAGAAATTTGTGCCAAGGCATCCTGGTTGATCGTAACCACAAATTTGCTATAACTATCGTATTTAAAAGCAACATCGGATTTGGGATGGTTTTTCTTCCGGTTCTCAATCGCCAATTCCATGATGCGTTCCGCGGGATTCACCCCCGGCAAAATGGTTACTTCCTCGATTTCACTGGCCTGTTCGGTCATGTATACGATCATATCCCCGGTAATGGTAATCGTCGTGTCTCGAAAACTGGTCATTTTCAACGTTACCCGTTTGTTTCCTTCCGGATTCGTAAATCTTCCGTCCAAATCGGCCAAAAAAGGCTTTCCAACTTCCGGGTAAACTTTAACAAACGGAATAGAAGTATGCGAAACCTCTTCCCGGATCTGGATTTGCTGTGCGAAAAATGAATGCGATAAAATAGAAGTAAATAAGCCTAGTAAAATATATTTCATGATAGTAATTGTCTTATCGGTAAGACAAACTAAGTCAAAAAAAGTTACAGTCATTCAAAAAAAACAAGAAGTTTCACCGGACTTCCGTAATTTCGTAAAGAAGGATGAGCACTTTTAGAGATCAGCGAAATATTATCAAACACATTAACATTCAGCGTGTTTGGAACATTGTTATGCTTCGTTTTTCATACGGAATGGCCCGTTTGTTCAAAATCCAAAAAAATTGGGGAAAGCCTTTTGCATTAAGCATCGAACCAACAACTGCCTGCAACCTGGGGTGTCCGGCTTGTCCCAGTGGTTTGAAAGCATTCAGCCGGCCAACGGGGAAAATAGATCTTTACCAGCACCAAAACTGGCTTTCACAGGTTTCCGGCTCCGTTTTCTACATCAATTACTATTTCCAGGGAGAACCTTTCCTTCATCCGCAATTCTTAGAACTAATTAAAGAAGCAAAGCGCAAAAAGATCTATACGGCAACTTCTACCAATGCACATTTCATTGATGAGAAAAAAGCAAAAGAAATTGTAGCATCGGGCTTGGATCGTTTAATCATTTCCATTGACGGATTGACGCAGGAAACTTACGAATCCTATCGCATACACGGGAAACTGGATAAAGTCATTGCCGGCTCCAAAGCTTTGGTTAAAGCCAAAAAAGAAGCACAAAGTTCCACGCCGCATCTGATCTTTCAATTCCTGGTTGTAAAAGCCAACGAACACCAAATTACAGAAGTACAGGAATTAGCAACAGCGATCGGAATTGACGAAGTGCGTTTTAAAACCGCCCAGGTTTACGATTACCAATACGGAAACGAATTGATTCCCGACAACGAAGCTTATTCGCGCTATGTAAAGCAGAAAGACGGAACTTACCGTTTTAAGTACAAAGGCGGAAACAGCTGCTGGCGCATGTGGTCATCGAGCGTTTTGACCTGGGACGGGCGAGTGGTTCCCTGTTGTTTCGATAAAGATGCCCATCATACTTTGGGAAGCCTGCAGGAACAATCATTTGAAAGCATCTGGAAAAGTGAGGCTTACCGTTCGTTTCGGAACTCGGTGCTGCAGGACCGCAACTCTATTGAGATTTGCACAAACTGCTCGGAAGGCGCGAAGGTATGGATCGATTAATCAATTATAAATTATCAATGGAATAATTATCAAGATGCAAACAAATTCTAATCTTGATAATTGATCATTCTTTCATTGATAATTTCCACCACATTGACATACGTTTCTCCAATTTCTTAACCCACTTTCAACTATATTTGCGAAAACATAAATAAAAGCCATGTACGGAAAAATGAAAGATTACCTTTCCGAAGAGTTGAATGCAATTAAGGAAGGTGGAATATTTAAGAAAGAACGCATCATTACTTCTCCACAGGGAGCAAAAGTACATGTAAGTTCGGGTGACGAAGTAGTCATCATGTGTGCAAACAATTATCTTGGACTTTCCTCTCATCCTTCCGTTATCCAGGCTGCAAAAGACGCTTTGGATACACATGGATTCGGGATGTCATCTGTTCGTTTTATCTGTGGAACACAGGATATTCATAAAGAACTGGAGGCAAAAATCGCAAAGTTCTACGGTACGGAAGACACCATTTTGTATGCTGCTGCTTTTGACGCAAACGGCGGAGTTTTCGAACCTTTATTCGGAGAAGAAGACGCCATCATTTCAGATGAGTTGAACCACGCTTCTATCATTGACGGAATTCGTTTATGCAAAGCACAGCGTTACCGCTACAAGCACTCTGACATGGCCGATTTGGAAGAGCAGTTGAAAAAAGCACAGGCGCAGCGCCATCGAATTATCGTAACAGACGGCGTTTTCTCTATGGACGGCGACATTGCCAAAATGAATGAGATTTGTGATCTGGCTGATAAATACGATGCTTTGGTCATGACAGACGAATGCCACAGTGCAGGATTTATCGGAAAAACGGGCCGTGGTGTTCCGGAATACCACAATTGCCAGGATCGTGTAGACATCATCACCGGAACTTTGGGTAAAGCCCTTGGTGGTGCAATGGGTGGTTACACAACCGGAAAAAAAGAGATCATTGAAATGCTTCGCCAGCGTTCAAGACCTTATTTATTCTCCAACTCACTGGCACCTTCTATCGTAGGAGCTTCCAACGCGGTATTTGATATTTTAAGTTCAACAACAGAGCTACGCGATAAATTAGAATCGAACACGAAATACTTTAAGGAAAAAATCATCGCTGCAGGATTCGATATCAAGCCGGGAGACTCACCGATCGTTCCGATCATGTTATATGACGCCGCATTGTCTCAGCAATTTGCAGATAAATTATTACAGGAAGGTGTTTACGCAATCGGGTTCTTCTATCCGGTAGTTGCAAAAGGAGCAGCACGCATACGTACACAAATTTCAGCAGCTCACAGTATTGCTGATCTGGATAAAGCTATTGCAGCATTCATCAAAGTTGGAAAAGAACTGAAGGTGATTCAATAATATTCCTATAAAAACAGACACGTAAGGGCGCGATCTATCGCGCCCTTACGTGTATAAAAAAAAACGTTGGTTCAATGGAATAAAAACTATCTTTGTGCGCTAAAAAATCTACTGCATTAGCATTAGTGGTTGAACAATTAACAAAGAGAATCTATGACAAGGTCTTTACTTGTTTTATTTTGCGCGATATTCACGCTTTCTGCCTTTGGGCAAATCAAACGGGACGTATCCGGATATTACCAGGATTACAGAACGAAAGGTCCTTCCGAAGAAGTTCCGGTCCAATTGGTTAACAAAAAAACAGGTAAAACCTATCAATCCGTTACGGATGAGGATGGTAAATTCTTATTCAAAGCCGTTGAACTGTTACCAAATACAGACACAACTGTTTTTGAACTATCTGTTTCCAACAAAAAATACAAACAAGAAGTATTCACGATCAAAATTGACGATGATCATACCAGTGAATACAAAATGGACCGGAAAAACCCATTCAAAACTTCTACGAAAGTTACCTGGATGTTCGACTGGGGAACCTGGAACGGGAAAGAAAACTACTGGTCACATTTCACCGCTAAAGCAGTTTTAGTGATCTATGGCGGTTGTTTGGTTTTAGTATTCATCTACTCTTTACTACAACTTTCCTTATCTATCGCATACGCCAGAAGCAAAAAACGCAAATCACAGGAAGTCAAGCCTGTTTATAACCCCGATACTGCTTTAACCGTTACGGTTCAATTACCGATGTACAACGAAATGTATGTTGCGGACAGAATTATTGAGGCTGCAGCAGCATTTGATTACCCGAGAGACAAATTCGATATCCAGGTACTGGACGATTCAACAGATGAGACCAAAGACCTGATTGCCAAAAAAGTAGCTGAAGTGGCTGCTCGCGGTGTTCGTATCGAGCACATTCACCGGGTAGACCGAACAGGGTACAAAGCAGGAGCGTTGGATTCTGCTATGAATAAAGTACAGGGTGAGTTTATAGCGATCTTTGATGCGGATTTCGTACCGGAAAGCGATTGGTTACAGCGTACCATGCCGTATTTTGAGACAGACGACAATATCGGAGTGGTTCAGACACGCTGGGGACATTTAAATAAAAATTATTCCTTACTAACAGAATTACAGGCATTCGGTTTGAATGGGCACTTTGCTGCAGAGCAGGGAGGTCGGAATGCCGCAGGACATTTCATCAACTTTAACGGTACCGGTGGTATTTGGCGCAAAAAGTGTATTGAAAGTGCAGGTGGCTGGGAGCATGATACCCTGACAGAAGATTTGGATTTGAGTTACCGTGCACAATTACGTGGATGGAAATTCAAATATTTGGAAGATGTAGTTGCTCCGGCTGAATTACCGATTACCATGTCCGCATTGAAAGCTCAACAGCACCGCTGGATGAAAGGTGGAGCGGAATGCTTCGTGAAAATGTGGAAAACGATCCTTACTTTCAAGAACGTAAGACTCTCCGATCGTGTTCACGGAATGGCGCATTTATTCAATTCATCGGTGTTCATGTTCATTTTGATCATGTCGTTATTGAGCTTGGTTGTATTGCAGATTAAGGACAGCTTCTCCGATTTGAACTACGTCATCCAGTACGGTTCTGTATTCATCTTGAGCACGGTTTTCCTGATGTATTATTACTGGCTGGCTTACCGCGACAAAACAGACAATAAATTCACCTCATTCTTCCGATTCTTAGGGCGGTTCTTCTTGTTCCTAACTGTATCATTGGGACTTTCACTGGCAAATACGATTGCTGTTCTGGAAGGATTCATGGGAATCAAGAGTTCATTCGTACGAACTCCTAAGTTCAACGTAAGTAACAAAAAACAATTCAAAGGGAACAAATACGACAAGAAGAACATTTCTTTGATCACGATCGGAGAAGGAATCCTGATGTGCGTTTTCGGGTTTACCGTTGTAAACAGAGCCATCTACGGAGATTTGGGAATGGTGCCTTTCCATCTGATGCTCACTGTAGGATACGGAATCGTATTCTTTAATTCACTGAAAGAATTGAGACAGGGATAATCTTTCTAAAATAGAAAAACAGTAGGGGCGGAAAATTTTCCGCCCCTACTGTTTTATGCAATTCTTTATTGAATGAATTTGTAGTTTTCAATCCATGTAGAGTCCGTCACATCGTAAAGTAATTTCCAAAAACAGGTATCCACGATATAATCGAAATCCAGTTGTTTAATGTTGTAACGTTTCGCCAGGTATTCTTCCTGTTTCAAACCCGGCCTTATACGTCCAAGACTCCATCCGGCTTCATTCTTCCCATGATAAGGCCAGTCCGAAAAACGGATCTTCCATAAGCTGTCCAATGCAGGACAGTAACCTATCTCTGCCTTGATAGTATCATTGACAAAAACCCCGCCGACGATCTTATTTTCCCTGAAATAATCGATTTTCCCCGGATTGAAAGGGCTGGGCCAATATCCGCTTAAGACTTTGATGAATTCATCCTTGCTGGTGAAAACTCTTTTTGCACGTAGAATGCCGTCATTGGAATACCTCATAGCTACAAAGCTAACAACACTTGAATTCGCTCCGGTAGAAATACGCGCGCCAAAAACGATCCGATAGGAAGGCTGGTCGAGTTTCGAAAACGAAAACGAAAAAAGAAGCAGCAAAATGAGGATGCAGTATTTCACGATCAAATTAAACGCAATCACTAACAAATTTGTTACCAAAAAAGCGAATAATTCAACTCAATGCCAATCAATTACCAATAACGACGTGTAATTTCAATCGAACCGAATTACCTTATTAGGCGTTACCAGGGCATTCAGGCGGATATCTGTGGGAAGTACGTCTTCTATTTTTGCTTCCGGATCAAAGTAATGCAGTCCGATAAAAACGCAATTCGGAGCGCATTTTCGCAGGAAACGATCGTAAAACCCCTTGCCATAACCAACCCGGTTTCCTTTTATATCTGCTGCCAAAAGCGGAACAAATACAATATCGAACCGGTCTGCAGCAATAACCTTTCCTTTCCTGGGCTCGGGAATTCCTTTCCGGTTCACCTCCAGCTGGTCTGTGGATTCGAACAGGTAATGACGCATTTCCATACTTTCGAAATTGGTTTTCGGAATGGCTACGGAAGCCCCGATTCCCAGTGCTCTTTCAAGAAGCAGGTAAGTGTTTACTTCCCGCTGTCTTTCAATCGGAAGAAACAACGAAATCATTTTTTCAGAAAGCTGAAAATGAGTCAACGTTTGCTCAACAATTGTTTCGGAAAGCCTTTCTATCTCGCCAGGAGAAAGTTGAAGCCTCAGCTCTTTATATTTTTGACGCAAATCTGCTTTTGTCATGCCTACTCTTTTGGACCAATGCTTAACCCCGGAAACGGATTACTTTTCGGTAGAAAGTTCGTACTCTTATAATTTGCAACTGCTAGTTATCAATTGGTTGAAGGAATAAAACCCCATTCAACAATTCAAGTATTTTTCGGCTAAATTAGTTGAAAGACAGTAATTAAACAAAAGTGCATAGCATTTATGTTGCAAGTGTTTTTTAACAAAAAAAACCGGGAAGCTTTGGCAGATGCTTTTTTAAGTAAGTATATTTACACTGTGTATAAAAGATTGCGTTTATTTTCTCTTATTTGTTTTTTGTCGCTAAGCAGTAACTTGGTGGGAAATCTCATCTGGACTTTTATGGAGGAAAAGCAGTCTGTCAGCCTGGCTTCCGAAGAAGATGATGACAGTGAAGAACGTGATTCGGACACAGATGAGAACAATAACGGAAGCAGCAAACGTGGAATTAATCTCCTGGAAGAAGAACTTCATCTGGCAGAACACACTTCTCTTTCAAGTTTTGAAATCGATTTTAACCTATTGCAGAAAAGCTCTTTTTCTTTGCTGAAGGACAAAACCATCAGTTCGGAAAAAGCCCCTTTGGATAACCCTCCCGAAATCGGATAATCATTTAGCTAACGTAATACATTAGTTTATTCATTATCCATTTTTCATGAAAAATTTATTCAAGACCTGGAAGCAGGATGTTCCTGCTGGTGTGGTCGTATTTTTAGTTGCGGTACCACTTTGTTTGGGTATTGCATTGGCCTCCGGTGCCAATCCGTTTGCCGGATTAATCGCCGGGATCATGGGCGGACTTGTAGTTGGCGCTATTTCCGGCTCATCTATCGGGGTGTCGGGTCCGGCTGCCGGGTTGGTAACAATTGTGGCCCCGGCCATACTCGACCTTGGTTCCTTTTCAATATTCCTCAGTGCGGTAGTTATCGCCGGAGTGATGCAAATAATCTTCGGGATCGTTAAAGCCGGCTATCTTTCTTACTACTTCCCGAATGTGGTGGTAAAAGGAATGCTGGTGGCAATCGGTTTGCAGATCATTTTTAAACAATGGCCGCACGCACTGGGTTATGATAAAGACTATGAGGGCGATGAATCCTTCTTACAGGCAGATGGTGAGAACACGTTTTCGGAACTCTACCATAGTTTAGGCTATGTAACCCCGGCCGCTGTGATTATTTGTGCCGTATCCATTCTGTTGCTGGTGCTTTGGGATAAGAAAATCATCCAACGGACGTTCCTTAAATTTGTACCCGGACCATTGGTTGTGGTACTTATAGGAATCGTTACTACCTTTTTCCTTCAGGGAAGCAGCTGGGCAATCGAAGCACAGCACCGGGTCGATCTCGGAATCGCCGGAAAACCTATCAAGGAATTCTTTACTTTCCCGGATTTCACCCACCTTGCAGACATGAAGGTTTATATAGTTGCATTTACGATAGCTGTGGTAGCAAGCCTCGAATCTCTATTAAGTGTCGATGCTTCGGATAAACTGGACCCTAAAAAAAGGATCACTCCGGTTAACAGGGAATTAATTGCTCAGGGTGTAGGAAATGTCCTTTCGGGATCAATCGGAGGTTTGCCGGTAACACAGGTAGTAGTTCGCACTTCAGCAAATGTAAACTCCGGAGGAACAAGTAAACTATCAACCATTGCACATGGTTCGTTCATAGTCTTATCGGTTCTTTTAATTCCGGGAATTTTCGGATATATCCCCTACGCTTCACTGGCTGCGATTCTGATCCAGGTTGGATTTAAGCTGGCAAAACCGGCTATTTTTAAAACCGTTTACAAGCAGGGATGGCTGCAATTCATCCCGTTTATCGTCACAATCGGATGTATCATTTTCACGAACTTATTAGTGGGCGTTTTATGTGGTTTAATTGTTTCATTCCTCGTAATTTTATACCATAATTTTAAATTGTCTCATTATTTGGAAAAAGATGGAAAAAATTACACCATTCGATTAACGGAACATATGACCTTCCTAAACAAGGCATCACTATTAAAAACTTTAACCAACATCCCGGATAACGTAAAAGTTACGATTGACCAGCGGAATGTAAAACACCTCGCTCATGATATCATCGAATCAATCGAAGATTTCAAAATAAGGGCGAAAGACAAAAACATTGAAATTGAAATATTAACACCAATAGAAACAATATGAAAGACATCTTTGAAGGAAACAGGAAATGGGTAGAAGATACATTAGCAAAAGACCCTGCTTTTTTTGACAACTTATCAAAAGGCCAAAAACCGGAATATTTATGGATCGGTTGTTCCGATAGCCGTGTTCCGGCAAATGAGATTGTGAACCTGCCTCCGGGAAGTATTTTCGTTCAGCGAAACATTGCAAACCAGGTAATTAACTCCGATATGAACCTGTTGAGCGTTGTTTACTATGCTGTAAAATACCTGAAAGTAAGACACATTATGATCGTAGGCCATTACGGTTGCGGCGGTGTTGCTGCAGCTATGAGCAATAACAGCTTCGGGTTTCTTGACAACTGGCTGGTAAGCATCAAAAATGTTTACTTAAAGAACCAGGCGGAATTAGAAGCAATTTCCGACCAGGAAGAAAGAACAGACCGTTTGGTAGAATTGAATGCAATCCAGCAGTCCGTGAATATGGCAAAAATTTCTTTTATCCAGGAAGAATGGCAGCAAGGGAATCCGCTGGAAATCCATGCGCTGGTGTACAGCCTGAAAGACGGGTTGTTACGAGATATGAATACGACTATCAATAACGCAACTGATCTGAAACCGGTTTTCCAGTTTTACCAGTTCTAAGCAATGATAGAAGAGACAATCCTCCAGCTGGAAGAACTTTTTGAACCTTTCAGGAATGCAAAGCGTGCTCAGACTGCCAGTGCTTATTTAAGGGATCAGTTTCCATTCATCGGGATGAAAACCGAGATTCGGAGAAACGCTCAGAAAAGCTGGATTGATTCGCTCAAAACAATTGAAGATAAAAATTCCGACAGCTATCGGGAAAGATGGTTAATCATTCGCGCTCTTTGGGAAAAAGAAGAGCGCGATTACCAACATACCGCCATTGACCTTTTGAATTCCATGCCTAAGAAGTTCTATTCGGAAGAAGATGTCCTGGAATTGGAATGGTTGCTCAACAACAAATCCTGGTGGGACAGCGTTGATTCCATTGCCTCTAATTATTTAGGGAAATGGGCCATACTTTTTCCGGAAAAAGCACGGGAAACTTTTGAAAAATGGCGTTATCATGAATCTTTCTGGTTACAGCGCTCTTGCCTGATTTACCAATTGAAGTACAAAGACAAGGTTGATTCGGTTTACCTGGAAGACCTCATCCGGCAGATGAACAGCAACAAAGAATTTTTCATTCAAAAAGCCATCGGTTGGTCTTTAAGACAGCTTTCTAAATACAACCCGGAAGAAGTAACACGAATACTAGGGAATAATCCGATCAAGGGACTGGCTTTGCGCGAGGCGAGTAAATACCTGGATTAATTATCAATTATGAGTGTTTCAATTATCAAGGAGCTTTCCCTCTTGATAATTAATAATTGATAATTAATAAATAAGTTTGTTACTTTTCCAAAACCGGGCATTACCTCTGAAAACCCACGACTTTGTTTAAGAAAAAGACACATACTGTATTGGATGAATCCCGGCAAATTGAGCTTGCTCAAAAGGACCATCGGCATTTTGGACCATTGTATGAACGCTATTTCGAACAGATCTTTCGTTTCATTTTCAAAAGACTGGGAGGAAACGAAGAAGCTGCCGGAGATTTGGTACAGCAGTGTTTTATGAAAGCCATGGCAAACATCGGCAAATACGAAGACCGCGGACTTCCCTTCAGTGCGTGGCTTTACCGGATCGCTCAAAACGAGGTAAATATGTTTTTCCGGGCTGAAAAGAAGAACTATTCCGTAGAGATAACAGACCGGCAGCTCTATTCTATTTTGGAAGAAAGCGGTGAAAATTCGATTCAACAGGCAGATTTGGACCAGCTGATCGAAATTATCAATAACTTAGATGAAACTCAGGCAGATTTAATCGAATTACGATTTTTCCAGGAGCTTAGTTTCAAAGAAATTGCTGATATCTACCAAATCAGTGAAGCAAATGCGAAAATGAGGATTTATCGCTTACTGGAAAAGATCAATACAAATTGGAAACGCGAATCATGAGAAAATTTCAAAGAATATCGAACGAGAAATCACAAGAACCTACCAAGGAACAACTGGTACGTTACAAGGATTTTGCCTCGCTTTCTCATAAATACGAGCGTTTGGCAAAACGCCCCAAGCGTCCGCTGTATAAAGATCCGAAACTCTTTTTACTCCTGTTGATCATCGGATTGATGTTCTTACTCGTATTCCTGGAGTCTTAATTAGTTAGTACTAAAAAGCTTACTTCGTTTTCCAGGGAATTTTTATCAAAAAGCTCTCTGTTTTTTCTTAACTTTGAAATTATGAGTTCGGTAGACTTAAAATTAAGCTTGCATCAATTAATTGATGGGGTTTCAGACAACTCTGTATTGGAAGCTGTATATACCTTGCTTTCAAAAGCAACCTCAAATCAGGAAGAGAATTGGTACAACTCCTTATCAGATAAAGATAAGGCTTCTATTGAACTGGGAATTCAACAAGCTGACAAGGGTGAATCCATTCCTCATGAGCAAGTAATGTCGGAGATCGATAAGCTTCTCGGAAGAGCATGAAGGTAAAATACCAGATTTATTGGTCGCCAAAAGCTAAAGAATCCTACGTAGAGGCATTACTTTTCATTCTCGAAAAATGGACTATCAAAGAGGTTGAGGGTTTTGAAAAAGACACAAAACGTGTAATAAAGAACCTATCTTCCAATTACCTATCTTCCAATTTGGAATTATGCCCCGAGATTCGCTATAAGAATTTACGTAAGTGTACCGTTTCCAAACAAACATCGTTGGTTTATCGCATCGTTGAAAAATCGATAGAAATTGTAGCTTTTATAGACAATCGAAGTAAACATATCTATTAAATCTGCATTTCTTAAAATCCTTCAATATCCAATTGCCTCATTGCCACAAATGACTTCAGCACCCGCTCTCCTACTCCCGGAACATCAACATGAACCAGGTACACCCCGGAAGCAACAGGAATTCCAGCCTGGTTTGACAAGGTCCAGTCCATAAAGGTCATATCATTGTCTTTCTTGAACTGGTTAACCATTTTCCCCGACATGGTATAAATCGTAATCGTGCATACTTCCGGCAGATTCACGAACTTGACGCGCTTGTCCACTTTATTCCGCTCATACTCTGAGAATGCATAGTATGGATTCGGTACCACATTGATCAAATCCA